>NZ_JBQFPS010000014.1:0-116623 GCF_056536485.1 Ruegeria sp. CL5
GATCGTGGTAACTTGCATGGGGTGGCTCCTCTCAAAAGCAGATTTAGACACCTGCACTATGGCGCATTGCGACGCCGCTAGAAGCAGGAGCAATCCACCCCTTCAGCAATGCTGCAATTGAACTTGAATCACGGCGGATTGCCGGACAAATCGTTTCGCACGGCATGGCTTTCTTAAGGGCCAATATCGTCGCTATCTCGTGGTGGCACGGCAACGGGAGGAAACCACCATGGTACAGATGTCGGGTGTAAATCGTGTTTAAAGTCGGGTAGTAACAATTCATTTGCATAGGGCCAAAGGCAGAGTCCTGAGCCTACTACCCAGATGATCGGTGCCAGACCGAGCTACAGGCTGTCGCGTGCGCAAGAATGTTATTTTGTCTTGGTAATCGGCCGGCACATAGCTTCCGTCTTCGCGGTGTATTTCGCGGCCGCTGAGCGACAGATTGAATACGCAATCCAGCCGCAGGTCAGCGTCTGTTGCGCGAATCACGTGCCGATCATGTTGATCCAATGCGTATAGGGTAAATGGCTCAACTGGATACCAAGTACCATCTTCAGACGACCTGATCTGCCCTTTGCCTTCGATACAATAACACGCCTCTAAGTGATGGATGTATTCAAGCTCGAGCTCTGCTCCTGTATTTTTGATCGTATCCGTGAGCGAAAATCCCATACCGTCAGAGGCAAGCAATAGCGTTCTGCTATTCCAACTCGGGCCAGAAACGTCCCGTTCTGAGCCTAAGATTTCTTTGAGTACTGTTACAATCATACTTCAACGCTTTTTTTGCTATCGCACCGCCCGGTTCATGCCGCCATCGGACAGTATACTCTGAGCGTTAACATACCGGGCCCCACCGCTGGCGAGAAACACGCAAGATTGCCCAATTTCTTCGAATGTTGAGGGCCGCTGAGCGGGGATTTCCCGACGGGCCCGTTCTTACAAGTTCACGTTCTCGCAAAATCCCGGCAGCAGGTTGTTCACGCGAGTGTTGTGCCGCGCGTAACGGTCCCCATAGAGCTTTGAGAAACTGTGTAGTGCGCCGCGCAGCATGCTCATCGGATAGGGCGCGCGCGGCTCGATTGTGTTCATGGACGAGATGTTTACGAAAGCACCGTCACCTTGCTCGATCAGTATTGGCGTTACAATATGGCAATTTTTGATGACGTTCAGCACATACATGTCCAAACTTTCGTGCCACAGTTTGTCGCTGAGCTCCAGAAGCGGCCCATCAAAATCGTGATCGAATCCTACTGATTTGATCGATTCTGTTACTTTGCCACCGTGGCTCATATTGCTGACGATTGGTGTCTAGCTTGGATTGCAGGCGTCACATCATCAACGCTTTTTCAACAAGCGCCTGTTTGTCCGGATATTGGGACACGTCCACACCGTGCTCAGCCAGCGCGTCGCTTAGCTCTTGCGTGCTCAAATTTTCGATTGCTGCGGTCGTCATTCTCAGGAAGTTTATCCGGCGCTTTAGCTGTCCGTTCGTTTCACCAAAAATGTGCCGATCCTGGAAGGCGAATTCTTCGGCGTATTTTGTCATGAAGTATGACAGGAACGTGTTGAGGCTGATCCGCACGCGTGGATCATCTGTGAGCAGGTCCGCAGAGGCATCCAACGTCTGTCTCATCAGGTTGGCCCAGCGTTCTGCCCCCTTGTCATTCATCAGAGCAATAGCGTTATGCGCGTGATGAAAGTTCAACCGAAACTCAGCGCCGTGGTAATAGGGGCCACCCCCCATGACATCGATCCACATGGATGCCTGGGTCGCAACATGGTGGTGCAATCCCCCAACCCTTTCGAAGACGGATGTGAACCAAGGCTCATCGGCAAACACGCGTTCATAGAATCTGGTGACTACGCCAACAATTGCATCTTGTCCCAAGACAGAGAATAGCTGCCAGAACTGAATCGGCTTTGAGGTGTCGCCCGGTGCAGTTAGCGAAACAACCTCTGCCATGCGGTGGGCGTCAGCGGGCAGCAGTCCATTTTCGATCGCAGCTGTGATATATGCCTGCTGAACGCGCTCACTCATATACCCCTGGCTCGTTGGAAATTTCGGAAGGTCGACACGTGTCATCAGTTTATGTCCTGGCAGTCTCTTGTCGGGAGGTGAATTGTGGGGCATTCAGTCCATCCTATCGCCCGAACGCCTTGCGATACTTCGAAATAAAAAGGTCTTTTCCCTTCATCTGGCGCGTGACCCAATCGCCAACAGTCGCAAATAGCCAGCTGTTCCCGATTTTGGGACCAAGGGGCAGTAAGATCGGGGCTTTTTTCCATGGCACATATGGCTTTAGACCCTCGATCGCCTGGCCTTTCAGTGCTTGTTTCAAGGTTTTGATCAGCCACGGATTCTGTCGGGATATTGCCACAATGGTCATACCGTCACCGATATCGGCAATGTCTCCTGCGATGAAGACGTTCGGGTGCTTGGAAGGGCGTAACCATTTGTCGGTTTGAATCCGGCCAGAAGGTGCCGTGGCGACCCCGGAAAGCGTTTGCGCCAAAGCCGTATTTGGCCTGGATCCGATCACAGGAAACACCAGATCAGCACTAATCACCCGGCCATCGGTCAATTTGACCGACCCGGCATAGGGTCTGTCCAAGTGTAGCAAGTTTTCCGTTCTTTGGCCCAGAACGATGTTCACGCCGGCGCGTTCCAGCTTGCGTTTCAACTGCGCGCCCAACTTTGCCGGGTACATTGGAAACAAAGTGTTATCTGAAGAAACCAATGTGATGTCTTTGTCGGGTTGAGCTGCGGCGATTTCCCCTGCCAACTCGGTGCCGACCGCACCTGCTCCGACGATGACAACCGACTTTGCTGACGACAATTGCAAACTAACCTCAGCACTCGCCTCGCGAAAATCCTTAATGCTGTTGCCTTCAGGTTTGAAAGGCGCGGCATAGGACGAACCTGTTGCCAGGACGATGTAATCGGCGGGATAGATGGTTCCGTCTTCTAACGTAATTTCGGATTGTGTAACCCTTGAGGCCCGACCGCGAATGACGCGTCCGCGCATCAGCAAACGATCATAGGGCAGAATGATCTGATCCAACAATTCGGGCTGCAAAAGTGCACGAATGGTCGCTGGCGGCTGCACAAAGGCTTCGCGCTGCTCGATCAGCGTAACATCAGCGTATCCATCCAATGCTTTGGCGACCTCAAAGCCAACATATCCACCGCCGACAATCACGACTTTCTTCTGGGTCATCTTCTTCCTCGTTGCGTTCCGTAAGTCTGAGGCGTAGTTAAAAATACAAGATCAAAGCGACAAGTACGGTCATATAGGATACCGCTATGGCAACGCTCGAACCAGATGAAAACTGTCTGATTGAGCCACTGATAGAGGCGATCTCGGGCAAGTGGAAACTCTTGATCATCTATTGGCTGGCGCAGGAAACCTCTCGGTTTAATCAGCTTCAGCGCAACCTCGGAAGCATCACCCACCGCACGCTTACCCGACAACTTGTTGAGCTGCAGGACGCCGGCTTTGTGTCCCGCAAGGACTTTCGGACAATCCCTCCACATGTGGAATATAGTCTGACATCATTGGGGCAAAGTCTGATCCCATTGTTGCAGGCCATGCATGAATGGGCGGCCACAAACGCGGGCAAAATGGCACATCCGAAAGACAGCAAGGAGCGCATATAGTTGCGTACATCCCTGCAGTAACTGCATCCTTCCAACGGTTGCATTCGGGACACTGAAGCCCGGTATCGAACGCGTGGGCTAATTTCTGGTCTGGAACACTTGCCTCAACAACGTTTTGTAGAGCTCCGAACAACGAGTTGTGTAAACAGCTCTTCGGATTCGGGCGCCTGATGAGATGTGATCCAGTTGGCAAGCGCATCCGCTGCGCGTTCACCCATCTGAGAAACCGGTAAATGTACGCTTGTCAGTGGCGGAACGGTCACAGACGAAGTTGGAAGATCGTCAACCCCGACCATGGAAATTTGGTCCGGGACGATGATATTTTGCGCCTGAAGACCAAGCAAAACCCCCAGGGCGACGACATCGGATAGACATAGAATTGCCGTTGGCCTGGTGCTTAGATTGCCCAAGTGTTTTGCAGCGTCTGCGCCGCCCTGATGGCTGATCTCGGTCTCGAAGGTTGAGAGCTTTCCGTCGAAGGGAAAGGCTTTGAGGCCGGTTAGGCGCGCTTGGGTACGGTCATTGTCGTTAACGGGGCCATGCACGACCGCAATGTCTCGGTGTCCGAGTTCAACAAGGTGTTGTAGGGCAAGTTGCGCCGCAGCCGCGTTGTCATACCCGATGGTCGGCAGCGGGTTTTCCGGATTAAAGAAAGACGTGACGATCGTTGGCAACGACGCCCGTTCGATCAGTTCGTGAAACGCCGGGCTGTGCGTAATGCCAGTGATGATCAGTCCTTCTGCTCCGATATCTAGCAGGCTTTTGGCTTTCTCGGCTTCGATCTCTAGGCTCGCCTCGGTTGTCGCAACGATCAGAGACAACTGATGGTCTGAAAACTTACGCTCCAGAGCAGCAAGGAAACGGGCAAAGATCGCATTGTCCAGCGTAGGCACCAAAGCCCCAACAAAGCGGGTGCGACCAGAATTGATTGCCCTGGCAGCCGCGCTAGGAACGAATTTTAGCTCGGCAATCGCGGTCTGAACTTTTTCGAGCGTTTCCTTCTTCACCACGGTCGGTTCATTCAGCACCCTGGACACCGTTGCGACGGACACGCCCGCTGCTTTTGCTACATCTCTGAGATTTGAGCGTTTTTTAGGCTCGGGGGTTTTCTGCGTCACTGATTTTAGGGCCCGTCTTGCCGATTTCTAAGTAAAGAGTTGACATATGTAACTGGTTTCATCAAGCTCTGTAACTAGTTACATTTTGGGAATCTGACTGCGCCATGCATGGGTCTACGGTTTTACATACTTTTACTAACACGGGGTACGACGGCCCCGGTCGCCGGTTCCCGGGCTTCCCAAATGCCCTTGACGCACGCACGCATGTCCTGTCTCCGCGCGAGGCGGTAAAGCTGTCGATCAAATCCGGAGATTTGCTGTCAGTAGAAGGGGCTGGTTCACTGCAGCCATTGGATCTTGCTGCTTTGGCAGAGGGTGGGCAGCCGATGCTTGCGGCACTTGGGCTGAGCCAAACCGGGTTGGTTGAATGGGACGGTTTTGACAGTGCCCGGTTCTCGGGTTGGATAGCAGCGCGGGATGGGGATCAGCGGGTTCCTTGTTACAGATTTGATCAATCATCCGAGCCAGTGATTATACGTGCCAGTCAGACGATGACGGTCTGGTTGATCCGACCCGTCGGAGTTGCCGGGCTAATCGAAGGCTCAGGCGCCGGAATTGTGACGGTTCTGCACAAGCCCGCAGCCAAACGTGATGTGCAATTGCCGCCTTTGCTGGGTGATACACGAGACGAGTTCACCGTCCCTCGCGGCAGCGCCATGGCGTATGAGCTTAAAGCTGGCGAATTTGTTCAAATCATCGATGTTGAAGGCCAGCAATGTTCCGATTTCATGGCGTTGCGGGCAGATGGCCTGGACCGTGGCGAGGAATGGATGATCGACTCCACTGCCACTCGGTCCATGGTTAGACGGGCTTTTCCCGGTCCCGGTTTGCTGGATAAATTCTTTGATCGCGATATGCGCCCGTTACTGAATGTGGTTCAGGACACTTGTGGTCAACACGATACATTCGGTCTGGCGTGCACCGCTCGCGGTTATGAAGAGAGAGGCTTTCCCGGCCATCTAAACTGTTCCGACAACATGACCAATGCTCTGGTGCCCTACGGTGTCAAAAAGCGGACCGCTTGGCCCGCAATCAATTTCTTCTGGAGCACGTGGGTTGACCCGGCTTCGCATCATATCCTGACTGAAGAATCCCGTTCGCGCCCCGGTGATTATGTTGCCATGCGAGCGTTGGAGGATTTGGTCTGCACCTCGACCGCCTGTCCAGACGACATTGATCCGATCAACGGCTGGAACCCGACGGATGTGCATGTACGTATCTACCGCCCTGAAACACCGATCCGCCGTGCGGTTGCCTATCGCGAAAAGGAAGACGCCCTCATGTCGATCAGCCAGGAGTCCGCTTTTCATGACCGTCTGGCCCCGCTGACCCAGCATTTCGCGCCAGCGCGTGATCTATGGGCACCGGTCAGTTACCCGGCCCATGGTACTTTGGGTGAATATTGGGCCTGCCGCGAGGCTTTGACAGTGCAGGACATGAGCGGTCTGCGCAAATTCGACATCGTCGGCCCGGATGCCGAGGCGCTGCTGCAACTGGCCACCACTCGAAACGTGGCGAAACTGCCGGTTTGGCGTGGATCTTACACGCTGATGTGCGACGAAAGTGGATCGGTCATTGACGATGGCACCCTGTTCCGTCTGGCACCCGAAATTTTCCGTTGGTGCTGCGGATCCGAGGAAAGCGGGCGGGTGTTGCAGGAACTGGCAGACGCGCGCGGCTTGCAAGTACGGGTCCACGCATTGCGCGGAACGATGCCAAACCTGGCTATTCAAGGGCCGAAATCGCGCGACTTGCTACGCAAGATCGCTTTTACCCAACCGCATGTACCCAGCTTGGATCATCTAAAATGGTTCGGTGTCACCGTCGCACGGCTGAACGATCGCGAAGGTGCGCCGTTCATGCTGTCGCGATCGGGCTATACCGGCGAATTAGGGTATGAAGTTTTCTGCTCAAAATCCGATGCTGTCGCGATCTGGGATGCGGTAATGGCAGCCGGCGAAGAGTTCGGGATCGCCCCAATGGGTTCAGCCGCACTAGACATCATCCGGATCGAGGCAGGTCTAGCCGCGGCAAACGCCGAATTCGCACCGGGCGTCGATGCGTTCGAGGCTGGATTGGGCTTTGCGGTCGATCTGACCAAGTCTGACTTCACCGGCAAGTCGGCTCTGCAACGCAACGCACGCGACCCGCGCCGGGTGCTCAAAGGGCTGCTGATCGGTTGTGATGACGTGCCAGCCCACGGTGCCCCGGTCTATGCAGGAGAACGGCAGGTGGGTGTGGTGACCTCGGCTATACGTTCACCGATGCTGGAGCATGCGATTGCGATGGCCCGATTGTCGGTCGAGCAGGCGGAAAACGGCACTCAATTGGAGATCGGACAGCTCGACGGACGGATGAAACGCCTGTGCGCGACGGTCTCGGACATTCCATTCATAGACCCGCAACGCAAGCGGGCGCGCGCCTGATGGCGCATGCAACTCAACGAAACGGGAGAATTAATATGAAAAAAGGAATGCTAACAGCAGCATTGACCCTGACTTTGGGCGCGACAACCGCGATCGCGCAGGACAAAGTGATGGTCGGTGAACCCAGCTGGCCCGGTGCCAAGATTATGAGCCGCGTCATTGGTCAGGTTATCGAAACACGTCTAGGCGGCGAGGTTGGCTATGCGCCTGGCGCCAATGCGGTGATCTTTGCAGCGATGGATGGCGGGCGTGGAGATATCGACGTGCACCCGGATGTCTGGCTGCCGAACCAGTCGTCCTTCACCGACGAGTATGTCGATCAGAAGGGCACCGTCGCGCTGTCTTCTGGCAGCTACGAGGGGCGCGCCGGCATCTGCGTGCCGAACTATATGGTTGAGGATCACAACATTCGTTCAATCTACGATCTGGCTACCCCAATGGCGCAAGAGCTCTTCGACTCGGATGGTGACGGCATGGGTGAGGTTTGGGTTGGTGCTTCGGGCTGGGCTTCGACCAACACATTCAAAGTGCGGGTGCGGGACTATGGGATCGAGACCTTCCTGACACCAACGACCGAGGATGAAACCGTGTTCTATTCGCGCTTGAAGGACCAGGTTGACCAACAGAAGGGTGCGGCGTTCTACTGCTATGCGCCGCATTACGTGCATGCTTTGTATGATGTGACAATTCTGGAAGAACCCGACCATGATGCGACCACCTACAAGATGGTGCAGCCCGATCAGGACGCGGATTGGTTCAACAAGTCCCATATCAGCACCGGTGAACCGGTCAAGACTGTGACCGTCGCCCATTCCAAATCGCTTGAGCAGCGCAACCCGGCAGCGGCGTCCTTTCTGGCCAATATCGACATGGATGCCGGTGAGCTGAGCGGCCTGACTTACGAGGTCGTGGTCAAAGGGCGTGACACAGACGAGGTCGTGGCCGAGTGGATCGCCGCCAATGGCGATACCGTCGACAGCTGGCTTGGTCTGACCACCAACTAAAACCTGTGCGCCCCCGATGATTTCGGGGGCGTTGCTCGATTCATTCAACTGCGGTGGGGCCAGTATGACAGCGGATATCGCAATCGACGCAAAAGGCGTTTGGAAGGTTTTTGGTGCGCGGTCGCAGGAAGCTTTGCAAGCCATCCACAGCGAGGGGCTGAGCAAGGCCGAAGTGCTGGAGCGCTTCAACTGCGTTGTCGGCGTCGCCGATGCAAGTTTCGAAATCGAGCGGGGTGAGTTGTTCTGCGTCATGGGCTTATCGGGTTCGGGCAAGTCGACCCTTGTGCGCCATGTGAATCGCCTGTTGGAGCCCACTGACGGCCATATCTATCTGGATGGCGAGGACGTGATGGGCCTGAATGATGAGGGCCTGCGCGACCTGCGCAACCGGCGCGTCGCTATGGTGTTCCAGAACTTCGGCCTGATGCCCCACCGTACTGTCCGCGACAACGTAGCGATGCCGCTGGAAATCCGAGGCACCGGAAAGGCGCGCCGCTGGGAAGAAGCGGACCGGGTGCTGGAACTCGTCGAGCTCAACGGTTGGGAAGACAAATATGCGCATGAGCTGTCGGGCGGTATGCAGCAACGTGTGGGTCTGGCCCGTGCCATCGCCGCCGACCCCGAGATATTGCTGATGGACGAGCCGTTCTCGGCCCTCGACCCGCTGATCCGAAAGCAGTTGCAGGACCAGTTCATGGATCTCAGCCACAAGCTGAACAAAACCACGATGTTCATCACCCACGATCTAGATGAAGCGATCCGCATCGGCGATCGTATCGCGATCATGAAGGATGGGCGCATTGTGCAGATCGGTACGCCGGAAGAGATCATCCTCAACCCCACCGATGACTATGTGGCCGACTTTGTGGCAGGGATTTCCAAACTCAACATGATCTTCGCCCATGCGGTGATGAAACCGGTCGAAGAGTTCGAGGCGCATCACGGCGAAGTGCCCGAAGATGCCAAAGAGGCGCATCCGGACATGGATTTGTCCGATCTGATGAACCTCTGCGTTGATGGTCATGGAGTTGTAGCCGTCACTCAGGATGGCAAGACCGTGGGTGTTATCAACCGAGCGGGTCTGATCCGCGCGATTCAGGACAGTCAAGCCTAAGGGGACCGCTATGAAACATGTTGATACACAACAGATCCAACCGGAAACCGCCGACCGCCTGAATGGCTTGATCGGAGATTTCGTGGGGCAGGGGCAGTCCTATTACCAAAAGACCTTCGCCTACATGATGCAGGCCCCCGGCTACCGTTTTACGCTGAACAAAGCTGCTGCAATTTTGGGTCCGATATGGTTCGGGGCGCGGGGGCTGTGGTCGTGGTTCCTTGGGTTTTTGGTGTTGGAAACGCTTGCCTTTATCCAAATCGGTCTGGGCTTGTTCGGTGATCTGGGCCGTGAGTTTCGGGAACGCGCGGAACAGATTGAGCAGACATTGGAGCTGCGCCGCCAGCAAATTGCAGCGGCAGAGCAATCCGGTTCAACCACTTTGGAGTCATTGAAGCGCGCCGCGGAATCGCTTGAGGGTGCATTGGCAGGCGCGCAGGAGGCCGCACGTTCAGCGGATTCGACAGGATTCACCTATCTGGTTATCGGGATCGTCCTTCTGCTGGCGTTTAAGTTCCTGGCCGCCTCGTTGGCCAACTGGACGCTTGAAGGGCAGTTCGCGCGCTGGCGTTCGGACCCGAGCGTAGCGCATGGCTGGTCGCTGCCTCGAGTAGTCGTCGCGACGGCGCTGACCGCCGTGGTAGTAATCTTGTCGATGATCAAGTTCGCGCAACCCGATGCGCTAGCAGTACTCAAAACTTTCCCAACCAACCGGGACTGGCGTTTGAACGTCGGCGATGGCGTACAAGCAGTGTTTGAATGGACTAAAACCGCCGGGCGCGGCTTCTTCGATGGGCTGACCTTTGGGATGCGCACCCTGCTGGACTGGATTGAGGTAGTGCTGGTCGATACGCCGTGGCCGGTCGTGGCACTGGTGATTATCATGCTGGCCTATCTCTCTGCCGGACCGCGCGTGGCAATCTTCACCGGTGCGGCGCTGGCCTATCTGGGCCTGTTGGATTTCTGGGAAAAAGCGATGACCACGATTGCCCTGCTGGGCGCTGCGGCGTTGATCTCGATCACGCTAGGTATCCCGCTGGGCATCTATTGTGCGCGCCGCCCGCGGGCGTTTGCAATCGTGCGACCGATTTTGGATTTCATGCAGTCGATGCCGTCGTTCGTCTACTTGATCCCGGTCGTGGCCTTTATCGGATCAGGCAAGCCAGCGGGCGTGGTCGCTACAATGATCTTTGGCAGCCCCCCGGTGATCCGTTTTACCGTTCTTGGCCTGCAGCAAGTCCCCGAAACCGTGCGGGAGGCCGCATTAGCCTTCGGAGCGACGCCCCGGTATCTGCTATGGAGGGTAGATCTGCCCCTAGCGCACAAGACTATCATGGCGGGTGTGAATCAGACTATCCTGATGTCTCTTGCGATGGTGGTCGTTGCCTCGCTGATCGGTGCAAAAGGCTTGGGCGAGGACGTGCTGGAGGCACTTCAATATGCCGCTGCAGGACAAGGAATTCTGGCTGGATTGGCGATCCTGTTCTGCGCGCTCATCCTGGATCGGATTGTGGCTGGAAGAAAATGACGAATACGTCAAGCGCACGATCACTCGACAGTATTTCGAGGTGGGCGATGCAGATTTGTTCGCAGATGTCACGGTCTCGTTTGAACCCCTAGTTTGAGCAAGCTCACTGGCCTGGGCATGTGGGCGGCGCAGGCACCTACAAGGTGACAGGCTATGTTGTTCTACTAATCTGATTGAAGCTGGTTCGAATTGTTTTCCAACCCGGTGGCAGCGCAGATCCAGTGCTGCATATATTGGATTGATGTTTGAACCCAGATCGCCGGACTATTAATCGCATTCGCCACCCAGTGAGGCGTCATTCAATTAGTAGGCTGATCCGGTCGCGTGCAGTCACTTCGTTTATCACGAGGTCAACGTACGTCAGGCCGTGTTTGTCGTAGCGCCACGAACGAGGGTTTTCGAACTTGATCTTGCTCGGCTCAGTTGGGATCGAACCCAACTGATCCTTCTGGAACGACAATCGTGTGCTCAGGTTTCCAGCTCAGCCATATTTCGCCACCTTCGGGCAACTCCGGGATGTCCTGATCGCGCGCAATGACTTTGAAGGTGTTGTCGTTGTGTTTCAGGACGCAGGTCGCCATCGCTCCGGCGAAGATGCGACGGACCAGCGTGGCGGGGAGTTTTGAGATCTCGTCGCCGTCAGGCTCTGAGATAGATATGCTCATGTTCTCGGGTCTGACGGCCAGCGTCGACTGCGGTGTCGCGCTGAGTGGTAATTTGATATCCGCACCGCCAGAATTCAGAGCCAAGCCGCTTTGACCTGTAAGAATATTGGCTTCGCCCAGAAATTCGGCGGTAAACACGTCGACAGGATTGTTATAAACCTCGCGTGGCGGGCCAGCCTGTATCATCGTTCCCTGTCTGAGGATGCCGATCTTGTCTGACAAAGTAAGGGCTTCTTCCTGATCATGGGTCACAAAGATCGTTGTAATGCCAATCTCACGCTGAATACGCTTCAATTCTATCTGCATGTCGACGCGCAAAGATTTGTCCAAGGCCGATAGCGGCTCGTCCAATAGAAGCACCTTTGGATTAGTGACAATAGCCCGTGCCAATGCCACGCGCTGTCGTTGACCACCAGACAACTGATGAGGTTTGCGGTCGCCCAGTTGCCCAAGCTGTACCAGTTCCAGCGCTTCACCCACGCGGCGGCGTTCCTCGGCTGCACCTACTTTGCGTACACGCAATCCAAAACCCACATTGTCGGCGACGGTCATATTGGGAAACAGAGCATAGTTCTGGAACATCATTCCGATGTCGCGCTTTTCGACGGGAATGTGCTCGACCGACTGATCACCGATATGGATCGAACCACTGTCCGCAAAGATGAAC
Source organism: Ruegeria sp. CL5 (assembly GCF_056536485.1). Classification (NCBI taxonomy): domain Bacteria; kingdom Pseudomonadati; phylum Pseudomonadota; class Alphaproteobacteria; order Rhodobacterales; family Roseobacteraceae; genus Ruegeria; species Ruegeria sp. CL5. The sequence goes on from NZ_JBQFPS010000014.1 coordinate 12,184, forward strand.
CCGGCAATGGCACGCAGCAACGTCGTCTTACCGCTGCCTGACGGGCCGAGCAGGGCAAAAAAACCACCATCCGGAAAGTGCATGGTGACGTCGTTCAAAGCCTTGAGTGACCCGAATGTTTTGGTGACGTTTTGGACAGAAACATCGGCCATCAGCGTTCTCCTCCGAAATTTGAGAACCGGGCTGCAAACAGCATCACGGCCATCGAGATTACGATAATGATTGTCGAGATTGCATTGATTTCCGGCGTGAAGCCTTTGCGGATCGAGGTGTAGATCAGCACTGGCAACGTGCTGTCGCCGGGTTCGGAGAGGAAGTACGATACAACGAACTGGTCAAAGCTGACCGCAAAAGCGAACAGAGCACCGGCAATGATCCCCGAAGCGATCCAGGGCAGGGTCACGCGGCGGGTGACGGTCCAGCTGTCGGCACCCATGGACCTTGCGGCCTCTTCCAGTGTGGGATCAAATGTCGCCAAACGGGCGCTGACGACGACGATCACGTAAGGCAGTGCAAGCGCGACATGGCCGATCAGAACCGACGGTGTGCCGCGGCCAAGACCGACGCCATAGAAAAAGATCAGCATCGCCGTGCCCGTGATCAGCCATGGAATTGCGATCGGCGGGAACAGCATCACCTGCAGGAAGCGCTTGCCACGGAATTCGAACCGGAACAGGGCCAGCGAGGCGGCTGTGCCCAAGATGGTGGCTATCACAGTTGTAGCGAGCGCAATCAGAATTGAGCGGGTCGCGGCATTCAGAATTTCAGTATTCTGGCCCAGTTTTTCGTACCATTTTAGCGAAAATTCGAAGGGCAGTTGATAATACTGTGACGCGTTGAAGGACATGAACGCCATGACGATGATCGGGGCGTAAAGAAAGAATAGGATTAGGCCAAGCCAAACCTTACCTGCCCAGACCAGATAGGTGTTCTTCATGTCTGTGCCCTCCGTAATGCCGGGCTGGCGGTTGCCAGGATCACCAAAACCACCGCAAGCAGGATAAAGGACAAGGCAGCCCCTAAGGGCCAATTGAACACGGCCACGAACTGATCCTCAATCACGGTGCCAAAATAAGTTCCGACACGACCACCCAATATGCGTGGTTCCATGAACGAGCCGACGACAGGTACAAAAATCAGTACGGCACCGGCCAACAGCCCGGGTAGGGACAAAGGCAGGATGACGCGCCACAGGATGGTCAGTTTGTTCGCCCCCATTGACCGCGCGGCGTCGATCAGATTGTCGTCGATGGCCTGTAAGGCCAGATACGAAGTCAAGATCACGTAAGGCAGGTAAGAATGGACCAGGCCGATAACGATCGCAGGGGTCGAGAACATCAGGTTCACATCGACCTCGAACGGCAGGATCGCGTTGAGGCCGAGCTCTAGCACTCCATTTCCGCGCAGAACGATGGCCCAGGAAAATATCCGGACCAGAGAATTCGACCAGAAGGGCAGGATTACCAGAAGGAATAGTGCTTCGCGCGACTTACCCTTAATCGCCTTAGCCAGAACATAGGCGCAGGGAAAGCCAACCAGCACGGAAATCACCGTCACAGTCAGGCCCAGCTTTATGGATTTCCACAGCAGCGTTGCGTAAGTCGAGGTCTGGAAGAAGGCCTGATAGTTTTCAGATGTGTAGTGCCATTCGGCATCGCCAAAAGGCACATCGGACAAAAAGCTGAAATACAACATCGCCGACAGCGGCAAAAATATAGCCACCGTCAGCCAAATATAAGCCGGAGAAAGCAGGCTGACGATCTTGAGCCTGTTTTGTCGGGCGAGAACCGTTGACATGTCTGCTTTCTCCTTAGCGTGCCTGGGCTTATTGGGCGGCTTTCAACCCTTGCCAGAGCTCAAGGTATCTCTCGCGATTTTCATCCGAGACCGGACGCTGGAACTGGACGCGTGCCACGACTGCGGGGTCGCCCAGAACGCGTTTGTTGAAGGCGTCATCAGGCAACGCAGCGGCGGCCTTGGCATTGGCCGAAGCTGGGGCACCGCTTTCGGCCCATTTGACGTAGAACTCAGGGTCGATCATCCAATTGATAAAGGCGTGTGCAGCCTCTTTCTTGGTCGATGATGTTGGGATCGACAGACCATCCAACCAGCCGATTGCACCCTCGTCCGGCACGATGAATTGAACCGGTAGTCCGGAAGCCATCGAGCGGCTCGCAGAACCTGACCAGAAGGTCGCCACATCCAGATCGCCCGCGGCCATGAACTGGTTCCAGTCGTTCTCCGAACCCCAATAGGTTTTGATCTGAGGCATCAACTCGGCAAGTTTGGCCTCGATGGCATCGAGATCCTGGATGTCGTTGATATCCTGGCCCGTTGCGATAGCTGCGAATTGTACGGCTTCCAACGCGTCATCGCGGATCGAGACTTTGCCTTCGTGCGCCGTGTCCCAAAATACCTCAATCGACGTTGGCATCTCGTTGAATTCATTGGTGTTCACAGCAAAGGATGTCAGGCCCCAGGTCCAAGGCATTCCATGCAGCGCACCTCCGGCGTTGAGGTCCGGATTGGCGGCCAGATTTTCGGGCACGTCGCTAAAATTCGCGACCATCGAGCTGTCCACTGGCCCTATCAGCCCCTCGGCCTGCGCCTGTGGCGTAAAGGCCGCGTTGATCAGCACGACGTCATAGGCACCGGGGTTGGTCCGAAGCTTGGTCAACATCTCTTGTTCAGAATTGAAGTATTCATGAACGACGGTGTGGCCCGTTGCCTCGGTAAAGGCAGAAATGGCCCAGTCTTCGTCGGTTCCATACCCTTGCCAATTGAGAACTCGGATCTCATCGGCCAGAACGGCCGCGCCCGTTGTTGTCAAAGCAACTGTGGTTGCTAATAGGATACGTTTGTTCATTGTGATCTCCCGGTTGAATGGTCTTTAGCTTTGGTTCTCGATCAACCCGCCTCTTTCTTGTTTAGGGCGTCCGCCACGACCGCTTGGGTCGGCGCCGTTGCGGGCCCTTGTTGTGTGGTTGACAACGCCGCAGCGACATTTGCGTAAATGGCTGCTTCCTTTGGGGTATCACCGCGCGCCATTCGCGCGATGAAACTGCCAACATGGGTGTCACCAGCGCCGTTGGTGTCCACCGCTTGAACGCGGTAAGGTGGGATATGGTGAAGAGCATCGGGCCGGGCCAGAATGCAGCCGTCTTCCCCCAGTCGCACAATAGTTCCACCGTCATCAGGGCTCGTTTCAGCAAGTGCTCTGGCTGCAGCAACAGGGTCCGTGTGACCAGTCAGAACCGCAGCTTCGCGCGCATTTGCACTGATCCATGTGGCCCGTCTCAACGCCGTCTGCAGCACTTCATGTGGGAGAGAGGCGATGATGGGCGAAGGATCGAACACTAGGTTATTGATGCGGGCATCCGCAGATAACCTCTGGTGCAGCGCATCACGCGAGCCCGTGTAGTGCAGAGCGTAGCCAGACAAAAGGGTCCAATCGAATTCGGCAAAGCTGATCTGCGTTAAGTCCTCGGTAGTCACGTGCCCTTCAGCACCGTCGCTTGCCACAAAGGTCCGCTCACCCTGAGGGTCGATCATCACGGTACAGCAGCCCTGATCGCGTGTTAGGTCTTGTGCCCGCAGGAACGGGATACCTTCGGTGTTAAGACCTTCGCGAATAATCTTGGCAAATGGGCCAGATCCGATAGAACCACCATAGAATACCATCATGCCAGCGCGTTTCGCTGCCACCATGGCGTTGAACCCGCCACCAGGTGCGATGGAGAAACCCTTGACGATAGCTTCTTCACCAACCGCTGGAACAGCTTCGACCTGATAGAGCAGGTCGGCCACAACACCTGACATCTGAAGAAGCCGATTGGTCATCTTGCGGCCTCCGTCTTTGCGTCAGACGTATGGCGAAGAGAAAGCAACTGTTCCGCTATTACTTCGATGGGTAGGTTGTTGGCAGCACGAACAGGGTCGAGTACAGCGGGCGCGATGGCTTCAATTCCGGCGCATGCCCCGGCCATCGCACCGGCAATAGCGCCGATTGTATCTGTGTCGTCCCCGATATTCGCGGCAATTCGCGTGGCCTTCCAAACATCCCCCGACGCCATCCTTACGATGCCAAAGGCCGCCGGGACAGATTCATACGAAGATACAGAAGTTCCGACGATTTGCGCGAATTCTACATCGGTCAGGCCCTGATCAGCGAGATCAAGTGCGTTTGAAATCCGACGGCGCATGTTTGCTTCGCCAAACCGATGGCCGCGTTTCTGCCCTTGCTCTGCGGCGTCCAGCGCTGCGTCGAGTGCTGAGTCGAAATCAAGACCATCCACACCACAGCTGACGACAGTGGCAACAGCAGCAGCAGCGGCGATGGCTTCGCCCGTGTTATGCGTCATACGGCAGGCCAGTTCCACGCGGTCCAAGAAATTCTGCGTTGGCGAGAAATGCGTGGCGATCCCAACCGGTGCAATTCGCATCGCAGCGCCGTTTGTCGTTCCGTTGCGCCCCGTTTCGCTGGCTGGTTCTCCGTTCAGCATCGCTGCAAGAGCCGCTTTGGAAGATGGACCCAGCAGGTCGCGCAAACCACGCGCTCGGACGTCACCCTCCCAATCCAGCAGGTCTTGCGCCCAAAGCGCCTCGTCAAACCCTTCGCCATCTTTCACTAAACGTTGAGCCAACAGCAATGCCTGCTCGGTGTCATCCGTCACCTGCGCCGCCTGTAGGCCATGAGAGACCGGATGGTCGGGGTAGGGGGCGACATAAGCTGTGATCTCGCCATAATGTTGCGCTATTTCTGAGCGCGACAGCGTTTGTGAGGGCATACCCAACGCATCCCCGATGGCCATTCCGGCAAGAGCGCCGCAAGCGCGACTGAAAGCCAGTTCTCCAGTGGCCATAGCCGTCAAAACTCCATGTGCAGACCAAACAGGTCTGGGTCCAGAATGCTCTCGACAAATTCCAGGGAGTCCCCGTCGGCTGAACGGGTCAACCGGCACAGCCGCAACATCGGTTCTCCTGACACGCGCCCCATGACAGCCGCGTCTTCCGGGCTGAGCGCGGGCAAAACACGCGCCCATTCGCTACCGCCATTGACCGCCAACCCGCGACTGCGAAGCGTTTCAGTCAAAGAGCCGTTTTCCAGACCGGTCTCAATTATCTCGGAAAACTCAGAACGCCATGGGACACGGCTGCGTTCCAGCGACACTCCCTGACCGGTGTTCACACGAAAACGTAAACGATCGACCATCAGGACATCGGTGCCGACACTTTCAGGTGCGTCTGCTAAATCCATTTTACCGCGTGTCAGGCGAAGAATCCGCGTCGCAAGTTCGGTTTCACCCGAGGATAATGCAACGCTCCATCCCTTGCGGTCGTCGATCGTTTTTCCCCCGAAGGTTACAAATGATCCGATGCCGCGCCGGGTCGTGATCAGACCCTTGCGGCTGAGGATATCGAGGCTTTTGCGTATCGTGTTTCGACTGACCGAGAACCGTTTGACCAGCGCGTTCTCACTGGCCAGCGGTGCGCCTGTATCCAACCCACCTGACCGGATCTCTTCCTCGAGCATGAGTGCGATCCTGACAGATTTCGGTGCTCCGATCCGATCAGTTCTTGTTGATTCTTGTTCAAACATGTTCATGCTTGTACCTTATCCGGATTCGATTATCTGTCAACTTGGGTATACGGAGGCCCACTTGGCTCAAACTGCGGCCCATGTTTGATTGGATGTGTTCTCAGGACAGTTCTGTTGACTTTGGCAAACGTCCACACTTATCATTAGTGTGCTAATGAAAGTGGATATGTGCATGGCCTACTCACAACCAAGCTTGTTGCCTGATGCGCTGGGCATTCTTAAGCAGGCTGGGGTCCGGGTTGTTGCAGGTGGGACAGATTTCTATCCGGCGTTGAAAGCAGGCCAGCATCCCGAAAATCTGTTAGATGTAACAAGAATAGATGGGTTTTCGGACATCACGCAATCTGAAGGGGGCACAAGAATTGGTGCAGCCGTCACATGGTCGGATGTTGTTAGAACTGATCTTCCTCGGGCCTTTGATGCCTTGAAGCAGGCGGCGCGCGAGGTCGGAAGCCTGCAAATTCAAAATGCAGGTACGGTTGTCGGAAACATTTGCAACGCCTCTCCCGCCGCCGATGGTGTTCCACCTCTGCTTGCATTGAATGCTGAGGTTGAGCTGGCCAGTGCAGCAAAGGGAAAGCGTGTTCTTCCCCTCGAGGCATTTATCAGGGGTGTGCGGCAAACAGCGTTGATGGATGACGAGCTGGTGACAGCGATCATCGTGCCGAAACCCCATGCTGGCATGACGTCTGGTTTTGAAAAATTAGGGAGCCGTCGCTATTTGGTCATTTCTATTGCCATGACAGCGGCAAATGTTCTTTTGGATGCAAAGGGAAGAATAGCCGAGGCTCGCATCGCAGTAGGGTCCTGTTCCGCTGTATCGCAACGGCTTACGGCGTTAGAGGCGAGCCTGATCGGTCAGGATCCCGCTGATGTCAGGATTTCTCCGATTGATGTCGCAGCATTAACGCCGATCGATGATGTCCGAGGGACAAGTTCGTATCGGCTTGATGCAGTGCGTCATCAAATTCAGCGTGCAATTCACAAGGCGGTTTCGTGATGAACAAAGCGCTTTCAGGCACCCCGACCCCATTTCGTTTGAATGGACGTGAAGCGGCCCCATTGCTTTTCCCTGGCCAACGACTGTCCGAAGTTCTGCGCGAGGGTTTGGGGCAACGCGATGTGAAGATTGGCTGCGATGCGGGGGATTGCGGCGCGTGTACTGTACTGCTTGAGGGCGAGCCCGTTTGCGCCTGTCTGACCCCAGCACATCAGGTTGCGGGGCGAGAGGTCGAAACTGTGCAAGGATTACATGCCAATGACCCCGTGGCAGCCAAGCTGGCGCAGAGCTTTCTGGATCATGGCGCGGCGCAATGCGGGATCTGTACGCCCGGCATGATGGTATCTGCCGTTGCGCTGCTGCGAGACGTGCCCGAGCCCACCGAGGCGCAAGTGCAGGATGCTTTAGGGGGTGTGCTATGTCGCTGTACAGGTTATCGCAAAATCATCGACGCGGTGATGGGTGCGCCCTCGGTTGCTATTGCGAAAGCGGGTAAGGTGGGCGATGCGGTTCAGCATTTGGATGGGATCGAAAAAGTTTCGGCTACCGTCAAGTACGGGGATGATATTGCGCCCGTGGGGTGCCTCGAGATTTTGGTCATTCGCTCCCCCCATGCCCGCGCGGTCTTTGAAATCGGTGACCTCGAAGGGTTCGCGCAGGCGGCTGGGCTGGACGCGGTTCTGACTGCGGAAGACGTGAAGGGCCAGAACAACTTTGGCGTGATACCGGGATTTGAAGACCAGCCTGTCTTTGCCGAGCGGGAAGCGCGTTTCAGGGGAGAGGCTGTCACGGCCCTGATTGGTGCTCGGGATGTGCTTCGCGCCATCGATCCAGAAATGGTACCGATTATTTGGACCGAACTGCCTGCCTTACAAGACATGGACGCAGCCCAAGGTAAAAGAGCCGATCAACTACATGATGGCCGGGACAACAATGTGATGTGTGCTGGTTTTGTGACCTGTGGCGATCCAAATGCGGCCCTGGCACGCGCGCATGTAATCGTGGAAGGCCGGTTTGAAAGCGGCTTTGTCGAGCATGCCTATATTGAACCTGAAGCGGGTTTCGCCGAAGTCGTAAACGGTCGCGTTGAGGTGCATGCCTGCACGCAAGCCCCGGTTATGGATCTCGAAGGGCTCGAGCGTGTTCTGGGGCTTGACCGCTCGGACATACGTGTTGTGCCAACGGCCACCGGGGGCGGTTTCGGTTCCAAGTTGGATATGAGCGTACAGCCCTACCTGGCACTCGCGGCGCTGAAGACGGGCAAACCTGTGCGGCTTTGCTACACGCGTACTGAATCCATGCAATGTTCGACCAAACGGCACCCCTCAGACATCACGCTTAGGATCGGTGCTGATAAGACGGGCAAGCTCTGCGGCTTTGACTTTCGTGGCCGCTTTGACACGGGGGCTTATGCCAGTTGGGGCCCGACAGTGGCGAACAGGGTGCCGGTCCATGCTTCGGGACCGTACCGCGTGGCGGACTACATCGCGCAGGCCAAGGGTGTGCATACCAACAACCCGCCATCGGGGGCGTTTCGCGGCTTTGGTGTGCCTCAGGCAGCCATTGCACAAGAATGTCTTTTCGACGATCTGGCCGTGAAGCTGGGAATGGATGCGCTGGAGTTCCGTATTTTCAACGCTTTGGATAATGGTGTGCCGACCGTGTGCGGACAGGTGTTCGACCAGGGGGTCGGGATCAAGGCCTGCCTTGAGGCATTGCGGTTTGCCTGGACGGAAGAGCGTGCAGGTGTTGAGGCATTCAATGCACAAAATGACACTGTAAAACGCGGTGTGGGTATCGCCAGCGGATGGTATGGGTGTGGCAACACGTCTTTGCCCAACCCATCGGCCATCAAATGCGGCATTCGCGCTGATGGCACGGTGGTGCTGCATCAAGGCGCGATGGATATCGGTCAGGGGGCCAATACCGTCATCACCCAGATTTTTGCTACCGCACTTGGGGCCGAGGTGGGTCAGATTACGCTTGTAGGAGCGGATACGGATGTGACACCGGATGCGGGCAAAACCTCGGCCTCGCGCCAGACTTTTGTCTCGGGCAATGCGGCGCGGCTCTCGGGTGAGGCATTGCGGGCCATGATACTGGAGCGTCTGAACGTTGCCGAAGATGCTGCCTTGGAGTTCAGCGCCGGGGAAATTCAAGCGACTGATGCCGGGGGGGCTCGTGTTCTGGATCTTTCGGCTCTAGAAGCGGACTCGGATGGGTATGTTCTTCGCGCCGAAGAAAGCTATGATCCGCCGACAAAGCCCTTGGATAAAAACGGGCAGGGGCATCCTTACGCCCAATTCGGTTATGCCGCGCATCTGGCTGTTGTCGAAGTGGATACCGCGCTGGGCACAGTCACGCCAGTGAAATTCATTGCGGCTCATGATGTCGGTCAGGCCATCAACCCGATGCTAGTCGAAGGGCAGGTCCATGGCGGCATTGCTCAGGGTCTGGGGATGGCGCTAATGGAGGAATACATCCCGGGACGGACCGAGAACCTGCATGACTATCTGATCCCGACAATCGGTGACATCCCCCCGATTGAGACCATTATCATCGAAGAAACCGACGCGCATGGCCCGTATGGCGCCAAGGGACTGGGAGAGCATGTGTTGATCCCAACGGCACCGGCCATCCTGAACGCAATCAAACATGCAACAGGGGTACGACTTTTCAAGGGACCGGCAATCCCCTGCGTCGTCCATGCAGCCCTCAAGAAGAGTGTAACGTGATGACGGATGTTGCGAAGCCAGAAAAAATCCGCTGCGATGCCTGCCCGGTGATGTGCTATATCGCAGAAGGCAATTCCGGTGCCTGCGACCGCTATGCAAACCACGGCGGCGAACTGGTTCGCCTTGATCCGTTGACAATCATCCAAAGCGGCCAAGACCTCGTTCCGTTCATGGGCGAGGGCGCGACAGAGGAATGGGATGGCGATATCTTCAAAGGTGAGCGTCAGTTTGTGACAGCTGTAGGAGCGGGAACCACTTATCCCGACTACAAGCCTGCGCCTTTTATCGCCAGCCAAGAAGTTGAAGGTGTCGATATGGTCACGGTCGTGACCGAGGGCATCTTTAGCTATTGCGGTGTGAAGGTGAAGATCGACACTGACCGTCATATCGGCCATGAGCGAGACGTGGTGCGCGTCGACGGGGAACCGATCGGCCATGTCATGACTTCGGAATACGGCTCGAAAATGCTGTCTTTGGGTGGTGTCGAGCACCTCACGGGTGGTAGCAAGAAAGAAGGCCGAGTTACATGTGACGCCCTGCTGCGGCTGTGTAACCGAGAACCTGTCACGATGGTCATTGGCGAAGAGGATCACGCCACCGATGTTGTGGTTGAGGCGGGAAAACCGCCTATCATCAATGGCGTGACTGAAAGCTTGATGCGCGTAGGCTGCGGTTCCGCCACGATAGGCATGTTCCCGAAACAGTGGATCGGTCATGTCGACGACGTCGTGGTGGTGGATGACCACATCACTGGAGTACTCAGCGAGCACGAGACAGGCAAGCAGCTTGATGTCCCGGCAACGGGGATCAAGATCAAAGGACGGCGCTCGACGCCTGGGCGATACTTTCAAGTGGCTGAACCCGGTACAGGTTGGGGGGGGACAGATATCGAGGACCCTCTTGCGATCCTTGGCCCCTTCAACCCCAAAACAGCGTGGGAAGGCCTGCGGCTATTTATGGTGTCCACAACGGGTGAGCAGTTTTCATACTATGAACTCGACGCCGATCTTGTCCCGCAACTGCGGGATGTACCCGCGAAACTGGCGGCTTCAGCTGCGCTGATTGCAGAAAACTGCGAACCTTCGATTTGTTCAGTGCTGTTCATGGGTGGGGCAGGGGGATCGCTGCGCGCAGGCGTTACTGAGAACCCCGTACGCCTGACCAAATCGGTCAAGGACGCGCTGACCCACGTGTCTTGCGGTGGTGCAGATGCCTATGTGTGGCCCGGAGGCGGGATCACTGTAATGGTAGATGTGTTGGATATGCCCACGAATTCTTTTGGCTATGTTCCAACTCCCGCGCTTGTCGCCCCCATCGAATTTACCTTGCGTGTCAGAGATTACGCTGCCCTGGGCGGACATGTGGACCACATGCGACGCGTCAGTGACATCAATTCGGAACAGGCTCGCCACGTACGACAAAAACCTAATGCCGGGGATCCGATGGATCTTGGAAACTACAATTGGAAGGCGGACGCAGAATGAGGCCGCGCGCGCGCCTTTTGCCCGATGGCCAACGGCTGCATCTGCAGCATGGTCCCAGTGATCTGATTGTTTGGGTGGAAGGGGATCGGGATCAGGCGTATCGGGCCGCAGCAAAGCGGTTCGAAACGATCATCGCCGAAATTGTACAGGAATTGCCGGACCTTCGGGGGATGCTGTCTCCGCTAACAAAACGTCCCAACGGCACAGTTGCGCGTCGAATGCATGACGCGTGTCTGCCGTTGACTGATGTGGGGTACGTCACACGGATGGCCGCCGTGGCCGGAAGCCTCGCGGATGAGGTGCTTGCGGCAATGACCCAAAGCGCGAATATCATGCGCGCTTATGTCAACAACGGTGGAGATATTGCTCTATATCTGACCCCAGGAACGAGCTTCAATACCTCGATCCAAGCCCATGACGGCGGCGAATTGGGTCGGATTGAAGTTACGGACAAGGATCGTATCGGGGGTATTGCGACCTCTGGTCGCCACGGGCGCAGCCTGTCTCTGGGCATCGCGGACAGCGTGACGGTGCTCGCCTCATCGGCCGCTGAGGCTGACGTTGCGGCAACACTCATCGCCAATGCGGTGGACCTGCCGGGTCATCCATCGATCACACGTCGCGCCGCTTGCGATATCGACGAGAACAGTGATTTGGGGGAGTTGCCGGTCACCGTTAGCTGTGGTGCTTTGTCAGCCGAGGATTGTGAACGCGCTTTGGCCCGAGGTCTCAACCGCGCGACATCGTTTCAGGCCCTGGGACGGATCGCGTCTGCGGGTTTGTTCCTCCAAGGCCGATCTGTCACAACCGGTGCACACGCATTTTCGTTCCAACAAGAGATACAACATGTCCCAGCTTAATGTCCGGAAAACAGCCTATTCTGTCGAAGAGATTTTCCACGAAGGTGGTCCGGCCCCGGCGAGCCCCCTGCGCCGGGCGGCGGCGATTGCGATCATCGAGAACCCATTTGCCGGGCGTTACGAGCCTGATATTCAGTGGTTCATGGAGGACCTCAAGCCACTTGGTTTGCAGATGGCGAGGCGATTGGTCGAGATGCTGGATGGGGCGGACAAGATTGAAGGCTATGGCAAAGGCGCATTGATAGGTGAGGCGGGTGAGCTGGAACATGGCGCCCTGTGGCATGCTCCGGGAGGTTACGCGATGCGCGAACTTCTCAATGATTCCAACGCGATCGTACCCTCTACCAAGAAAGTCACGGGCGTTGGCGGGCGGCTCGATGTGCCGATCACCCATATAAATGCCTCTTACGTTCGAAGCCACTTTGACAGTATGGAGGTCGGCCTGAACGACGCGCCCAAAGCTCATGAAATGGCCGTCATTCTGGTCATGAGCACGGGACCACGCATCCACGACCGCGCTGGCGGCCTGGCAGCCACGGAAATCAAAGGAGAGGACGGCCTGAGATGAGCGCTAAGATTCGTAAGATCGCTGTAAACATCGAAGAAACGCATTCCGAAATCGGACGAAAGATCGACCCGGCCACCCGCAAGGCCGTCGCCGTTGCAGTAATTGAGAACCCGTTTGCGGGCACCTATTCTGAGGACTTAAGCGCGTTGATGGAGATCGGTGCAGAACTGGGCACGCTGTTGGGTCGCAAATGCGTAGAAGCCCTTGGCATCACACCAGAGCAGGCAGAGAGCTATGGCAAGTCGGCCATGGTCGGCGAAAATGGCGAGTTGGAACATGCCGCTGCGATCCTCCATCCCAAGTTGGGCGCGCCGTTGCGTAAAGAAGTGGAAAAAGGGGCCGCCTTGGTGCCGTCTTCGAAAAAGATGGGTTCGCCCGGTCAGGTGCTAGATGTGCCGCTTGGGCACAAGGACGCAGCCTATGTGCGCAGCCACTTTGACGGCATCGAAGTACGGCTGAACGATGCGCCGCGCGCAAATGAAATCATGGTGGCCGTGGCCGTGACCGACAGCGGGCGGCCATTACCCCGTGTTGGTGGCTTGACCCACGATGAAGCAGAAGGCAAAGACGGGCTTCGTTAGGAGCACTTATGTCAAACAGCGTCGATCCCTACCATCTTGAAGACCAGGTCGGATATCTTTTGCGGCTGGCCAGTCAGCGCCATTCGATCATCTTTCAGAACCGAATTTCCAAAGATCTGACGCCGACGCAGTTTGCCACGCTGATCCGGGTGGCCGAGAAGAAAGAGGTGTCGCAAAATCAGTTGGGCCGACTTGCAGCAATGGATATTGCGACGATCAAAGGGGTGGTTGACCGTCTGAAAGCTAAGGGGCTTTTGCGCGCGACCGCCGATCCCGGTGACAAGCGCCGATCTATCATCTCATTGACCGAGGCGGGCGCTGAGTTAATGGAACAGCTTTACGCTGACGGGTTTGGGATTTCGCATGAAACCCTCGCACCTCTCAAGAAGTCCGAGCAAAAGACGCTTCTGGCATTGCTCAAAAAGATAACCTGACCTTCAAAGATCGCGTTGCCCGCATATTGCGCCAAACAACCCAAGTCACCGAAAATCGAGCTTACAAAATACGTTCCGGCAGGCGTTGTGCGGGCGGTGTGTTGCGAGAACGTTCCGAGCAGATCTCGCCGTCAATGATCGTCATGCCAACACCCGGCAGGTTCCCCTGTGCAACGCTTTCAAGCATGTTTTTTCCGGGCGCGTGCTGCGCTTGGTCCAGAAGGACAAAATCGGCGCAACGACCCTTTTCAATAAGACCCACATCCAGATCTCGCTGCCGTGCCGTGTTTCCGTTGCCAAAGCAGAAAGCGATCTCAGCAGGGACGTTGCCAAAGGCCGACAGCATGGCGATCATCCTTAGGATGCCAAGGGGCTGTACGCCTGACCCTGCCGGCCCGTCGGTGCCCAAGATCACCTGATCCAGTTTGCCTAATTCGCGCGCGGTATTCACCGTAAGCACCGCGGCGCGCTCATTGCCGTTATGAACGATTTCAAAGGCTTGCTTGGTGCAGGTCTCACAAAGGCAGATGATCTGATCATCCGGCAGCGCCGAATGACCTCCGTTGATGTGCCCGATCACGTCGGTACCTGTCTCGATCACCATATCCGCGTCGATGAGGCCGGACCCGGGGATGGATGGGCCACCCGTGTGGATCGTGGACTGAATCCCATATTTTCTGGCCCATTCGACCATCTGGTTTGCGGTTTTGCCGTCCTTGACCGAACCCAAGCCGACTTCGCCCAGATATTTCACTCCGGCGTTGGCCAGTTCGGCGAAATCCTCCTCGACCATGCCATGTTCGATGACAGGGGCGCCGGCATGGACCTTGACACCGGAGGGGCGAAAATTCTCATACCAGCGTTGTGCCGCGATCGACATCGCCTTGAGGCCGATCACATCTTTGGGTCGCCCCGGCATATGAACCTCTCCGGCCGAGATCATTGTGGTCACACCGCCGTTCAGAGTGGAGTCGATCCAGTGGAGTTGTTGCTGACGGGGCGTGTAGTCACCTACCACCGGGTGCACATGGCTGTCGATCAGACCGGGGGCAAGCGTCACACCATGGGCGTCTACGATGCTGGTTGCGTCGTCGGTATCGAGGTCCTTTTCATTGCCCCATGCGTCTATCTTACCATCTATGGCAATCAGACAATCGCCATCAAAAATCGGTTCTTCCATTTTTCCTGACAGGATCATGCCGATGTTCTTTATGACAAGTTTTTCCATAAGATCCTCCCACTATTCATTAGTATACGAATATAATTAGCGGGCATGCGTCAAGATAATTCTGGGACGAGAGGCATTCTTCACAAATCAATTGACAGGATACTCCATTGCCCCATAATCATTAGTATACTAATGAAATGAATGACCTGACAAAGGTGGCTGACAAAGAATGCCTCATGGTTAGGGCATCTGGCCGCTTTATTGGTGGCAACAGTAGGTGATCTGATGGCGCTCGACTCCAAAGAGACAAAGTTCCCGATCCCGGCGGGTGTATTTGCCCAGACCGTAACTGAAGTGCAGCACTATACTGATCGGCTGTTTCGGTTCCGTATGACGCGGCCTGCATCTTTCCGCTTCCGGTCCGGTGAATTTGTGATGATTGGCCTGCCAAATGCCGAGAAGCCTGTGTTCCGGGCCTACTCTGTGGCGTCTCCCAGTTGGGATGAGGAGTTGGAGTATTATTCGATTAAAGTTCCGGATGGTCCGCTCACCGAACATCTACAAAAGATCAAGGAAGGTGACACCGTTTTAATGCGCAGAAAACCAACGGGCACCTTGGTGAACGATGCGCTGCTGCCGGGCAAACGGCTTTGGATGTTTTCTACAGGTACGGGATTCGCGCCCTTTGCCAGTTTGATCCGAGACCCTGAGACCTATGAGAAGTTTGATGAAGTCATCGTCACCCACACCTGCCGCGAAGTTGCTGAACTCACCTATAGCAAGAACCTGGTTGCGTCTGTGAAAGACGATCCGCTGTGCGGAGAGTTTGCGCATGGCCTGCGCCTTTATGCGACCACCACACGCGAAGACTATCCGTTCATGGGCCGCACTACCGATCTAATGACCAATGGCAAGCTGTTTAGAGACCTAGAGGTTCCCCCAATTTCGCCAGATACCGACCGGGGCATGATCTGCGGCTCAA
Source organism: Ruegeria sp. CL5 (assembly GCF_056536485.1). Classification (NCBI taxonomy): domain Bacteria; kingdom Pseudomonadati; phylum Pseudomonadota; class Alphaproteobacteria; order Rhodobacterales; family Roseobacteraceae; genus Ruegeria; species Ruegeria sp. CL5. The sequence goes on from NZ_JBQFPS010000014.1 coordinate 27,595, forward strand.
TGAATATGCTCAAAGATACCAAGGCTCTACTCGAGGGGTTTGGTCTGGTCGAGGGGTCGAACAGTAAGCCAGACACGTTTGTTGTTGAGCGTGCTTTTGTCGATTAAGAACAACTGCTTGTGTTCTGCTTTTCTGTGATTCACTGAAGGCTTGTCACTTGCCAAAGGCAATCCGCATCATAGTGTAAATCTATAGGTTACCGAGATGGGTGCGCCATTGGACATATAAGGGCGGTGGTCGTTAGAGTTCAGCGCAACAGTTAATTCATAATCGCCGGGCTTCAGCGCTCCGACTTGAAAGCTGTTTTCGTAAAGTCGGCCAAGCTTCAGGCCGTTCAGATAGATATGGGCGTGACCCTGACCATCGATATGCGGTGTGCCGTCCTCGACAAGGACAAACTCGAAGTTTTTAACGCTAATTTGAACAGCAAATCCGTCAGTGCTGACCTGCGGATCCTGAACCAGCGCGATCGTCGGGCTAGGGGAGATTTCGATGCCGTTGGCATTGCTGTGGTCCATTGACGTCATACTGCCGGTTGCCTCTGGGTTCAGGATGCGAGTCACCACCTCGCTACCATCGTCAAAGTTGAGCGCCAGCGAATGATACGTGCCTTCGGGAAAGCTTCCGTCGGGCACTTGCAACATAATATGGGCCCCGTCCATTGCCAGTTGCGCCAGATCGCCGCCAGGCACTACAAGTGGTTTGTCATGTCCAGGGTTCATTAATGACGTTTGGGCTCCAGATGGCGACGTGACGATTTGAAGAATGCGAGGGTCACCGTCATTTTGCAGGTTAAGAGTGACCATGAACTGCGATCCCGACGCCCCCATCGGCGCGGCGCGCCCGTCGCTGACCTTTACAGCAGATTGCGGCGTACCTGCGAATATGTAGGCGAAACCCAACGCGGCCGCGATACCTGCCACAGCAAACCAGCGTTTGCTCATCTGACTTGCCTCCTTGCAAGAATTTGTGTGTATGCTAACGAAGTGAAGTTGATTGTGAAGTCATTTCTAGCGTTAGTTTGCGCCACTATGGTTGCGGGACCAGCCTTTGCTCATGCAGCCGATCAGGGTTTTGTGCTTCTTTTGCCCACCACCGCCTACATCACTGGTGGTACAGCGACTGTGGCAGCGACAATCCTGCTGCTTGTTTGCCTGAGACCAGGGCAGATTGAGGTTATACTGCGGCCCATTACATTGCCTCTCAAGCGCGGTCGAGGCCGATGGTGCAACTGGGGTCAGATCGCAGCCTCCCTTTGTCTGATGTTGTTGATTCTGATTGGTCTAAGGGGCCCAACGGACCCGCAAGCGAACCTCATGCCTTTGGTGCTGTGGACCATATGGTGGATGTTGCTTTTCATGGTGCAAGCGCTGATCTTTGATGTCTGGAAATGGGTCAATCCCTGGCCGGGCTTGCACCGTCTGTTGGCCCCAAATCACAAAGCGCCTCTGACAATTGCAAAAAAACTTTCGATTTGGCCGGCTGTTGTTCTTATGGCGGCGTTTCAGGGCTTTGTTCTTGCCGATGCAGCTCCAAACGATCCGGGCAGGCTTGCGAGTTTCGCGCTTGGATACTGGGGTTTTACAGTACTGGGTATGACCCTTTTTGGGCGCAAATCCTGGCTTGGTCAGGTCGAGTGCTTTTCGGTCTTGTTCGCACTGATCGGCACAATCAGATCGGTGCGCGGGGCAGCATTTGGCGTGCCGGGATGGCAAGTCTTTCACCGTAATCAGTTTGATCTAAGCCATGCGGCCTTTGTAATAATTATTCTCGCATCCGGCAGTTTCGATGGCCTCTACGAGACCTTTTGGTGGCTGGATCAGTTAGGGGTCAATCCCTTGGAGTATCCGGGGCGAACCGCGATGATCTGGCCGACGACGCTTGGCCTCTACACCAGTATGCTACTGCTGACGTGTATTTTTGCGCTCGCCGTTTACTTGGGAACGGTACTGGTGCACGAGACCGTTTCCTTCAAAATAGCATTCAACCGCTTTTCCATCACCTTGCTGCCGATTGCGATCGGCTATCATTTTGCCCACTACTTCGTGACGTTTCTGGTTCAAATTCAGGTTGTAGTCGCAACACTGGCCGATCCTTTCGCGCTTGGCTGGAATCTGTTCGGGCTAGGCAGCCGCCCCGTCAGGGTCGGGTTTCTGACGGTTCCAGAAACTGTGAAGACCATCTGGCTCACCCAGGCGGGTGTCGTTGTATTGTCGCATGTTTTAGCCGTCATCTTGTGCCACAGGACAGCTGAGGCTCTTTGCACATCCCGAAGGGACATTCTGCTGTTGCAATTGGGTCTGTCTATCTTGATGATTTTCTATACGATTTTCGGGCTGTGGCTGCTTTCCAGCCCGCGCGGAGCTTAAAAATGTAGACAACTCGTTAGTATACATACAAACTGATCAAAAAAGAGAGGCGAAACATCGCCCTAAAAACAACAGAGGAGATGAACGCCATGACAAAGACTTCAAAGATCAGTCGCCGTAGTACACTGCTTGGTCTCGGGGCCGGTGCAAGTGCGCTGGCCGCGGGTGGGGTGTTGCCCGGTTCTCTTGGTTTTGCGCAAGCGCAAAGTTCGGCGCCGATCAAAATCGGATTCCAAAAGCACGCGACTGGCATTGGCGCTGCATATGGCCGCTGGTATGACGTGGCAACTAACGCCGCTGCTGCGCGCATCAACGAAATGGGTGGCATCAATGGTCGCCCGGTCGAGATCATCACTGAAGACGACGCAACCGATCCTGGGCGTGGGGCCGAAGTGCTTGAAAAATTTGCCAACCAACACGAGGTAGACGTCGCTTTCGGTACCTTGTTCAGCCACGTGGTAATTGGCTCTGCGCCCCGCGCGGGCGAGTTGAAACTGCCTTATTTTGTTGTCTCCGAAGGTCACCATGTCGCCAGCGGCATGCTGAATCGCTATACGCTGCAACCAGGTATCACTGATGTGAAAAGTCAGGTTATTTCGATGGCACCCTTCGTCGCCGACAATCTGGGTAAGAAGGTCACGATGATTTATCCTGACTTTGCTTTTGGTCATGATCATCGCGACTTTTTCTCGCAAGCGATTGAAGCGCAGGGGGGCGAAGTTGTTGCGAAGATTGCTATTCCGCCCACCGAGACAACCTTTACCCGCTATTTCCCAAGCATCCCGCGCGAAACCGAAGTGATCTATCATGTGATGGTGGGCCCGGCAGTACTGACATTCGTCAAGGAAATGGGCGAATTCTTCGGGCCCAGCCGACCCGAGATTTTTGGTTTTATCGACAGCCTTGAAGCGGTTGATATGCAAAGCCCCGGGCTTGAGTTCCTCGAAGGCACGTATTTCTGGGAAGGCATGCCGCGCTATAAGCAGGCCAACGAATCGGAGGCGGCCTCAGCCTATCGTGCGGCAGTTGGCGTGAACGACAGTGGCGCTGCGATCGATGACCCGGCCAATGTTGCAACTTACGCCCATATGTTCGGGTGTTGGGAAACTATGCATATCATTAAGGCAGGTATGGAAGCAGCGGACTACCAAGGGCCTGCAGATCGCTCAAAACTGATCGAAGCGGTCGAGGCGATGACTGACATGCCGGAATCCATCGAACATCCGCAGGGTGAAAAAGTCTTTAACGGCAAGACCCATCAGACCTTTGGCAAACAGTATATCTCAAAGGTTGGTGATGGCCGTCTTGATGTGGTGCATACCGCGTCAATCGAGGATGGCCTTTATGAAGATGAGGTGGATTACACCACGCAATCCTTCTGATCCCGACATTAGGCAAAAGCGAGACTGGGTATGGACTTCGGGCCTCACCTGATGCTCGCCTCCATCGAGGGGGCGGTCATTTCGGCCATTCTTGTGCTGACGGCAATGGGGCTCAGCATTGTGTTCGGCGTCATGCGCGTTGTGAATGTCGCACATGGCGAGTTCTTCATGCTGGGTGCGGTATTTGCCTGGGCGGTAAGCACGATGATCGGCGGCCATGCTGGTTTCGGTTTCGTGGCCGCCCTGCTTATAGTGCCGGTTTTGGTCGGCTGCATTGCGGCGGGGGTTGATCAGCTGATCCTAAAGCGGATCGACTATGACGTGGACCGGACCATCGTAGCCACGATTGGCGTACTTTATATTGTGCAGCAATCGACGCTGATGCTGTTTGGACCCGAGGCGCGGCCCGTCGCGCCACCATTCAACACTCGTTTGGCACTGCCCTGGTTCGAATTTGGTGCAGATGGATTCCAAATGATCTGGCCCTGGGGGCTAAGCGTGACGACCTACAAGCTGTTCGTGATAGTTGCGGCGATTTCCGTGTTGGGGGTGCTTTGGTTTGTGCTGACGCGCACCAAGATCGGATTGATCATGCGTGCGACGCAGCAGGATCGCGAGATGGCTCAGGCCTTTGGGGTGCCGGTCAATCGTGTGTACTCCTGGGTATTTGGCCTGGGTGCAGGGCTGGCAGCACTAGGTGCTGTGTTAGTGGTCCCAATTCAGCAGGCCCATTATCTGATGGGCGGAGATCCATTGTTGCTGGCGTTTATCGTGGTAATCATTGGCGGTCTCGGAAGTTTGCCCGGCACTGTGATTGCAGCGGTGCTGATCGGAATGAGCGATGGCATTATCTCGGTCTTTTTCTCGCCGACTCTGGCCAAAATCATCGCGACCTTCCTTGTCGCAATGGTGCTTGTGTTTAAGCCGCAAGGCTTGATGGGGCGGGTGGCGGCCTGATGACGGTGTCCAGAACAACCGCTTTGCATTTCGGCACCTTACTTGTGCTTATCGCATTGTTCTTCGTGCTGCCCGCCTATCACGTCGGAGCCTTCTCGCGTATCATGGTGCTTGCGATTTATGCCATCGGGTTCAATCTGCTGTTTGGCTATACCGGCCTACTGAGCCTCGGCCACGCCATGTTCTTTGCCGCTGGAATGTACGGGTTTGGGCTGAGCATGAATTTCGGCGGACTGTCAGTGCTACCAGCTTTTGCAGTTGGCGTCCTCGCTGCGGGATTGTTGGCGCTGGGCGTAGGCTTATTGGCGCTGCGTACCATCGGTGTCGCGTTCATGATCGTGACGCTGATGTTTGCTCAAACCTTCTATCTCGTGATCCTGTATTTCGGAGAATACACGCGCGGTGACGAAGGCTTCATCATTCAACAGGCCCAACGTAACCTCGCTGGGATTGACCTGACAACGGAAACGGCACGTTACTTCGCTGCATTTACCCTTTTCGCCATCTGCTTTCTCGCCATGGCGCGTTTGGTGCAAAGCCCATTTGGAAAGCGACTGGTTGCCATACGGGAAAACGAAGAGCGAGCCCGGATGTTGGGATATGACGTAGGGCGTCTGAAACTTGCTGCGCTGGTTGTATCTGGCCTGTTTTCAGGTGTCGCAGGCGCCGCCTACGCGATGCTGTTCGGCTATGTCGGTGCAAGCTTTGCCGCGGTGCATTATTCTATCTTCCCGCTACTGTGGGTCTTGCTGGGCGGGGCCGGAACCACGATCGGACCTCTAATCGGCGTCATCTTCATGTTCTATCTGATCGACATTTCTAGCGGTTTCACCAACGCATATATGCTTGTTGCCGGTGTTGCTTTGGTTCTGCTGACCCTGTTCGCCCCCCAAGGTATTGCGGGCACAATACGCAAGAGAGCTGTGTCATGGTTGCCGTAAATATCCTTGAGACCAAAGGCCTGACTAAGATCTATGGCGGGCTCCAGGCCAATACTGACATAGATTTCTCTCTGCGAAGGAATGCAATTACAGCGTTGATAGGGCCCAACGGCGCGGGCAAGTCGACATTTGTTGGAATGGTTAGCGGGCGGACTCCACCAACCCGCGGCAGCGTTTCATTCGAAGGCCGGGACATCAGCAAACTGCCCGCGCATAAACGCATGCAACTCGGCATGGCCTATACGTTCCAGATCACTTCGATCTTTCCCGGACTGACGGTTGAAGACAACGTTGCCCTTGCTGCCGGTCGCAGGCTTGCGCATGACAAAGTAGCCCATGCTGAAAAGACGACTGCTGTGCTGGATAGAATCGGATTAAGGGATCGAGCCAGGCAAGTCGCCTCGGACCTCAGTTATGGTCACCAAAGGGTGTTGGAAATTGCCATGGGTCTGGCGCAGGATCCCAAACTTTTCATCCTTGACGAGCCGACCCAAGGTCTGGCCGAAGGTGAAGTTGAAGCGTTTGTGGCGCTCATGCGGACGATGGCCGAAGAAACTACGATCCTGCTGATCGAGCACAATATGCGGGTGGTCGCTGAAACCGCCGATCATGTTGCAGTGCTGGATCAGGGTCGCCTTTTGGCCTCGGGTAGCTTTGACGAAATTCGCGCGAACGCTGCCGTGCAATCCGCCTATTTGGGGGCGCCCGCCGATGTTTGAGATCCAGAATATCCACACCGGCTATGGCAAGGTAAAAGTGCTGTTTGGCGTGTCGTTGACCGTCAGTGCAGGGGAAATTCATTGCCTGATGGGCCGCAACGGGGCGGGCAAAACGACATTGCTGAAAGCAATCATGGGGCAACTACCCCTGAGCCAAGGTGAGGTCATCTTAGATGGTGAACGCCTCAGCGGCCTGCCTGCACACCTCGTGCCACAACGCGGAATCGGCTATATCCCGCAGGGACGGCGGCTTTTTCCTGAGCTTACGGTTTCAGAGAACATCGAAATGGGCCTTTTGGCGCGGGGTGAAGGTGCAGATACACGAGATTGGGTGCTTGAACTCTTTCCCCGGCTCAAGGAACGTCTGAGCCAAGTCGCCGGTACACTTTCAGGAGGTGAACAGCAGATGTTGGCCACAGCCCGAGCGTTATGCCTGCGCCCCAAGGTATTACTTTTGGACGAACCGACCGAAGGATTGCAGCCTTCGATGATCGAACAGATCCGGCAAGTCGTGGTTAAAATGAAAGCAGAGGGCTACGCTATTGTCCTCGTTGAACAGCGTATCGATGCGGTTTTGTCGATTGCTGACCGGATCACCTTTATTGAAAACGGCCAAGATCGTGTGACTGTCCAACCCGCACATGTCGCTGAAGATCAGACGATCCTTACACGCTATCTCGGTGTCTAACAGCATCGACCCAGTTAAGCTTCTGTAAATTTTTCCGGATTTGGGTCGAAATCATCGCTGTAAGCGGTGCCAATTCCGTCACCAATCCGTCAGAAGTTGGCTCAAAAAAATTCCAGTTCATATAAATGTCAGCGCATGGTGAATGGATTGGCCATTGCCGCATCTGACGTATTGATCCAGGTGGTTTTGGTTCTCGTGTAGTCATAAACCACGTCAATCCCGGCCTCTCGCCCATAGCCGGACTGATTAAACCCACCAAATGGGGCAATGGGAGAGACTGCGCGATACGTGTTCACCCAGCAAATCCCTGCTTTGAGCCGTCCTGACACACGATGTGCACGGGCGACGTTTTGGGTGAATACCCCCGCGCCGAGCCCATATGGCGTTTCATTGGCGATTGCGATGGCTTCCTCTTCCGTATCAAACGGGATCAAGGACATAACCGGGCCAAACATCTCAACCTTCAGGGTCTCGATGTCGGCATTGGGGCATTCCACAAGCGTCGGCGCCATATAGTTGCCAACGCGATCCAACCTGCTTCCACCAAAACGGATGCGCGCGCCCCCGGAACGGGCGGCATTTAGCGCGGCCTCTATTTTCTGTATCTGCGCTGACGTACAAAGAGGTCCGATTTGCGTATCGGGTGCAAGAGGATCGCCGACAGTGACGCCCTCCATTTTGGATTCAATCAGAGATACGATCTTTTCAAATACCGGGCGGTGGACAAGCCCACGACTACCAGCCACACAGCTTTGCCCTGATGCGCCAAAATTTCCTGCAATCAATCCATTCGCGGCACCATCGAGATCAGCGTCATCAAAAACGACCATCGGGGATTTTCCCCCAAGCTCAAGCGAGGTAACCGCGAAATTTTCGGCCGAGTTGCGAACGACATGACGCGCAGTTTCCGGCCCGCCGGTAAAGGCGATACGGTCTACATCCGGATGGCGCGTCAAGGGTATGGCGCAGTTTTCGGCATCACCAGTGAGGACCGATACAACGCCAGGCGGAAACCCGGCTTCTTCAATGAGACGGGCAAATTCAAGCAGAGGCGCAGGAGCGATTTCTGAGGCTTTTAGTACAACAGCACAGCCCGCGGCCAGGGCCGGCCCCAACTTGGTTGCGGTCAGGAACATCTGTGCGTTCCAGGGGACGATCGCGACCACAACGCCGATCGGTTCGCGCTGGGTAAACGCATGCATGTCGGGTTTATCAATGGGCAGAACTGCACCTTCGATCTTGTCTGCCAGTCCCGCATAATAGCGATAGTAATCCCCGACATAGGCGGATTGCGCCGCAGTCTCAGCCAGCAGCTTGCCGCTGTCGGTGGTCTCGATGCGGCCGATCTGTTCGGCATGCTCCTCGATCAATTCTGCCAGACGATACAACAGCTTGCCACGCTGAGTCTGGGTCATGTCGCGCCATGTAGGGTCGTTGAGGGCCCGGCGAGCGGCACTGATCGCGCGATCAACATCGTCGGGTGCCGCACAGGCAAAGGTGGCCCAATGTGTTCCGGTGGCGGGGTTTTCCGAGGACATGGTTTGCCCTTGGGTACCGTCGGTAAATTCCCCGTCGATGAAAAGCTGGTAGTGTGGTTTCTGGTCCATCTCTTCCCTCACTGGAATGCTGGCATGACGTCGTCGATAAAGCGGGCAAGCGAGGCGCGCTTACGCTCAAAACTCATGCCGCTGTCGATCCAGAATGAGAACTCATCATACCCTAAATCTTCGTAGCGTTTGATCTGATCAATCACCTCAGTTGCGGTTCCGACCGTCAGATCACGCCGCAGGTTTTCCGGGGCCATCAGCGTGTTGGCAGCGATTTCTTCTGTGGTCAGTTGTTGGATCAAACCTTGTTTCACCGGCCGCTTGTTCTGGAACCACGCACCAAAATAGCAATAAAACCGCGACAACTCTTGTGCAGCTAAATCTACATCGGCTGCATCTTTTCCGACATATGTGTGGTGCAAGAGCATGATTTTGGGGCGTGGCCCAGCATACCCTTCACAAGCGTCATTGAAACGGCCGACGAGACTCTCAATCTCTTCCATCCCTTGCCAGAGGGGGGTGACTTGGATGTTAAATCCGTTGTGAACGCCAAATTCATGGCTGTTGGGATCACGCGCGGCGATCCAGATCGGAGGCCCGTCTTTCTGAACAGGTTTCGGCGCAGAGGTCGTTGCGGGAAACTGAAAGAACTCTCCTTCATGTGCACAATCGCCAGCCCATAGTTTGGGGATCAGGGGCACCAACTCGCGCATGCGTTGCCCGGCCTCCCACGCGTCCATACCAGGCATGAGACGTTCGTATTCATAAGAGTAAGCACCGCGCGCGATGCCAAGCTCGATCCGGCCACCTGTAATCAGGTCCGCCGATGCAGCTTCGCCTGCCAGCTTGATGGGGTGCCAGAAAGGGGCGATGACTGTACCGGTCCCAAGTTTCACATGGTTGGTGTGATTGGCGAGGTTGACCAGTTCCAACAAAGGGTTAGGGGAAATGGTGAAATCCATTCCATGATGCTCACCCGTCCAGATTGCACGCATTCTGGCGTCATCGGCCATTTTGCACAGCTCGATGAAATCGCTGTGTAGATTTTCCTGGCTTTGATCAGGGGTCATGCGTTCCATGTGCGCAAAAAGCGAAAAATCCATGGATCAGTTCCTTTCAATCAAGCTATGAACATCGCCGCGATCCGCATTGCCAAGGTAAAACCCAAAGCTGTTCGTGCGGGATTCGAGCGCATACCGCCGCATCATGTCGGCAATCGCGGAGGTCGTGTATGAGAGGGTCGGCAGGGCATCAGTTGGAATGGGTTGCAACGAAGTTTGTCCGGTTTGCACGCCACTGTGGGAGAGAAAGTAAACATGGTGAGTCTGGCTTTGCGCATCGTCATAGACAGAATAAACCGGGCCAAGCTCGACGGGGCTTCCCTGCAATGCGAGGGCGTCGGTCAGGTCCTGCCGCAGATTGCCAATGTCGCTTAGGCTGATCTGAGGCGGTCGGTATCCATCATCAGTGAGTTCCAGCAAAACGCAGTCGTTTGTGTTGATAATTGCACCACAAGTTGTTGTGCCACCATTCCGGTCCATCGCGGCGCGTTCGAGGCCAAGGCTAAAATACTGCCCGCCGGTATATCCAAGCCCAAGGGCGTCGGATTCAGTGAACGCTTGCACTTCTCCGATCAGGATTTGGTGGTCCCCTGCAGGCAAGGATTGCCATGTGCTGCAAGAAAACTGAGCAATAGCCCCATCGATCAACGGAATGCCGTTCAGATCGAGCGTATGGGGGACCGCGGCGAAACGATCTCCGGTGAAACTGGCGAATGTATTGGATACTTCTTGCTGCCCCTCGGCCAGAATACTAATGGCGAAGTGACTGCAGTTCGAGAACTGGTCAAAGGTCGACAGAAACCGACCCGGACAAACCAGAAGCAGAGGCGGGTCAAGCGAGACCGACGAAAAGGAATTGGCGGTGAAACCGCAAAGCGTTCCGTCATTTGCGCGGCAGGTCACCACGGTCACGCCCGTCATGAAACGGCCAAACGCGCTGCGTAGGGTGCGGGGATCAATCTCTGCCATGAGTTGACTTTCTAGCAAATTCCAGCAGCGCAGAATTGACTTCGGCTGCATGTGTCATGGGCATCATGTGCGCAGCACCTGTGATTATTTGGGCTCTTCCTTTCGGGGTAAGCGAGGCCATGGTTTCAGACATCTCGGGTGTCGAATTGGGTTCGGCGCTCCCCGTCAGGAAAAGTGCGGGGCAGGTCAGCGCAGAGAGCGTGTCGATATCTGGGCCATTTTCATGCGCAAATATGCTGTAGGCTCTGCGGTAGGCCATCGGGTCGACGTTTGTGAGCCAATTTCTGCAAACCTCTTTCTCGATGACATCTGCATCACCGAACCAACGGGCCAGGGTAGGCGTCGGGTCAGCGCCTGTTTCCGTGTCCAAAAGAGATGCGCGCGCTTTTACGGCTTTGGCGGCTGTATCACTTCGATTGAATATGGCATTCAGTGCCGCCACACCCAGCACCTTTCCCTTATGTCGCGCAGCCAAATCCAGTGCGATCATGGCGCCCATGGAATGACCAATGACGATTGCCGGTGTATCTAGGCCGGATGCAATCGTATCTGTATAACCCCGGAGGTCCTGTGCTCCGGCTGGCAAGGCGCTCGCGCCATGGCCCGGCATGTCCACTGCGGTGACACGGAACATTGACGACAAGGTGTCCAGTTGCGCGTTCCACGCTTCGGCCCGAAGCCCGACACCATGTATCAACAGAACCGCTGGGCCGTCACCTTGGCTGATCGCGCGGAGGCGTCCGAAATCAGACCGCGGCCGGGTTGTCCAGATCATGGCCCAATTCCTTCAAATCCTGATAGCGATCTCCAATCCTATGATGCGGGCGTCCACCGGTAGCTGCTCCCAGCACCACCACGATCTCGTCATCCCGCGGAGCATCAGGGATCGAGAATTGGATGGTGAGGTAGTGTGATCGCCGGCCTGCATCGTTTTTGTCCATCAGCGGAACCATGATCGGTGCATTGGCCGTTCCGCGTGTATTGGTAAATGCCAGATAAGATTTGGCGCCGACCGCCTCACGATAAAAATTGCCGAAGCGCAGCGTATGAATTAGCCCCGAGGCATGTTCGACCTCGCCGTTCAGACCAACCACGGCGGCTTTGCCATAAGCTTCGATTGCATCTCCGCCGCCGGCCAGGGTGATCATCCGGTTGGTCATCATCTCTCCCAAAACAGGGCCATAAGCCTGTATTTCGGGTTTCAGGTCCTCAACAAACCGCCCCGCCCACGGGTTTTTGACAACAGCGGCAACAGCGAACATGCGCCAAGGTTGTTGTGTTTCTTTGAAACCTTCGATGAGAACCTCTTCATCATAGGTCACGATCTTCCGTATCTCGGGGCGCATAAATTTCTCCTGTTCGCTACCCGAGAAATTCAGAGATTACACCGATTTTGACAAACGATTGATTTAAGGGCTTATGTATTAAAAAGACTAATGGCTTACTTGACCCATGAAAAAATCACTGCCCCCGCTGACCTGGTTTCGCGCGTTCGAGGCCGCTGCGCGTCATCTGAGTTTTACCGCTGCCGGTGAAGAGATCGGCCTGACCCAATCTGCGGTCAGCCAACAGGTAAAATCCCTTGAAACACGGCTGCGTGCAGCTTTGTTTACGCGCCATGCGCGTGGATTGTCGCTGACCGACGAAGGGCGCAAACTGCTGCCTCAGGTCGGGGCGGCACTGGGGGTGTTGTCTGCAGCGACAGATACATTTGATACTGGGCCGTCAGAGAACCTTTTGACCATCGCGTCGTCAGTCAGTGTTGCCCAGTGGATTATCGCGCCAAACCTTGCTGAATTTCGGAAGAGACATCCGAATATCCGCGTCCGTCTTCTAAGTGCGGTATGGCCGGACGAGTTCAGTTCTGCACGTGCAGATGTAGAAATCCGCTTCGGATCAGAAAAACAGGTAGGAAGAAATGCCAGATTGCTAACACCTAACCGGCTCATTGCCCTCAAATCACCGGGCCTTGAAGGTGGGGTAAGTGATTTGCCGTTGATCGAAGCGGTCGGCACATCCAGCGGATGGAAAGAATGGTCCGCAAAGGTTGAGCCTGTTCCGGAGCCTCAGATTTTTGCGGATTCGTACGGTGTGGCCTTGCACTTTGCTGCCCACGGCAATGGAATTGCGCTTGTGAGCGAACTTCTGATCAAACACGCGATCAATTCTGGTGTGCTTGAAAGGGCGCATCCGGCAACCGTCGAAAGTAACGAAGGATATTACCTGTCGAGCAACGAAGAGAATGAATTTGCAAGGCAATTTCAGGGCTGGCTGTTGGAGCAATTACCACAACAATAAAGAGATCAATGTCTCGAAAACACTAATCTACGAGTGGTTTGCCCTATTTGATACCAGAGACAAATTTCCAGTTAATGGATGTGGGCCATTCGCATTAGTCTAGATTCCCACTTTGCAACAAACAAACAGTCGACCAAAGCGGGCGCAAAGCTTATTGGAACACCCTAAATGGCATTTACCGACCCAAAGACTGAGAAGCTGAATGGTGGGCGACCCTGGAATCGAACCAGGCGTGCGTCTCCGCGAGGGAGTTACAGTCCCCTGCCACACCTTGCGGCCTGTCGCCCACTGTCAGGCGTTGCACCTGACGTGGAGGCGTGATTACTAGCGCGTCTAAAGGGCGTCAACAGGAAAATACCGCTTTGACGCAGGAAACCGAATTCCCGGCCCGGAGGCCCGTAAAATGAAGAAACCAAAGTGGGTCGTCGAGAAAGAACAGGCGCGAAAAGCTGCTGCTGCCGAAACCGTATGGCTGTTTGGATTACATGCTGTTCGTGATGCCTTGATGAACCCGAAACGGCAGAAGTTACGCTTGATCGTGACGCGAAACGCCCGCGATAAGTTAGCGGAATCCATTGATTTTTCCGGGATTGAGGCCGAGGTAGTTGATCCACGGAAATTCACGGCTCCGATTGATCCGGGCTCTGTTCATCAGGGGGCTGCGCTTGAGGTCAAGCCGCTGGACTGGGGTGGGCTTGTCGAGAATTGTATCGGGCAGGAAATCCCGCGTGTGTTGCTTTTGGACCGGGTTACAGATCCGCATAACGTAGGCGCGATTCTCCGTTCAGCGGAAGTATTGGGCGCAAGTGCGGTAATTGGCACGCGGCACCATTCTGCCCCTGAAACTGGCGCACTGGCAAAAACTGCCAGCGGTGCGTTGGAACGGCAACCGTATCTGCGTGTCCGTAACCTGGCTGACACGATCAATGCGCTGCAGGATATGGGCTTTCTGGTTCTGGGTCTGGATGGTGAGGCAGACGAAACTATCGAAACCGTATTGGAGGGCAAACGAACGCAGCCAGTAGCGTTAGTATTGGGGGCCGAAGGACCGGGCCTGCGTCAAAAGACCAAAGAATCTGTGGACCAGCTGGTCAAGATTGACGCGGCGGGCGGATTTGGGTCACTCAATGTCTCAAATGCTGCCGCAATTGCACTATATGCGTCACAGCCCAGATGACAGGAGGTTCACATTTCCACGCCGCACAAAATCGCCACCTGCTGTTATTGTGGAACCCGCGCCGCGCTGGTTCTTAGGGGGAAACAGCAACATGAACTAAGTTGCTCAAGCTGTGGTGCGCCTTTGCATAACCTCAAGATGGTTCCAAAGGCCAAGCTTGTTGATCGTCCGGTCCAGAAATCCAGGCCAACCCATTACAACAAAAAGAATAGGAAGAAGAAAAAGGGCCTGTTTTCGCGCGTATTGGACGAGGCCTGGGATGCTATTGAAGACGTTTTCGATTGAAGACCGCACGCGTGTTCACAAGGGCGTCATGGGGGTTTTCGTGACCAGATGAAATGTGCAACTTAAAACCCTCTCAAAATCAATCGATGAATCAGTGATGCTGTCCCGACGTTCCTTTTTAACCAGTCTCGCATGTCTCGCCGTTGCGCCTTCAGTAAGAGCGCAGGAAAGGCCGATGTTCTATTCTGACGGCGGATTGGCTGTTTCTGGTTATGATGCGGTCTCATACTTCAGGATCGGAACGCCTACGCTGGGGAAATCTGATTTTTCCCTGATGTGGAAGGGGGCCGTGTGGCAGTTCACATCGGAAGAAAATCGTGACAGATTCGAGCGCAACCCACGGGCTTTTGCTCCTCAGTTTGGTGGATATTGTGCGTTTGCGATGGTGCAGGGGATGCTCAGCAGCACTGACCCGCAAGCATGGCAGATCGTTGACGGAAAGTTGTACTTGACCCATTCGGAAGCGATTGAGCGTATCTGGAAACAGAACGTGTCGCAGAACATTCGCGAGGCCGAGGGGCATTGGCCTCAAGTTCTGTATAACTGATCGGCAAATCTCCGCCAATTGTGAATTGTCATCACAAAAATGCGCGCCCCCTCTTTTTTTTCACAAACTTAGGCTTAAATGTCACAGTGACCGCGGAATGGAACTGCCGCGGGTCATTTCACTGTCCCTCGTTCCAACAACTGGCGCTCAGGCAAGACCTGAGCGCTTTTTTCTTTTTGACATGACGTCTAGGGTGCGATCATGCCTGATTACTCTGACCAGTTCCTGACCACAGTGTTGAAACGTACCAAGGTTGTTGCCGTTGTTGGCGTGTCGATGAATCCGGTAAGGCCCAGCTACTACGTTGCGCGTTACTTGTCGCTCAAAGGCTATACGGTGATTCCGGTGAACCCGGGGCATGCCGGTAAACCTCTCTTCGGTCAGACGGTCAGGGCGTCGTTATCCGAGATCTCTAAAGCGGTAGACATGGTTGATATTTTTCGACGCTCTGAAGCCGTTCCGCCTATCGTTGACGAGGCTTTGGCCGAGTTGCCGAATCTACGCACAATCTGGATGCAGATCGGCGTAGAACATGCCGAGGCAGCCGCCAGAGCGCAGGCCCGCGATATTGACGTGGTCATGAACCGCTGCCCCAAAATCGAATATCAGCGTTTGTTTGGTGAACTGCGGATGGGTGGGTTCGCCACCGGGGTGATTTCATCTAAGTTGTAGAGGGCAGAATACTTAGGGGCATTGCTATTAAGTGATATACACCTTGGCGTGAGGTTCTACACTTCTCGCCTGGTATGGTTCTTCACTCAGGACAGTTTCGCGTAACAAGCGAACTTACGATACTAACATCCAGATCGCCACTGCTGCTAAAACAGACCCAAAAAGTCGGTTGAGTTTTTGGGCGCTTTCTGGGCACCGGAAGAAGCTTGCGATCCAGTCTCCAACCAATGTCCACACCACGAATGCTATTAGGTTGTTAAGTGTAAAGACGGTCGTGATCAGAATGACAGGGGCGAAATTGCTCGGGCTTTCTGGTCTCAGAAACTGCGTAAACATCAAAGCTATGATGACATATGCTTTTGGATTGAGCAGAAGCAGAATTGAACCGTCCATAAACGTGGCCGGCTTCGCGTCCTCTGCACCTTGAAGCGTTCCCGCTCGCAGCATTTTCCATGCAATCCAAAGAACATAGAGCGAACCCGCGATTTTCAGGATCGTAAATAGTTGAGGAAAACGCTCAATGGTCGCCAGAAATCCAAAGCCGATTGCAGCTGTCACGAACCAAGTCGCGATGTGGTATCCGGCGTTCGCGGGGACGGTAGCGCGGAACCCGAACCGCGCACCATTGGCCGCAAAAAACATGTTTCCGGGCCCGGGGCTGTAAGCGAGCGGAAGCAAGAACAAGATAAGCGTTAGTGTGGTCTGATACATTCCGAAATTCCATGATGAATGGAATTTCAGGCTTAGGCGGTTTGTCCCTCTCAGAGCGACCCGTTTCATGCGTAATTTTCCAGGCCGATGCCTTAGACTTGACTTTGAGGTCGCCATCTGGGCGACCTTACCGGTTCTCGGTTGGTTGAATGGGGAATACCCCAGCCAGCAGGCATCCAGCAGGGTTTAATTCGCAGGCAATGACGTTATATGCCCCGCCTGTTCCTTACGACGCTTTTCCAGAACCACTTCGCGTGGAACCCACTCGTAACGGGTGTCCTCAACCAAGGGCGACCAGAATAACACTCCACCATAGCGCCAGGGGTCCAGGACGACGCCGTCATACATGCTCTCGCCTTTGCGGCTGATGATGGCGGTGCTGTGGTCGATGCGGAACGGGTTATCCGCATTGGCGATAGCGCGGTGCAACTCGAGCGTATGGAATTGTTCCTGATCCAGACGACGCTCGATATCCTCGGCCCAATGCCAGCACAGGCCACGCGGACGCAGACCCTTATTGACCTTGGCGTTATGGATAAGTGGAGGATCGGTGATTTCGTATTCTTGCACCAGTTG
This sequence comes from Ruegeria sp. CL5, assembly GCF_056536485.1. Classification (NCBI taxonomy): domain Bacteria; kingdom Pseudomonadati; phylum Pseudomonadota; class Alphaproteobacteria; order Rhodobacterales; family Roseobacteraceae; genus Ruegeria; species Ruegeria sp. CL5. Next base: position 44,494 of record NZ_JBQFPS010000014.1, read on the forward strand.
CGCAGTATAGGCATAGGCGATGCGGGCGGCGCGGGTGGCTTCTTCCGGGTCGATATCGGGACCGAGGCTTTGGATCTCGGCCGCAAGCCGCTGGACCTCATCTCCAGAGGAAGGGGGAGGGGTGGCACAGGCCGCGAGGGTGGCAAGTGCTGCTGCGAACACCAAAGCTCTGATCATCTGCGCGCCCTTTGCCTCAATGCACCCGAACCCGGAGTATAGCGGGCCGGGTAATTGCACGAAACCCGCTTAGACTTTTGGCCGGGATGCCTTTTCCATGATGCCGCTGGTGCCCTGTCGACGGGCCAGTTCGCTCAACACATCGTCCAGCGCCACATCGCTCGCAGCCAGCATGACCAGCAAGTGGTAAAGCACATCCGCCGCCTCAGAGGTCAGCTTTGTGTTGTCGCCCTTGGCTGCCTCAATGATCGCTTCGATAGCCTCTTCACCAAATTTCTCAGCACATTTCTCAGGGCCTTTGGACAACAGCTTGGCGGTCCAGCTGCTGTCAGGATCCGCCCCTTTGCGGGCCTCAATGGTTGCGGCCAAATCGTGTAGAATACTCATGTCAGCCTCATTGGAATGCCGGCGGCGGCCATATGTTCTTTGGCCTCTTGGATGGTGTATTCGCCGAAATGGAAGATCGAGGCCGCCAGAACGGCGCTGGCCCCGCCCTTGGTGACGCCTTCGACCAGATGGTCCAGATTGCCGACGCCACCGCTTGCGATCAATGGTACATCGACGGCATCTGAAATCGCGCGGGTCAGGGGCAGGTTGAATCCAGCCTTGGTGCCATCGCGATCCATCGAGGTTAGCAGGATCTCTCCCGCGCCCTTGGCTACAACGGTCTTGGCAAACTCAACCGCGTCGATACCGGTGGGCTTGCGACCGCCATGGGTGAAAATCTCCCACTTGCCGGGGCTAACGGTTTTGGCGTCGATGGCGCAGACGATACACTGGCTGCCGAACTGGTCCGCCGCCTCAGCAATCACATCCGGGTTGGCCACAGCGGCCGAGTTAAAGCTGACCTTATCGGCTCCTGCCAACAGCAGGGCACGTACATCATCCTTGGTGCGAACTCCGCCACCCACGGTCAGGGGGACAAAGCATTGTTCTGCCGTGCGTTGGACGACATCAAACATGGTGCCGCGATTTTCGTGGGTTGCATGGATGTCGAGAAAGCAGATTTCGTCGGCTCCAGCAGCATCATAGGCCTTGGCGGACTCCACCGGATCACCTGCATCGCGTAGGCCCACGAAATTCACACCTTTGACCACGCGGCCATCAGCGACATCCAGACAGGGAATGATACGGGTTTTCAGCATTGGGTATCCTCTGTTGCGGGCACCTCTACCGGCAAAGCCTCGCCGATGCCAGACTTGTGATTGTGATCTACCGAGAAGCCATGGAAATTAGAGGTGAAATTCATAAAAAGGATTATCCAGATGCGACATCTTATTTTGGCTTCAATAATCACATTCGGAGGTGCGCTGTCCGCCATGGCTGACGACATCATCAAAGTACAAACCAATAAAACAGTGGCCCAGGCGCTGGACGCCCTCGAAGCTGCGGTAGGCAATGCAGGCGCGACTGTATTTGCCCGTATCGATCACGCTGCTGGGGCAGAAAAGGTCGGTACTCCGATTGCACCCAATCAGGTGCTTATCTTCGGCAACCCAGCACTGGGCACGCCTGCGATGCTGATCGATCCGCGCGCCGGGTTATTTCTGCCTCTGAAGGTGCAGGCTTATGAGGATGCGAATGGTCAGGTATGGCTGGCTTACGAAGACCCAAAAGAGACCATGGATGAACTCGATGAGGTCGAAAAGTCACCGGTCATCGAAAAGATGCGTGGCGCATTGAAAAAGCTGACCACAGCCGCAGCTGGCTAGTGGGGCTTCGTGTCAGTCGCTTGCGCGGCTCACCCGTGCAAGCGCGTTGCGCGCAATCAGGATGTGAAAAGGCAAAATAATCGCCAAGTATAGTCGCCCACCCAGATTGTGTCGATGAACCCAGGTCGCGAGGGAAATACGACCGTCTTCGGAAAAGACAGACACGCGGAAATCGAGGTGACGGTCATCGAAGCCAGCGATCACCTCGCTCGCGTCATCGTGCTCAACCGGAAAAATACCCACCTTATCAGTTGCTTCTGGCCCTGTGTTATCAAGCCCAAACGGGGCGACCAGGATGCCGCGCAGTCGAACCAGCGCCTTGGCCCACGAAGGGAAATTGGTGATAACCTCTGCCGCCTGACGCGGCGAAAGATCAGAAACCACGCTGAAACAATCCAGAAAATCGCCATCTTCCAGTCGGCTATGCAGCAGACTCTTGGTTGGCAGTTCGGATCGCTTCACGCGTGATTTGAGCATCGTACTATTCTCTGAGTGTTGTCAGAGCCTCTTTCAGATCGATGGCGCCATCGTAAAGCGCGCGCCCTGAGATCGCACCATTCAAATCTGCGCCACAATCACGCAGGGCAATCAAGTCGGAAATAGAAGACACACCACCCGAGGCAATGACCGGGATGTCGACAGCTTTGGCTAGGTCAGCAGTGGCTTCGATATTTGGTCCCTGCATCGCACCATCCCGGTTGATGTCGGTGTAGATGATTGCAGCGACGCCAGCATCCTCGAAACTGCGCGCCAGATCGGTGACCTGAACATTGGTCTCTTCAGCCCATCCTTTGGTGGCAACCATGCCGTTGCGGGCGTCGATTCCGACGGCGACTTTGCCAGGGAAAGCTTTGGCTGCTTCGCGCACCAGATCGGGGTTCTCGACCGCGACAGTGCCCAGAATCACTCGCGCCAGGCCTTTCTCGATCCAGGCCTTGATTGTTGCCATGTCACGAATGCCGCCACCTAACTGAGCTGGAACATTGCACTCCCTCAGAATAGCTTCAACCGGGGCTGCGTTTACCGGCTCACCGGCAAAAGCACCGTTCAAGTCAACCAGGTGCAGCCATTCACAGCCAGCTTCTACAAAGGCGCGGGCTTGCGCGGCGGGGTCTTCATTAAAGACCGTCGCCTGGTCCATTTCGCCGCGCAGCAAGCGCACAGCATTGCCGTCTTTGAGGTCGATAGCGGGGTAGAGGATCATGTCAGGCGGCCCTATATCTTTGTTACACGCGCGGGATATCGCACAGGCGGGGCAGGGGCGCAACGCGACGCAAAGTCAATCTTGCGGGGTACCGACCGGCAGGTCAGACTGTCTGCAAAACAGGGAGACAACAATGAAGACATATACTCTTGCAGCTATGTTCGCTGCGATGGCCACAACTGCCTTTGCCGCCGATCCGGTGGACGGTTTGTGGAAGACTGCCCCTGGAGATACCGGCGGTTATCTGCATGTGACGATTTCCGAATGCGGCAGTGCCATTTGCGGTACCATCGACAGTGCGTTTGACGCTGAGGGCAATCAGCAACTGGAATACGAAAACCTTGGGAAGCAGATCATCTGGGACATGGTGCCAGATGGTGCCGGTGCCTATAGCGGCGGCAAAATCTGGGCACCGGACCGCGATAAGACCTACAACTCAAAAATGTCCCTGAATGGGCAGAACAAACTGACTGTAAAAGGTTGTGTCGCCGGTGGGTTGATTTGTCGTGGGCAGGATTGGACCCGAGTTCAATAAACGATCAGGGCGTCCAGGTCAGGAAATTCCCGATCATGCGCAGGCCAACGTCCTGGCTTTTCTCAGGGTGAAACTGCATCCCGACCATGGTGTCGCGGCCAATCACGGCCGTGACTTCTTGCCCATACTCCACATAGGCCAATCGTTGGACCGGATCGGTCACCCGAAAGTGGTAGGAGTGTACGAAATAGGCGTGATCGCCTGATTTGACCCCGTCAAAGACCGGATGGTCGCTTTCCAAAACCAGATCGTTCCAGCCCATATGCGGAACCTTCAGGGTACTGTCCGAGGGTTCGATCTTCACGACATCACCAGCAACCCAGCCCAGACCGTCAGTCTCAGCGTATTCATGGCCTTTCGTCGCCATCAGTTGCATACCAACGCAGATGCCCAGAAACGGGCGGCCCTTCCGTTCGACCGCCTCGACCATCGCGTCATAGATGCCCTTGTGGCCGCGCAACTCGGTGGCGCAAGCCGGAAAGGCTCCGTCTCCGGGCAGGACCAATCGATCCGCGCGCGCAACAACGTCAGCGTCCGAGGTCACGACGACTTCGCCAGCATCCAGCTCGCGCGCCATGCGTTGAAACGCCTTCTCTGCCGAGTGCAGGTTACCGCTCTCGTAGTCAATGATTGCTGTCAGCATCTACAGCGCGCCCTTGGTCGAGGGAATCGCATCCGCTTTGCGGGGATCGGTCTCGACCGCAAAGCGCAGCGCGCGTGCAACGGCTTTGAAAGCCGCCTCGGCAATGTGGTGGCTGTTAAAGCCGTGTAACCGATCGACATGCAGGGTTATGCCACCATGGGTGCTGAGCGCCTGAAAGAACTCACGCACCAACTCTGTGTCGAACGCACCGATCTTGGGTGTCGGCAGGTCCACGTTCCAGATCAGGAACGGACGGCCCGACAGATCCAGCGCACAGCGCACCTGTGCGTCATCCATGGGCAGGTGGCACTCGCCGTAGCGTCGGATTCCCTTTTTGTCACCTAAGGCCTGTGTCAGCGCCTGACCCAGAGCAATCCCGGTATCCTCGACCGTGTGGTGGTCATCGATGTGATAATCACCCTTGGCGCGGATCGTCATGTCGATCAGCGAATGGCGCGCCAACTGGTCCAGCATGTGGTCGAAGAACCCAACACCAGTCTGGTTGTCATACTGGCCGGTGCCGTCCAGATTGACCTCGACCGAGATCTCGGTCTCGGCGGTCTGACGGCTGATCTTAGCGCTGCGCATGGGCGAATTCCTTTTGCTTCAGGCGCGCTTATAGACGCGGAAGCGCGACCTATCCAGACTGCTTTGAGCCATCGCTACAAACTGTTGCAGGGGATTGCACCCGGGCGCGGCCCATGTCAGCCTGCGGGCAACACGAACCATCAAGGCTTGGCCCATGTCCACCTGCGTCTTCATTCAGATCCGCTGTAAACCCGGCACCACCTACAAGGTAGCCGAAGAGATTGCCCTCCGCGAAATCCACTCGGAACTGTATTCCACCAGCGGCGAATATGACCTGTTGTTGAAGCTCTACATCCCTGAAACCGATGATGTGGGCCATTATATCAACGAAAACCTGCTGGTGATTCCCAATATTGAACGCTCGCTGACCACGATGACGTTCAAGGCATTCTAGCCCAGTTCAAACGTCGTCACGCCGAAGACCCGGTTCAGGTCAATCTCGGGTACGTGGTCGGAATACATCCGTGCAGTCTCAAAGACTTTCTCCAGCCCAAGCTCTTCGGCCAACGCGAACGCTGACACATTGGGCTGTGGCATATCGATGAACACTTCGTGCGCGTGGTGATCCTCGGGAATCGACGGGAGAACAGCGGCCAGCAACGCCTTCGCGATTTCTGTAGTGTCCGCAAACAGCGGGCCGATCTTGTAACCCGTAAGACAAGGGCGCAGTGTTACATAGCCCCTGATCCTGCCGTTCTCGGTATAAAGCTTTGAAACGTGTCTGAAAGCACCAAGCCAGCTTTCCAGAAACAGATCGCGTGGTGCGGGGAACAGTGCGCGATCATATTCCTTCAGTTCATCTGACGCTTGATTCAGACCCGATATATGGCTGTTTGGCTCACTCTCTAGCTTGGCCAGAATCCGGTGTTTTGTCCCTGCGAAACGATAGTTGTTGTAGGCAAAGGAAAAGCCAGACTTACGATAGTTATCCTGCTGTTCGACCACGCCATCCAGGCCCATGTTTCGACCCGTGCAATGGCTCAGCGCAAGCTGTGCGATTTCAAGCCCGTGGCCGTGGTGCCTGAACTCGGGCTTTACGATGTAGAAGCCCAAAAAAGAAAAGCTGTCGTCGTAATTCACTGCCGAAACAGATGAGATCATCTCACCATCCAGGAACCCGCCAAGAAACCCATCAGGGTCTGTTGGGCGAAAACACTCGGCATCATGCACACCCGGGTTCCAACCTTCGCGCCCGGCCCAATCCACGGCGTGCTGAACCTCGGCTTTTGTGAGACGGCGTATGTCATAGCGCGGCATGGTCAGGTTCCTGTTTTATGGCTGTATTGGTCAGAGTGGCCCAGCCCGCCGAAAAGAACCAGCCCCTTGCTGGCTCGGCGTGAGCGCAAATTACTGCTTAATCCAAAATCGCGATTACTTCGATTTCGATCACCATGCCTTCATAGATAAGCGCTGGAATCGGGATACCCGTCGCGGCAGGCCCGGGCTCGGTATAAGAGTTCGAGCGTATCAGAAGGTTTTCATGCAATGCGTCCGCCGAAGCATTACCCTGATAAAAAGTAGTGACTTTCACGACGTGATCCAGAGTTGCACCAAACTCGGCCAAAACCTTGGAAAGATTTTCCATTGCGATCTTGGTTTGCGCGACCATATCTCCGGGCTGAAGAACCCGTGCCTGATGATCCAGGGCGACCTGCCCTCCAATGTGGATGATGTTGCCGCACCTGTTACCGTGTTTGTACGGAAGCGGTGTGGTCCAGTTCCAATGCCCGTCGGGCCAGGCAAAATTTTTGGGCTCATCAGTCGCCGACGAGCAAATTGCCGTTGCCGCAATTTTGGTTGTCAGACCTTCGTGCGCAAAGTTGGAAACCGGGATTCCCGTCGCTGCAGGTCCGGGATCAGAGAAATACGAAGCTCTTAGACTTGCGGCTTTCTTCCAGTTACTGCCATGTAGATCATCTTGATAAAATGTGTTGAGCTTGACGATGTCGTGCAAGTCCGCGTCCACCGTCGACAGCGCCCGCTTCAAACGCTCCATGGTTTTGGCAGTTTGCGCTGGAGTATTGTCTGGGGCCTCAACCGTTCCATGTGGTGTCAGGGCAGACATCTCGCTGGTAAAAACCATATCCTCGGAACGAACCACATGTGAAAACCCGTCTGGCAAATACGGCATGTCCTCAAGTCGATGGCATTGTTTTGGTATTCTGGCGCCGTCTGGACGCCGTATGGCAACGCCTTCGATTTCTGCGAGCATGTCCGGATAACATAGCTCTGGCATGTTGATCATGCTGATCACGGGGCGGGCCGTGTCGCCAATGATCTGGCTTAGAAGCTCCTGTAAGTGGCCTTCGTCATTCGCATCCCCTACGTAATAGACGACCAAGCGCACCAGATCATCGAAATCGACACCCAAATCAGAGAAGAGGTTGGCCATATAGGCCATAGAGTTTCTGCATTGCGCTGTCAGATCGCCAATGTTGCGCACATTGCCTTGCGCATCCAGATCGACTTGCCCGCCAGTGAAAATCATGTCCCCGGCACGGACGGCGTGGTGATGAGTCAATTTGACGGGCCAATCCCAATGCCCGTCAGGAAAACTGTATCGTCTGGTCAATCCATCCTCCGCGCCTGAATTGGCAACTGTTGGATGGAAGCCAATACGATGTCAAAACAGAAACGAGTTCCGTAAAGCACCACATTCAAACAGGTGTTGAAGGTCTGGTATCTGGAGCGGGCGAGGCGATTCGAACGCCCGACCCTAACCTTGGCAAGGTTATGCTCTACCCCTGAGCTACGCCCGCATCAGATACTTATGTCGGTCCGAAGACCTCTCAATGGAGCGGGCGAGGCGATTCGAACGCCCGACCCTAACCTTGGCAAGGTTATGCTCTACCCCTGAGCTACGCCCGCGCCGTTGAGTGAGGAGGGATGTATTAATTCCCACACGTGGCTGCAAGAGGAAAATGGGGCCGTTCGAAAATTATTTCGACGGAATGCCTGCCCCTCACGCGTTCAAGAGCAAATGGAAAGCAAAACAAGCTGTGCGGGAAGGTGACACAATGATCGATGTCTCAGATTTTAAGGCCATAGTATTGGGGGCTATGATCATTCTGGTGATTATGGTTTCGAAAATTGATGGTGACCGGATGGAATCTGAGGTTTCGCACCGATTCAGCGAGACCCAATCCATTTGGCATGACCCAGCCGGAATGTGGTTTCAGCTACCTCAAAGCGCCTGAACCAGACCCGCGACAGCGGCGACTAGAATCGCCAAGAATGTCAGTAACATTCCGATCTGTCGCAAGATGATTGTTTGTGGCGTCTTTCCGAAACCGTAGGCGTGCGACAGCCGTCCGGCCAACAACATCAGACCCAGCAGATTAACAAGCCAAGCTTCAGCGCCCTGCAACTCAACTATGGCGATCAGCAGCAATGCGAAAGGAGCATATTCGGCACAGTTGGCCTGCGTCCGCATGGCTTTGATCATGGCCTTGTCGCCGTGATCTCCGACCGAGATTTTACCTTTGCGACGCTGCAGGATGACATTCACGCTGAGCGCAATGAACAGAAATGCAATCAGTGCAGCGTAGATCGGGGTGATGGACAGCATGACAGCTCCTGATATTGAAAAGGCCGCGCAGAGAACTGCGCGGCCCTGTATGCCCCAATGTGATAACTGGCTTATTCCAGTTCGACCAGCAGGTCCTTGGCGTCAATCTGGCCGCCAGGTTGGACGTGGACGGCCTTGACCGTTGCGTCTCGCTCGGCGTGGATGCCGGTTTCCATCTTCATCGCTTCGATGGTCAGCAGCAGATCGCCTTCGTGTACTTCTTGACCTGCCGAGACGGCAACGGTGGCCACAACGCCCGGCATCGGCGCGCCAATATGGTCGGGATTCCCAAATTCGGCTTTGGGCCGCTGCGCGGTAGTGGCTTTGACCATCCGGTTCGGCACGCGGATCACACGTGGCTGGCCATTGAGTTCAAAGAACACGCGTACTTCGCCGTTTTCGTCGGTCTCGCCGATGGCCTGACAGCGAATCTCCAGCGTTTTGCCGGGGTCAATCTCGGCAGTAATTTCTTCGCCGGGTTCCATGCCGTAGAAGAAGGTGCGCGTGGGCAGGGTACGGACCGGGCCATAGGTCCGGTGGCGGCCCATGTAATCCAGGAACACCTTGGGATACATCAGATAGCCGTTCAGGTCCTCGTCATCGACCTCTTTGCCCTCAAGCTGTTTGGACAGATCGGCGCGGGTGGCTTCCAGATCGACGGCCTCGACATTTTTGCCGGGGCGTTCCGTATTCGGTGCTTCGTCTTTTAGTACCTTGGTGATGATCGTGTTAGGGAACCCGCCCGGAGGTTGACCCAGATTGCCGCGCATCATGTCCACGACCGAGTCGGGGAAGGCGACGTCGGTGTCAGGGTCTTCGACTTGTTCGCGTGTCATGTTCTGACTTACCATCATCAGTGCCATATCACCGACCACTTTGGACGACGGTGTCACCTTGACGATATCACCGAACATCTGGTTCACATCGGCGTACATCTGGGCGACCTCGTGCCAACGCTCCTCCAGACCCAGCGAACGCGCCTGTGCCTTTAGGTTGGTAAACTGACCGCCAGGCATTTCGTGCAGATAGACCTCGGAGGCCGGGGCCTGCAGGCTGGATTCGAAGGCCGCGTATTGGCCACGAACGGCCTCGAAATAGTCGCTGATCTCGCGGATGGCCTTGATGTCCAGCCCGGTGTCACGCTCGGTATGGCGCAGCGCTTCGACCACGGTGCCCAATGTTGCTTGGCTGGTGTTGCCGGAGAAGCTGTCCATCGCGCAATCCACCGCGTCCACGCCCGCCTCAGAGGCCGCCAGAATAGTGGCGCTGGCGATACCGGCAGTGTCGTGGGTGTGGAAGTGGATCGGCAGGCCGACCTCTTCCTTAAGCGCACGGATCAAAATGCGTGCCGAGGCTGGTTTCAACAAGCCCGCCATGTCTTTCAGGCCAAGAACATGTGCGCCCGCATCGCGCAGCTCTCTTGCCATACCGACATAATATTTCAGGTCATACTTGGCGCGATCCGGGTCGAGGATATCGCCGGTATAACAGACTGTACCTTCACAGATCTTACCGTTCTCGATCACTGCATCCATGGCGACGCGCATGTTCTCGACCCAGTTCAGCGAGTCGAAAACGCGGAACACATCGATATTCTGCGAGGCTTGCCGCACGAACTCCTGCACCACATTGTCGGGGTAGTTTGTATAGCCAACCCCGTTTGCACCACGCAGCAACATCTGGGTCATCAGGTTCGGCATTGCCTCGCGCAGGTCGCGCAGACGCTGCCACGGGCATTCCTGTAGGAAGCGATAGGCCACATCAAACGTCGCGCCACCCCAACATTCAACGCTGAACAACTGGGGGAGGTTCGCCGCATAACTTGGCGCCACCTTGATCATGTCGATCGAGCGCATCCGGGTGGCCAGCAGGGACTGGTGCCCGTCACGCATGGTGGTGTCAGTGATCAGCAGTTGCCGCTGCGCCTTCATCCAGTCGGCAACCGCCTGCGGGCCTTTTTGCTCCAGCAGGTTGCGTGTGCCCATTTGGGGCTCGGCCTTGGGCGCGGGGGGCTTGGCCTCTTTCAGGTCGGCGCGTGGTTCGGGGCGATCTTTGGTTTCGGGATGCCCGTTCACGGTGATGTCCGCGATATAGTTCAGAACCTTGGTGCCGCGGTCGCGACGCTTCTTGAACTGAAACAGATCCGGTGTCTCATCGATGAACTTGGTCGTGTATTCATTCGACAGGAAGGTCGGGTGCTTCAGCAGGTTCTCGACAAAAGCGATGTTGGTGGAAACGCCACGCACCCGGAATTCGCGCAGGGCGCGGTCCATCCGGGCGATCGCTTTCTCGGGGGTAGGCGCCCAGGCGGTGACCTTGGTCAGCAATGAATCGTAAAACCGCGTGATCACCCCGCCCGCATAAGCGGTGCCGCCGTCCAGACGGATGCCCATGCCGGTGGCCGAGCGATAGGCGGTGATGCGGCCATAGTCGGGGATGAAGTTGTTCAGCGGGTCTTCGGTAGTCACACGGGTTTGCAGGGCGTGACCGTTCAGGCGGATCTCGTCCTGGCTGGTTTTGCCGGTAGCCTCGGCCAGCGTCTTGCCCTCGGCAATCAGGATTTGTGCCTGCACGATGTCGATGCCCGTTACCTCTTCGGTGACAGTGTGCTCGACTTGCACGCGCGGATTGACCTCGATGAAGTAGAACTTACTGGTGTTCATATCCATCAGGAATTCAACCGTGCCCGCGCATTCATAGTTCACATGGGCGCAGATGCGGCGGCCCAGCTCGCATATTTCGGCGCGCTGTTCATCGGTCAGGTAAGGGGCAGGGGCGCGTTCAACGACTTTCTGGTTGCGGCGCTGGACCGAGCAGTCACGTTCATAGAGGTGATAGATCTCGCCATGTTTGTCGCCGAGAATCTGAACCTCGACATGGCGGGCGCGGGTGATCATCTTCTCCAGATATCCCTCGCCATTGCCAAACGCCGCTTCGGCCTCGCGACGACCTTCCAGAACCTTCTCTTCCAGCTCATCTTCGGACAGGATCGGACGCATTCCGCGCCCGCCGCCGCCCCAGCTGGCTTTCAGCATCAATGGGTACCCAATCTCGGCCGCTTCAGTTTTGATGGCGGCCATGTCGTCGCCCAATACTTCAGTTGCCGGGATAACTGGAACGTCAGCCGCAATCGCCACTTTTCGGGCGCTGGCCTTATCGCCCAATGCGCGCATGGTTTCGGCCTTGGGACCAATAAAGGTAATGCCATTCTGAACACAGGCATCTACGAAATCCGGGTTCTCGGACAGCAACCCGTAACCGGGATGGATTGCATCCGCGCCACATTCCTTGGCAACTCGGATAATCTCGTCGATCGACAGATAGGCCGCGACCGGTCCCAGATCCGCACCAATACGATATGCCTCATCCGCCTTGAAACGATGCAGCCCCAACTTGTCTTCCTCGGCAAAAACCGCGACGGTCCGTTTGCCCATCTCATTGGCAGCGCGCATCACGCGAATGGCAATCTCGCCGCGGTTGGCGATCAGGATTTTCTTGAAGTCTGTCATTGCAGGTCCCGGTCTTTACTAGGTGTGGCCTTGTGAATAGGCGGACAATACAGCCACGTACATATGTAGTTCTGGGTAGAACCGGCATGTTAACGCTCGCAATCGCCGCCTGTTGCCGCTTTTCTTTACACGCGCTGCGCCGCAGCATCAAATACTGTATCTATGATGTCAGATTTTCTGTACCCTAAGTGCTTAGGGCTGCGGATTTCACTTCTGAAATCCGTCTCAATCCGAGTGATTCGGAAGCGCACAGGGCCAAGATTTCCAGATCAGCGAAGTCCTAGACGCCATGCCGGTCGCAAGCAGGCAACGACTGGCTGGATTGCAGCCATTCATTCAACTCACCCAGCAGGCGCACCTCGCGCGCGAGGCGCAGTTGATCATCCATTAGCTCGCGTTCCTTGTCTGACCTGTTTTTCAGCGACTGGAGCTGATACCGGTTGGTGCGATAGGTCACCAGACACACCGCACTCAACGCAAACAGGGCAATCCCGCTTAGAATGGCCAGAGAAACCCGCAACCGGTAAACGAATGTACTGCGCAGGTCGGTAAAATCCGTAAAGAACTCGATCGCGCCTATGAAGCGGCCGTTCTTGGTGACCGGCATGAACACCTCAGCCACGTGATGCTGGGTGGTGTTGCTGGTGTTTCCCGTGTGCAGATCAAGCCCGTCAATCTCGGATAAAGGAACAGTTTCCTGAATGTAGTGAGTCATGCCCCGCGCCACCTCACTGCGAAAGAAGTTTCGCGGTTCCGAGGTGCCGATTTCTTCGGGGCGGGTCGACCAGACCACCCGTCCGGACGTGTCGAACAGTTTGAAGCGATAAACATCCGAAGCCTCAGGCATTGTCGAAAGAAACTCGGCATCATGATGATCGATTTGCCCTGTGCGCAGGGCGTTTTCTGGATCCTCTAGATGCAACACGACCCGGCGCTTCCAAAGCTCGGCCCGTTTAAGAATATCGGTTCTGAGCATACGGTCTACGACCGGAGCGGGCAGCGCATAAATGCTCCATCCCGCGGTCGCAGCCAGCGCTATAAGCAGAATGGTGATTCCCGCCCATTTCAGGCGATGGCCAAGCGGTCGCCGATCCTTCAATTTCATATTCCGCACTCCCACTGCATTGAACCAAGCATCATTGCCAAGGTTTGACAGGGGGTTAACGGCGGTGGGTGATTGTTTAGAATTCAACGGATGTGGCGGCAAAATCCTTGTGAACAAGGCGTGAACAAACTCTTTCCCTTGGCGCGCATCCAGCGTAGTTTGAATCCATGAGCAGTTTTGATGAAATGGACGCCTTCGAGGGCGCCTCACTGTCGGCGCGGGCGATGCCTGTGCCCTCGGCAGAGTATCTCAATGATCTCAACCCGGCGCAGCGCGAAGCTGTTGAGCGGCTGGATGGTCCGGTGCTGATGCTGGCGGGTGCGGGAACAGGCAAGACCAAAGCGCTGACCGCGCGGATCACTCATCTGCTTAGAACCCACCGCGTGCGCGAGAATGAGATTCTGGCGGTCACCTTCACCAACAAGGCCGCGCGCGAGATGAAGGAGCGCGTGGGCCGTATGCTGGGTCGACCAGCCGAGGGAATGCCTTGGTTGGGCACGTTTCATGCGATTTGTGTCAAACTGCTGCGCCGCCATGCGGAATTGGTCGGGCTGAAGTCGAACTTTACCATTCTGGATACGGATGATCAGAAGAGGTTGCTGAAACAGCTGACGCAGGCCGCCAATATTGACGACAAACGCTGGCCCGCGCGGATGCTAGCCGGAATCATCGACGATTGGAAAAACCGCGCTCTGACGCCCGACAAGGTGCCTGCCGCAGATGCAGGAGCCTATAATCAGAAGGGCATCGAGCTTTACGCCCAGTACCAGACCCGTCTGCGCGAGCTGAACGCTGTGGATTTCGGCGACCTGCTGCTGCACATGGTCACGATTTTCCAGACCCACCCGGATGTGCTGGAGCAATACCAGCGCTGTTTCCGCTACATCCTTGTGGACGAGTATCAGGACACCAACGTCGCCCAATATCTCTGGTTGCGCCTGCTGGCCGGTGGACGCAAGAATATCTGCTGCGTCGGTGACGACGATCAGTCGATCTATGGCTGGCGCGGTGCCGAGGTGGGAAACATCCTGCGGTTTGAGAAGGATTTTCCCGGCGCATTTGTAGTTCGGCTTGAACAAAACTACCGATCGACCCCGCATATTCTGGCCGCTGCGTCCAACGTCATTCGTGGCAATGAAAGCCGCTTGGGCAAAGAGCTTTGGACGGTAGAAACAGAGGGCGAAAAGGTTCGTCTGATTGGCCATTGGGATGGCGAGGAAGAGGCGCGTTGGATCGGCGAGGAAATCGACGCGATGCAGGGTGGCACGCGCGGCGTGCGACCGATGAACCTCGATGAGATGGCGATCCTCGTGCGCGCCTCGCACCAGATGCGGGCGTTTGAAGATCGGTTTTTAACCATCGGTCTGCCTTACAAAGTGATCGGAGGCCCTCGGTTCTATGAGCGGATGGAGATTCGCGATGCCATGGCCTATTTCCGGCTGGTGGTCAGCCCCGAGGATGATCTGGCCTTCGAGCGGATCGTAAACACGCCCAAACGCGGCCTCGGCGACAAGGCGCAGCAGACGATTCAGTTGGTGGCGCGCGAGAACGGAGTGTCTCTGGTCGAAGGCGCGCGGATCGCGGCCGATAACGGCCTGATCAAGGGCAAGGGCGGCAAGGCACTGCGTGAATTGATCGACGGTCTGGCGCGGTGGAACGCCATGACACGCGGGCCCCGGATCGAGATGGACGATGACTCGGTGATCGATGACGGCGTGTCGCCGATCCGCTATGGCGAACCCGAGCACACGCATATCGAACTGGCACAGATCGTGTTAGACGAATCCGGCTATACCGCCCATTGGCAGAACGAAAAGACACCCGAGGCGCCGGGGCGGTTGGAAAACCTTAAAGAACTGGTCAATCAGTTGGACAATTTCGAGAACCTGCAAGGGTTTCTGGAGCATGTCAGTTTGGTGATGGACAACGAACAGGACAGCGACGGGGCCAAGGTCTCGATCATGACCCTGCACGCGGCGAAGGGGCTTGAGTTTCCCGCCGTGTTCCTACCGGGTTGGGAGGATGGGTTATTCCCCTCGCAGCGTTCGATGGACGAATCCGGTCTCAAAGGCCTCGAAGAAGAACGGAGGCTGGCCTATGTCGGCATCACCCGGGCAGAAGAGGTCTGTACGATTTCCTTTGCAGCCAACCGACGGGTGTTCGGACAATGGCAGAACTCGATGCCGTCCCGGTTTATCGATGAGCTGCCTGAAGATCATGTGGAAGTGCTGACACCTCCGGGTCTCTATGGTGGTGGTCAGACCACGGCCAGTATCGAAACCCGCGCGGCCGAGGCGAATGTCTATAACTCGCCGGGATGGAAACGGATGCAGGCGCGGCAGGGACAGTATGGAATGTCTCAACCGAAAGAAAGCCGGAATACCGTGATCGACGCCACAGCGGTCGCCAGCTTTACTCTGGGTGAGCGGGTGTTTCACCAGAAGTTCGGTTATGGGGCAGTGATTGGCATCGAGGGCGACAAGGTTGAGGTCGATTTTGACAAGGCCGGAACGAAAAAGGTCGTCTCGCGCTTTCTGACCGCGAAGGATGACGTGCCGTTCTGACGCTTACAGCCCTTCGACCAGCACCAGATTCGCTGTCGCTGTTTGTTGCCTGATCTTGGCCAGCTCAACATAGTCCGGATCGTCCTTCCACGCGTTTGCGGCAGCCATGTCTGGGAACTCCATCAAGACAATACCGTCTTCTGCCCAACTGCCTTCGATCACTTCGACGGGCTTTGAGGATATGGTCAGCAAGCGCCCGCCATGCCGGTCAAAGATCGGCATGAAGCCTTCAAGGTATTTCTGGTATCCATCCGGGTCATGAATGGAAATCTGGGCGATGAAATAGGCGGCCATGAGACACTCCTGAAAATCGTTCACGGCCGCAGCTTACATCTTGTGCGCCAAAAAACGAAAAACGGCGGTTCCCAGGGAGGAGGGGAGCCGCCGTTCTTTTCTACATCAGGGCAGGGAGGAGGAAGCCCCGATGTATCCGAACCCGGGTTTGATCCCGGTATGGGGAAGACGCGGCGACGTCAGGGAGGAGTAAGGCGTCGCCGCGCGCTTTCAACATCGAGGCAGGGAGGAGGAGAGCCCCGATGTATCGGCTTCCGGCAGTCAGGGCCGGTATTAGGTGCGGCAACGTCAGGGAGGAGGAGAGACGTTGCCGCTGATTACAGACCCAAAAGGGAGGAGGATGGGCCTGATCTCAGTATCTGTGTCGCGCTTACTGCGCGATTTGCTCTTCGGTGGCCTGCTGGGCCAGCCGACGGATCATCGAACGGTGCAGGCCCAGATCGGCCAGCTCGCGATCCGACAGTGCCGACAGTTCGTTTACCGTCTGGCGGTACAGGCGGTAGCGCGCAACGCGGGTCTTTACGGTTTCAATCAGTGCTGCGACTCCAAATACTGGAGCGCCTTTCAGACCTGTTTGTGTGCTTGCGACTGCCATCTTCATCATCCGTTCATTCTTGTTGCTGCCGGCATCGTCCGGCGCTTGCTTGAGACTGAAGATAGGCAAATGCTGCGATTGCACAATAGCTCGCGCCGTCAATGCTGCTATGCAGCAAACGCATGGATTGTCGGGATAAACCGGGCTACCCCAATAATTGCCTTTAAAATATAGGTTTTCGCATGCGGTTGGCTTTTTGCCAGTTCAGGTGCCGTGATTAAAGGTGCTTATCTCTTAAGCGGGATTGGCATTTGTTTGGGCATGTTGTGTCAGATCAAGAGGGGGTAGAGCTGTTCGCCTCTGATCCAGCTCGTGGTGTGACGGTGCCATGGGAAAGCATGGGTCGACTATGGGAATGGCCTCCTAAGCGATCGCGATTCGTCCTGTTTGGCTGGATTTCATGGGGGCTTGCACCGGATTTATCGCCAATTAGGAGCTTTAGTGGGAATTCGTGGGAAAAAATTTTTTAACGCTGGGTTGCGCATATGTGGTGTTGACGGATACAAAGATCACAATTTATGGTGCATTTAACCCTGATTTCGATTGCTTTAACCTTATTCTGAAGCCAGAATCAGTTCTCTCCTTACAAAATTCCTGTTGATTTCCATGATTTCCCATGGCATCCCTTGTTTACCCGATGAGGGCGAGGACAGTTAAGGGGCACCAAACGACCCCGAACCAAAAATACAAAAACAGGTTTCATACAGGCATCTCGCTTTCATCAATCAACAGATCCGGCGCGCGGGCGAGCAGACATCCCCCCAGGTGGCGCGCGCAGCTGGACATCCCGCAAAGCGGGTCAATGCGGCGGGTTGATCAGTGGCAGCAGATCAACCCGCCGTTTTTCATCCGGGGGGAACGTGAATTTTGAGGTGGGGCGCAAGCGAAAGGGACAGTCGTCTTGGCGCGCAGGTTTAGAGGTGAAAGCCACCATAAGGTGGATGCGAAGGGCAGGGTCTCGATCCCGGCCTCGTTTCGCCGTGTGCTTGAAGCGTCCGATCCCAACTGGCAGCCCGGTGACAATCCTGAGCTTGTGATCGTTTATGGCGACCACCGCCGCAAATACCTTGAATGCTATACGATGGAAGCGATCGACGAGGTAGATGCCAAGATCGACGCGCTGCCGCGTGGCTCGATGCAGCGTCGGATGCTGCAGCGGATGTTCCACGGTCAGTCCTTTCCGACCAATGTGGACGAAACTGGCCGTCTGGTTCTGCCCGCCAAGTTGCGTAACAAGATCGATCTTGAGAACGAGGCTTTCTTTATCGCCGCTGGTGATACCTTTCAGATCTGGAAGCCCGAGACATACGAGGCCGAGGAACTGGCCACGACCGAGGAATGGCTGGACGATCTGCCAGAGGATTTCGATCCGATGCAGTATCTCGACGGCATTGGGGACGGGTGACGGCATGGCCGGCGCTCAAAGCTCATCGGACAAACCTCACATCCCTGTTTTACTACGCCCGTTGCTGGCTGCAGTGGCGCCTGTGTCCGGCATTTGGCTGGACGGAACCTTTGGTGCAGGTGGATACACGCGCGGTCTGCTCGAAGTCGGGGCCGAGAAGGTCATTGGTGTGGATCGCGATCCACTGGCCTTTGAGATGGCCGCGGATTGGGCCAGTGAATACGGTGATCGGTTGGTGATGCAGCAGGGTGTGTTTTCGCGCATGGATGATTATGCGCAAAATCTGGACGGCGTCGTGCTGGACTTGGGCGTTTCTTCAATGCAATTGGATCAGGCAGAACGTGGCTTCTCCTTCATGAAAGACGGCCCGCTCGACATGCGCATGAGCCAAGAGGGTGAGAGTGCCGCTGATCTGGTCAATACGGCAACCGAGACGCAACTGGCCGACATCCTGTTTCATTTCGGTGAAGAACGCGCCAGCCGTCGCATTGCCAAAGCCATCGTGAAGGCACGGACCGATGAACCGATCACAACGACTTTGCGGTTGGTCGAGATTATCGAATCCTGCTTGCCGCGCCCGAAACCCGGTCAGTCGCACCCGGCGACGCGCAGCTTTCAAGGACTGCGGATTGCTGTGAATGCGGAATATGAAGAGCTGTTTCAAGGTCTTATGGCAGCAGAACGCGCTTTGAAGCCGGGCGGGCAACTGGCTGTGGTCACTTTCCATTCTATTGAGGACCGGATGGTCAAGCGGTTCTTCCAATCGCGCGCGGGCAAGACAGGCCGCGCGAACCGCTATGCACCCGAGATGGCGCAGGAACAGCCGCAATTCACCCTCAAAACCCGGAAAGCTGTGGGGCCGGATGAGCAGGAGCTGCGGGAAAATCCACGCGCACGCTCGGCTAAGTTGCGTGTCGCCATTCGTACAGATGCTCCGGCGGGTGAAATTGAGGCACGGGCCATCGGGATGCCGGAACTGGGGGGAAGGGCAAGATGAAGAGTATTTTGTATATGTTGACGGCCCTTTCTGTCTTTGGGCTGGCGCTCTGGGCCTATCAGGAAAACTACCGCACCCAACAGGTGGTGAAGGAAACTCAGTCATTGCAGGGCCAAATCGGTATGGCGCAGGCACGACTGGCGGTGCTGAACGCTGAATGGGCCTATCTGAACCGGCCGGATCGTCTACGTGAACTAGCAGACCTGAATTTCGAGCGTCTCGGGCTGCTGCCACTGCGCGCTGAACAGTTTGGCCGCGCGGACCAGATTTCTTATGGTGAAGATCCGGACCTGCCCATAGTCGACCCGCTTGAACTGCAGGCGATTGCCGAGACGCAGGCACTTGGTGAGGTGCAGTTCCCATGACCCGAACACCGCTCCGCCCTCTGGCCCGCATTCTCGATGCCCGCGCCAAGGGCGAGAACCCGAAGACGATCGAGCGGGAGAATATCCGCAAACGTCACGAAGACATGAAAGACCGCGCCCGTGCGCGCGCCGAAGGCCGCCTGCTGGTATTGGGCCTGTTCTTCTTCTGCGCTTTCTCGGTGGTGGGTTTCCGTATGGGAGTTTTGGCCACGTCTGAAGCACAGGAACCGCTGGCCAGTGCGCCGGGTGCTACCATCGCGATGCAACGCGCGAACATCGTTGATCGCGAGGGACGCATTCTCGCGACCAATCTCGACACCTATTCCGTCTACGCCCAGCCGCCGCTGATGATTGACCCGATTGCCGCCGCGGATCAATTGGTGGCGATTTTTCCCGATCTCGAAAAAGAGAGGCTGGTCAAGGACTTCACCGGCAAACGCAAATTCCTGTGGATCAAGAAACGCATCTCGCCCGAGCAGAAGCAGGCCGTGCATGACATTGGAGATCCAGGTATCCTGTTCGGACCACGTGAAATGCGGCTATATCCCAATGGCCGACTGGCGGCGCACATTCTGGGTGGCTCGGGATTTGGTCGTGAAGGTGTCAGCGCAGCTGAAGTGATCGGCGTTGCGGGCGTCGAAAAACAATTCGACGATTATCTGCGCGATCCGGCCAATGGCAACAAACCCCTGCAACTGTCGCTGGACCTGACCGTTCAGGCAGCCGTTGAACAGGTGCTCTATGGTGGCATGAAGATCATGAATGCCAAGGGGGCATCGGCGGTACTGATGAACGCCCATACGGGTGAGGTTGTCTCGGCGGCTTCACTGCCGTCATTCGACCCCAATGATCGTCCACGCCCACCGACGTCGGGCTTTGACCCCTCGGACAGCCCGTTGTTTAACCGCTATGTGCAGGGTGTGTATGAGTTGGGCTCAGTCTTCAAAATCTTCACCGCCGCACAGGCCGTTCAGTTGGGGCTGGTCAATTCCAACACGATCATCGACACATCCGGCCCGATGAAAATCGGGCGTTTCCCGATCGGCGAATTCAACGGCAAGAACTATGGCGAGATCAGCGTGGCCGATGTGATCGTCCATAGCTCAAACCGGGGCACCGGTCGCTTGGCCTTGCAAATTGGGGCCAAGCGGCAGCAGGACTTCCTGAACGCATTGGGAATGTTCGACCCAACCCCATTTGAAATCGTCGAAGCCAAAGGCGGTCAGCCTCTCAAGCCCAAGAAATGGGGCGAATTGAGCACTGTGACCATCTCCTATGGCCACGGCTTGTCGACCAGCCCAATGCATCTGGCCGCTGGGTACGCTGCGATTGCCAATGGCGGGCACTATGTCAGCCCGACCATCCTGCGCCGCAATGGTCCGCAATACGGCCCACGCGTGATGTCCGAAAACACGGCCAAACAAGCGCAGAACATGCTGCGCAAAGTGGTCACGGATGGCACCGCCAGCTTTGGGGATGTCAAAGGTTATGACGTAGCCGGCAAGACCGGCACTGCCGACAAGCCCAAGCCACGCGGTGGGTATTATGACGACAAGGTTATCGCCACTTTCGCCACTATCTTCCCGGCTTATGATCCGAAATATGTGCTGATCGTCACGC
Organism: Ruegeria sp. CL5; assembly: GCF_056536485.1. NCBI lineage: Bacteria > Pseudomonadati > Pseudomonadota > Alphaproteobacteria > Rhodobacterales > Roseobacteraceae > Ruegeria > Ruegeria sp. CL5. The sequence goes on from NZ_JBQFPS010000014.1 coordinate 65,375, forward strand.
TGGATGAGCCCTCGATTGTCGCCTATGGCGAAAAGCGCCGCACCGCAGGCTGGACAGCTGTTCCGGTTGCCGCTGAATTGATCGGGCGCGTGGCACCGCTCTTGGGGCTCAGACCCCGGCTTGAGCCTGAGGCGCGCGCTGCTATAACGCTGACCTCAAATTAGGCCGTCGGACAAGAGGTGGGTCATGGGCAATCGGTCAAAGAAACTTAGCCAACTGGCCCTGACCGCGCGGGGCGGGGCGAATCCCGACATCACCGGACTGGCCGTCGACAGCCGTGAGGTGAAAGACGGCTTCCTCTTTGCTGCCCTTCCCGGCACTCGCGTTCATGGCGGAGAGTTTATCCAATACGCCCTGCGTATGGGGGCAGCCGCCATTCTCACAGACGCAGAAGGGGCTGATCTCGCTGCCAAAGAACTGGCCGCATCGGACGCTGCGCTGATCGTGACCGAAGATCCACGCCAGGCATTGGCCGGGGTGGCGGCGCTGTGGTTCGGTGCGCAACCGCAAACTATCGTGGCGGTCACTGGCACTAACGGTAAAACATCCGTGGCCAGCTTCGTCCGTCAAATCTGGTCCGAGCTGGACCTCGCCGCCGTCAACCTGGGCACCACCGGGGTTGAGGGCGCATGGACCGCGCCTTTGGCACATACCACGCCCGAACCAATCACACTGCACCGCTGTCTGGCCGAGGCCGCCGAGAATGGTGTGACCCACGCGGCGATGGAGGCCTCATCTCACGGCCTTGAACAACGTCGTCTGGATGGTGTGCATTTGGCCGCCGCCGGGTTCTCGAATTTCACACAAGACCATCTGGACTATCACGATACGTTCGAGGCCTATTTCGCCGCTAAGGCCGGTCTGTTTGACCGTGTGTTGCCCGAGGACGGGGTCGCGGTGATAAACCTTGGCGATCCGAAGGGCGTCGAGATGCGCAAGATCGCTGAGGCGCGGGGGCAAAGCATTATCACCGTTGGGCCTGAAGGCTCTGATCTTTGCCTGCTAAATCAACGCTTTGACGGGACTGGACAGGACCTGCGTTTTTCGTGGAAAGGCAAGACCTATCAAACCCGTTTGAACCTGATCGGCGGATTTCAAGCTGAAAACGTCCTGCTGGCCTGCGGTCTGGTTATCGCGGCAGGAGAGGACCCCGACCGCGTTTTCGAAATCCTGCCGCATCTGACAACGGTTCGGGGCCGAATGCAACTGGCCGCCACCCGCAACAACGGCGCGGCGGTGTTTGTCGATTACGCGCATACGCCGGATGCGGTTGCTACAGCGCTGAAAGCGATGCGCCCTCATGTGATGGGTCGTCTGATCGCAATTGTTGGCGCAGGTGGGGATCGGGATGCCACTAAACGCCCTCTCATGGGGCAGGCGGCCACAGAGAATGCAGATCTGGTCTTCGTTACCGACGATAACCCCCGCAGCGAAGACCCGGCGATCATCCGTGCCGCTGTCATGTTGGGTGCGCCTGAAGCGACTGAAGTCGGCGATCGGGCCGAAGCGATCCTGCGTGGCATCGACGCGCTGCAACCGGGTGACGCCCTGTTGATCGCGGGCAAAGGCCACGAAACCGGCCAGATCGTTGGCGATCAGGTTCTGCCCTTTGATGACGTGGAACAGGCCAGTATCTCGGTCGCCGCGTTGGACGGGAGGGTCGCATGACGCTCTGGACCGCAGCCGAGGCCGCCGAGGCCACCGATGGACACGCCACCACCGATTGGCAGGTGAGTGGGGTCTCGATCGACACCCGCACCTTGGAACCCGGAGACCTGTTCGTCGCGCTCAAAGCTGCCCGCGATGGCCATGATTTCGTCGCGCAAGCGCTGGAGAAAGGGGCAGGTGCCGCGCTGGTATCCCGCATTCCCGAAGGCGTATCCGAAGATGCGCCGCTCTTGATCGTTGATGACGTGCAAACCGGGCTGGAAGCTTTGGGGCAAGCGGCCCGTGCCCGGACGGCGGCGCGCGTGGTGGGTGTGACCGGCAGTGTCGGCAAAACCTCGACCAAAGAAATGCTGGCCAGCATATTGGAAACGCAAGGGAAAACCCATGCCAGCGTCGCCAGCTACAACAACCATTGGGGTGTCCCGCTGACACTGGCGCGGATGCCCAGTGACGCCGAGTTTGCCGTGATCGAGATCGGCATGAACCACCCGGGCGAAATCGCCCCACTGGCGCGTCAGGCGCAGCCGCATGTGGGGCTGGTGACGACGGTGGCGGCGGTGCATCTCGAAGCGTTCGATTCGGTCGCGGGGATCGCCCATGAGAAGGCCGCGATTTTCGACGGTCTGACCAAGGGTGGGGCCGCTATCGTGAACGCCGATATCGAACACGCCGACATCCTGCGCAGCTGTGCGCAGGCGCTGGGCGCGAAGATTGTCGATTTTGGTCGAACGGCCCAAGATTACGCTCTGACCGAGGTGGAGCGGGGCGCCAACAGCCTTCAGGCGCAGGGTAAGGTTGGCGAAAACACTATCTCGTTCAACGTCCAATCGGCAGGTACGCATTTTGCCATGAACGCGCTGGGCGCTCTGGCGGCTTGTGTCGAGCTGGGCGTCGATCTGGATCAGGCCGTTGCTGGCTTGCGCCGCTGGTCCCCGGTCAAAGGGCGTGGGGTGCGTGAGCTTATCGCGCTGCCTGGCGGCGATCAGATCGAGCTGCTGGATGACAGTTACAACGCCAATCCAACCTCGATGGAGGCCGCGCTGGACGTGCTGGCCGCGTCGCAAGGCAACCGCAAGATCGCGTTTCTGGGTGACATGAAAGAGCTGGGTGCGCAGGAACACGCGATGCACGCGGCCATGGCCGATGTGGCCGCGATGGCTCAGGTCGATCAGGTTCACTGCATCGGTCCACTGATGCAGGCGCTGCATCAGGCCTTGCCGGAGGGCAAGCGTGGGCTTTGGACTGAGACCAGCGCCGAGATGGTCGGGCAACTGCCCGAGTTGATCCGTAACGGCGATGCGGTGCTGGCAAAGGGTTCGCTCAGCATGGCATTGGCACAGATTGTTGACGGTCTGCGGAAAATGGGGCAAGGGGGCGCGCTTGAGCCGTAAGCGCCCGTGATGCCCGTGTGAGAAAGGTTTTGGTATGCTCTATTGGTTGACCGCCCTGTCGGACGGAGGGGATTTCTGGAACCTCTTTCGCTACATTACGTTCCGGGCAGGCGGAGCCTTTCTGACGGCACTGATCTTTGGATTTCTCTTCGGAAAACCTCTGATTAACGTACTGCGTCGCAAGCAGGGCAAGGGCCAGCCAATCCGGGATGATGGCCCCGAAGCGCACCTGTCCAAAGCCGGAACCCCTACTATGGGTGGCCTTTTGATTGTTGGCGCACTGGTAACTTCAACGCTGGTCTGGGCGCGTTGGGACAATCCCTATGTGTGGATGGTACTTTTCGTAACACTGTCTTATGCGGCCATTGGATTCGCTGACGACTACGCCAAAGTATCAAAACAGAATACCAAAGGCGTTTCGAGCAAGATGCGTTTGGCTTTGGGAGTTCTGATTGCGGTTTTGGCGTCTTTTTGGGCTGGATTGCACCATCCTGCCGATTTGCAAAATCAACTGGCTATGCCGGTGTTCAAGGATACGCTGATCAATCTGGGCCTATTTTATATCCCATTCGCGGTCATTGTGATCGTCGGGGCTGCCAATGCGGTAAATCTGACCGATGGATTGGACGGGTTGGCCATCATGCCCGCGATGATCGCCGCCTCGACGCTGGGCGTGATTGCCTATGCGGTGGGGCGGGTCGACTTCACCGAATACCTTGACGTGCATTATGTGCCCGGCACCGGAGAAATCTTCATATTCACTTCAGCGCTTTTTGGAGCGGGGCTTGGCTTCTTATGGTACAACGCCCCTCCGGCAGCAGTGTTCATGGGGGATACAGGATCGTTGGCTCTGGGCGGTGCACTTGGCGCAATCGCTGTTGCAACCAAGCACGAACTGGTGTTGGCCATTGTGGGTGGCCTATTCGTGGTCGAAGCGCTGAGCGTGATCATTCAAGTGCTTTACTACAAGCGCACTGGTAAACGTGTATTCCTGATGGCCCCAATCCATCATCACTATGAGAAAAAGGGCTGGGCTGAGCCGACGATTGTGATCCGCTTCTGGATCATCTCGCTGATCCTGGCGATGATTGGTCTGGCGACGTTGAAAGTGCGGTAGGACTCCCGCCGGGTTCGGAGGGCCTGTGGCCCGCCTGCCACCCGTTGGGCCCGGCTCGCGCTGCCGCGCGAGCCTGAGCGCCCCCCTTGCCTTTGGGAAATCCTTCGGTGCAGTGTGGCGCAAATTTCTATGCGATGAAGGTGGACAGCAGATGATCCCGGTCAAAGGGTTTTCAGGGAAAAAAGTTGCGGTTCTGGGGCTAGGGCGGTCTGGTTTGGCCACGGCTCGTGCATTGCAGGCGGGCGGCGCCCAACCGGTGTGCTGGGATGACAATCCGGCCGCGCGTGAGGCGGCTGAAGGAGAGGGGCTGGTCTGCTCTGATCTGCGCCGACATGGAGCGTTCGAAAATATTGCTACCCTGATTGTTTCACCTGGTATTCCGCATCTTTATCCCACGCCCAATCCGGTGGTGGCTGCTGCAACGGATGCTGGCGTCTCGGTAGACAATGATATTGGTTTGTTCTTTCGCTCCTTCGCCGGGCCTGAATGGCACAACTATGACACCCCGCCGCGTGTCATTGCAGTGACGGGATCGAACGGCAAATCAACCACTGCAGCCCTGATCCACCATATCCTGACCGAGGCCGGGCGCGACTCGCAGTTGGCCGGCAATATTGGGCGCGGTGTTCTGGATATCGATCCGGGCGGTGATGGCTCGGTGGTGGTGTTAGAGCTGTCCAGTTATCAAACTGAACTGGCCCGCGCCCTGACGCCAGATGTGGCGGTTTTCACCAATCTCTCACCTGATCATCTTGACCGGCATGGAGGTAAGGGTGGCTATTTCGCAGCCAAACGCCGCCTCTTTGCCGAAGGCGGGCCGGATCGCGCCGTGATCGGGATCGATGAGGCTGAAGGCGCGTTTTTGGCTGGTCAGCTGGCCGAGGGGCCGTCTGATGATAGGGTGATCCGCATTTCGGTTGCGCGTAAACTGACTGGACCGGGCTGGCAGGTTTTTGCACGCAAGGGATACTTGTCTGAATACCGCAAGGGACGTCAGACGGGATCAATTGATCTGCGCGACATCAAGGGCTTGCCAGGCGCGCATAACCACCAGAACGCTTGTGCTGCCTATGCTGCCTGCCGTTCTCTGGGCTTGGCCCCCCGCGTGATCGAAGACGCGCTGCATAGTTTTCCTGGTCTGCCGCATCGCAGTCAAATCATTGCCGAAGCGGATGGGGTAACCTTCGTGAACGACTCTAAGGCCACCAATGTGGACAGCGCCTTGAAAGCGCTGAGCGCCTTCAAAAAGGTTCGCTGGATCTGTGGCGGGCTTGAGAAAGAGGGTGGGCTTGAGGCGCTGAACGGGGCCGAAGGTCACGTGATCAAGGCCTATGTCATTGGACGCGAAGCTGCGGGTTTTGCCATGCAGCTAACTGCGGATGCTCAGGTTTGCACCACTATGGCTGCCGCTGTTGAACAGGCCATGGCAGACGCGCAGCCGGGCGAGGTGGTCTTGTTGGCCCCTGCAGCGGCCAGTTTCGACCAATATGACAATTTCGAACAGCGCGGTGATGACTTCACCGCCGAGGTGAAAAAACGCCTCTGAAAGCAAGGCGTTTGCAATTGTTTGCCGGTTCGGCGAAGCTGAGCGCCTATCTGCTTGACGCGCAATCTGCATTGGTTTTTGCCTTCAGGAAATTCAACACGAGGTTATGAAAATGCCAAACCGTAAGTTTCTATTGATCGTTCCCGCTTTGCTTGTGGCGGGGGCATGCACCAATACCGGTGCCAACTATCAGCCCGTGATCGATGGTCCTGTAGGCCCGAACTACAATGTCGATCTGCAGCAATGCCAGCAACTGGCGGCCTCACAGGCCAGCGTTGATGGGTCCACCGCTGGCAATGCGGCCATCGGCGCGGTAGGCGCAGCTGCCGTAACGGGCATCGTTCAGGACAGCAGCGACAATCTGGGTCGCGCAGCCGTTGCCGGCGCTCTGGTTGGGGCAGGCGCGGACGTGATCAACAAGAACCAGAACAAAGAAGTGCTGGTGCGCAATTGCATGCGCGGACGAGGCTATAACGTCGTTGGTTAACAGCCTGCGATGGCACTTCCTGCAGCGTGACCCGAAGACCACGCCCATTGGAAGTTGTAGCCACCCAGCCAACCGGTGACATCCACCGCTTCACCAATAGCATAGAGGCCGGGGACTTCCCTGGCCTCCATCGTTTTGGACGACAACCCTTGAGTATCGATTCCACCGAGCGTTACCTCGGCCGTGCGATAACCTTCAGTGCCAGCAGGGGTGAGGTGCCAGTCCGACAGAGCCGCGACCAAATCGGTCAGCGCAGCATCGGATTGATCCGCCAGATTGCCTTGCATCTGGAAATGGTGCTTGAGGTAGTCCACCAGACGCGAAGGTAAATGGCGTGCAAGCTCTGTGGTCAGCGCCTTGCGTCCACCCGCCTGCCGCTGATCCCGCAACAGCTCGAACAGCCCTAGATCCGGGATCAGATTCACCCGAATGACCTCGCCCTCGCTCCAATACGAAGATAGTTGCAGTACAGAAGGGCCGCTCAGCCCGCGATGGGTGAACAGTAGGGCCTCATCGAAACTGGTGCGTTGATTTGACAGCTGCACGGGCAGCGAGACACCGGATAGGTCTTTGAACCGTCCATCAGAAAAGGTGAATGGCACCAGCGCTGCCCGGGTTTCGGTCACCTTTAGCCCGAATTGACGCGCAATGTCGTAGGCCAACCCTGTTGCACCCATCTTGGGGATCGACTTGCCGCCCGTGGCCAAAACCAGATTGCGGCATGTCAGGGAAAGGCGATTGCCTTCTCGCTCGACCTCCAGCGAAAACCCGCTCTCGGTCTTGCGCAGCGAGTGGAGGGTAGTCTGTACCCACAGCTCGGCCCCGACACGCGCCATTTCGTCCAGCAACATTTGTATAATCTGTTTTGACGAGCCTTCACAAAACAACTGCCCCAGAGTCTTCTCATGCCAGGCAATGTGGTGACGTTCTACCAGATCGATGAAATCCCATTGTGTGTACCGCGCCAAAGCCGATTTGCTAAAATGGGGGTTTTGCGACAGGAAATTTCCTGGCCCCGCATGCAAATTCGTGAAATTGCACCGCCCGCCGCCGGATATACGGATCTTTTCGCCGGGCGCTTTTGCGTGATCGATCACCAGCGCGCGTCCGCCGCAATGGGTCGCGCACATCATGCCAGCCGCCCCGGCACCAAGGATGATTGTATCGTAATTCATGTATGGCCATTGGCCTGTTATCCGCCAGATGGCAAGGGCCACCGGACCACGCGCGTCAAAGTGAGGCGGATTGATCTTGTTCTACAAGCCTTATGGTCCAGTATTGGAGCAGTGCGCACGCGCCACAGGGGTGAAATATCCCGCGAGCTCAGCTTGACCCATCGTAAACCAGGCTCTAGCAAAAATGGCACATATACTTGATATGTGCGCGTGTTTTGAAATGTTGTGGAGTTACGCCCGATGTCGACAAATATCTACGGTGCGTTTCGCAGCGACACAACGTTGTCAGACGCAGGCGCTTCAACAACCGTCGTGGGCTCAACTTTCCAGATTTTTGCATATGATCAAATCACCGTCGAAGATGGTGCCGACGGTACGATTTACAGCGGTGACAGCATTTCCAACGAAGTCTCGAACGATCCGACGCAGACTTACAACGGTGAGATCATATTCTGGGATTTTACGGTTACGGTGACAGATGGCACCAACACCTACCAGATCGGCCTGTTTGACTATGATATCAACGGCGATGGTGACTCGATCGGAGTTGACAGCGAAGACGGATATTTCATGGCATTTATCGGAGGGTCTATTCCGCCATTAAATACGACGCTGACGATCACGGCGATCGTCGATAATGGACCCAGCATTGATGTAGATACCGTTGTACCATGTTTCACTTTGGGGACTAAGATCGATACCCCGTCTGGCCCGAGACCGGTTGAAACCCTCGAAACAGGTGATTTTGTTCTGACACTCGACAATGGACCTCAGGCTATCCGTTGGATCGGAAGGCGCACTCTGGACAGTATTGACCTGAATATTAAACCCAAGTTGCGCCCCGTCAGAATTGCCAAGGGTGCGTTGGGCGAAGGTCTACCCGAACGCACATTACGCGTTTCTCCGCAACATCGGATGCTGCTGCGCTCAGCCATTGCTGAACGTATGTTTTCCAGTCACGAGATCCTGATTCCAGCGATTAAACTTATGGGCCTGCCGGGGGTTTCGGTGGATGAGGAGGCGCAGAGCGTAACATATGTTCACATCCTCTTTGACAGGCACGAGGTGGTCTTCGCAGAAGGCGCACCATCGGAAAGCCTGTTAGCCGGGCCCGAAGCACTAAAAAGCGTTGGGAAAGACGCCCTGGCGGAAATCACCGAGTTGTTTCCCGAAATTGTCGCCAAAGACTACGAGCCTCAGGTGGCACGCCTTGTGCCGCAACAGGGTCGGAAGATGCAATCTCTGATCCAGCGTCACGTGAAAAACGACAAGCCGTTGTTGTCCTGACAGATGGTCCCAGCGTGCGGCGCGGGCTTTGACAATGATGTCGTCTTGTCGGGAAAAGTGTTTTGAAAATCTATTTCGTCATTCCTCTGGTCTGAAAACAAAAATCACTGTAAACTCCCGAACAGATCCCGAAAACGGGACGTTGACGAGGCAGATAGTGGCGGGATCTCATGACTGAGATGGTGTATGGCGCGGTCCAGGACCAGCGCGGAGAACCGATTCTACCGAAGTGGTGGCGGACGATTGACCGCTGGACGATGTCCTGCGTTTTGATCCTGTTTGTCATAGGTCTTCTGCTTGGGTTGGCTTCTTCGCCGCCGCTCGCGGGGCGCAACGGATTTGATCCCTTCCACTATGTCGAGCGGCAGGCGCTGTTCGGAGGGCTCGCGCTGGTTGCGATGCTTCTGACCTCGATGATGTCACCCACGCTGGTGCGGCGTCTGGCGATCTTGGGCTTTCTGGTCTCGTTCGTGGCGCTCGCCTTCCTGCCGATCTTTGGCACGGATTTTGGCAAAGGCGCAGTGCGCTGGTATTCGCTGGGCTTTGCCTCGCTGCAGCCATCAGAATTCCTCAAACCCGGCTTTGTCGTTATGGCTGCATGGCTGTTGGCCGCTTCGCAGGAAATCAATGGCCCTCCGGGGCGGTTATGGTCCTTTGCGCTGTGTATGGCGATTGTTGCGATGCTGGTGATGCAACCAGATTTCGGACAGGCCTGCCTGATCCTCTTTGGTTGGGGGGTGATGTATTTCGTGGCGGGCGCTCCGATGTTGCTGTTGGTTGGCATGGCGGGGGCCGTGGTTTTGGGCGGAATGTTTGCCTATTCCAACTCAGAGCACTTTGCGCGCCGTATCGACGGTTTTCTAAATCAGGAACTCGACCCGACCACTCAGCTTGGCTACGCGACGAACGCAATTCGCGAGGGTGGGTTGTTCGGTGTTGGCGTGGGCGAGGGACAGGTGAAATGGTCGCTGCCTGACGCGCATACTGATTTCATCATCGCAGTGGCGGCAGAGGAGTATGGTCTGATCCTCGTTCTGATCATCATCGCACTCTATTCGTTGATCGTCGTGCGTTCGCTGCTGCGACTGATGCGCGAACGCGACATGTTCATTCGCCTGGCGGGTACCGGGCTGGCCTGCATGTTCGGTGTACAGGCGATGATCAACATGGGCGTTGCTGTACGTCTGTTGCCTGCAAAAGGCATGACGTTGCCTTTCGTCAGCTATGGCGGCTCGTCACTGATCGCAGGCGGCATCGCGGTTGGCATGTTGCTGGCCTTCACCCGAACCCGCCCGCAAGGCGAGTTGGGTGATATTTTGCGCGGGCGAGGATGATGCCGTATCTTCTGATCGCAGCAGGCGGCACCGGAGGACACATGTTCCCGGCGCAGGCATTGGCAGAAGCGATGCTGGCCAAAGGCTGGCGTGTGCGCTTGTCCACCGATCCGCGAGGCGCGCGCTATACCGGTGCGTTCCCCGAAGGTGTTGAAATTGTCGAGGCATCCTCGGCAACCTTTGCCCGCGGGGGTCTGGCCGCCAAAGTGCTGGTCGGGCCCAAGATTGCTGCTGGTGTGACCGGTATTTCGGCGCAGATGATGCGCGACAAGCCGGACGTTGTGGTGGGATTTGGAGGCTATCCGTCGATCCCGGCGCTGGGCGCGGCGACGCTGTTGAAAATCCCGCGTATGATCCATGAACAGAACGGCGTTCTGGGTCGCGTGAATAAAGTGTTTGCAACTCGGGTCGCACAGGTGGCCTGCGGTGTCTGGCCCACCGATCTGCCGGACGGGGCCAACGGTATCCACACCGGCAACCCGGTGCGCGGCGCAGTACTGGAACGCGAAGGGGCGCCCTTTATTCCGCCCGGAGATTACCCGATGTCGGTGCTTGTAATGGGTGGCTCGCAGGGTGCGCGTATTCTCAGCGATGTTGTCCCCGGCGCGATTGCGGCGTTGCCCGAAGCCGTGCGCGACCATATTCGCGTCTCGCATCAAGCCCGCGACGAGGATAGCGAGCGGGTCAAAGCCTTTTACTCCGATCACGGCATCCGCGCCGATGTGCAGTCATTTTTTGACGATGTGCCGCGTCGCATGTCTGATGCGCAGCTGGTTGTCAGTCGGTCGGGTGCCTCCAGCATAGCCGACATCTCGGTGATTGGCCGTCCATCGATATTGATCCCGCTTGCAACCGCCGCTGGTGACCACCAAACCGCCAATGCGCGCGGGTTGGTTCAGGCGGGTGGGGCGATCATGATCCCCGAAAACGCCCTTGACGTTCCCGCGCTGACAGAGCAGATGACCACGGTTCTCACCAACCCCGAAGCCGCACAGCAAATGGCCCATGCCGCGCTATCGGTCGGGGCCCCGGACGCGACCGAGCGTCTGGTTGCCCTTGTCGAGCAACTGGCGCAGAAGGAGACCTCATGAATCCAGCAACCAAACTGCCGCAGGACGTTGGGCCGATCCACTTCGTGGGCATCGGCGGGATCGGGATGTCGGGCATCGCCGAGGTGCTTTTGAACCTTGGCTACCGGGTGCAAGGTTCGGATCTGAAAACCTCGAAGATTACTGACCGACTAGCTGGGCTGGGTGCTGAGATTTTCGAAGGCCAGCGTGCCGAGAACCTGCAGAACGCCGCAGTGGTCGTCGTCTCGACCGCGATCAAACCAGGCAACCCGGAACTGGATGAGGCGCGCGCGCAGGGCCTACCGGTGGTGCGCCGCGCCGACATGCTGGCCGAACTCATGCGGCTGCGCTCGAATATTGCCATCGCCGGAACCCACGGAAAAACGACCACGACTACGATGATGGCTGAACTGATGGTCGCGGGCGATTTCGATCCCACCGTCATCAATGGTGGCATCATCCACGCCTATGGCAGCAACGCGCGTATGGGGCAGGGTGAATGGATGGTGGTTGAGGCGGATGAGAGCGACGGCTCGTTCAATCGCTTGCCTGCAACCATCGCCATCGTCACCAATATCGACCCCGAGCATATGGAGCACTGGGGCGATTTCGACCAACTGCGCGACGGGTTTTACGAATTCGTCTCGAACCTGCCGTTCTACGGTCTGGCCGTGTGCTGCACAGATCATGCAGAGGTGCAAGCTTTGGTCGGCCGCATCTCGGACCGTCGAGTGCGCACTTACGGTTTCAACGCACAGGCCGATGTACGGGCCGAGAACTTGACCTATGAAGGTGGCGTTGCCCATTTCGACATCCATTTGAGCTACGAAGACAAGGTGATCGAGGGTTGTACCCTGCCGATGCCAGGCGATCATAACGTATCGAATGCTCTGTCCGCAGTGGCTGTTGCCCGTCATCTGGGGATGAAAGCTTCGGAAATTCGCGATGCGCTGGCCAATTTCGGTGGTGTAAACCGCCGCTTCACCAAGGTCGGAGAGATCAATGGTGTCACCATCATCGACGATTATGGTCACCATCCAGTAGAAATCGCAGCTGTCCTCAAGGCTGCGCGCCAAGCTACCGAGGGGCGCGTCATCGCCGTCCATCAGCCGCACCGCTATTCGCGATTGTCTGACCTGTTTGATGATTTCTGCACATGTTTTAACGATGCCGATGTGGTCGCCATCGCCGAGGTCTTTGCGGCGGGCGAAGACCCGATCGAAGGGGCCGACCGCGACGCACTGGTCGAAGGGCTTATTCGTCATGGCCACCGCCATGCGCGGGCCATCCTGGATGAAAGTGACCTCGTGCGGCTCGTCCGCGAACAGGCCCGACCGGGGGATATGGTTGTATGCCTCGGCGCCGGGACCATCAGCGCCTGGGCCAATGGGTTGCCTGACCAATTGATTGCGAAGGCGAGTTAGGCTCGTGTCGCTTTCGCTCATCATCGCCTGCGCCTGGGTTTTTGCCTCAACCATCGTCGCAATGCTACCGATGCGTCTGCAATTTCCACCGGGCATATTGCTACTGGTTAGCGCACCCGTACTGATTTTTTGGCTTGGACATGATTATGGATGGTTCATTGGGGTATTGGCTTTCGCCGCCTTTGCTTCGATGTTTCGTAATCCGATCCGCTATTACTGGCGTGAATGGACGGATAAAGAGGTGTCAGAGTGAATTGGTCGCTTGCGCTTGCCGGTCTTTGGGGCGTTGTTGCCAATATATTGGCAATGCTTCCAAGCAAAGACAATCACTGGAAACGGGCATATTTCTTGATCACCGTAGGAATTCCAATTCTTGGTTATGTCACCTATGAAAGCGGTCCCTGGATCGGGCTTATGGTGCTGGCTGCGGGTATGTCGATCTTGCGCTGGCCGGTGATATACCTGACCCGTTGGACAAAGGCGAAATTGCAGGGCATGAAGGCGGTCAACAAGTAACCGACCATATCAGGAGGCCCCCATGGTCGACATTGCCACCTTTGCTTATCTGCCATTGATCTCTCTCATCTTCGGCGCCGTATCTGGTTTTGTTGCCGGACGCTGGATCGGTATCAAAGCGCTGCTTTGGCTGATCGGTTTGACTTCGGCTGTGGCATTGGTGCTGATCGTGATGTTGGCTGGTGTTGAAGCAGGCGAAGAGGAAAATGCATTTGGCCCATTTGTTTGGCTCACAGGTGGTGTCCTACCTTTCCTGTTTGCCGTCATCATGGGGGGCGTCGGCGGACGCAGCCTGTCAGCTAGGACAAATGCATGACCCATCTACCCGTGGTCCGAGGTCGCCTGACCGAGGCGCGTGCGCTCAATGAATTGACTTGGCTTCGCGTTGGTGGACCTGCTGATTATTTGTTTCAGCCCGCTGATATCGAAGACCTGCAGGCCTTTTTGCGCGACCTGCCCGCGGACGTTCCGGTTTTTCCCATGGGTGTCGGATCAAACATAATTGTACGGGATGGCGGCCTGCGGGCCGTGGTGATCCGTTTGGGGCGCGGGTTCAACGGTATCTCAGTCGACGGAAATACCGTTACAGCAGGCGCGGCGGCACTGGATGCGCATGTGGCGCGCAAGGCAGCGGATGCAGGCGTTGACCTGACATTCCTGCGCACGATCCCCGGCTCTATCGGCGGGGCGGTGCGCATGAACGCGGGTTGCTATGGCAGCTACACGGCGGATGTGCTGCAAAAAGCCACCATCGTCACACAGCAGGGCGAACTTGTCGAACTCAGCCCCGATGACCTCAACTTCCGCTACCGTCAATCTGATCTGCCCGAAGGTGCGGTGCTGGTTTCAGCCACCTTCCAAGCCCCCTCGGGCAATCCGGCCGAGCTGCACGCCCGTATGGAAGCGCAGCTTAAGAAGCGCGACGAAACGCAGCCAACCAAGGACAGAAGCGCTGGTTCGACCTTCCGCAACCCGGCTGGGTTTTCCTCGACCGGGCGCGAAGATGATGTGCACGACCTCAAGGCGTGGAAGGTGATCGACAACGCGGGCATGCGCGGCGCTACCAAAGGCGGCGCGCAAATGAGCCCCAAGCACTCGAATTTCCTGATCAATACCGGTGACGCGACTGCCGCTGACCTCGAGGGACTGGGCGAAGAGGTCAGAAAAAAGGTTTACGAAACAAGCGGCATCACGCTAGAGTGGGAAATCATGCGGGTCGGTGATCCGCTGAAATAATATAGCCCCAACCGTCAGACCAAAACAGGCAAATTCAGGCGACGGATCAAAGGCATAAACGCAATACGGACCACTACATAAGGTCCGGGGACATTGAGGCGCACATTGGGTATGTCGAGCAGGACAAACCCCAAAGTGGCGGTATTGATGGGCGGCCCCTCGGCGGAACGCGAGGTGTCTCTCAGCTCTGGGCGCGAATGCGCGGCCGCCCTTGTGGGAGAAGGCTTTGAAGTGGTCGAACTGGACGCGGGTCCCGACCTCTACGCGCGTCTTCTGGAGATCAAGCCAGATGTAGTTTTCAACGCCCTGCATGGCCGCTGGGGCGAGGATGGCTGTGTGCAGGGTCTACTGGAATGGATGCGCATTCCCTACACGCATTCCGGCGTGTTGGCCTCGGCTTTGGCGATGGACAAACAGCGCAGTAAAGAGGTTTATCAGGCCGAGGGTCTGCCTGTCGTGCCCAGCGTGATCGTGCCCAAGGTCGAAGTGGTCGAAGTCCACGTGATGGAACCACCCTATGTGGCCAAGCCCAACAACGAAGGTTCTAGCGTCGGCATTTATATCGTGCACGAAAATGCCAACGGCCCGCCGCAACTGGACGCGGCGATGCCCGATCAGGTGATGGTTGAGAAATACGTCGCAGGCCGTGAACTGACCGTGACGGTGATGGGCGACCGCGCCTTGACGGTAACCGAAATCATGACCGATGGTGGCTGGTACGACTACGATGCCAAGTACAAACCCGGCGGCTCGTGGCACGTGCTGCCCGCCGACATCCCGCAGGATATCTTTGACCGCTGCATGGACTACGCGCTGAAAGCCCATAATGCACTGGGTTGTCGCGGCGTATCCCGTACCGATTACCGCTGGGATGACAGCATGGGTGCGGATGGCCTGTTCCTGCTGGAGACAAATACGCAGCCCGGCATGACGCCAACCTCGCTGGTGCCCGAACAAGCCGCGCAGCTGGGCATGACATTCGGCGAGCTTTGCGCCTGGATGGTGGAGGACGCCTCATGCGACCGCTGACCGCTATCCGCACGCCAGTGATCCACCGGACCAAACCGCTGGCGGGGCCAGATGCGGATTTTGGTGCTGCTCCAAAGTCGGAATCCGAAGTTGAACCTAAACTGCGCTTGCGAGGCACCCGATTCTTTGGTCGCGGACGCTTGTCTGATCCTGCGCCTTCACGCCTCAGCTACCGTTTTCAGCGCTGGATGCTCACCCCCGGCATCCGGCGCGGGGTGAAGATTGGTCTACCGGTTCTGGCGGTCGTCGGATTGGTCGGAGGCTTCTTTGCCGCTGAAGAACGCCGCGAGGCCGTCAGCGCCTATGTCACCGGCATCAAGACCTCGATTCAGGAACGTCCGGAATTCATGGTCAACCTGATGGCCATCGACGGCGCGGGGACCGCGCTATCGGAAGATATCCGCGAGGTTGTGCCTCTCGATTTCCCGCTCAGTTCCTGGGACCTGGATGTCGAGATGATCCGCGACACCATCACTGGGCTTGATCCGGTGAAATCGGCAACCGTGCGCATTCGCCCCGGCGGTATCTTACAGGTGGATGTAGTTGAACGTCAGCCGGTCATCGTCTGGAGAACCCGTGACGGGATTGAGCTACTGGATGAAACCGGTGCCCACGTGGATATGATTGCGGCGCGTGCTGATCACGCAAACTTGCCTTTGATTGCCGGGAAAGGCGCGGACAAGCATGTGCCCGAAGCGCTGCAGATTCTGACAACCGCCCGCAGTTTGGGCGAGCGGGTCCGGGGGCTCGTGCGTGTTGGTGAACGCCGCTGGGATCTGGTGCTGGATCGCAACCAGCGCATCATGTTGCCAACCGAGCGACCCGCGCGTGCACTGGAACGCGTACTGGCCGTAAACGAGGTACAGGACCTTTTGGAACGCGACGTGGCTGCGGTTGATATGCGCCTTGGCCAGCGACCAACCATCCGAATGAACAAAACAGCCAGCGAAGACTGGTGGAACACAAAAGTAGATGTGAGTAACGGGCAGTAACGACCATGATGACCGATCTTTATCAGTCCCAACGGGCCATGCGGCAGATGCGCCGGCAGGCAATGCAACGCGGTGTTGTCGCCATTTTGGATGTGGGCAGCTCCAAAATCGCCTGCCTCGTCCTGCGCTTCGACGGGACGGGGCGGTTGTCCGAGGACAATTCGATTGGCTCCATGGCGGGTCAGACCGGGTTTCGGGTGATTGGTGCCGCGACCACTCGCTCACGCGGGGTTCAGTTCGGCGAAGTTACCGCGATGCAGGAGACCGAGCGCGCCATCCGCACCGCCCTGCAGGCAGCGCAGAAAATGGCCGATATCCGTGTTGATCACGTCATCGCGTCCTTCTCAGGGGCCAATCCGCGCTCATACGGTCTGGACGCACAGGTCGATCTGGAAGGCCAGCTGGTCACCGAGGCCGAAGTGGGGCGCGTGCTGAACGCCTGTGATGTGCCGGATTATGGCGAAGGACGCGAAGTGTTGCATGCCCAGCCGGTGAATTTCGCACTGGACAACCGTTCGGGTCTGATCGACCCGCGTGGACAGTTAGGTCAAAGCCTTGCAGTGGATATGCACATGCTGACCGTCGATGCGGTTGCGATCCAGAACATCGTCCGCTGTATCAAGCGCTGCGATCTGGAACTGGCGGGGATCGCTAACTCAGCCTACGTTTCGGGCATTTCCGCATTGGTCGAGGACGAACAAGAGCTGGGTGCAGCCTGTATCGACATGGGCGGCGGTACGACCAGCATCTCAATCTTCATGAAAAAACATATGATCTATGCCGATTGCGTGCGCATGGGCGGCGATCACGTGACCAGCGATATCTCCATGGGCCTTGGAGTGCCCGCAGCAGTGGCCGAACGGATCAAGACCTTTAACGGCGGCGTCCATGCCACCGGGGCTGATGATCGTGACCTGATCGATATTGGCGGCGATACCGGTGATTGGGAGCATGACCGTCGCACCGTCAGCCGTGCCGAATTAATCGGCATTATGCGACCACGCGTCGAAGAAATCCTCGAAGAAGTCCGCACCCGCTTGGATGCAGCAGGATTTGATCACCTGCCCAGCCAGCAAATCGTTCTGACTGGCGGTGGCAGCCAGATCATGGGACTCGACGGTTTGGCCAGTCGTATTCTGGGCCAGCGTGTTCGCTTGGGTCGCCCGCTGCGCGTCCATGGTTTGCCGCAATCGGCGACGGGGCCGGGCTTTTCCTCGGCGGTTGGGCTTAGCCTGTTTGCTGCGCATCCACAGGACGAATGGTGGGACTTTGAAATCCCGGTTGACACCTACGCTGCGCGCCCGTTCAAACGTGCTGTGCGCTGGTTCCGTGACAATTGGTAAACAACTGCGCCGGGTGGCGCTCTGCGCGGCGTTCTTACCCACCGTCGCAGAGACCCAGACACTGATCACGCCTGAGGCGTTTCTGAACGCTGTTGTTGGTAAAACGATCACCTTTCACGAAATCCGCAGCGGTATGCTGGTCGGAACCGAAGAGTTCCTGAGCCCGACTCTCTCTGTCTGGCGGATGGAGGGGCGGGGATGCGTTTATGGTCAGATCACCACGCCAAACGGCCAGATTTGCTTTCTCTATGATGATGCGCCCGATGGCGTACCAGTTTGCTGGTGGCCCTTCCTTCATGATGACCGGCTGTTGGTGCGTCTCGCGCGTTTTGTAGGGAGCGAAACGCAAGAAGTCCGAAGTGTTACAGACGACAGTCTAAACTGCCCAAGTACTCCAGTAGGCTAAAGAAATCGGTTGCAGCCCGTGCCAGAATCCCGCAAGATATCCACAAGGCCCGAAAGAGGCCTAGCGGCAGGACGTTGAGCAGTTTTCCGCGACCATATTGAGTGATCAACGAGTTTCGCACCCCCGTAGGGCGGGTGTGGTTTTCCGTACGTAGTGGTACATGAACCATTCGCCGCAACATATCGCGGTTGCAGCGAAATGCGGCAGTTTGTTGCCTTATTTCCTCCATATTTTGTGGAATCTGGCGATTTTTCTGGTGACGTTTCCGAAATGACACAGTAAAATCAATTGTGGATAGGTCAGAATAAACCGCATTTTGCGGCAACATATAAAACAGGCGGACAGAGCATGACATTAAATCTTTCGATGCCCGGGCACGACGAACTCAAGCCTCGGATTACCGTATTTGGCGTTGGCGGCGCTGGGGGCAATGCTGTCGACAATATGATTGAAAAGCAGTTGGACGGCGTCGAATTTGTCGTCGCCAATACAGACGCGCAGGCGTTGCAGCAAAGCCGCTCATCAGCGCGGGTGCAACTAGGCGTCAAAGTCACAGAAGGGCTAGGTGCGGGGGCACGCCCGACCGTAGGAGCCGCGGCTGCCGAAGAAAGCATCGAACAGATCGTTGACCACCTGGCAGGGGCACATATGTGCTTTATCACTGCAGGTATGGGCGGCGGGACTGGTACCGGGGCGGCCCCGATCATCGCACAGGCTGCGCGGGAACTCGGTGTTCTGACCGTTGGTGTTGTAACCAAACCCTTCCAGTTTGAAGGGGCCAAGCGGATGCGTCAGGCCGAAGACGGCGTTGACGCATTGCAGCAAGTTGTCGACACACTGATCATCATCCCGAACCAGAACCTGTTCCGTCTGGCCAATGAAAAGACCACGTTCACTGAAGCGTTCTCGATGGCGGATGACGTTCTGTATCAGGGCGTCAAGGGCGTGACCGACCTGATGGTGCGTCCGGGTCTGATCAACCTCGACTTTGCCGACGTCCGCGCTGTGATGGATGAGATGGGCAAGGCGATGATGGGCACCGGCGAAGCGACTGGCGAAGATCGCGCCATTCAGGCCGCCGAGAAGGCCATTGCCAACCCGCTGCTGGACGAAATCAGCCTCAAGGGCGCGAAGGGCGTTCTGATCAACATCACTGGTTCGCACGACCTGACCCTGTTCGAATTGGACGAGGCCGCCAACCGCATCCGCGAGGAAGTGGATCCTGAGGCCAACATCATCGTCGGTTCGACCCTCGATACCGAGATGGAAGGTGGCATGCGCGTGTCTGTTGTTGCGACGGGTATCGATGCCAGCGAAAAAACCGATGACGTGCCAGTCGCACGCCGCTCAATGTCGGCTCCGCTGACCCGCACGGTTTCAGCAGAAGAGCAGCCGCAGGAGCCGGTTGCCGGCGCCTCGGCAGCAGAAGAGGACAACATTGCTCCGACGCTGTTTGAATCCATCGAAGATGTTGAGTTCAACGAGGGCTGGCAAGACGAACAACCCGCGGCTGAACAGGATGATGACGGGCTGCCTCCGCCTGCCTAT
Organism: Ruegeria sp. CL5; assembly: GCF_056536485.1. Lineage (NCBI taxonomy): Bacteria > Pseudomonadati > Pseudomonadota > Alphaproteobacteria > Rhodobacterales > Roseobacteraceae > Ruegeria > Ruegeria sp. CL5. Next base: position 84,944 of record NZ_JBQFPS010000014.1, read on the forward strand.
CAGCCACAAGTGGCACAATTCGAGCCGCAGCCAGAAGTGGAAGAAACCCCCGAGGCTTATGTCGATCAGCGCGCTCCGACCCCCGGCACTCCGTCGCCAGAAGCGATGCAGCGATTGCAGGCAGCCGTACAGAAGGTACCGCATAACCGGCTACGTCCAACGGCTGAAGCCCCTCGTGAACCTGCCCCACAGCCGCAGCAGGCAGCCGAGGATCGTCCGCGTTTTGGATTTAACCGACTGATCGATCGTATGACTGGTCATGCGGCCGATACGCCTGCGCAACCGGTGCGCCAACAGCCTGCAATGCGGTCGGTTGACGCAACGGCACCTGCGCAGGATGAGGTTGATCCAGACCAGGAGCGCATCGAAATTCCGGCCTTCTTGCGGCGTCAAGCGAACTGATCGCGGTAACAAAATCGTTTGAAAGGGTCGCAAACGTGCGGCCCTTTCCTATTGAAACACAAGGCATTAAACCCATGTAAGCAGGGATTTGCCGATGTGTCACAATCATGTTTCATTCGGTTGCAAAGAGTGAGTTGAGCCTTGACGCCCCCTTCCTTAGTTGAGGGTGCAACACAGCCCCCGGCAGGCTGGACACAATTCACCGAGGCTCACATTGCAACATACGCTCAAATCTTCAGTCACGTTTACGGGCACTGGGCTGCATAGCGGCAAGCCTGCGACGATGGTTCTGAAGCCTGCGGCAGCAGGTCATGGAATCTGGTTCAAACGGATTGATATCGAGCTGGGCAATGCGATGATTCCCGCAATCTACGATGTTGTCGAACGCACGCCGCTTTGCACCCGTCTCGTAAACGAAGCGGATGTTTCGGTTTCGACGGTTGAGCATATCATGGCGGCACTCGCCGGGTGCGGCATACATAACGCTCTGATCGAGATTGACGGTCCCGAGGTTCCGATCATGGATGGCTCGTCGGTCGAGTTCGTTCGCGGTATCATGGCTAAAGGTGTGCGTCGTCAGGCGAGCCCTGTGCTGGCCTACGAAGTTCTCAAACCGATCACCGTTTCGCGCGAGGGCGCAAGCGCGTCGATCGTTCCTGCCGAAGGGCTTGAGATCGAATTCCACATTGATTTTGAAGATCACGCTATTGGCAGTCAGACCAAAGTTCTCGATATGCGCAATGGATCCTTTGCGAGAGAATTGTGCGACAGCCGCACATTCTGCCGCCGTACGGATGTTGAGGCGATGCGCGAGAATGGTCTGGCGTTGGGTGGAACGCTGGAAAACGCGGTCGTTGTGCAAGGTGACGAAGTTCTGACACCGGGTGGTTTCCGCCACGCTGATGAGGCCGTGCGTCACAAGATGCTAGATGCCTTGGGTGATCTTTATCTGGCAGGCGGTCCGATCCTGGGTCGCTTTACCGGTGAAAAGTCGGGCCATTCCATGACCAACACGCTGCTGCGCAAGCTGTTCGAGACACCTGGTGCGGTGCGCCCGATCCTATGCACGCCTGAACAAGCCGCGCGCTTGCCGGGTCAGGGTCTGGTGCGGAGTGAAATTCCACAAGTCGCGTGACCCGGTCAACTCTGGCGACATTTGCGTCAATAGGGTGGATAAGGCGTTTTGCACTGGAATTTTATGTGCTAGACCGAGGTCCGATCAGGGATAAATCCCGCTAAGTTAACGACAAGGATGGGCGGAATGGTTGGCAGCAAAGCGGCAGTCAGATTCGCAGCGGCGATTCTTCTGGCAGCATCTTTGACGGCGTGCGGGGACGGAGGCCTTTTCAGAAAAAAGGGCGCTGACCGCAACCAGAACCTCGAAAGTTTCACACCAGAACAGATTTATACCCGTGGTGAATATGAGCTGTCTCAGAACCGTTCTGACGACGCGGCGTGGTATTTCTCTGAGGTCGAGCGGCTTTATCCCTATTCCGACTGGGCCAAGCGAGCGCTGATCATGCAGGCGTTTTCCTTTCATTCGGATCAAAACTACGAAGAAAGCCGCGCCGCTGCGCAGAGATACATCGATTTTTATCCAACCGACGAAGATGCGGCGTATGCGCAATATCTTCTGGCGCTCAGCTACTATGATCAGATCGACGAAGTTGGTCGCGATCAGGGCCTGACCTTTCAGGCGCTGCAGGCCTTGCGTACGGTGATCGAAGTCTACCCTGATAGCGAATATGCCACTTCTGCCGTTCTCAAGTTTGATTTGGCCTTTGACCATTTGGCCGGAAAAGAAATGGAGATCGGGCGCTATTACCTGCGTCAGGACCACTTTACTGCGGCCATCAACCGATTCCGTGTTGTGGTGGAAGACTTCCAAACCACCTCGCACACTGCTGAGGCGCTGTATCGTCTGATCGAGGCCTACTTGGCACTGGGTCTGATAGATGAAGCGCAATCCGCCGGTGCAATTCTGGGTTACAACTATCAATCCTCTGAATGGTACGATGCAGGTTACACACTGTTGACCTCACGCGGGCTGGATCTGAAGAGCCGAGGCAATAACTGGCTCAGCACGATCTATCGCCAGACCATCAAAGGTGAGTGGTTGTAAACGCGATGGCTAAAGGCGTGGGACGCTAAGACCCGATGCTGCGCGCCCTTGATATCCGCGACATGCTGATCATCGACCGGTTGGAGCTGACGTTCCAGCCGGGCTTGAACGCTTTGACCGGTGAAACCGGGGCAGGCAAGTCGATCCTCCTAGACTCTTTGGGTTTTGTATTGGGTTGGCGCGGGCGGGCTGAACTGGTCCGTCAAGGCGCTGAACAAGGCGAGGTTGTCGCTGAGTTCGAGTTACCTGAAGGCCATCCTGCCCATGCCGTGTTGGCAGACGCCGGTTTGCCTGGGGGCGAGGATTTGATCCTGCGTCGGGTCAATACCGCTGAGGGACGTAAGACTGCTTGGGTCAACGATCGTCGTTGCTCGGGTGAGGTGTTGCGGGCTTTGTCAGAAACCCTGATCGAGTTGCATGGCCAACATGATGACCGGGGCTTGCTGAATCCGCGTGGCCATCGCGCAATGCTGGATGCGTATGCAGAGGCAGAGGACAAACTAGCCGCTGTTCGCTCCGCCTGGGGTCAAATGTCCACTGCTCGAAAAGTGTTGGCTCAGACCGAAGCTTCGCTGACCTCCATGCGCGCGGAGGAAGAGTTCTTGCGTCATTCCGTGGCTGAGTTGGACAAGCTAGATCCGCAGCCGGGTGAAGATGCCGACCTCGACGCTCGCCGCCGTATGATGCAGGGGGCCGAGCGCATCCGCGATGACGTAGCCCGCGCTTTTGCGTTGATGGGCGGAGATGGGGCCGAAGGCGCCATGGCCGACGCAGTGCGCTGGCTGGAAGGTGTCTCGGACCATGCGGAGGGGCAGTTAGAAGAACCCATCGCTGCGCTTGGCCGTGCCCTAATCGAATTGGGTGAGGCGCAGGATGGTGTGAATTCCTGCCTGCAAGTGCTTGAGTTTAACCCCTCGGAGCTGGAGCAGATCGAAGAGCGTCTCTTTGCGATCCGCGCATTGGCCCGAAAACACGATGTGGCACCAGACGAATTGGGTCCCTTCGCTGATACGCTGCGCGACCGTCTAAACCGGTTAGACGCCAGCGATGCAGATATCAGCGATAAGCGCGCTGCCGTTGCCGCTGCACAGGCGACTTATGACAAGGCAGCTGAAGCTCTTAGTTCTTTAAGGCAATCTGCAGCCAGAGCGCTCGACAAAGCGGTCATGGGGGAACTTGCGCCGTTGAAAATGGAACGCGCGGTTTTCCAGACCGAGATTGCGCCCGGCGATCCCGGTCCCGACGGCATCGATGCAGTAGCCTTTACCGTCGCCACGAATCCCGGCGCGCCCTCAGGGCCACTTAATAAGATCGCTTCGGGCGGGGAACTCAGCCGCTTTCTGCTGGCACTCAAGGTTTGCCTGACCGGCGAGGATAGTGCCCGCACAATGATCTTTGATGAGATCGACCGGGGCGTTGGCGGAGCCACCGCTGATGCGGTCGGGCGGCGTCTGGCGTCGCTGGCCCATGGCGGGCAGGTGCTGGTGGTGACGCATTCGCCGCAGGTCGCTGCCCGAGCGGCACATCATTGGCGGGTGCAGAAGCAGGTGGCAGGGGATCAGACCCTGTCAACCGTGACCCCATTGTCCGATCCTGATCGCATTGATGAGATTGCGCGCATGGTCGCGGGTGACACAATTACGGATGAGGCGCGCGCTGCAGCTCGTGCCCTGCTTGAGGCTTAACGCGCAACGCCTGTAAACAAACCACCGTGAACCGACTTTTCTCTGCGCTCCACGTCGCTTACTAAAGGTCAGCGACCATTCTTACGCGATCCCCATGAGGGCCAATGACCCAGTCCACCCGCACTGTGCTGCGTAATCAATTCAATCAGGCACTGTCGGCCCTGAAAGATGCTTGGCGCGTGATGCTCCATCGTGGTCCCAGCCAGATACAATTCTGGTTTATCGCGCTGATCATCGGGATCGCTGCTGGTTTCATGGCGCTGGGGTTCCGCATGTCCATCGCGTCGCTGCAAGCCTATCTCTATAGCACTGACAACATTCTTTTCCTTCATAGCCATGCTGAGAAACTGCACTGGTTCTGGATATTCATCACACCCGTCATAGGCGGATTGGTTGTCGGGGTTCTATTAAACCGATTTACAGATGATGGACGGGTACGTTCGGTCGCGGATGTGATTGAGGGATCGGCCATAACTGATGGGCGCGTCGAGAAAAAGGCCGGTATCGCATCGTTCATTGCCTCGTTGATCACGCTAAGCTCGGGTGGCTCGACGGGCCGAGAGGGGCCGGTCGTGCATATGGCAGGGGTTATTTCGACCTGGGTTAGCGACCGCATTCGCGCAGATGGGATCACCGGGCGTGATCTTTTAGGCTGTGCTGTGGCTGCCGCTGTCTCAGCCAGCTTTAATGCCCCAATTGCAGGAGCGCTGTTCGCGCTTGAAGTTGTGCTGCGCCATTTCGCCGTGCATGCCTTTGCCCCTATCGTTATCGCATCGGTCGCAGGTACAGTGATCAACCGTCTGGCATATGGCGACGTGACCGAGTTTACGTTGGACACGCCCGGTTCGCTGCAGTTTTATGTCGAATTGCCTGCCTTTCTGATCCTCGGACTGATCTGTGGGTTGGTATCGTTGCTGCTGATGCGCTCGATTTTTTTTGCTGAAGATATCGGCACACACATCCAAAATCGATTATCGCTACCAGGCTGGCTGCGCCCGGCAGTGTCTGGTGCGATGCTGGGTCTATTGGCGATCTGGTTCCCACATATCATCGGCGTGGGTTATGAAACGACAATACGCGCCCTGACAGGTGACATAGTATTAACTGCGGCAATCGTGCTGGCAGTTGTGAAAACAGTTGCAGTTGCCATCACCATGGGCGGGCGCATGGGGGGTGGAGTCTTTTCCCCTTCACTGATGATTGGGGCGCTGACCGGGTTGGCTTTTGGTCTGATCGCCACCGGCCTGCTACCCGACGTATCAGGAACTCATACGCTCTATGCTTTTGCCGGGATGGGTGCCGTTGCTGCAGCGGTTTTGGGTGCTCCGATCTCGACAACGCTTATCGTCTTTGAATTGACCGGAGATTGGCAGATCGGCCTCGCCGTGATGGTTTCGGTCTCGATGTCCACAGCGCTGGCCTCGCGTCTGGTGGACCGGTCGTTCTTCCTGACACAGCTGGAACGTCGCAATGTGCATCTGGCCGCCGGGCCTCAGGCCTATTTGCTGGCCATGCTGCGGGCGGGCACGGTGATGCGACCGCTTGGTGGAATCCGCTCAATAACGAAAGAAGAAGCGCAGGCGCTGATCGAACAAGGGCTTTGCGTCAAGGCCAGCGCCACGCTCGAGGCTGCCATGCCCTATTTTGATCGCGACGACATCCCCTGTATCCCGGTTGTCATAGTCGACGAAGAGGGGTGTGAGGATCCCGTCGGAGCGCTCTATCACGTCGACGCACTCAAGGCGTATAACCGCGCACTGGCCGCGACAGCGGCTGAAGAACACTCTTGATCAGCCGTCATAAACGCTGGCTGCATCACCCAGATAGTTATCCCAGGCAAACCAGTAGGAAATATGCCCGGCCACCCGCGGCAATTGCGTACCATTCGGGGAGACCAGCGCCTCTTCGGTGACAGTCCATTTGGTCCCTGCTTCGTCGAGCAGCCCGCCGTTCGGTGTTGCACGGAACTGATGCGGACCACGTTCGTACGCGCGCACGCTGCGTTTGTCTGGATCGCCCATCAGCATCAGGTTCCGCCCGCCGATTACATCATTGATGACCGGTTTGCCCTTAAACGCATCCAGAGGCCAGGCCCGCGCTGCGCCAAATTGGCGAACGGCAAACACATAGTCTTTTTGTCGATGCTTGGATTGATCGACCAGCGCAGGGAACATCAGATCAGGCGAGGCAAAATAGTCACGATACACGACACCGGATCCATAGTTGCGTCGATAACCAGTGTTCAGCGACAGAACCCGGGTATTGGGATGTGAGGCTTTCCAGCTATCCCAACGTGTAATCACCACCGGGCGCTGCCTAAGCTCGATCCCACTTTCTGTCAGCGGACCTACAACAGGTTTGCCGGTATACTGGTTCCAGAGCGAATGCGTTTCACGATCGAACATCAACTTGTTTGAACGATAAAGGAAACCGGATGAACCAAAGATAAAGGGTTTCCGTCGCCCTGCGCCCTGCGTTTCAAACAAGATTCCGGAACCGCAAAGTGTGCAGTAAGCGAGCGCAACCGGAACGCCGCCGATTACATCATTGAACATCTCATGCCAGCCCATGATCCGCAGAGGATAAGCGCGCTCGTCTCCGTTGATCGAAACGCCAAAGACCAAATCATCGTCTTTCAGATAATCTGCCTGCACTGCTGAAATCAGTTTCGGATTATCCAGTGACGGGATGCCATCCTTGACCACGCCGCCCCAGGATATCTCTTCCAGTCGGATCTTCATTTTGTCTCGTTTCAGATACTCAGGTCGCAGAAACAGGTCAAAATTCTGATCAATTCCCAACAGAACTTCGCGCTTGAAGGGTGCGAGTGACGGATGGGGTACAATCTGTGCGTTCCGTTCCTGCCATAGCATCCATTCGAACCAATCCGTGCCGTGGTTCTCCCCGGTCAAAGCTTCCATGACTTTGGCGATGTCGCGTACGCGACGCCCGCTGAACCGCATCGAAGTCAAAAGCGCAGGGACAACATCGGGGTTATCTCTCTCGGTCAGAAACTCCATACCGGCTTCGAATTCAGCACTATCTCCAAACACGGTTGAGCGCACGGCCTCATATACAGGGTCTTCCTGTGCCCACAGCGTTGTGGGCAAGACCATCCCAGCGCTAAGAAGTCCCGCAAATCCTCGGCGAGTGATCGACATGGCATCCTCCGGTTTCGTTCGCGCCTAGTCTGCCTGCAAATCTCATCACATACACGAAACACCCGCGTGAGGCGTTCGTAACATCCCGCGCTCAAGAGTTCGGTTGTTGGTACTATGAAGCCAATTTTTTCTTACGTGCCGCGACCTGACATTCGTAGCGACTTATTAATTTGAGCCCCCGAAACGCAATTTGGATGTTTGCAGGTTTCGTTGGCTCGACATCGTGCGTTTCTCTGCACATGATGCTCGACAAAGCTCTGGGGATCGGATTTTTTTCGATAACTGTTGCCGGGAAATACAAAAAGGAAAACACCCCATGCAGGATCATGGCTATGAATCTGGCAGATTGAATCTACCGTTTGTTGGTATTTCTACCTTCGCAAAATCACCATACGTCGCGGATTGGAATGCTATCGATGCAGATGTTGCGATATTGGGGGCGCCGTTCGACTTCGGGACCCAGTGGCGCCCCGGCGCGCGGTTTGGTCCGCGGGCCGTGCGCGAGGCCTCGACCCTATTCAGTTTTGGTCATGCCGGTGCTTATGACCACGAGGATGACGCGACCTATTTGGATAGCTCGGTGCGAATGGTTGATCTTGGGGACGCAGATATCATCCACACCAAGACCGAAGAGAGCCATGCAAATATCGCTTATGGCGTAGGCAAAATCCTGCAGGCGAAGGCTTTGCCCGTGACCATCGGCGGCGATCATTCGATCAACATCCCATGCGTCAACGCCTTTGCCCAGGATTGTGAACAGAATGGGCCAATACATGTGGTTCAGATCGATGCCCACTTGGATTTCGTGGATGAACGTCACGGCGTTACCGCCGGACACGGTAACCCGATGCGGCGCGCGATTGAGAAAGACTATGTTTCGGGCATGACGCAGCTTGGTATTCGCAATGTATCCTCCACCGCGAAGGAAGGGTACGAGGACGCCCGCGCACGTGGTTCGGACATCTTGTCGGTAAGGCAGGTACGTAAACTAGGAACCGAGTCAGTGTTAGCACGCATTCCAGAAGGGGCGCGGTATTATGTGACGATCGATATCGATGCGTTTTGCCCTTCGATAGCCTCAGGCACCGGCACGCCCAGCCACGGCGGATTTCTATATTATGACGTGCTGGAGATTCTGCAGGGACTGGCCAAGCGCGGAAATGTTGTTGGCATCGATTTGGTCGAAGTCGCGCCTGCCTATGATCCCACCGAAAGCACCCAGATTCTGGCGGCGCAGTTGTTGCTGAATTTTCTTGGTTTCATCTTTCACGAACGCGCACAGCGATAGAAGATACGGCTTGTCACTTCGTCCTATGCATTTCGTGGTGCATGTTCGGGCGAAACGCCTTGCTCTTAATAAAGCCGCTTCGAACAGAAGCTCCCGAAGGCTTCTTCGGGAGCTAACTATGTTGAATGTCTGCAGCGCTGTGCTTTGCCACCGATGATACGGGCTCAACAAATGCCCAGTTCATGGATTGGTGGATATCTTATGCTTGCCGTTCAAACATGTAGTTCAACCAATTGGATAAGGTTTCCGCAGGTGTCATCAAATACAGCCATGATCGCACCGCCAGCCTTCACAGGAGGTTGTGTGAACACGACACCTTTAGATTCCAGTTTGGCAACTTCTGCATCGATATCGTCAACGCTGAACGCTGAAACGGGAATGCCGTCAGCCATAAGTGCTTCTTGATAGGCGCGCGTAGCAGGATGTGCATTCGGTTCAAGGCCCAACTCCACCCCATCTGAATCGTCGTCGGAGACCAATGTCAGCCAACGATATTCTCCGAGGGGAATATCATGCTTCACAACAAACCCAAGTTTGTTGGTGTAGAAATCGAGAGCCTTGGACTGATCATCAACAGCGATGCTTTTCATATACATTTTCATCTAGTGTCTCCTTGAGAATATAGTTCCACCCAGGGGTTGATTGCATCCGAAATTGGCGCTGATACAAGCGTGTGAATCTTGGTGCGCCCTCGCCAGGTCGTGGCGATGAGACCAGCCTGCTCCAAAGTGTTCAGATGTCTTGTGATGCCTTGTCTGGATATTGTGACTGAATGCTCTTCGAACAGTCTTGCGCAGAGCTCAAAAAGCGTCTGGTGCTCTCGTTTTCTCAACTCATCAAGGATCAACAAGCGCGTTGTGTCACCGAGGGCGCTGAAAAGAATGCTTAGCTGCGGGTCGAATTGAACGCTCATGCCGCATAATGCAACAAAATTGTTGCATGTCAAATCGAACCTGCGTTAGTGAAAATTGCAGCATTGTTTAAGTTCGGCTCGGAGCGAACAATGCGCTCCGAGCCTTTTTGTCGTTTGTCTGCGCTATTTAAGGTAATGGGCTGCTATTGCGCCCCACTTGTTTACTTACGCGCCGATGATGTTGTGGCCGGGGCCGTAGGGGAAACCGGTGATGTTTTCGGCCCCGTCCTCACCGACCACGAGGATATCGTGTTCACGATATCCGCCTGCGCCGGGCTGACCTTCGGAAATCCAAAGCATCGGCTCGATTGAGACAACCATGCCGGGCTCCAGCACCGTGTCGATATCTTCGCGCAGTTCCAGACCGGCCTCGCGCCCGTAGTAATGGCTGAGGATGCCGAAGGAATGGCCGTAACCGAACGAGCGGTACTGCAGCAGGCCCTCATCTGCGAAGAAACGGTTGATCTCAGCGGTGATGCCCGAGCATGTCGCGCCGGGTTTGATCAGGCTTAGGCCCAGCTCATGCGCGGCTACATTGGCTTTCCACAGGCGCAGGCTGTCTGCATCGGGTTCACCAAGGAACAAGGTGCGCTCCAGCGCGGTGTAGTAGCCCGAGATCATTGGGAAGGCGTTCAGCGACAGGATATCGCCCTTTTGCAGCGCGCGTTTGGTCACTGGGTTGTGGGCACCGTCGGTGTTGAGTCCGGACTGGAACCAAACCCAAGTATCGCGATACTCGGCGTCCGGGTAGGCGCGGGCGATTTCCTCTTCCATCGCGTCGCGACCGGCCATGGCGATCTCGATCTCGGTCGCGCCTTCGCGGATGGCCGCATGGATGGCAGCCCCGCCGACGTCAGCGGTACGCGCGCCGCCTTTGATCAACTCGATCTCTTCTGCGGATTTCACCATGCGGGCAAACATCGTGTCAGGCGCGATGTCGATCAGTTCCGGCTGACCCAGCATGTCCAGCGCCGTGTTGCGCGCCGCCAAAGTCATGTGGTCGCCTTCGATACCAATTCGCTTGGCCCCGCCGATCAGGCTGGCCACGGCGCGCCAGTAATTGTCACGCTTCCAGTCGGTATAGATGACATTGTCTTCGACCGAGCGCCGCCACGGCTGGCCCGCGTCAATATTGGCCGAAACGGTGGTGCAGGCATCTTGTGTCACCACGCAGCCGTAAGGGCGACCAAAGGAACAGTACAGAAAGCCAGAATAATAGGCGATGTTCTGCATCGATGTCAGCAGGACTGCAGGGATGTCATGCTTGGCCATGATGGCGCGCAGTTTGCCAAGGCGGCGGTCGTATTCGCCCTTGCTGAACGGAAGGGGGGCTTTGTCGCCATTGTGGCAAGTGAAGAATTCGGGGCGTTTTGTTGTGTCTGTCATCACAAGGTCTCTCATCTTTGCCGGGCGGCAAACCCGGCCACTTGTCCCGGCGTTCAGGACAGGCGGTCTCGGGGTCCGAGAGCCGATCATCCCAGTGTGTCCGCGACGCCATCGCGGCTGGGATGAACGGGTGAATCGTTAGATTACGCGCGGGCCTGCGTCAAGACGGGGAAAGCCCCCGCAGACGCTCGGACCGGCGGCGCAGCAATTCAACTGTGGTCAACAGCGCGATCGAAATCACAACAAGGATTGTCGCCACAGCCAGAATGGTCGGACTGATCTGTTCACGCAGGCCGGTGAACATCTGCCAGGGCAGGGTCTTCTGGCTGGCCGAGCCGACAAATAGCACAACAACCACTTCGTCAAACGAAGTAATGAAGGCAAACAAACCGCCCGAGATCACGCCCGGCAGGATCAAGGGCATCTGGATCTTGAAGAACGTCCGCACTGGACCCGCGCCCATATTCGCCGCCGCCCGTGTCAGTGAACGGTCGAAACCTACCAGCGTCGCGGTCACGGTGATAATCACGAATGGAATTCCCAGAACGGCGTGGGCAAGGATGACTTTCACATAGCCAACGAAGTTCTTGTTCATGCCCAGTGTGCCCTCCATGAAGCGACCGATATCGCTGTAAAAAAAGAACATGCCGGTGGCAGAGATGATCAGTGGCACGATCATGGGTGAGATTAGAATGCCCATGATGGCGCGCCGGCCGGGAACATGGCTCTGGCTGAGGCCGATGGCTGCCAGCGTACCCAACGAAACCGAGATGATTGTCGCAATCGGGGCGATGATCAGCGAGTTCTTGAAGCTGCGCTGCCATTCATTGTTGGTAAAGAAGTCGCGATAATGCTTCAGCGAATACCCTTCGGGGTCTAGACGCAACATTTCCGGCGTGAAGGTAAAGAAGTCCTGCGCGTTGAACGACAGCGGCAGCACCACGAGAATCGGGGTGATCAGGAAGACGAAAATCGCACCGCAGATCACCCGGAACAGGTAGTGATAGAACACTTGTTTCGGCGTCAGGTACGGCAACAATTTCTGACGATAACGGCCTTCGTACAGCCAATAGATAAACCAGACGAAGAACCATCCGCCCAGCAGGCCAAGAACGCCACCCATCGCGCCAGAGAACAGAAAACCGACAATGCCAAAGCCCAGAATGTTAATCCAGCGGGCCAATTTCTCATTCTTGAGGACCGTGATGTAGATCCAGGCCACGGCTGCGATCAGAGCAGCGCCACCTATTATGCCGAGCAGTATCGACCCATTGCCCGCGCCGACAAAGATACCGGCGAAGGCTCCAGCCAGCGCGACGCTGGGTAGGACCATTGAAAGTGGTTTGCGGGATATCGGAGTAAGTGCGGCCATGTCGATTATCCCAGTTTCACGTTATCAATGCCGACGATCTTGTCGTAGCACCAGTAGAGCAGCATAACGACCGCCAGAAGGATCGTCCCCAGTGCCGCTGCCAATCCCCAGTTCAGCGAGGACGAGATGTGGTAAGCGATCCGGTTCGAGATGAAGACACCCTTGGTGCCGCCGACGATTTCGGGCGTGATATAGTAGCCAATCGCCAGAATGAACACGAGGATCGAGCCGGCGCCGATGCCCGGAATGGATTGCGGGAAATAGATGCGCCAGAAGGTCGTCCAGTTGGTTGCGCCCATGGATTTTGCAGCACGGGTATAATAGGGCGGAATGGTCTGCATCACCGAATACATTGGCAGGATCATGAAAGGCAGCAGGATATGCGTCATCGCAATTATCGTGCCGAATTGGTTGTTGATGATCACTAGTCGCGCGTCATCAGCCACCAGCCCAAGCCAGACCAACGTTTCGTTGATCACGCCTTGTTGCTGCAGCATCACCTTCCAGGCTGATGTCCGTACCAGCAGCGAAGTCCAAAAGGGGAGCAGGACAAGGATCATCAGCAGGTTCGAAACCCGCATCGGAAGTGTCGCCAGCAAATAGCTAACTGGGTATGCCAGCAGGATACAGGCTCCGGTAATCACCAGCGACATGAAAAGTGTTCTGCCGAACAGCTTGATCAGGATTTGCTTGTCTTCGGGTTGAGACTGCGCCCCTTCAGGGGTGCGGCGCATGTCGACCGCGTTGAGGAAATAACCGTTGGTGACAGCAGGAGAGTGCGTCTTGATCACCGCCCAGGTCTGCGGTTCGCCCCAACCGTCATGAATCTCGATCACCTGGTCCTTGAATGGGCCATCGGTTTCGGGGTCCATCTTGCCTAGCTTCCGGCCTGAGCGGCGGAACATCGAAGACATGCCTGTCTCTTCGTAGTTCAAACGCGAGCCCAATCGGGTATGTGTCTTGTTGTCTACGGCCACGACCATGTCTCGGACGAACGCATCATATACTGCCTCGTCCGGCAGTTCGCCGCTGGTCTCATCCCAGTTCTTCAGTGCCTCAACCGTAAGAGGCAGCGTTTCCTGCACGATGCTATTTTCAACCGAACGGAACAGCATCGAAGCAATCGGCACGATGAACGAGAACAAAACAAACAGCAGCAAAGGGGCCACCAGCATCAATGCGCGCAGCTTTTGCCGCCGCAAAGAACGTGCAAGCGATTGCTTGAGCGGTGTTCCGTCCGCTGCCAGCATAGGTCCGGCATTTTGGCTAGCGTCAGTCATCGGTGCCCCTTGGGTTTTCTTTGGTCCGGGGGCGGCGCACCGCCCCCGACTGTGTCAGGAAATTAGCCGCTTATTGCGCCAACCACGCCTGGAATTTGGCGTCGATGTCGTCGCGGTAGTCCGCCCAGAACTCGTAGTTATACAGGAACGTGTTCTTCGCGTTTTCCGGATCGGTTGGCATGTGCGGTGCCATGTCGATGCCCAGTTCGGCGTGCTGACCCACCAGCGGTGCCGACGAAGCACGGGCCGGACCGTACGAGATGTACTTGGCCTGATCAGCCAGACGCTGAGTGTCGGTCGCGAACATGATGTAGTCCAGCGCGCGCTGCTTACGCTCATCGCTTAGGCCAGCAGGAATGATCCAGCCGTCCAGATCGAACACTTGTGCGTCCCACAGCATCGCTACGGGCTGCTTCTGCTCTTCGATCACGCTGAACAGGCGGCCGTTATAGGTTGAACCCATGACGACTTCGCCATCAGCCAGCAACTGCGGTGTATCCGCACCGGCAGACCACCAGACTACGTTGTCCTTGATAGTGCCCAGCTTGGCCAGCGCTTGCTCCTGACCTTCCGGAGTTGCGAGCACGTCATAGACGTCATCCTTGGCGACGCCATCGCAGAGCAGGGCCCATTCCATGTTGTTGATCGGACGCTTTTCTAGCGAACGCTTGCCCGGGTAGTTTTCAAGATCGAAAACAGCGCAGATATCGCTGGGCGGGTTGTCCCCTACCAGATCGGTACGATAGCCGAATGTGGTCGAATAAACGATCTGAGGAATAAAGCAGTCGCTGACAAGCAGGTCGCCGAAGTCGTCCGCAGCCGAGGTGCCATCGGGTGCCGGGGCCAGCATGGTGTCAGGGTCGATTTCCATCGCCAGACCTTCGTCGCATAGACGGATCGCGTCCGCAGCAACAACGTCAACCACGTCCCAGGTGATGTTACCCGCTTCGTTCATCGCGCGCAGTTTGGCAACCGCTTCGGCTGAACTGTCATCGTTCAGGATGGTGACGCCGGTTTTTTCCGAATAGGGCTCGTGATAAGCCTTCAGCTGCGATTTGGAATAGGCTCCGCCCCAAGAAACGATTGTCATCTCTTCAGCAGACACCCCGCCAGCCGCTGTCGCCAGCGCTGCTGCGGTCAGCAGTGTTTTGGTTGGTTTCATGTGTTACTCCCAGTACTTCCCGTTTATCATAGTGTCAGCTGACGCACGGGTTTTCGCCAGCCGGTCCCTCGGTAAAACCGCGCTTGTGCCGCGCGGTTTGGTCTATGCGTCGAGCGCACGACAATCCTTGGCCAACCAGCCGATATCGATCTCTTGACCGGGCTGTAGGCGAACGGCATCGGGGGCGTTGCGCGTCTTGACGATGAACTCGTCATTCCCGGCCACCGACATGCGGAAGCGGAACACGTCACCCATATAGATGAACTCTTTGACTGTGGCCTTTAGCGTATGTGCGTCCGCATGCAGTCGGTCTTTGTTGAATTCCACACGTTCGGGCCGAATCGAGACCTTGGTCCGTTCACCCGGATTATGCACGTTGATCGGAACTGCATCGATTTCCGATCCGTCATCCAACTGCACAAGACAAGTGTCACCGTCTATCGATTTAACAACGCCTTCTAGTGTATTGTTTTCACCGATAAATTGTGCAACGAAGCTGTTTTCAGGTTCTTCGTATAGTTGATCCGGTGGCGCCAGCTGTTGAATGCGGCCATCGTCGAATACCGCCACGCGGTCGGACATGGTCAGGGCTTCGGTCTGGTCATGGGTCACGTAAACGGTTGTGATACCCAACTCATGCGCCAGACGGGTAATTTCGAACTGCATATGCTCACGCAGTTGCTTGTCGAGCGCACCCAGCGGTTCATCCATCAGAACCAATTCGGGCTCGAACACCAGTGCTCGGGCCAGGGCGATCCGCTGTTGCTGACCACCAGAAAGCTGCGCTGGACGGCGGCCGCCAAAGGCGCCCATCTGGACCATATCCAGAGCCCGTTTGACTTTCTCTTCCCGTTCAGACTTTCCAAGCTTGCGAACCTCAAGTGGGAACGAAAGGTTCTCGGCTACGGTCATGTGCGGAAACAAAGCATAGTTCTGGAACACCATCCCGATACCGCGTTTGTGCGGCGGAATGTTGTTGATAGGTTTCCCATCCAGAAGAATTTCGCCATGTGTGGCGGTTTCGAATCCGGCAAGCATCATCAAGCAGGTTGTTTTGCCTGAACCGGACGGCCCGAGCATAGTCAGGAATTCGCCCTTTGGCAGTGCCAGGTTGAGATCTTTAACGACGAGATTCTCGCCGTCATAAGACTTTTGCACGCGTTGAAATTCGACAAACGCAGCGTCGCTATTTGTGTCGGTCACAAGACCCCCTGTTGCGTCAATTGACTATCCGGTTGGTCCGGATTTCATTGATCTTCTCGTGTATTAAACCCGAGGCTAACAAATGGTCGCAAGCCCGTAAAGCAAATGGATTACTGATAACGCCGCTTTTGCCTAGTTTTGCGACATGTTCAGCTTCTTCATATGCCAGGCTAAGCTTTGATTGCTTGAAAGAACCGGTTTGCGGATCACCTTTTCGATCCGGGGAATCGCAGCAAGGGTTCGCAGGTTCGTACAGCTCAAGAACACCGCATCGACGGCTGAATCAGAGCCCAGACGGATTGCGGCTTCAACCACAGATTCGGTTGATATACGCACCACCTTGGCTTCTTCTGCCTCGCCAAAAGTGCCGAATACATCCATCGTGATTCCCTGATCCGCAAATGCGCGACGCAGCGGGGTGTTCACTTCTTCTATATACGGGGAGAGCAGCGCAAACTTCGATACCCCTCGATCCTCGGCGCAAGCTGTCGCGGCGCGCAAAGGATTCGTTACCGTTTGAACATCACAGGTCTGCTTGACCATTTTCTCAACCTGATCCGACCCGATGACTGAGCTGGCGGACGTACAGCCATATCCCACAACCCGATATCGCCGTGCCTTGGGCAGCAAATCGGCCGCTGCTGGCAGGTCGGTTTCCATCTGCGCTAGAGTATCAGTGTTAACCTCATTCCCACTGGGTATGCGGCTGACATAGAGTGGGCTTTTGTCATTGGCGAAAATTGTACGAAACTCAGGCTCGATTGTCTCATCCGTCTGTAGCACGATCAGGCCCATTGGCACCGCTGAGGGATCATCCGCATCTAGGATATAGGGCAAGGTGCTCATAGCTCAGGGATCTCCGGTCCGATGCGCGGGCTTAGGAATTCAGGCGCGCCCTCGGTGATTAGAATGTTTTCTTCATGAACGAGGATCTTGTTGTTCAAGGCGATGCCTGGCTCCAGAGTTAACACCATCCCGGCCTCCAATTCTGTATGGTCATCAGGGATAAGCGAGGGCCATTCAGTCAGTGACATCCCCAACCCGTGGCCCAGCCGACCAGCATCCGTACCAACACCACCGTTAGTCAGGATCGCATTCATGGCATGAAACAATTGCGACGCGGTGGCACCGGGACGAGCTTGTTCAAAGGCGGCGTCCGATGCTTCGATCAGCCGCGAATGCGCCGCACGAACGGGCGCGCTTGCCGGACCGACCGACCAGTTGCGATCATAATCACAGAAATATCCATCGCGTACGAGGCCTGTATCCAGCATCAGAACATCACCCGACCTAAGTGGCGTTTGACTGGCAGGGGAGATCACGTCTGTGTACCCGCCTTGCTCGGCACCGCCGGCCAGATAGGGAACCCAGTCCGCGCCTTCCTCAAGGCAAAGCATCTGAAAATGTCGAAAAATCTGATCGAGCGGTGTACCGGCCGAGGCAATTTCCGGCACCCGTGCAAACGCGCGCGCGCTGACTTGGCAGGCTGCTCGGATCTTGGCGACTTCGGCATCAGATTTCACCATGCGCAGCCCCCTTAGGATGCCATGGTCCCCGACAATTTTGCGCGCACCTATAGCTGATTGAAGGCGTCTTAAATCGGCCAGAGGCATGCGCAGATGAGTCTCATGCCCATCGGGGCAACCGATTTCATCGCCCTCGGCCGTCAATTCGCTCAGCGTATCCGCCAGCAAAGATACCCCGTCATCTATTAAATCGGGTGCACTCCAGGTGCGAATGTCATCAATCCAAGTCTGCGCCATGAGCGCGGCACCAATGGAGGGAATTACTGCAACCGGTTTACCGGTGGCAGGTACAATCAGAAACCAGGGTCGGGTCGGGCTTTCCCAGAACCGAGAGAGATAGCCGGTGAAGTATCGTAGTTCGGGCTCCGTTGTCAGCAAAAGGGCTGCAAGACCCGACTGCTGCATCCGCGTTTGAGCGCGCGCAACCCGAGCCTCGAACTCTGCCGGAGCGAACCCAATCATGCCGGTTGCTCAGTCAACATGCACAGAACCTTGGCATCAGGGCCAATTTCCAAACCGGTGCGGCTGGCGTCGTCCAAGACAGCGGCAATTCCAGCGCCTCCCGAGGCACTGGTTTCCAACCCTGCCTCTGCCATGACAGGTAACTGGGCTGCTACGTCAGTGTCGCTGATGGTAAGAAATGCATCAGCATCCCGCGCAAGCCCATTCAACGCAATAAGCGACGGTTCTTTGCAATCCAACCGACCCATGATGCTGTCTGGCCCATCTGCAAAAACGCAGTGCCCGGCCTCGATGCTGGCCTGAAGCGCGGGGGCGGACGTCGGCTCCACAACAATGATCTGTGGTTCGTCACCCCAAACCACGCGTGCATAGGCGGCAACAGCGCCAGCCATGCCTCCGACTCCGGCCTGCAGCAGAATATGGGTGGGCGCTTCGGGGCATTGCTTGGCTGCTTCGACAGCCATTTGTAGATACCCTTCCATCAAAAGATGTGGGAGTTCGGTGTACCCGTCCCAAGAACTATCTGAGAGCAGGGTCCATCCATTTTCTTGCGCGGCAAGGTTGGCGGCCTCCATGCTTGCTGCGTAGTCCGCACCGGCCCGAACCACCTGTGCGTTTTGCGCGCGCAGACGTTCGGCAAAGCTCTCGGGAACGGTTTCCGCAATGTAAACCACCGCATCGGCCCCGAAGACACGAGCACCGGCGGCCATACTCATCCCGTGATTGCCCGCGCTTGCCGTGACATATGTACGCCCTTTGAGGGTGTCGCTGCCTGGTTTGTCCGAAGCCTCGTTCGCCTGACAGGCAATAACATAAGCAGCGCCCAGAGCCTTGAACGATCCCAGACCCATGCGTGGCCGTTCATCTTTGACCCAGAGGCTTGCGACCGGTGCAATCGCTGATGCATCAACCAAGGGCGTTGGCTCAAAATCCGGGCAGAACGAACGGTGCCGCCCCAGTCGAACGGTTTCGACTGACGGGTAGGGGGCCTGATCCGCAAGCTTGGATCCGTTTCGAAATGGGTTGCTGATTATCTTCATTCTTCGCTCCCTGACCGGATTATGCGCAGACGTGAACGAATTGCCCGAACCCTGTCAAGTAAAGCGTATCCTTGAAACGTCCGGTTCTGAATTTTGATCGCACCGACATTCGAATTTATGGATCAATCCATTGAGTATCTTTTCAATCGTTTTGGTTGCTTGTAAGAGATTGTCTAGGTCATCAGAGTGGTTTGAAATTGTCGCTCAGGTGATATGCGGGCGTGATGGAATGGTAGACATATCGGACTTAAAATCCGAAGGCCTTAGTGCCGTGTGGGTTCGAGTCCCACCGCCCGCACCAGTTGAGCTTCAGACCGGGAAACCCAGCCGGGATATCAGTTTCCAGATGTCTTTGTTCGCGTCCGAAAGCTGAGAGACGACATCCTCGATTTCTTTCATCGCTTTGTCATCCACCGTATCTTCCCGTCCTAATTTAATATCAGTTTTGCGATCAGCGATTCTCATCAGGATGGTCTTGGGATTTCCGCTTTCCTGATCAAAGGAGTAAATGCAGTGGTTGTACTTATTCCGGATGGAGGACAAGCGAGACAATCGCTGGGTGTGTTCAAGGATCGGATCACGGATTTCAGGCGCGCGACCTTCCATCTTCGCAAGACGCTCGACCAGATCGATGCGGGCTCGCGTCGTGTTCAAAGTCAGGAAAATAATCACTGCTACATCTTTGTTGGCCTCGGTTAGCCCAGCAATGAGGTGGATCAGAAGGCTTTCGGTATTTGTCCACATGTAATTGAGGCGACCCACCAGAAGGATGAGCCGGTCAAATCGGGTTTCGAAAGCCTCATCCAACGGCTGCGCTACGCGCTTCGTTCGGCGCGACCTCGAAATAGAAATGAGCGGCCTCGGTCCGGTTGCTCACATCGATTTTGCCCGAAACATTGTGCATGTGCAGTTTGACTGTATGTTCAGTAATGCCAAGCCTGGCCGCAATCGTTTTGTTGCTTTGGCCCTTGGAAACAAGCCTCAAAACTTGTTTTTCCCGGCGTGTAAGCTTTGCGTATTGCAGTAGTTTGTCGGGTGACCGAGTTCTGGTCGCAGGCTGTTTTTCGATTGGTACGTCCGCTGCGCCTGGCGATGCCGCCATACTGTCGGCCAGAAAACAAGGCAGGTGCAGTTCCTCATGCATGAGAAGCCGCAATATCGCGCGCCACACATCCGGAGCGACGTTCATCGGCAGATATCCGATGTTGCCAAAACTCGTGCGGTCCCAGTGTTCGAACAACATCCGAGCGGGGCTTTTCTTGCGATATGCGAAGGCAAGGCAGCCGTTTTCGGCAACTTTTGCATAATCGGCGGGTCGCGCCAGCAGCTCATCCAGCATCATCTGATCCACCACGATTATTCGTTCGGCGGAACTCGCGACACAACTTTTGGCCAGCACGTCTTCCAGGTGATCAAAACGCTCTGCACGAACACCAAATTCAGTTTGAACACTTCTTAGGGTTTGGTCCGAATAGAACAGTTCTTTGCCGATAAATATGATCGAAAGCTCTTCGGGATATTCGATTTGACTACGGGCATCGTCTTGTAAGGAATAACTCACTGATCTTCCCCCACTAGTAAAAACGTCACCTTCTGAGCCAAAAAATGCGGGCACAGGGTTAAGCGACGTGAGAAAAATTTTTGTTCAAATTACGTTTCATCATACCTGAAAGTACGGGTTTCAGCAACCAGAGGCAGTACTTAGGAGCCGCATATCTAGAACCTTTGATCAGGTTCAATTTCATTCCAGATTGCCTAACCTGATGAAATGGCTTCATTAATAATGATGTTCGATCTGCCGAGATTGTTTCCCCTTCGATTTGGCGATGGAAGGGACAATTTTTTCCAATAAAGCGCATTAATAATAAGCAGTTAAAGAAACTAATGCTTTCGACCAGCTATGCATGCCTGCTCATGACTGCAACCATGATGGTGCTTTGATTTGTAAAGCGCACTTGAACCTGACGTGCCCATGGATTCGCGTATTTTGGCGAGACCCCCATGGTCACGGAATCGGCTAAGCCGAGAAAGGGGGGCAAACCAAACAGAAGACGATCACTGCCGCGCGAGTGTCCAGTTTGACGCTCTGTGCGCGACGTTTGTTTTAACCGCGCCAGTAACCGCTTTGTAGATGAATGGCGGTCGGGTGCTTCCGTAAAAGTGGAATTTATTATGAGACGCCAGCCTAATCAAACGACAACCGTAACAACAGTTGATGAAGTCCAAATCGACGATCTGGACGCCGATTTTGATACTGATATCGCAGTAGACGAAGCAAATATCGAAGCGGACATCAACGCTCAACAACAGCAACAAGAGCAAGATGTTGATAATTCTGCGAACAATTCTGACTCACAGGACCAAGATCAATCACAACGTTCAAGAAATGATAATGACAACGATCAGGATCAGCGCCAAAACCAAAATCAGAACCAGCAAAACACCAACGGTGGAGAAGACAACAACGACAATGACAACTCGAACCACAACGAAGTGAACATCGACTTCGGCGGCGGCGAGTGGATTCCGCGCGATGACGACAAAGTAGATGTCGATATCGAAGATATTGATGGCGATGTAGGCGACGTAATCACCGCAGGTGACGACCTGGATTATGATCCCGGTGATGATATCAACATTGATATCTCACAAGATGGCCCAGGAAACGACTTCGCATCCATCAACAGCCAGTACGCGAGCCTAGAGGATAACGACTCACTAGGTAACGCATCGGTATCAAATTCAGGTGACTTTAGCCAAAGTGGCAACGCTCATGGAGGTGAGGCCTACGCGGAAGACGGTATCGACGTAAATAACGATGGTGGCGACTCGGGTGATGGCGGAGAGAGCTATGGAGGTGATGCCGATGGCGACACCAGCGGCAGCCATTCGTTTGCACTCGGTGGTCATTCTGGAAACGCTGATAGTTCGGCGTCTGGTGGTGATGGCGCATCTTCGGGTGATGCCTATAACGCAAGCCTTGGTCTTGGTCTTTCCGGTGCGCACTCCAGCGGTGACAGCACCGGTGGCGATGGCGGTGACGCCGATAGCGAGTCCAATGCGGATAACTACGGTGAAGCAAGCGCAGACAGCGACTCGACCGGTGGCGACGGTGGTAACGCTGAATCGTTTGGTCTTGGTCTTGGCCTAGCTCTGTCCGGATCGAACGCTGATGGCGATGCAGATGGTGGTGATAACACCTCAGGCGCGCTGGCTGCCGGTCTCGGCCTAGCAGGCAATGACTCGTCAACCGGAGATGCTGATGGTGGAGATGGTGACGCTGAAAATGACGGTTCGGCTGACAACTCCAGCGAAGGAACCAACGAAGCTAACGAATCTTCCTCTGGTGGTAATATTGGTCTGGGTCTGGCGGGTGCGGGTGCACTTGGCCTGAACGATGCCGATGGCGGTAGCGGTTCTGGCGGCGAAGGATCAGGTGGTGAAGGCTCAGGCGGCGAAGGCTCAGGCGGCGAAGGCTCAGGCGGCGAAGGCTCAGGCGGTTCCGGCACTGGTGGCAACGCCAACGGTGGTGATGGTACCGGTGGAGATTCGGGCTCTGTAGAAGAAGCCTTCCCATTCCCGGTACTCCTTGTCGAAGAGGAAGATCCAGACGGTGAAGAAGAAGCTGCAGCTGGTAACTCGAACGGTACCGGCGGTGACGGTGGTACTGGTGGTGCTGGTACCGGTGGTACGGGTACTGGCGGTACGGGTACCGGTGGTACGGGTACTGGTGGTACAGGTACTGGTGGTACAGGTACTGGTGGTACAGGAACCGGGGGTGCAGGTGGCGGTTACGTAGACACAGATGCGGCAGCGCAAGGCGTTGGTGACCAAGATGCCGCTGGTCCGGTAATCACGCAGTCACCCGGTGACGTCGACGGCTCGGCCGATAACGATCAGGACGTTGATGGTTCCGGTGGTAACGGTGGAACCAACACAACCAATGGATCTGCGGACGCCAGCGGTGATGGTATGGCAACCGCCGAAGGTACTGGTGGTGCAGGCGGAACAGCCAACCCCGAGTCAAGCTCGGCGGCAAGCGGCGCAGGTTCTGCTGACGCAACCAACGAAGCCGGAAACGGTGGCGATTCCGAAGCGTGGTCCGATGCAGCCAATGACGGTTATGCAGAAAGCCTTGCCGAAGCGATTGCCGGATACGGTGGTGACGCGTCATCTGACAATGATGCAGACTCGTCGGCTTCGGGTGACGCAACCGGTACCGCAACGTCCGGCGCCGGTGGTGCAGGCGGTGCAGCGGCGTCGAATGGCGGAACCAGTGGTGACGTCATGGGCTCGTCGACTGGCGGTGCAACCACGGGTGCGATGAACACCGGTGGCGAAGCTTCCGGCGCATATTCAGGTGCCGGTGGTGCTGGTGGTGACGGCGGAATGTGGGGCTCGAACAACGGTGGCGATGGTATCGTCAACGGTGAGTCCTACGCATCAGCAGCTGCAGTAGTCGATACATCGGCCTTCAACCAATCGATCGTCATGGGTGCCAACGTGCTTGGTAACTCGGTCGATACGACCATGGTTGGTGGTTCGATGACATCGTCCTACGCAAGCGACGACACCGACGTGTAAGACCAACCTTTCGGGGGCCGCATTCTCGGCCCCCATTAAATGAAATCGCCGGGGCCACACGATGTGGCCTTGGCCCAGTAAATCCCGAACCGGAAATTTATGCCGGTAAGGGGGTAAGGGATCATCGAAATGTCATTCGATAGTGTTACCGAAAAGATTGCACACTTTATTGGAACTTTTGATCTCACGATTGAAAAAGCCCGGCTGAGGGATCAGTACGAAGAGTTCACCGCCGTCAGACGCAAGGCGGAACTCGACGAACTGGAAGAGCCCGCAAAAATCCGGGTCAAAGCAGATCTTGAATTAGACCCGGGCAAATTTGGCCCGCTACCCTATGGGTTCAACACCCCCCCGGCCACTCCTGAACTTCCACCACTGGTTGAGGGACCGGACATTCAAACGGCCATCACACTAGAGCCACCACTCACTGACGGTCCACCGTTGCCTGAGACGACCACCGGCATTGGCGCAACGTTCATAATCGAACAGAAGCTTGAAATTGTGACCGAACTTATCGGCTCGGCAGTAACCTATACATTCCAGAACATTTTTCTACGCGACAATGATGTCGTTGGCGAAGGGGATTTTCGCGACGTCGACCAACTTATCGCCCAGGCAGAAGCAGCAGCGCAGGTTGCGGCCTCGATGCATGGGTTTGCTGTGCCTTCATTCTCGATCTCCGACTATCTGTCTATCGAATATGTGGAGACATTGGCCGCAGAGATGCTCGCACCGATCAATATCGAAGTTGAAGGCGCAGTTGTTTATCAGTTCCACGGCGAAGACGCGATGGGTGTAATCGTCAATGGTGAGTATGTGGACGAAGCCCCGGTTTGGGATGACCTTTTGCCCGAGCATCACAGGCCCGACGAAGAGGAAGAGGATGAAACGCCTGATGCGATGCCTGCGGAATGGGATCAGGATGAGGATTCCGAATTTGCCGATGGCCACACGGTGATTGCAGGCGGCAATCTTGCGATCAACGAAGTGAACGCAACTGTAGCGTGGGTCGACGCGCCCTACATCGCCGTGGGTGGAAAATCGATCGAGTTGGCCATGATCAGCCAAGTTGCTGTTGTATCGGACACGGACAAAGGCACGAATGGTGACTCGGGCACCAACGTGGTGCACTCTTCGACAATCGAGGTCGAAGGTAATTCCGCACCTTGGCTGAAACAGGATTCAAGTGACGACGACGCTCCGGCATTCATACATGTTGATTGGATCACCACTGACCTGATCGTCGCTAATTTTGTGAAGCAGAACATTGATGCGACAGATATCGATCACATTGATACCGAGATCAACGCGACGACGACGCTCTATGCACTGGGCGACAATGAGATGGTGGATGTCACAAATATCCTCCAACTTGGCAGCTATTATGATCTGATCATGATTGAAGGCGACATGATTACGGTCGATGCGTTCATCCAAACCCATGTGTTGATGGATGACGATGTGGTTACGGGTGGACTGCCTGGGCCCGTCGAAGGATCGGATGAGAACCTGGTCATGAACGAGGTTTCTCTGAAGAAAGAAGGCGAAGACACGCATCAAGAGATGCATAGCTCAATGGCCGAAGCGATGGCCTTTGGCGAAGACGACATGGCGTCCTTGGAAGAGGCGCTGATGAACGATCCAATGTTCGCCGGGATGGAGCAGATGCGTGTGCTCAAGGTCGACGGATCGCTGGTGCAGGTCAATGTCGCCGAGCAATCGACCATGCTTGCTGATCAGGATGACGTACATCTGCATGGCCCAAACGCCGATGAGACCGAAGTGGTTGCGGGCAGTAATGCGATGCTCAATGCCGCCCATGTCACCAAGGCGGGTGTGGATTCAGTCGTCATGGCTCAGGACGGGGCCTTTTCTGATCTATTGCTACATCAAGCAAGCCTGATTGATATGCCGACGAACGAGGACATCGCCGAGATGACCAATGAGGCGATCGCCGCCATTATGGAAGAGGCAGGTATGCCCGGTTATGAAGGCGGTATTGGCCCTCAGGGCAACGATCTCACGCCCAGCGAATTGGCGAATTCCTCTGATGGCCTGCAAACCATGCTGGCCTGATTTTCCCTGATTTACGAGTGACCGGAAGGTTAGTTTATGTCGATCGTTTTTTCGTCGCGCCGCACCCGTTTTGCTAGCCCATTGGACCGGCACGGAGGAGGGGGTCCGCTGACCCTCAAAACCCGTGATCGCGTGGCCAAGTCAAACGGGAATTCTTTGTCGAAAACAGAGGCACGATTGCGGTTGACCCCTGAAATGCGGATGCCTGAGCCTTGCGTTGGAATGGCAGCTGCAGAACCTGCGACGTACCCCAATGATCCAGAAGAATTGCCGCGTGCGGCGCAACAAACATACAGACCGACGCAGGCAGAAGCAGAGGCAGAGCAGCAGAATGCAAATTCAAAATCGTGCGCTGGCTCTCCCCTTCGGCGCACGCGGTCGCGGCCCAAAAAAGACAAGGATCCTGTGGGTGGCGACGCTGGGGTGGCCGATGCGGAAGCCCCTGATCGTGACGCCGCCGATCAATCGACTGCGCGCATGACCCCCTCTGTGCCGTCGGACGGCAAAAATCGCATGGGCACTACGATCGAGGCTAAGGCAAATGAACCGTTGATGCGCCTGGAAACGGGAGGCGGCGACGGGAACGGGCCACCCCAAACTTTTCACAAACGCACCCCGCCTGAAGATTTCCAGAAGACGCTGCGCACATCGCTGCGGGCAATTTGGCGTAATCTGGCTTTCGTGCTGGTTCTGACTTGCGCAACTAACGTTCTGATCCTTGCGATCCCAATTTACCTGTTTCAAATCAGTGACCGAGTTCTGACCAGCCGGTCGCTGGATACGCTTATCATGCTGACCGCTATCGTCGCCGGGGCGGTCATTTTTCAATCAGCCTTTGACGCGGTTAGGCGATTCATGTTGATGCGCACGGCGGTCGAAGTGGCCGCGCGTCTTGGTGCTCCGGTTCTGAGCGCCGCTGCCCACGCCTCTCTGCATGGTAACGGACGTGAATATCAGACTTTGGGTGATCTGCAGCAGGTGCGGGGCTTTCTGGTTTCCGGCACATTGATTTCGTTTCTCGATGTTCCGTTTGCTCCGCTCTTCATCCTGATGATCTTTCTGGTGCACCCGCAATTGGGGATGATTGTCGTAACGACGGCTCTTATTCTGATGGTGATCGCGCTGATCAACCAGAAGATGACGGCCAAGCCCTTTGCCAAGGCCAATCAGGCGCAATCTTTGGCCAACCAGCATTTGGATTCGATGTCGCGCAACAGTCAGATCATCAACGCGTTAGCGATGATCCCCGAGGCGGTGCGTATCTGGGGTCGTGACACCGCTCAATCGCTGACCTGGCAGGTCAAAGCGCAGGACCGCAACGTCATCTTCGCTGCTATTTCCCGTGCCGTTCGCTTGCTGACACAAATCAGCATACTGGGGTGGGGCGCCTTTTTGGCCCTGCAGGGAGAGATCACCGGAGGAATGGTCATCGCCGCTTCGATCATCGCGGGCCGGGCCTTCGCTCCGATTGAGGGATCGATTGAGGGCTGGAATACATTCCTGCTGACGCGAGGTGCTTTTGGCCGGATCAAGGCTCTGCTGTCGAGTTCGGCTCTGCAATACGAAAAATTACGCCTGCCGCGGCCCGAGGGACGGCTGGATGTAGAGCGTCTGCTCTATGTCCCGGGTGGAACCAAGAGTGTCGTTCTAAACGGGATTACCTTTGCACTGAACCCCGGGGAAACTTTGGCAGTCATCGGGAATTCAGGCGCGGGGAAAACGACGCTGGGCAAAACGCTGGTGGGTTCGATTCTTCCGACCTCGGGAAGCGTCCGGTTGGATCTGATGGATATCCGCAATTGGGATCCACGCCAGTTTGGAGAGAATATTGGCTATCTTCCGCAGGACGTGCAGCTGTTCCCAGGTACCATCAAGGACAACATCGGCCGGATGCGTGCGGACGCCACAGATGAGCAGATCCACGATGCCGCCGTTCTGGCAGACGTACACAACATGATCGCAACGCTGCCACAAGGCTATGAAACCGTGGTGGCCGCAGACGGTTCGCCCCTTTCTGGCGGGCAAAAGCAACGTATCGCCTTGGCACGGGCTTTCTTCGGAAACCCGCGACTGGTTGTTCTGGATGAACCGAACTCGAACCTCGATGTGGCGGGTGACAAGGCGCTGGCACGGGCGATTGAACAGGCCAAGGAAAGCAAGATCACCGTGGTCGTCATCACACAAAAACCAACGCTACTGAATGTGGTCGACAAGATCATGCTGCTGACTGACGGACGTGTGGCGCTGTTCGGGCAACGCGAACAGGTGCTGGAAAAGCTCAACGGGCCGCGCCAGCAACCACCCGAAATTCAGGGCAAGGGGGATTAAGCGATGAACGAAGTGGCACGTACCGACGAATCCGGGCTTTGGTATGCCGAGGTTCCGCGCTCGATCACCAAGTTCATAGTGATTGGGTTAGCCATGCTGATCATCTGTTTTGGTGGCTTCGGCGTCTGGTCATTCCGCGCACCTCTAGCGGCTGCGGTCATCGCGCAAGGCAGTTTTGTCGCGACTGGTCGCAATAAAATCGTGCAGCACCTGGAGGGTGGGATCATCGAGAACATTCTGGTCGCGGAAGGAGAATCCGTTCAGGCCGGACAGATCATGATGACATTGGACCAGACCTCGGCCGAGGCCAATGAGCGCGAGTTGTTCATCCGCAAGATCCGCCTTCAAGCGATGACCGAGCGGCTTCTGGCCGAGCACAGCGAACAGGAAAACCTGGTGTTTTCGCCAGCGCTGATTGAAGCGTCAGACGACGTTGAGGTCATGACGATCCTCGACAATCAGAAACTCAGCTTTGATGTTTCGCGCAAGACCTTGTTGAATGACATCGCCCTGCTTCAGCGTAATATGGAGGCATTGAAAATCCGTGCCTCGGGGTTTGAGGCGCAGTTGACCAGCATGGAGCGCCGCTCGGACATATTGAAGGAAGAATATGACACCAAGCTTTCACTGTTTGAGAAAGGGCTTGTGCGCAAGGGCGATCTGAACACGATCCGCCGGGTACAGGCCGAGGCAGAGGGTCAATTGGCACGCCTGCGGGCAGAGACCGCCGAGGTCAATCAGATGTTGCTGAAGTACGAAGAACAGATTCTGCGGACACGATCAGCTTATCGTGAGGCCGCTCTGGATGAATTGGGCGTTATCGAAGCCGATCTGGAAAGTGTGCGCGAAAAGGCGCGCCAGGCCCGCAGTGTTCTTGACCGCGCTGTGGTGCGGGCGCCGGTCACAGGAACCGTCGTAAGGTTACACCATCACACGCCCGGTGGCGTTATCGAAACAGGCGAACAGATCGCCGAGATCTTACCCGCTGACGCGCCGTTGATTATCGAAGCGCAAATCCCGAGAACCGAGATCGACAGCGTCATAACTGGCCAGATTGCGACGGTACGGCTCGTGGCCCTCAACCAGCGTACGACGCCTGTTCTGGAAGGTCAGGTGTTCTACGTCTCGGCCGACTCGCTTGTCGAAGATTCTGCTGGTATGCCGCAAGAGGTGTATCTGGCGCGCATCTCGTTGACCACTGATGAGATGAGCCGCGTACGGGGGTTTGTTCCCACGCCCGGAATGCCTGCCGAGATCATGATCCAAACCGAAGAGCGCACATTTGCCGCTTATATCGCCAAACCGGTTGTCGACAGTATGTCACGTGCCTTCAGGGAACATTGATTGCCTGAACCTCTACACCTTCAATTTTCTGCATGTTAGCCTTTAGCGGATCAACGAGCAGGAGAGACGAAGATGGCACTGACGGTCAAGGACATGATGCAAGCAGCGAACGCCGCGGTTGAGCGTATTGGTGCCAGCAAAGCGCAGGAATTGCTGGGACAGGGGGCATTGCTTTTGGATATTCGCGACGCACCAGAACTGGAACGTACCGGTCGCGCCGTTGGTTCGCACCATATCCCACGCGGAATGTTGGAATTTCGGGCTGATCCAGATTTGCCATCTCATGATCCTGAACTGCGCAAGGACAGGGTGATCATCCTGCATTGCGCGTCAGGAGGCCGGGCAGCGCTGGCAGGAAAACTGCTTAAGGATATGGGATTTTCTCATGTCTATAATCTGGGTGGGTACACAGATTGGGTTGAGGGTGGCGGAGAAACCATCGGTCCGATGGATCGCGGAATGTAGCGACGAATTCTGACCCAAATCAATGCCACGAATATACTAGGGGTGTAATGTCTTGGCCAGAAACCAAACGACAGGACGACTGGCCATGATACGCCTTGCAGCCATGCTATATTCTCTGATCGCTACCGCAATTGCAGGTAGTGCTGTAATCGCCGTTCTGGCCGCCGGGATGGTCAGTTCGGTGGCGATCATTTCCGCGGCCGCTGCAGGTGCTGTTGTTGCCGCACCCGCGTCATGGCTCGTGGCCAAGCGTCTCTATCAAGGTGCATGATCAGGCGTTCAGAAAGGTTCTGACGGCCGCTTCGAATTCACGAGGTTTCTCGGCGTGCAGCCAATGGCCTGCGCCGGGAATTTTGGCAAAGCGTGCAGCGGGAAACATCTGACGGATATGGTCGCGATATTCGGGCAAGACATAATCCGATGCGGCACCAGAAAGAAAAAGAGTCGGACCATCCCAATTGCCAGACACCTCTGGAAAACCCATAATTTTGGGCATTTCATGAGCCAGAACATTAAGATTCAAACGCCATTTCTTGTTCTCGACATCCAGAGATTGCGTGAAGAAGCTCTGAAGTGCTTTTTCAACTCCCTGATCCGCCAGCTGCGATTCAGCATCAGATCGTCGTTCAACATGTGACATATCAACAGCGCGCATCGCTTCAATGTATTTGATCTGGCTATGTCCGTAGGAAACCGGAGCAATGTCGGCGACCACCAGTTTGCGAACCTTGTTTCCGTGCTTTAGGGCTAGCACCATTGCGGCCTTTCCGCCCATAGAATGCCCGACGACATCTGCGGCACCGCCTATGCTGTCGATCACTTCGGCCAAATCCTGCGCCAATTCGGAGTATCCATGCTGATCATTCCAAAAGCTGTAGGCATGATTGCGCATATCGGCTGCGATCACCTGCCGCTCGTCTGACAAGCGCCGCGCAATCACACCCCAGTTTCGCGCCGAGCCATATAGGCCATGCGCAATCAACAAAGGAGGTTGGTCGGTCGGGTCGCCATGGATGATCGTGTTCAACATGGCTATGTGATACCTGCCACCACATGGAACAACCAGCCCCATTGTCGTCAGCATTAAGCGCGGTTAGATTGCCCCGTCAGGAGACGTGAATGTCGCAGGAATTCGATATACAGAGCCAAATCGCGCAGACCATCTTACTGCTGCGTAAAAAGCTTGGTGTGCGGGACAAAACCCTGACAGCATCGGTTCGCCGCGCGAGACGTAGATTGCCGCGTAAGGTCTATAAGCAGGCACTGGTGCTTGCGCAGGCCGAGAAGATGGCAGTTCATCCAAAGCTACGGCTGTTGCTGGATACACCCAAACTCGAGCAGGCATCGGAGGATGTGCAAAGCCATCTGAATGCTATCAGCCTTGCTGACCGGCGTTGGGGGTGGTTTCTAAGCTTTCTGGGGTCGCTTGCTTTGGGCTTGCTGGTTTTGACCGCCGTGTCGATCTTTATCCTCAGGTCGCGCGGCTTGATCTGATTCGCAATTCAGGCGCGATCGCGCAAATGCGAGGCTCATGCAGAGAGCCTCCGGTCGGCTAAAACCCAGATCAGACGTCACACCTCCGAGAACAATATTTTTGAGGCGGTTGAGGCTTATATTGCCCGCATCTGTTTATCTGATGTACGCCAGCAGATTTTACCAACGACGCTGGATGCATCAGGCACCACTGATTTCTCACGTGTACGTCAATCTATATAGCAAAGCGGCGCCCACAGGACGCCGCTTTTAATGATCAAAGTCCGGACTTTTCAGAGGTTCGGATAGATCGGAAACTTGGCGCAGAGGTCTGCGACTTCGGCTTTGACCTTTGCTTCGACTGCGGCATTGCCTTCTTCGCCATTGGCGGCCAGACCATCGACAACT
>NZ_JBQFPS010000015.1:0-70887 GCF_056536485.1 Ruegeria sp. CL5
CTGCGACGCCATGCTGTCGATCCGGGCGGAAGCACAGGACATCATCGACGGCAAGATCGACGCGGAAAACAACCCACTGAAAAACGCCCCACACACGGTGCGCGATCTGGTGGGCAGCTGGGACCGCCCCTATACCCGCGAACAGGCCTGCTTCCCTCCGGGCTCCATGGGCGTCGACAAATACTGGTCCCCCGTCAACCGCGTCGACAACGCATATGGCGACCGAAACCTCATCTGCACATGCCCTCCAATGTCAGAATACGAAGAAGCCGCAGAGTAAACTCTCAAAACCCCCGCCAAAAAAGCGGGGGTTTTTTAATCTCGTACAGGTCAGAGCTTAATGCGGAACGCTGCAAAGCCATCTGCACCTTCTCCCGCATCTTCGATAACAACGCCTTTAACATCATTCATGTAGTCCCGCGCTTTTGGCCCGGTTTCAAACAATACGGTCGTGTCGGTGAGCGGCGCAAATGACCAGTTGGCATCTGCTTTAGGATCAATTGTACCCTGCTCGACAATATAGCGGACGATGACATCCCGGTTGGTGTCCGGAGCCTCAAAAACAACTGTGTCACCCTTTGCGCCGGGGAAAGAGCCCCCGCCCGATGCTCGGTAGTTATTGGTGGCGATAATGAACTCCATGTCATCCGTGACCGGTGCACCATTAAAGGCAAGCTTCACGATCCGGGCTGCATCTGGATTAAGTTCTTCGCCTTTTGGACCAAAGCGGGACGGCTGTGAAAGGTCGATCTGATAGGTCACACCGTCCATCACATCGAAATTATATGATGGGAATTCCGGGTTAAGCAGGATCGCGTCTTCAGAACCTACCTCAACCTGATTGAACATGCCCGCCGAACGTTCAAGCCAGCCTCGAACCTGCGCCCCGTTAACCCGTACGGCACGAACTGTGTTTGGGTAAAGATAAAGATCGGCCACGTTCTTGATCGCAACGTCACCGACGGGAACATCAGTGTAGTATTCCGGGCCGCCACGGCCGCCAGCCTTGAATGGCGCCGCTGCCGAAAGGACTGGCAGACCCTCGTGCTCGGTGCCTTTCATCATCTCTTCGACATACCATTTCTGCGCGATCGAAACGATCTGCACAGACGGATCATCGGCAACCAATGCGAAATAGCTGTGCAATGGGGCCGAAGTCTTACCCACAGCGCGGCGGACGTAGGCCAGCGTTTCGTCGTGATCTTTCGCCACCGAGTCGAGAACCTTTTGATCATCTCCGACCAGCGCAGTTATTGACCGATCTTCGTTGCGTTTGGAGATCGGCCGCGCCTCGGAAGTGGTGGTGACCACACGCCAGGCGTTACCATCTCGTTCCAGCAACAGATCAAGCAGGCCAAGATGCGATCCCCAGAATCCACCCATGACGGCGGGCTTACCCATCAAAGTTCCGGTTTCCACGTCAATACCGGGACGGTCCGCAAATGTTGGAGATGGGAAGACCAAATGGTTGTGCCCGGTGACCAAGGCATCGATACCGTCAACACCGGCAAGAACGACCGAGGCATTCTCCATTCCTTCCGAAGGATCGGCCTCACCTATACCTGAATGCGAAAGTGCTATGATCAGATCACAGCCTTGCTCTTTCATCTCGGGTGCGTAAGCCTGCGCTGTCTCGACGATATCGCGCGCTTCGACATTGCCTTCAAGGTGTTTACGATC
Organism: Ruegeria sp. CL5; assembly: GCF_056536485.1. Taxonomy (NCBI): domain Bacteria; kingdom Pseudomonadati; phylum Pseudomonadota; class Alphaproteobacteria; order Rhodobacterales; family Roseobacteraceae; genus Ruegeria; species Ruegeria sp. CL5. Next base: position 1,681 of record NZ_JBQFPS010000015.1, read on the forward strand.
CCAATTCATGACCTGCGGCGGAGTGAAACCGATGACGCCGATCTTGATCGGATGTTTGGAGCCGTCCCCCATTTCAATCTCGCGATCAAGAATGGCATAGGGCTTCACCAGAGTTTCGTCATCGCGCGGGCTGGCCCCTTTTTTCTTGGCAATATTGGCCAGAACCACTGGGAAGTCGGCGCCGGCAAGCGCTTTATCAAGAAACTCCAGACCATAATTGAACTCGTGGTTGCCCAAGGTGGCGGCATCATAGCCGACCGTGTTGAATGCAGTGATAATCGGGTGGCTGTCACCCGCCTTCATTCCACGCTCATAGGCGATATAGTCACCCATCGGATTGCCCTGCAGAAAGTCGCCATTGTCAACAAGAAGCGAGTTAGTCGCCTCTGATCGGATGTCGTTGATAATAGATGCCGTGCGTGACAGGCCTACAGTGTCCCGTGGTTTATCTGCATAGTAATCATAAGGGAAAACATGCACATGGATGTCTGTTGTTTCCATGATCCTCAGATGAGCCTGATTGTTGGCAGCAGACGCAGAGAACGGATGCAGAGTAATCGCAGCTGCACTGGCTGTCGTTGTGGCAAGAAACTTACGGCGAGAGAGCTTACTGCTGGAAAAGGGCATATCACACCTTTCTGGAAATATGTTCGAAACGCTTTGTAGATGGCGATTGTAACAAAGATGAATAAAGATCACCTAAGCCGATCAAGCATCGAACTATGGTTAAGATTGACGATACTGTGCCGACAAACCCGAAGAGCGTAAAGCTCATCAAGGTCTCAATTTGGAATTTATTTTGTGATATCAGCCAGACCAAAACTGATGAAGCGCAGGCAGTTACATGGCAAATCGACAAACACCCCCGAATTACAAGTCCTTAGCGATCAGCGCATAATCGATTTGACGCGAAACGGGTTCAAGCTTTCGCTGAACTGTTCGATAAATTCCAAAGTTACCAAAGATGGTTGTTTCAATATAGGGCGCACTAAGGAAAGTGTATGAGGTAACACCGGTACGAATGGCCTGTAGCACAGTCCAAGATGGGCATATTGAACCGCATCCAGTTCGCTCACTACTGAGACTCCCACGCCTCTTAAGGCGAGTTCACAAGCTGCTGTAAATTGCCTGACCTCGATGTGAGAGTTCAGTGAGATATTTGCGCTTTGGAACGCTTTCGATAGGCGCGCAAAAAAGTCGCTATCACGACGGGTGTGAATAACTTTCTCGCTCTCAAGCTCTTTGGGTGTAACTTCCGAAACGCTTTCCAGCTCGTGACCGCTTGGAAATACACAAACCGTGCGTAAGTGCACATCTGTATTTTGCACGGCCGGGTGGCTGATAAAACTGTCGGTGATCCCAAAATCATATTGCTCACCGATCATCCATTCTAGAATGCGCTCGGGCCGATCCGGCTCAATTGTCATGGTGACGCCGGGGCGGTCTTTCAGAAATTCGGCGACAACTTGTGGCAGGTGGCTGGTTGCAAATCCGGGCAGGCAAGCGACGCGAATATGTCCCGCCTTTCGTTGCGTGATGTCCTGACTGACGTCGGTGATCTGCTTCATCAGTTCCAGAACACGCTCTACGCTGGGCTGCAAATACCGAACTTCCTGAGTCGGCACTAACCGCCCCTCGCGACGATCAAAAAGCTGAAACCCAAGTGACTTCTCCAGATCAGATATTAATCGGCTCACAGCTGGCTGACTGACCCCAAGATCAGTGGCTGCAGAAGTGATCGATCCATTGGTCGTCACTGCCATAAGGGCTTCAAGCTGTCTGATTCTCAGGGTTTGCCGCATGTTTGAACTAGTATTTCCCAATTTTTCGCTCACGAATATAATGCCGTGTTATTTTTTTTATCAATACTAAGGTCTTGAATTATATTTCTGTAACGCTAACGTCGTGAAATCGTCATGTGTGCCGTTTACCCGTAGCGGTCGGTATTCAACGAAGCATCGAACCTGATGCATGGGAGGAATCATGAAAAAGAGATTTTTCGGCGCTCTCGCCGTAGTAACTGCCTTGTCCCCTGTAGCGGCAATGGCTCAAACCGAAGTCCAGTTCTGGCACGCCTTTACCGGCCGTCTTGGTGATCTGGTGAAAGCCCAGGTTGAAGAATTCAACGCCAGCCAGGACGAGTTTGTCGTGGTTGAAAGCCACAAAGGTAATTACTCGGAAACGCTGAATGCAGGTATCGCCGCGTTCCGCGCTGGCGAACAGCCCCACATTCTGATGGTATTCGAAGTTGGCACCGCGACAATGATGTCGGCTGAAGGCGCCATCAAACCAGTCTATGAAGTGATGGCCGAAAGTGGCGCGTCATTCGATCCCGACGCGTATATCGGCGCTGTAAAAGGGTATTATACCACTACCGATGGCGACATGTTGTCATTGCCCTTCAACTCTTCCACACCCGTTCTTTGGGTCAATCGCGATGCGATGGAGGCAGCGGGAGTCGATCCTGATACCGATCTTTCCACTTGGGAAAAAGTTGGCGAGGTTCTTGATCAATTAAAGGCAGGCGGTGAAGAATGTCCGCTTGTCACTGCTTGGCAAAGCTGGGTTCACCTGGAAAACATGTCAGCCTATCACGATGTACCATTTGCATCGAAAGATAATGGTTTCGCCGGTCTGGACACCGAATTGATGCTGAATGGCCCGGTGCAAGTGGCCCACCTAAGCGCAATGGGTGATTGGGCCAAGGACGGTAAATTCATCTACACCGGTCGAAGAAACGAAGGTGGAGCCAACTTCCGGGCCGGAGAATGCGCCTTGTTCACAGAAAGCTCGGCGGGCTACGCGGGCATCAGCTCGGAAGCTGAGTTCGATTTTGACGTACGGCCCCTACCCTATTGGGAAGGTGTCACAGCCGAACCTCAGAACACCATTATCGGTGGTGCCTCCCTGTGGGTGATGGAAGGGCACGACCCCGAAGCCTACAAAGGAGTTGGAGAGTTCCTGAGCTTCCTGTCATCGTCAGATGTACAGGCCAATTGGCACCAGAATACCGGCTATCTTCCGATTACTGCTGAAGCGGGAGATGCAACCCGCGCGGCAGGATTCTATGAAGACAATCCCGGCACAGATATCGCGGTTATCCAGATGACTGCGAAAGAACCAACCGCAAACTCAAAAGGTTTGCGTTTGGGGTCATTCGATCAGATTCGCGGAATCATTGACGAAGAGCTCGAGGCCATCTGGTCTGGTGACAAGACGGCTCAGGAAGCGATGGACAGCGCCAAGGAACGTGGCGACGCGTTGTTGCGCCGGTTTGAATCAGCCAATCAATGAAAATGATATCATGCGGGCCTTTATCGGCCCGCATTTCTTTTTTGGTGGGACACTAATTTGGAAAAACGCGTCACCTTTCGGGGCTGGTTGCTGCCCCTGCTTCTGATCGCACCTCAGGTGATCGTCTCTGCCATATTTTTCTTCTATCCAGCGGCGCAGGCAATCTGGCAGTCGCTGTTTATTCCTGACCCGTTCGGGCTGTCATCTCAATTCGTCGGGCTCGGCAACTTTGAATTCCTTCTCAGCGACAAATTCTATCGTGCATCCTTCTTAACAACGGCGATCTTTTCGACGCTTGTCACCTTGTGCTCGATGATTCCGGCACTTTTTCTTGCAGTCATTGCCGACAGGTTGATCAAAGGCTCGGGTGTTTACCGTACCTTGTTAATCTGGCCCTACGCAGTCGCACCAGCTGTTGCTGGTGTGCTTTGGCTTTTCATGTTCAACACACGCGTCGGAGTTGTTTCCTGGTATCTTGGACAACTCGGCTATGATTGGAACCACGTTCTGAATGACGCCGAAGCAATGGGGCTGGTCGTTGTCGCATCCGCGTGGGGGCGCATCAGTTATAACTTTTTGTTTTTCTTTGCGGCGCTGCAATCCGTGCCAAAGTCAGTCATCGAGGCAGCCGCAATCGATGGGGCGCATTTCTGGCGCCGGTTCTTCACAATTGTTTTGCCACTGCTGTCGCCAACGGCCTTCTTTTTGCTGGTGGTCAACGTCGTCTATGCGTTTTTTGAAACATTCGGTGTTATCCACACAATCACCGGAGGTGGTCCGCAACAAGCCACAACGATCCTGGTCTACAAGGTGTTTTCCGATGGGTTCGTCGGGCAAGATCTTGGGTCTTCGTCGGCACAATCCGTCATCCTGTTGATCGTGGTTGGTTTGCTAACGGTGATCCAGTTCAAATACGTCGAAAAAAGGGTGCATTACTGATGGCGGCCCAACAACACGGAATGGTCGAGAAACGAGGCGCGGGTATCTGGCTAACCCACGCCTTTATGGTACTGGGCGTCCTGATCATATTCTTTCCGATCTGGCTGGCTTTTGTTGCCTCAACAGTATCCCAGCCTGAAATCGTCTCTCCCCCTATGCCGATCTGGCCGGGTGATCAATTTTGGGAGAACTACCGAGCAGCCCTTTTTGCCGGAGTAAACGTGCCTGTCGCTACCATGCTGTTCAACAGCCTTGTGATGGCAATCGGTATTGCCGTTGGCAAGATTGTGATCTCACTTCTGTCGGCCTTTGCGATCGTCTACTTCCGCTTCCCGGGGCGAACGACCTTCTTCTGGCTGATCTTTCTGACACTGATGTTACCTGTCGAAGTGCGGATTGTTCCAACATTCGAAGTTGTGGCCGGTTTTGGTATGCTAAACAGCTATTACGGGCTGATTTTCCCATTGATCGCCTCAGCCACTGCCACTTTCCTGTTCCGGCAGTTCTTTCTGACAATCCCGGATGAACTTGCTGAAGCGGCGCGAGTAGACGGTGCGCGGCCGATGCGGTTTTTTGTCGACATTGTAGTGCCGATGAGCAGAACCAACATCGCGGCCTTGTTCGTCATTCTCTTCATTTATGGCTGGAACCAATACTTATGGCCGTTGCTCATCACCACGGATCCCGAGATGAATACCATTGTGATGGGCATCAAACAGATGTTCCCATCCGGCGATGATGTGGCCGAATGGCCCGTCATCATGGCAACCTCGATATTGGCCATGATCCCACCGGTCATTGTGGTGGTGTCGATGCAAAAACTGTTTGTTCGCGGCCTTGTCGATAGCGAGAAATAAGAAATGGCAACTGTAACCCTAGAAAACGTCAAAAAGAGCTTTGGCACCACAGACGTCATTCATGGTATCGACATTGATATCGCAGACGGCGAATTCATCGTTATCGTCGGGCCTTCAGGATGCGGCAAATCCACGCTTTTGCGCATGGTGGCAGGTCTTGAAACCGTGACTTCGGGTGAAATCCGCATCGGAGACGAGCGGGCCAATGACAAAGAACCGATGGATCGGGATATCGCGATGGTATTCCAAAACTATGCGCTATACCCGCATATGTCTGTACGCCAGAACATGGGATATGGACTAAGAATTGCCGGGTTACCTAAGGCGGAGATCGATCAAAAGGTGACCGAAGCAGCAAAGCTGTTGCAATTGGAACCCTTGCTAGACCGAAAGCCCAGACAGTTGTCGGGCGGGCAGCGGCAGCGGGTTGCAATGGGACGCGCCATCGTTCGTGAACCAGCCGTGTTTCTTTTTGATGAACCGCTTTCGAACCTTGATGCGAAACTACGCGTTCAAATGCGCCTGGAGATCCGCGAGCTTCAGGAAAAGCTGGGGATTACATCCCTATATGTCACACATGATCAGGTCGAAGCCATGACGATGGCAGACAGAATGATCGTAATGAACGGCGGGATCGCCGAGCAAATCGGTACACCTCTGGACGTCTATGAAACCCCAAAAACCCTTTTTGCGGCTCAATTCATCGGCAGTCCCGCGATGAATATCTTTGACGCGCAGCGTGTAGGTGGAGTGATCAAAATTGAAGACGTGGAAATTGGTCCATCTCAAGGCCCAGATACCTCTGTAAAACTGGGAATCCGGCCAGAACACCTGTCAATGGATGAAAATGGCCCGCTGGAAGCCGCAATTCAGATGGCTGAACCTTTGGGCGCAAATACGCTGCTACACGGTCGCCTGACAGGCAGCCAAGATGTGATCACGGCCAGCCTCCCCGGCGTACACCCAATCGAAGGGCGGCATCCTGCGGTAAGGTTCTCGGTCGCCCCCGAGCAGATGCACCTGTTTGATCCGGATACCGGTAAGCGACTTGAGGTTTGATGGCCCTCTGGGCGGTTCTATGGTCGTTGGTCACTCAATATGTCGGTGCACAAAGCACCCCTAACCCAGATACCGAAGCGCAAGCTTGCGTGTTGTATCAATGAATCTCTGATTTCGGAGTTCAGAGCCTTCTTCCGACAGTTTGTCGATTACCCAACCCACGTAGGTCGCCGCACGCAGCAATAAAAAGAGATCAAGCGCGCTGTCATCCAGGGGTCGTTCAGACCGGTAACCCGCAAGCAAAGCCTCTTTTAATTCAGGATAGTCTGGCTCCTGCAAATTCTTGAGTAATGTCGTAGCCAGATCAAACAGGCGAAACCCAAAGCCGCTGTCGTCAAAATCAATGAGTTGAAGACGATCTCCATCAACCAGAATGTTTTCGCGCACCAAATCCGCATGGATCAGACCGTAGTCCAACGTATCTTCCAGTTGGGTCAATTCGGTCGCCATCTTTCCGCGCAAAGCCTCAAACAATTCGCGGTCCTCGGCAGACAAAGTCGGGTTTTCCCAGAATCTGCCCCACAACGGGTTACTCCCCAGCAGACCATTCCGATCCCAGGAACATCTGTCAAAATCGTCAGGCAACACCCACCTGTCCGAAACGTGATGCAACCGTGCCATTTCACGCCCGATGCCTAGGAATAGTGAGGTTCGGTCTTTCGTCCCCAGCGGCTGACCCGTTGCGCCCATTGGCGCACCGTTCAGCCAGGACAAAACGTCAATTTGGACCCCATCAACGATATGCAGAAAATCTCCTGACGCCGAGGCAATCGGTGCTGGCACATGTAATCCGCCGCGCGATACCGCATCCATCCACTGAAGTTCCGATCGCAATTCCTCATTGGTACGATACCCCGCTCGATGCAATCGCAGCGCATAAGAGGAACCATTGATATCGACACGGAAGACCTGATTTTCGCGGGCCGCGATCAAATGGTAAGATGCACCCTGCATCCCCCATAGCTCCAACACCCGATTAACCGCCAAATTCATGCGTCTAGCGGAGTTTTGGCCAGAACTTCGTCCAGCGTATCAAACAAAAGATCTGCGTTCTCGATAGAGAACGGCATCGGTGGACGTATCTTCAGCGTGTTCTTATGCCGTCCCAGCTTTGAGTGAATGACGCCCCGTTCCCGCATGCCATTGATTACTCGATCTGTGAATGCACTGGCGGGTTGCTTCGTTTCCCGATCCAGTACCATCTCGGCGCCGAAAATCAGACCTGAACCGCGTACGTCACCAATGAACTCATGCTTTTTCGCTAATCGAGTCATCCTCATACGAGCGTGCGCGCCGACTTTTCTGGCGTTTTCAAGCAGGTGCTTGTCCTCGATTTCTTCCAAAACGGCCATGGCTGCAGCGCAAGAAACCGGGTTGCCCCCGAACGTATTGAAATAGCGATAACCTTTTCTGAAAGTTCCCAGGATTTCCGAGTTGGTGACGACACCTCCGATCGGATGGCCATTCCCCATCGGTTTACCCAATGTCATGACGTCCGGTACCACGCCCATCTTCTGATGCGCCCACATATGTGTGCCTGTACGACCAAACCCGGATTGAACTTCGTCGCAAATCAGCAGGCCACCTGCCTTACGCACAACCTCGGCAGTAGGCTTCAGCCAACCGTCCGGATTATCCGGGAAACCTTCGTTCAGAAAATACGGGCAGACAACCAATGCGGCAAACCCGATACCTGATTTTTCATGCTCGGCAATCTGTTCAGCTACAGATTCTGCAAATCCCATCCCCTCGGGATCCGGGTTGCGATAGCTGTCTGGCGCACCGACAAAACGAAAAAATTGACCAAGGCCAAACCCAACCGTCGGAACGTTTGATTTGCTAAGCTGGCTGACGAGTGAGGTATTGCCATGATAAGTCGCATCTGTTGCGATGATTCCACGCTTGCCGGTCATACTTTCGGCCATTCGCAAGGCAATATCGTTGGCCTCGGAACCAGTGCAGGTCAGAATGGCGGTATCCAGATGGTCATCCACGGTGCTGGTCAGCTTTTCGACATAGTTGAGAATGCCGTCATGAAGATAACGCGTATGAGTGTTCAGTGTACTGGCCTGACGACAAATCGCGTCGACCACGCGCGGGTTGCAATGCCCAACATGTGGCACATTGTTGTAGCAATCCAGATACTTGCGCCCGTCGGCGTCCCACAGCCAAACACCCTCGCCCTTCACGATGTGAACTGGGTTGTCATAAAATGTAGAGACATTCGGACCCAGCAGTCGGGCGCGATCTGCGATCAACTCAGCGTTCGATCTGGTCAATTTTTTACCCTCCAGATGAGGTTACACTTTGCGCACAACGCCCTCAGCGACCCATTCGTCGAACTGTGCGAGAACGGCATCCGCAAAGGCTTGATCATTGATGTGCGCGTCAATCTCGGTTGTATTTACGATCGCAGGCATGACATTACGTGCCTCGTCAATCAGGGCGGCAAGACCCTCGGGATCGTGCGCCTCCTGACCCTCACGATCCCATTCCTCAACTCCACCAACCGGTAGGAAGAAATGGGTCGGACCAGTGGCTTGTTCAAGACGTTTTGCCATCTCCCGGATACCGTTGCGACGCTCATCGGCGTTGAACACGGCACTTTTTATCAGGCGGTTATGCTCGTGGAACGGGCGGTCGGAAAACTGCGGCGGGATGTCTTGCCAACCCGCAAAATCCAGCAAGTCCAGCGCGCCCGGAGCAACCATTTGCGGAATTCCGGCCCGGCCCGCATTGGTCAGGCGATCTTCGCCAGATGAGACCAGCGAGCCCGCCAACATATTGGCAAATTCCTGCATGCAGAAATCCATCACGCACGCAAAAGCGCCTTCGCCCGCGAGCTTTTCGAACGCCATACCCCCCATCCCAGTCGAATGGAAAACGGCCACATCAAAACCGCGGGCTTCCAGCTCCGGTTTCAGGATCTTCATGTAGCGCAAACAGCTTGAACCCAGTGACGTCATACCCACCACCGGGCGTTCGGCCTTTGGTGGCTCAACAGCACGCGCCGCACCAAGTACAGCCCCCGCAGCCTGCGAAAGAGAGGAACGACAGATCGCGTTCATCCCGTACAGGCCTCCGGCCCACAAGATCATCTGGATGTCTGGTGCTAAGCGATGTGGTGGGATCAATGGGGAAAAGCTGACGGTCGACACAATGTATTTAGGCACTCCCATGGGGATCGCTTGCGCACAATCGAGCGCCAAATCGGTTCCCATTGTGCCACCGGTTGCCAACATGGCATCAAAGCGCCCTTTGGACAGGGCGTCGCGAACGACTTTGGCGGCCCCTTCTGACATAACGCGAAAAGCCTTGTTTTCATCGCCCAACGCGATCACGTCTTCGATGGTCATATCGCATGCTGCAGCAACATCATGTTTGGAAATGTCCGTGGGTTGGGACGGGTCGCCCAATACGGAAACATCCATCGTCAGCACTTGCCCCCCCTGCGCTACGATGCATTCCTCTAGATACCGCATCTCTGGGTCTTTGGTGTCGTAGGTCCCGATCAACAAAATGGTTTTGTCACCCATGGGGGCTCTCCTTTGAAGTTCCGGGATCAGAGTTGAATCCACGCTGTTTTCAAATCGCTGTATTTCTCCAGCGCATGAAGGGATTTGTCGTGGCCATTACCGGATTGCTTCACCCCACCCAAGGGAACAGTGAGATCCGAACCGCCATATGTGTTGACATGCACCACACCCGAGCGGATGCCTGCCACCATCCGGTGCGCACGGCTGAGGTTAGATGTCCAGACGCCAGCGGACAGTCCATATTCTGTACTGTTGGCCAGTTGAATCGCCTCTTCCTCTGTTTCAAACGGGGTCACGGCCAGAACTGGGCCGAACACCTCGTTTCGAAACAGAGTGTCAGTCGAGCGGACTCCCGTCATAACGGTCGGGGCCATATAGTAACCACCAGTGTCCTTTAGAATTTGGTCACCACCAAGTTCTAGTTCAGCACCTTCCACCTGCGCCTTTTTGACATATTCCAGGTTCGCATCCAATTCGGACAGGGAGTGCACCGCTCCAATGTGGTTGTTCAGGTCTAGAGGATCCCCGACCTGCATCGCTTCGGCGTTCTCGACTAACTCTGCGACAAAATCGTCATGAATATCTGCCTGAACAAGCAAACGTGACGCCGCAACGCAAATCTGACCTGAGTTCCGGAATATCCCCGCGGCCGACACTTTCGCCGCCTGCGCAAGATCAGTTGCATCATTGAATACGATGTTCGGGGATTTTCCACCAAGTTCAAGGTAGCAACGTTTGAGGTTTGAACGCGCCGAATACTCAAGCAGCTTACGCCCCGTTGCGCCCGAACCCGTAAAAACAAGAATGTCCACATCCATCGACAGCGCCAGGGTCTCGCCCACGACCCGACCCGAGCCTGTGACGACATTTAGTACGCCCTCTGGAATACCCGCCTCGACCGCCAGTTCCGCCAGTTTCAACAGCGTCAAAGATGCGCTTTCCGCAGGCTTCAGTACTACCGAATTCCCCGCCGCCAGGGCCGGGGCCAGCTTCCACGCTCCGATCATCATCGGCATGTTCCAAGGCACAATCGCCCCGACGACGCCGACCGGCGCATGGTGGATCAGCCCAAGGACATTTTCGGCAGTGGGTGCGATCTGGCCATAGACCTTGTCTATTGCCTCGGCGTAGTAACGGAAAGTTCCAGCCGCAGACATGGGTTCGGCCTTCATGGCCATCGTTATTTCGGTGCCATTGTCACGCACTCCCAGAACCGCAAGCTCCAGCGCATGTTTCTCGATCAGATCGGCAAGCTTCAGAAGGATTTTCTTACGCTCAGATGGTGCGCGCCGTGCCCAACGACCATCTTCAAAAGCCGCCCGCGCGGAAGCGATGGCCGCATCCATATCAAAAGGTGTACCCTCGGCAATCTGCGTCAGAACCTGACCATCAATCGGCGACAGAACATCGCGCGTTCTGCCTTCATTCGAAGGGACAGAACTCCCATTGATAAAATGGTTTCGGGGCGTCAACACCTTGCCGCGAAGAGCGTCGATTTCTGACTGGATCATTAAAGGATTACCCTTGTTGGTTTGGGTGGTCGGCATCAACAGGCTCAGCCGTAGGCTCGGGCCGCAACTTGTTTCTGAACTCGAAATACAGAGTGCGGAAATGAAGGATCAGGATCAGCAGTATCAGGCCAAACAAGATCGCTGCGATTGGCCGGTCGACAAAGTCGAGTGGGGTTTTCACCCTTGCCATGGCGCTACGAAGTTTCACCTCCATGATACCACCAAGAACCATTCCAAGAATGATTGGCACAATCGGCAAATCCAACCGTTTCAGAATAAGGCCAAAGACACCAAAACCCGCCGCAAGCGCACAATCGGTTATCGAGTTCCTCAGCGAATAAACACCAACAAAAGACAACACCAATATCATGATCCCCAGAAAGCGAGTTGGTATCTGGATAATCTTGAGAAGCAGGTTTGTCGAAAACAGCAGGAACACCAGAACGATAACATTCAACAAGATCAACGCCATATACAGCGCCATCACAAAGTCCATCTGAGATTCAAACAGCTGAGGGCCAGGAATGACGTTGTGGACATAAAACACCGACAGCATCATCGCCGTCAGCGCTTCACCCGGAATGCCCAACGCAAGCAGCGGGATCATCGCAGCACCCGGCACTGCGTTATTGGCCGCCTCGGATGCCACCAGTCCCTCGGGTGATCCATTGCCAAACTTATCGGGATCCTTCGAGGATTTCTGAGCATAGGTGTATGACAAAAACTGCGAGGTGAATTCGCCAGTGCCTGGCACCATACCCATGAGAACACCAATGCTTGAAGACACCGTCGCGACGCGCTTGACGCCCAAAAGCTCTTTCAAGCCCGCAAAAATGCTGCCGCTGACATGCGCTTTACCGGGTGCATGGTTCTTTTCCAGAAGCAACAGCAACGCCTGACTGATCGCAAACAGGCCTAAAACCACAACGATCAAATCGATACCTGAAGCAAGCCAACTTTGGTCAAATGTGAACCGACGCGTGTACTTGACCGGTTCCAAACCCACAGTGTTCAGAAAAATGCCAAAGGCTGCCAGCATTCCCGCAGCAAATATTTGTCCGCGGTGGGCAAGCACCACCAAGATAATTCCCAGCAAAGCAGCTAGAAAAATTTCGCGGCTACCGAAATGCGGCGCAATCAAAGCCAGCACCGGCGACAGGATCATCAGACAGATGATTGAGAAGACCCCACCGAAGAACGAGGCCGAGTATGCCAGTGAGAGCGCCCGGTGCCCCTGCCCGCGTTTAGTCATTGGGTAACCGTCGTACGTTGTCAGCGCATTCACGGCCGTCCCTGGCGTGTTGATCAAAATCGCCGGGATTGCGCCGCCATACATGGACGACCCGTATATTCCGAGCAGCAATGTCAGACCGACAATCGGCTCAAAAGCAAATGTTGCTGGCAATAGAATTGCGATGGCAACGGGCGCACCAACTCCGGGAAGAGCACCTATTATGACCCCGCCGATTGACCCGATCAGCAGCGCAATAATTACCTGCCATTGCGCCAGGATCGAAAGACCAGAAAATAGAGTTTCCATTTCGAACCTCAGAGATATGTCAGCGCAAAGGCGCGAACGCTGTCGGGCAGATATTCATAAACAGCACCAGCAGGGATTTTGACCTGCAGGAAGGCTCGGAAAACGACAGTGACAAAAACGCCGAACAAAGCCGCGATGCAGATTGTTCTCGCGTCCCGAAACCCAGTTCGTAACGCCAGAAAAACAGCAAACAATACGGTCGACGGCAGGTATCCCAAAATGGGAACCAGCATCACGTAAACCAAAAAATATGCTACATATTCAAACGATCGCAGCCAGAACCCGACTTCTGTCCAGCGACCAAGAAGACGGGGGGACATGGCTGAGCTCAGCCAGTGAAGGAACCCAAAGATGACCATCGCCCAGAGCGAGATCATTGGCCAGAGGTTGGGCTGGGCAAACCATTTGGTCCGCTTTACGGCTTTGGTCTGCTCGCCCAATTGCGTCAGAAGAAAAACCGAAAAACCAAGGAAGAGCACTGCGAATACAACATCACCAGGTCGGCGATACCGTTTGAACATGTCCTGTAAGGTCTTCGCGATCATCTAAACCCCTCCCCTGATTGAAAAAGGCCCGGCAGATTTGATGCTGCCGGGCCAGTTTCATGTTATTCGCCCAGAATCTCTTCGATTTTGGCGAACGAGGCTTTGTCTTGTTCGATCTGTGCGTTGGACGCATCTGGATCCTGCCAGTAGATCAGCGCACCCGTTTCCTCAGCAAGCTGCTTGGCCTTATCGGAACTCAGGGCCTTTTGCGCGGCTGCGGTGATCTTTTCACGTGCATCGGCTGGAGTGTCTTTGTGCACGAACAGACCGTTCCAAAGTGCCAAAGGCAGATCAGGGTTAAGTTCAACAACGGTTGGCGTGTCAGGAACCAGCGATATCCGCTCTCCTCCGATGCTGGCCAGGACGTTCACCTGATCCAAGCAGGGAAGTATGAGTTGAAGCGTGGTGTTGATCACATCCACGTCGCCCGAAGCCAATGTGTTGCAGTCCAGTGCGTCGAAAGCGGCTTCGCTCGCGAAATCAAACCCGCTGCTGACAGCAGCTGCAAATGTTACCTGTGTGGGTGGCAGCACAGAGCCGAAATGCCCCAATGCAACGTCGTTTTCCTTACCGTGCTCTACCAATTCCGCCCAAGTCGAAAAGGGCGCATCCTTGCTGGATGCGATCACAAATGGGTAGGTCAGGAAAATGCCAATCGGGTCAAAGGGATTGGGGTTCAGCTCGGGAATACCAATGTCAGGGCCGATCACCGGTACGCCTATGACGAAAGAGCCCACTGTATATCCATCCGCCGGAGCTGTAGCCACTTCAACCGCGCCGGGAAACGGGCCTCCGCCACCGCCGGGCTTGTTAACCACTGCTGCGGGAACACCGTACATCGCCTGAAATTCGTCGGCGATGAGGCGGGTAAGCACATCCTCAAGGTCACCCGGTGGCCATGGCACAACAAAAGAAACGGGTTTTTCAGGATATTCAGCCAAAACAGCGCTGGCACTTAGGGCCATTGCTGCGGCAGTAGCCATGAATTTTTTCATTACGTCCTCCCAAGCGGTTCATATATTGAAACACAGTATCAATTTTTTTATTGCTGTGTTAAGCTTTATTGTTGCTGTGTTAAGCTCTTTCTGTCAAGATAATTGTGAAACAAAGGACTGGATCATGGGGACTGCACTGAAAGTACTGAAACTTTTGGATAGCTTTTCTCTGCAACAACCTGAGCTTGGGTTGTCGCAGATTGCTCGGATGAATCAGATCAACAAGGCGACTGCACTGAGGTATCTGACGAATCTGGCGGACTACGGCATGGTCGAACAGGACCCACAATCCAAACTGTATTCGATCGGAACCGCCCCCCTTCGTTTGGCCAATCTACGAGAGGCCGCCAAACCACGGCTGACAGCGGCCCGAAAAATTATGAAGGCGCAGGTGCTGAAAGTGCATGAAACGATGCACATGTCACTTTTGAAATCCGATCTACTGCAAACCACTTTGGTTGAAGAAACACAGGCTCATTCCGTTCGCATAAGTATCGGCGCCTCTGAAATTTTGCCTTTGCATGCGACCGGCTCGGGCATCGTTTCACTGGCGTTTGGCCCCAGAAATCTATTGCAACACGTACTGGATGGGTCGCTAACAAGCTACTCCGAACACACCCTGACAAACCCCGATCGCCTGATGGATCTTGTCGATGAAACACGGCGCAAAGGATGGTGCGAAAGTGTGAGCGGCTATGAAACAGGCGTACACGGGTTCGCCGCACCAATCTTCGGCGAGGAACAAACCGCGATTGGAGCCATCGCCTGCGTCATTCCGCAGCCTCGGGTCACATCGGACCTGCGGGGTGCCGTGCTCGACGCACTGAGCATTGCCTCAAAAGAGATCACATCAGTCTATGGCGGGCAGTTTCCTGCCAACTACCGCCTGAATCAGTTGCAGACCAGTTGATACCGACACGACGACAGAGAGAGCCATGAAAGACTCAAACTTCCTGAAAGAAAACAACGCGCGATATTTCTGGCATCCGATGGCCCATCCGGCGGACAGTCAAAAAAACCCTCCCACTATTCTAAGTGGCGGTGAAGGGGTCAGCATCGTGGATGTTGATGGCCACCGGGCACTGGATGCAGTCGGTGGTCTGTGGAACGTGAATCTGGGCTATTCCTGCGAACCAGTAAAGCAGGCGATTGCGGACCAGTTGAATGCCCTACCCTACTATTCCACGTTTCGTGGGACCAGCAACGACAAGGCAATCGAACTATCCTATGAGCTTGCGCTGTTTTTTGAACCAGATGGCCTGACACGCGCGTTTTTCACGTCGGGCGGTTCGGACTCTGTAGAGATCGCCCTGAAAATGGCCCGCCAATACCACAAAATTCGCGGTGAGGCCGGCCGCACCAAGTTCATCAGTCTGAAGCAGGGTTATCACGGCACGCACTTTGCAGCTGCCTCGGTCAATGGAAATCAAAAATTTCGCGCAGCCTACGAGCCCATGTTGCCGGGATGTTTTCACGTCCCCGCGCCTTGGACCTATCGCAACCCGTTTGATGAGACCGATCCAGAACGGCTAGCGCAACTTTGCGTGAAAGCGTTAGAAGCCGAAATCGCATTTCAGGGTGCAAACACCGTTGCGGCGTTCATTATGGAACCCGTTCTCGGCGCAGGGGGAGTGATCCCACCACATCACAGCTTCATGCCCATGGTGCGCGAGGTTTGCTCAAAACACGGTATTTTGTTGATTTCGGACGAAATCATCACCGCCTTTGGCCGAACAGGCAGCGAAAGCGGCGCGCGGCATTGGGGCGTGAAACCAGACATAATGACCACGGCTAAGGCGATTACAAATGGCTATTTTCCATTCGGTGCAACGTTGATTTCTGGCGCAGTGGCTGAGGTGTTTGAAACCGATACAACTGGTCTGGCGTCGGTTGATCAAGGGTATACATATTCGGGCCATCCAGTCGGCGCGGCGGCAGCACTTGCCGCACTGTCCGAAATTAACCGCCTTCGGGTCTGGGAAAACGCCGCCGCACGCGGAGACGAACTCTTTTCCGGATTGCAAAAGCTGACCGAAAAATATGACGTCATCGGTGACGTGCGTGGGGGTGAGGGCCTCATGTGTGCGCTGGAATTGGTCTCAGACCGCGAAACAAAGGCACCGATCGCGAAACACTTGCCTCTGCAGGTACAAAAAACAGCCTATGAAGATGGTGTAATGGTTCGTGTGTCCGGCAATAACATCATCCTGTCACCGCCTCTGGTGATCACTTCGGAAGATGTGGCCAAAATCCTCTCGGCGCTTGATACCGGACTGGCCAGTCTCTGACTTGTCTACTGACCTCGTTTTTTCCCAGGACGGGGTCAGACTTTAACCTCTTGCAGCTCCTCGAGAAGATCCAGAAGTTGATCTAGCTTTTCACGCCCCAGTTGCGCTTCGATATTGTTCGATATTGCAAGCGATGTGGCGAGATTGTTCTCTAATATCATTCGACCCGCGTCGGTGATCTGCACCATAGTCCGGCGCTTGTCCTCATTGTCTTGACGGCGTGTAATCTGCCCGTCTGCCTCCATCGTCCGTAGAATTCGGGTCACACTGGGTAAAAGCAGGCAAGCCTCATGCGCAATTGCGCTTTGCTCCACCTCTCCCAACTCATCCAGTACGCGCAGAATTCGCCATTTCTGTTCAGTCAGGCGAATACCCTGCAGCATATCCCGGATGGGTGCCATAACAGTTTCACGCGCGCGCAAAAGCGCAATTGGGAGAGATCGGGCGGTACTTTTAGTATGAGACTGAGTATTCATATGTCCTTCTTAATCGTCAATTCTTGGTTTGCAAAGTTTAACAAGGCAAGTTCCTGCGACCGTGCCTGTTATTGTAGATTTATCTTTAACTAGCGCCCGCCGCTTCGGAGAATTTCCAGCAAGCCCTTTCAAGCGAAATGTTCCAACTGCGGCCAGTTAAGGCCACGATTTGGACACTATTATGGCTATTATCTTTTATTGTTGATGTTACGATCCGCTATTGGGAGCTATCTGAACCATGGTGCCAGCCGAAAACTCGGTCGCTATCGTTATGCCTTGCCTGAACGAGGCGGCAACGATTTCTTCCTGTGTAATCAGAGCGCAACAAGCCTTGCAGATACTCGCTGAGCGATACCAGCTATCAGGCGAAGTAATCGTTGCAGACAATGGCAGCACGGACGGCAGTCAAGCCCTAGCTGAAAAGGCCGGTGCCCGGGTCGTAGACATTCAAGAACGCGGTTATGGCGCTGCCCTTATTGGTGGTTTTGCCGCAAGCGACGCCACATATCTGGTAATGGGCGACAGCGATTGTTCCTATGATTTCGTCGAAGCGGTTCCGATGATCGAACAGTTGATGAATGGTGTCGAATTATGCATGGGCAACCGTTTTCGTGGCGAAATCAAGCCAGGCGCAATGCCTTGGAAGAACCGTTATATCGGCAACCCGGCCTTGTCGGGCATTCTTAGAATTTTGTTTCGCACTGGTATCGGTGACGCCCATTGCGGCATCCGCGCCATCCGGCGAGAGGCATTGGAGCGGCTCAACCTATCTTCAACCGGGATGGAATTTGCTTCCGAGATGCTGCTGAAATCTGTGCTGCGGAAGCTGAATATAGCCGAGGTTCCTGTAACCTTGTCCCCTGACGGACGCGGCAGGGCACCACATTTAAATCCGTGGAGAGATGGGCTTCGGCACCTGATATACATGTTCTTGCTCAGCCCAACCTGGCTGTTTCTGGTGCCTGCACTGGTCCTGTTCCTCGCAGGATTTGCAATCACCGTTCTACTGCAACTTAGCGGAGATCAAGAAATGGCGCTGATCGGTGGCTTCAGGATCGGCGATCACTGGGCGGTTGCAGCGAGTGCAGCCATGGTCCTGGCCTTTCAGACGGTGGTGCTGTGGCTGGCGGCACTGATGTGCAGCTATCGGGATGGGCTTCGACTGCCAACAGAACGCGCTCGGGTATTGTTGGGATATTCGCGCTTGCAATATTGGATTCTGGCCGGGCTTGTCCTGACATTTGGCGGCTTGATATGGGCGGCCACTATCACCTCTAGCTGGATTGCCTCGGACTTTGCGGCATTGAACGAGATGCGCACGTTGATCGCTGCGTTCACGATGATTGTTATTGGGGTGCAAACTTTTTTTTCCGGGTTCTTGTTGTCTATGATTGCGGGCAATCGCTCGCGTCATTCAGCGGTTCTACCCGAACGAGGGAATGTCTCTGCCAATCCCGATCTAATGGCGTTGAACCAACCAACATGATCTTCGGCTGATCTGCCTATTCCATTGGATCTGATGGTTGCCGCCAACGCGCGGCATCCGATCGCAGCGTATCAGCCTTACACCGTTACAAGCTTCCCACGTCGGAGCTCGAGGGTCTCGGGCGCCAACGAGCGGCGGAACGCAGGGGCATGACTGACCAATAGAATCGCCTGAGGTAATCCCTGCAAAATTTCCAGAAGCCGTGCTTCATTCTTGGCATCAAGCGCGTTGGTCGGCTCGTCCAATAGTAACGCCTCAGGCTCCATCGCAAGTACGGTGGCAAGGGTCACCAACCGTTTTTCACCACCTGAAAGTTTATGCGTGATACGGTCGCGCAGATGCATCAAATCCAGATCGCTCAGCACTTTGTCAACGATGGCAAGCGCTTCGGTCGTGCTGCGCCCAAGATTGAGCGGGCCAAAAGCGATATCTTCCGCCACGGTCGGGCAAAACAACTGGTCGTCAGGGTCTTGGAACACCAATCCTATACGGCGGCGAACCTCGTGAAAGTCAGCCTCGACACACCTATCCTTACCAAAGATGTTCACGCGCCCAGAAGAGGGCGCTTGAAGGCCAAGGACAATGCGAAAAAGTGTGGATTTTCCTGATCCATTTGGACCTGCAATCGACAACCGTTGACCAGGCTCAAGCTGCAGCGACGCTCTGTCCAGAACCGGGGCGTGACCCGGGTACGAAAAGCAAATGTCTTCGAGCTTAAGGATCGTCATTGAAAATCCAGAATAAGAAGGCTGACACAAATCGCACACATCATCGTGGCAAACCAATAATCCCGTCGGGTCAGGTTAAATTCCTGCAACAACAGAAGCCGACCCGAAAACCCTCGGCACTTCATCGCGTCCAGAATGCGCTCGGAACGTTCAATGGCGCGGATCAGCATCATACCGACCAGATAACCAAAGCTGCGATAGGTGTGCCAGTTGGTGCCCGGTCGGAAACCTCTGACTTTCATCGCGCCGCGCAGACGCAGGTACTCTTCGCGCAGCACCTCGATATAGCGGATCGTGAACATCAACAGATGCACAAGCACCTCCGGGCAGCGAAGTTTGTGCAATGCATGACCTAATGTGACAGGCTCCATCGACCCTACTAGGACCATCAGCGCCAATATCACGGCGTTTGCCGTCAGCGCGATCTCAATGGCTTTCCAGAACCCCTGCCAGCTTGCCGCAAATCCAAAGAGGGTGAACATGGTGTCTCCGGGCATGGAGAATGGCAAAAGCACCAACATGAAGATGATAAAGCTGTCCATCATCGCCATACGTTTAAGAGTTCGGCGAATGGGCAACCGTGACATCAGCAACAGCCCGATCGAAACTGAAAGCGCGATCAACAATGAGGGGATTGAACTTAGTGCAACGGTGACGGCGGCAAAGAGACATGTTATCGCGATGCGCATCCGCGGATCCAAATCCGCGATCACCCCGTAGGGCTCAATCCCACCTGCCTCGGCCAGAGTTTTGGCCTGGGGTTCCAGCGCATGTGCCATCAGGCGGCCAACTTGCGACGTGCGGCGAAATAGAACCCGACACCAAAGAGACCAACGATATACCCGATGCCCCCCAAAATACTTTGCATATCGTTATGTTCGCGATAGGCGGCAATTTCTCGGCGCAAGGGGCGGGTTTCGTCGCGCACCACTTTAGCAATCGCGGCGCGTTCTTGATCGGACAGAGACGCAACCATCACGGTTCCAACGCTTGCAACAGTCGTCGGCTGAGCACCGATCTCCGCAACCTCAACGGCAACTCCCATGATTTCGGCCACCTCGTTTGCGGACATGGTCACTTCAGCCACATGGCCCGCGCCGAGATCGGCCTTGAAGGTATGCGCAACAGGTTTTGTGGGGATATACAAAAAGAACCCGTCTCCATCGGTAACGGTGTGACCTAGTTCAGCACCATCGGGGCCGTAGACGAAAACTTCCTGGTCGCTTGCCATATCGCCATTGGAGAACCCCAGCTCACCCTCGATCGCTTCGCCAGCGGGGAAAACCCCCGCGATGACCTTATGTGCGAGCGCCGAAATTGGTGTGAGCATCAGCGTGGCAATAACAACCAGTTGTTTCATGTTAAAACCGCCTTTTTGAACAGTTCCGGTTTCACCTTGCGCGCCAACATCACGGCAAACCCCGTAAGCATGGCTTCAATGCCCATAACCGGTATATGGGCGAAAAACACCAGCTTGGCCGCAGGCAGGAACGCGTCACCGGACATCGCCAGTGAAATGGCAACAAACGCGGTTGTGGCTGCGATTGAGAACGCCCCCCCGATACCGCCCCAAATCGCCCCCTGAATGGCCGAGCCTCGGGCGATGAGGCGGCCAAAGATCATCCAGGTCAGTACCGCCGGAAGGGCAATATTCAGCGCATTTATCCCAAGCACAGTCAATCCGCCAAATCCAAAGAATACAGCCTGTAACAGCAGCCCTACAAACAAAGCCGGAAAGGCGGCCCAACCGAGCAAAAGCCCGGCCAGGCCATTCAGGATCAGATGCACAGAAGATGGGCCAATCGGCACATGAATCAGCGAAGCAACGAAGAAACTGGCTGACAGAACACCCGCTGTGGGAATGCGATCCAGATCCAGCGACCTCAGCCCCATTGCAATCCCGCCTGCAGCAGCGATCGCACCGCCGATTACGACAGGGTTCGAAAGAGCACCATCTACAATGTGCATAAGGGTTTACTCCAGATCCCAGGCGCGGATCCAGATCACGGCATCCTGGCTCAGCTCTTTACCTTCATGCTCGGTTTTCGGACCAGAGCCCAGAGCGGCGAAACCCCAGTAACCGGCTTTGGGTACACCAAAACTGAAATAGCCATTCTCGTCCGAAATCGCTACCAGCGCACCACCTGGCAGCGGTGACACCGTCGGTGCAGCGGCGCCCGTGCCTTTGAGGTCAGGGGCGGCGGCGATGTATTCGATCTCAATCTCGACCCCTGCAACTGGTTTGCCATCGCTCAGCACGCGACCCGTGAAAGTTGAGCCAGCAATGATGTTGTAGGGCTTGTTAAGCGGCAGGATTTCTGTTGCCAGACCTTGCGGCTGATCCCAGTCGGTGGGCAGTTCATTTCGGTTCAGATAGGCCTTGGTGATCTGCTGGATATAAATATCCTCAGATTCTTCGTAGTAAGGCGCAGGAACGGTCACCACCACATAGTCGCCCGAACGCTTCACCGGGACCGAGCCTTTGAACGCCTTGGCGCTGTTGTCTGGGCCGTCAAATGTGGTTTCTTCCAATGTGTCCAGCAGATCGGTTTTATTGCCGTTGTGGATCACATAAAATTCTTCCGGTTTTTCAAGCGTCATCACATGACCAGCTTCAAACGGGTGCCAGAATATCAGCTTTACCGGCACATCACCGGGTCGCTCGATCATCGTGTTTTCTGTGTATTCCATTAGGAAATGAGCGCTCGCAAACGCAGGCATCACTGCAGCAGCTGCTGCTGCCAAAAGCAATTTCTTCAAAACTCAGTCCTTCTCAGGTCGCGCCTTCCCCGGCACATATTTGGTTTTGACTTGGGGAAGGCCCGCGTCCGTTCGTCGACCGAGACAAACGGATAAGGCGCACACCCCGTCGCCGACAATGAGCACCCTTTCCGAGGGCGCGTGTTCGGCAGGTCTCCTGACTTGCGGGTCAAAGCGCTATGCTGGCCTTCCCGGGATATCCCAGTGGCATTGTCAGCCGCGCTCGCCGCTTACAGTTGCGGGGGCAGTTGCAGATTTGGCGCGAAGAGCACCGCACTACATTCCCTATTGCTTCCAGGGGAATCCCCCGGAACCGAACATGGCGTGTTCATGCCAGAACATGCAAAGCACGGTCAACAATCGTTTCCGTCACTAAGCGGGCCATTTGCGAAATTAGAGTACCCACATTCGCTCGACCAGCATCGGATCGATCCTGACAGCTTCTTCACAGCCGTATTACAGCCATCTTATCTTGCGTCATGTCATGCATGGTGTAGCCGATACCGCCGGTGTTGTACCCTGATTGACGGCGACCCGCGAATGGCATCCAGTCGACCCGAAAAGCAGTATGATCGTTCACCATGACGGCCGTGGCGTCCAAATACCGCACGGCATGCATTGCTGTATCCAGGGATTTGGTAAAGACCGACGCCTGAAATGCAAAAGGAAGAGCGTTTGCAGCTTCGTATGCAGCACTAAGATCATCATATTCATAAACACAAACGACCGGCCCGAAGATTTCGGAGGTGGACACGCTCGCATCAGCGGGTGGGTTTAGAAGGACAGTCGGAGCATAGGTCGTTCGGCCCAGCCGTTTACCCCCTGTCATTACGCGGGCACCTCCCGCAACCGCTTCGTCTACCCATTGTTCTACTCGATCAACTTCACCCGGACGGATCAGTGGCCCACATTCCACGCTGGCGTCACGGGCATCACCCACCTTCAGCGCTGAGGCGGCTTCTGCCAACTTTCGAGCGACCGTTTCCGCCATCCCTGATGGAGCAAAAACACGCTGAACCGAGACACAAACTTGACCGGAATGATAAAATCCACCCTTGGTCAACAAGGGGATCATGGCATCAATGTCCGCTGTCTCATCGATGATAACTGGCGCCGCTCCGCCGTGCTCCAACGCGCATCGCGTCCCCGGCGCCAGCTTCGAGCGCAGCATCCAACCGACACGTGCCGATCCGATGAAAGAAAAGAATCCGACACGCGCGTCCGTGATCATCCGTTCAGCTACATCATTTTGGCAAATTGTCAGATGGCACCACTCCTTTGGTAGGCCAGCCTCGTACAGGATGTCGACAAATGCTTCGCATGACAGTGGTGTATCAAGTGCCGGTTTGACGAGGACCGGGCATCCAGTGGCCACAGCCGGCGCCACCTGATGTACGATCAAGTTCAACGGATGGTTAAACGCGCTTGCGGCAACCACTACGCCGATAGGTTCACGCTGTGTAAAGGCAATCCGACCCGATCCTGCCGCCGTCAGATCCATCGGTATTTCCCGACCCGCCATCTGACCGATCTCATGGATACACAGCTCGACACCATCAATGGCACGCGTCACTTCGATGCGCGCGTCAATCAAGGGTTTGCCACCTTCGCTGGCGATTAGCATCGCAAGGTCTTCCGCGCGGCCGGACATGATCCGAGCTGTATTCTTCAGAACCTCAATCCGCCTGTAAGCAGGCAACCAAGCGCCTCGATCACGGTGCAGACCGTGTGCCACATTCAACATGACATTGATATCGTTCCAGCTTTTAACCTCGACACTACCGATTTTCTCAAGATCAAACGGGTTCAGAACTTCAACAACATTACTCATATCAGACAGACCTTCGCCGCAAGCTCATCAATGAGAACGCGTTGGTTTTCACTGTAATCGACCGGCAAGTCGATCAGATGCACACCACCTGCTTCAAACGCTTTTTCAAAGGTTGGCACCAGATCTTCTGTCCTTTCGACCCGATGACCCGTAGCACCATAGCTGTTAGCGTATTGCACAAAATCAGGATTCTTAAATTCCAATCCCCAATCATCAAACCCCGCATCCGACTGCTTCCAACGGATCATTCCGTACGAGCTGTCATTCAGAACAGTAACAACAAGATTGAGGCCAAGACGAACGGCGGTTTCAATCTCCTGGCTGTTCATCATGAACCCTCCGTCACCGCAAATGGCCATAACCCTACGCTCAGGATATAGCTTCGCTGCCATCATGGCCGAAGGTAAGCCTGCCCCCATGGTCGCAAGCGCGTTGTCCAGCAGAACCGTGTTGGGTTGATAGGCCTGGTAGTTTCTGGCGTACCAAATTTTGTAGATACCGTTGTCCAAAGCGATGATATCGCAGTCCCCCATGACTTTACGTGTGTCAGCTACAAACCGCTGGGGGATGACCGGAAAGCGCGGATCATCAGCGCCTTCTGATGTGTGTAGATCGGTCTCGTTTTTGACCCGCTGGAAGTAACTTCGGTCAAATTCCAAAGGTCCTTGCAGGAACTCACCCAATTTGGAGATGGATTGCGCCAGATCACCAACCACTTCAACTTGAGGGAAATAAACTTGATCAACCTGCGCGGCCTTGTAGTTAACATGGATCACTTTGGTGCCGCCCTCTTCCATAAAGAACGGCGGTTTTTCCACAACATCGTGACCCACGTTGACGATCAGATCAGCACGGTCGATGGCGCAGTGCAGATAATCACCATCCGACAGAGCGGCTGTGCCCAAAAACAGTTCGGACCGCTCATCCACGACACCCTTACCCATCTGAGTATTGAAAAATGGAATCTGAGTATCGTTCACGAACTTGCTCAGTGCGCTGCGGGCGTGTTTTCGGTTCGCCCCGGCCCCCAAAAGCAAAAGCGGCATCCTGGCAGCGCGGATCATCTCAGCCGCTTCGGTCAGAACTGCATCACCGGCCACGGCATAGTGACGCTGATGCGGTTCAAGAACATGCTCAGAAGTCTCTTCGGCTGCAATGTCTTCCGGAAGTTCCAACAAAACCGCGCCGGGGCGTTCCTCTTGCGCGACACGAAAGGCTTCGCGGATCAATGAGGGGATAGTGTTGCCGTGTACAATCTGTTTGGACATTTTACAGATCGGATCGAACAGCCCAACAATATCGACAATCTGAAACTGGCCCTGTTTCGACTTCTTGATGGGTTTCTGCCCCGTGATCATGATCAGCGGCATACCACCCAGATGAGCATAGGCCGCTGGTGTGGCAAAGTTCGTAGCCCCCGGCCCCAGCGTCGCCATGCAGACCCCGGCCTTACCCGTCAGACGTCCATAGGTCGCAGCCATGAAAGCCGCTCCTTGTTCGTGACGCGTGAGAACCAACTCAATTTTTGAGGTTCTTAGAGATTCCAGAACATCCAGGTTCTCTTCTCCCGGAACAGCAAAGATGTACTCAACACCCTCCGCCTCAAGCGCTGCGACCAGCAGATCAGAAGCTTTATTAATTGGCGATACGATTTGGTCATTGGTAGACATGTAATCTCCTGATTTCACGACAGATCGGTGAGCTTGGGGTGGCCACGAAACTAAATGTACCACCATTTTGAACGAGGTTCAGGTCCATCGATTAACCGCCGTCTTGCAATCGCTGTCGCTTGGGAAACAGCTTGTCCTCGGAATTGGGTTCCGCGCTTACTCTCCAACAATCGCAACTTAGTGACCTTTCGCTCCCTGCTCCACTGTCAGCAATGGGCAATGCGCAAAATGAACTGCACCAATGGAGCGCAAATCACGCGTCGACCCGAACGGGACAGTTGAAGTAGCATTTTTATCGGCGCACCCAATCCCTGACTGCTCTGACCAATTGAGGGGCGTTTCCGCACGATCCTGAACAAAGAAATATTGCCAAAATAACCCGCACAAACGCTCAAAAACGTGACAACATCGGGCGACCACGGGATAATTACGCCTCATGGTCCTATTGAATTGGGTGATTACCCAGACGTGAATCACAACGAGCCAAAGAACTGCAAGGCCAACGAGAGAACTAGATAACTGCAACATGTTTGTTTGGCTCGTTCTTGGTTCGACTTAGGCCCAGCCTAGGTACGCCGCAATCAAGTCGATGGCTGATTATTCAAACTAGATTGGAACTGGAACGGCCATAATCCAGCACAGGGCTCATCACGTATTGGTGAAGTGATATCAACGCGGTAACAAAATGAGCGCAGAGACAGAACAGGCGTAATCCGTCAGTCTCGAAACACCCTGTCCTTTACGCGGATGACTGGCTTTGTCAGATACTCGAGCACTGTTTTTGCTTCGGACAGCATATCAACGTGAGCAACCATACCCAGTATCACGCCCAGATTCTGCCCATTCGCATCCGTCAACGCTCCAACCAGCCATATCTCCACGACATAGACTGACGTTTCTTCATCCGGGGCAAGTACCGAACCCGCACCGATGCGCGTTACCTGCCCGTCCAGTTCACCATAGCGTGAAGCGTCATATGCCGTAATACGCACCTTTATCTCCAGATCAGGTCGAATAAATGCAATGTCATCCGGCGCGACAAAGGCCTCGACTGTGACGGTTTCACAAATCGGTACGATTTCAACTACGGTCTGACCCAGATGGACCAATCCGCCCAAAGTCGAAATCAAAACCTGATTGACAATGCCGCGTGTCGGTGCGCGAATTTCGGCACGTGCGAGGCAGGTCTGAAAGGCTGGAATACGGGTTCCAAGCGGAGCCAGCTTGTGAGCCTCCCCATCTGAAATAGTCCACCGCTATGTTTAAGAAATGGAGGACCAAGAATGGCAAACAAGCGACCGAAGCCGGAAGAGATTGTCTAAACCGGCCAGAAATGATGTTCTCCTTCAGCGTCCCTGAGAACAGCCAGCAATCCTGCAACACAGCGCCAATATTGCGCATCTTATCCGCCGGATCCACGGCACGCGCATCCAGACCATCCAGCATGACCGTCCCGGTATCAGGTTCATACAAACCCAAGATCAAGCGCGCCAGAGTGCTTTTCCCAGACCCAACCGGGCCCTATATCGCGATTTTCCCCCGGTTTGATCGCTAATTCGATATCCTTAAGAATCGAACCCAACGCGTCATCGTAAGCAAAACTGACACCTTTGAAGTCAATCTGACCTTCGATCCTGCGCCGAGACAAATAGCGCCGGCCAGGCTGACGTCGAACTCTTGAACCATAATCACATCGATCTGGTGTTAAACCACGCGCGCTTTGCTCGGACGCGGATCCTGTCGCCGCAAAATCTGCGGCTCGGATGATCCAGTACTGGCATCAATCACTGGAAATCGATCCTTATCCTCTCTATCCCGCACTACAAAAGGGGAGCCCTCGGCATCAAAGGCCAGAACAGGAAAGAGGATCGGATCAAGCTTCAACAACCGCGCCTTGCCGAAATCCGCCCTGTAACCCGCCACTTCAACGCACTTACAGCGTCTTCGACGGCATAAGCATCAGACTTGCCCTTTAAAAACCCCAAAAAGATCTGCCTCGGACAAACCATGGCCTAGATGTTCCGTTAATAGTCGGAGATGATTGATCAGCGGGTCGGATGTGGCTGAATTCATCGGGACTGTCACAAGGTCGGATCGGTAGGCTGAGCGACACCCAAAGCGTCCAGGATGTCACCGGTGACCGCCAGCACAGCATATTCGGCGCGACGCGCTTGAGCTTCAAGTTGAATTACCCGCACCTGTGCAAGGTTCAGTTCGCGCAATGCATCCAATATCTGAACCAATGTGCTGCGCCCAATATTAAACTGACCCCGTGCAGCATCTAGCGCCTGCTCATTGATCTCGACCGCGCGTCGGGCTGTCGCTAGCCGCCGTTGGATTGAATTGGTCTCTTCCAGCGCCCGAGACAGATTACGCTGCAACTCGCGGCGCAACTCCTCTTCATCGGCTTGGCTTTGTTGAAGATTCGCGCGCGCCGATTTCACGTTGGCCCGTGCGGAACCACCTTGGTAAATCGGAACTGTCACACCCAATCGAGCCTGCGCCCCATCGTCAATGAACCCCTGATCGAAATCAGTCTCAAGAATCGCGGACAGGGTCGGCCGAGTCGCCCGTTCCGCAACGATAACTTCTTGCTGGCGCACCTGGCTAACGGCAACCTGAGTCCGTAAACGTGGGCTGCGCTCAACCATCTCCTGCGCCGAAGACCCAGCCAAAGCCGGGGCCGGTGGGATCGTCGGAATAACACCGGGACGGGTCCCAAAAACTTCTACCCAGTTTGCGGTTGCCAGTTCCACTTCAGTCTGCGCTTGTGCCAGTTCTGCCTCGGCATTTGACCTGCGCCCTTGCCCGGCCAGCAGATCTGCAACAGATCCAGCCCCCGCATCAAAGCGTGACTGGAGGTCGTCAACCAATACATCCGTGCGGTCCAGATTCTGCCGAGCCTGCTGTTCGAGGCGACGATTGCGGTCCAGATTGACTATGGTTTCTATGGCCTCGAAACTTAATGCGTTCAGCTCTGACAACTCACTTAACCATGTCTGCCGGGCTTCGATCTGGCGCAATCCTACGCGACTGTTGACTTTGCCCCCATCATAAATGATCTGGCTCAACCGCAGGATTGGAACCGGATCACCGCCAGACGTCAAAGACGTCTCGGCCTCTATCTGCGGCAAAAACGCCCCCTGCGCTGCGTCGATTCGAGACTTCGATGCCAGAACGTTCGCGGTGCCTGCGGCTGTCGTGGGTGAAGTAGCGACCGAAGTTCGTACCAGCTCGGCAAAATCGGTATGTGCAACGCTTCCCTTCAGATTGTTCCTACTTGATGCGGGTGCTTCCACGGGATTTGCGGTCGGATCAAAGGACTGAGTCCCCTGAATATCTTCAGTGCAACCTGCCAAAACTATCGTGGTTATCAAAACCGACAACCAAGCATTCATGATGCCAATGCTCCTGGTATTAATTATGCGCCAGACAACAAATCATCGGTCAATATTCTTAACAAAGTGCTATTCAAAGTTCTCGTTAAAAGGGTATTTTGACGGAGAAACAACCTTATGCTTTGCTCGCATATTTAGATTAAAGCGTGACAACAACTGCGCACGTGCCGCCCCTAATGCACCATCTGCACGCAGCCAAAGACCACTTCCTTCGATCTGCAGTGCATTGTCGACTGCGTCGGCCTGTTCCTCATCCGTGATCGCAATATCCAGCCAGATATCATCAATTCAAGCTTCAAATCACGGTTGACGTCATCTACCTGCGCCACAATCGACCTGTCGATACCGCCACCCGCATCCAGAAGATCGGCGCTCGAGCCCAGTATGAACCTTTGGCTCTTTTCTAAGTCGATACCGATCCCAAAAAACGCAGGCTAACCTTAGTAGCTGTAGACGCCTTCAAAAAGTAAAATACGATCGCGTGGATCGGTCAAAACCGAATTGTTTGTTGCAAGGGGCATCATAATGTTCGGAGCTCGCAACTCATAATTCGCCTCAAGCACGGCGCCAAATTCCGATCCCAGATTGTCTGTACGATAAGATAATATCACAAGTTTTGGCTCGGAGCGGAGCAACGCCTGATACAGGACAGATTCTTCGCCTGCAGACTTCGTATTGTTGACAGCTTGTGCATCGAGCCAGAGGCGCGGCTCCATGCGACGACTGGGAATCATGCCAATGCCGTCAAAATAGGTTTCCTCTTGCTCAAGTAGTTCTTCTGCTCGCTGAATAAGCGCAAATTGGTCACGGTTATTGTGGGCCAAATATTGAACATTTCGCAGCGTGCTCAGCACAGCAACAATTACCAGAATGCCAATAACACGCGAATACCAAGTTTCTGACCGCAGCATCAATCGGGCGACGGCGTCGGCACAATAGAAAGCCAGAAACGGCAGCACCATGACGAAAACGTACGGCCATGTTTGATTATGAAAAAAGACCAATGCAGAAAGCACTAAGGTAAAGGTAAAATATACCCGCGCAGCACTATCACATTTGGCAAATCGAGAGGCCGCAACAAAAAGCCCAAATATCACCAAACCATATTGCAGGGAATTTCGCTTGAGCGTTTGCCAGACGAACGCATCAAGTCCTTCATAATAACTGCCCCCATTGAACGCGAGTTCCGCTGGCCCAAAGAAAAGCACGGCAAGAACCTGTGGCATCGCAGCGCCCCCTAATAGGACTCCGTAAACCGCTATTGCAGCTGCCCACCCCAATAAAAGCAATACCCCACGCTTCACCGCTCGGGCGACTGAACGCATGATTAGCGCATCAATAGTCAATGCGGCCCCCAACGCAAAATTGAAGTAGATTGATTTTTGGGTTGTTACAAATGCAAGCCCACTTAGCAAACCAGCAATCAGAAGAGGCTTGGCGCGGTCAGTTCCAGACCGAATGACGACCAGAATTGCCATAATCGCAAATAGCGTGGCAAGCGGTTCTGAACGCAAGCGGAATCCGCGTTCGATGAAATTACTGAAGCTCAGCAAGAGTGCAACGGCTAACAAAGCCGTAACACGTTCCGCCCCCAAAGTACGGGTGCATAGGTAGACGCACCAAGCGGTCGCTATTGCCAGGCAAGCTGTCGTCAATCGGCCTGCTATCAGCATTGAGGTGGCATCCCATCCGATCAGATGAGAGAATTCATAGAACAGAGCATATCCGACCGCCTTTTTCGGCCAGATCGTCTCGAACGTTCCGTCGAACAGATAAACGGGCTGGGTAAAATGCCAAAACTCATCCATCACAAAACGAGTATTGACCGCCAGCAAAACGAGGAATGCAATCTTTAATAAAACGAAGGCTTTGAGTGCAAACGATAACCGTTCAGCGCGGTTCAGGTTTTGTGGCAAGATCTTTGTGCGCACCGTCATCCTGTGCACTATCACATAAAACGCTGCTGGCTTGTTTCACCGCGCGTGATCTCAATATCTGCCACTGGATTTAACCAACCTCTCACGCGATGTGAAAAACAATCCAATTCAATAAAAACACGGTGCCGCGATGTCAAAGCAAACCCCGCGTCTGCCTCAAATGCGCAATCTATAGGCGCTCTGAATGGACTCATCTCATGTTCCTCTTTTCAGCGCCAGCTTAAGCCGGGGCACGAGCCTGTTCACGATCTGTGAGCGGGTGAGAAACTCGCGCCATTCAAGCGGTCCAAGTGAGATGATTGCCTTTAACGCTGAACCACATCCACGCAATCTGCGATGGTGCAGGCTGGCCAAACAAATGTTAAAAGCATTGGCCGTATCAGCGCGTTTACGGGCAATCTTTCTGAGATCGTCTGGCAGATGCACAAGATGCCGTTCCATTGGGATCTTCAATTGTCGCTTGAACGATTGCAGGTCTCGCGACCCGGTCATGGTCTGGGAAGCTGCATGAACACGAAACGATGCAGCGCAGGTGGGATCCCAAGCCAATCCATTCTGTGCGAGGCTCAACCAAAGGTCCCAGTCGGCAGTATACCAAAGGTCTTCATCAAGACCGCCCTTTCGCATTGCCGCATCCCGCCTGAACATGACGGCAGGCAACGCAACGGTATTTTGAACAATCAAGTACGAAAGTGCCTCTTCGAATGAAAGAACGCGCTGAGCACCTCCGAACGGAGGACACATATGGCCGACCGTATTACCCTTAAGATCAATGAGATTCGCACCATGAACCCATATATCGACATTCGGGTATCGTGAGGACATTTCTTTCAGCAATGCCGCACGACCAGGCGACCAAATATCATCCTGATGCAACATTGTGATAAGGGATGAAGCTGCTTCTCGCAGTCCAAGATTTGTATTCTCGGTCCACGATTTTGCATCAGGATTGTCGATGATCCGGATTGGAAGACGTGACCGCGCAGCCTCGAGAAGTTTCCGGC
This sequence comes from Ruegeria sp. CL5, assembly GCF_056536485.1. Classification (NCBI taxonomy): domain Bacteria; kingdom Pseudomonadati; phylum Pseudomonadota; class Alphaproteobacteria; order Rhodobacterales; family Roseobacteraceae; genus Ruegeria; species Ruegeria sp. CL5. The sequence continues at coordinate 33,535 of NZ_JBQFPS010000015.1, forward strand.
TATTATCCGTTGAACCTTGATTGACGGCGACAATCTCAAGCCCTTCGCATTGACCATCTAGCGACGACAGCGCTGCGTCCAGAGTGTCCCCGCCATTATAGATTGGCATAATTACTGTAAGCCATGGTTGCGTCATGGGGTGCAGCGCCATTGAGTATGTATTCCGATCATGAAGGCAATCCTGGTCAGCGAAGACTCTAGTCTCAAAGGATTATCTGTCGCAACTGATGTTGCGATTGGGCGACCTAGCTGTCGGAAATTATGCGCGTACATCAATCTAGGTCATCTCCTCCACTTCAGGCGGTGTGAGCAGCAATTTCTAAAGCCGGCACCATCTGATCACCTGTGGCGCTAGTTGCTGCCGCTCTTCGAACAGGGCTCTTTTTGCCAAGTCAGATCTGATGCGATTAGGTTTATCATTCTTTTTTACTCTCTTGCGCTATGAATTCCAAAACAAGAACAGATTGTTTCCGATTCATCAGGCTATTGTGGCTAGATTGGGGCATCACGCGTACTGATTTGTGGTTCTCCCAAATGACCAAATAGGCCGTGATAGTTTGATCCACATCATTGAGTAAAAAACCAATTGGACAACTACTCAGTCCAGAGATTCCAGCATGATAGGGAATTGGTGCTTTGAACCCACCTAACAAATAACGAAATTTTCACGATCAAAGATCCTGATGCCGCCTAATTCCCGCTGCAGCAAGGAAGGGGTAGCACAACAAGAATCCGCTGACGGTTACGATCCTCAAAGATACCGCAGCTTCGGCCGCAGTCGCCGCGTCAATGCCCTGAAGGAATAGAGCGCTAGCCCATGTCACTTCAGTCACTCCCAATCCTGCAGGTAAAAACGGGATCGACGAAACGAGTAGTATCAAAGGGAAGGCGACGAAAAGCGGCATGGGATCGAGCCCCGGCAAAAACATCACCATCAGACCAACATTCAAACCCGCTATCAGCACATACCTCAAAAGGCTCAACCCCATAAGTCTATGTAGAACCACGGATCTTTGGTCAGCAGCTTGGTTCAAACCATCGGCGAGCGACGTCAAAGCCGCGCCCTCTCCTATCATCACACGAATTCGATGAACCACCAGTGCACTCCCACGCAGGACAGGCTTTAGCGCAGCGACAACAACCCCGAGAAGTACGATCAAAGAGAATGTTGCAAAAGCCGCACCCAACGCAACAAACACAAGGCCGGCCAATACCGCAATTCCCAGCGTCAAAAGCTCTAACGATTGCTCGAATAGTGAGGTACCCGCAGCGGCGCGGGCGCGGATGCCGTTTTTGCTCGCAACCCACGCGCGGACAATCGGGACGCTAATCTGTATCGAAATTATCTGCCCCAAAAGCGCACCGGTCGCCGTTGCGGAGGTGGCCGTTCCCAAGGATATTGTCTGAATATCCAGTGTTTCTGAAAGCACGATCCGCCACTTCATTGCCGCGGCCACAACAATGGTGCTTTGCGTCAACATAATCAGCGCGTAAATGGGCCAGGGTACGCTGCCCAGCACCTCAGAAATACCCGACAGAGTTGCTCCACTTTTTTGTATGAGCACAACCAGCAGCGCCAATCCTGCAATGAGCCCTGCCAGTGTCCAACGGAGGCGTTTATTGCGAGTTAGTGTTTTTGTCCCATCAGACAAAGCAATTAACCCCGTATATCAGGTTAATGTCCGGAATTGCGGCCCGCATGGGCCACCACTTGGTACGGCGTTCTGGGAAGTGAAACTTAATAATCTGATGCAGGTTATAGATCGCATTTACATGCTCGACTGACATGTAATAATCGTAAGGCAGACCCGCTGCATAACCGCGTTTTCGCGGCCCTAACGTTCGCCCAATTCTCCACGCAAGTCCGGGGTCACACGGGAGGATCAGCGATAGTACCCCGCCCGGACGGATAACTCGAACCCACTCCTCCAACGCACTTACCGGATCAGGAATGTGCTCCAAAACATGGGTCGCGATCACGCGATCAATACTATCGTCTTCAAATTGCAGCCTGGCACCTGAAAGCTGCTTGATCTCGACGCGTGGGTCCCAACTACGATTGGTTAACCAATCGATTACTTTTGGATCATGGTCGGAAGCGATGTATCGCTCGAAACCATGTTGAACGCATCCGAAATGTGCCATCGTGCCAACGCCAAGCTCAAGAACCGTCCCGTAGTGATCATCAAGGCCGGCATTTTTCTCAACCAAGTTATGCGTCGAACGTAAAATACGCGCACTTAAGCTTGAGCCGTAATTTGAGGCGTCATAGTTCGCCAGCCAATTTTCTTCATAGTTCGACCAATCCGGTTTCTCTACAAAGTTTTTCATCTCGTTGGCCTCCTGCATTTTACGCAAGCCTATATGTTGCTGGAGAAGTAGTACCTTGTTTCCAAGGCTTCAGACGTTGCGAACAGGGAAAATGACAACAGTAAAATCAGCAGCACATTCTCAGCTATTCTGTATTTTCTTGCCCTGCCATCGATAGTTCCACGCGATTGGAAAAGACAGGCCAGAAGTAGGATGGGTAGCAAAAAGTAACGGCCCTGGACACCCAATATAGCTGAGGCGGGATGGGGCGTCCAAGTTACTAGAAGTGAAAAGAAAACTATGAAGAACCCACCAAATGCAGATGAAATCAAGGCAAATGAAGACAGCCCATCATCTATTCTTCCCTGAAGTATCGCAAACATCAGGATCAACAGGACAAAAAGAAATAATGTAGTGTAGGTCTGAGGAGAGAATGGCACATCCAGCCACCCCAAAATTCCTAAAAATGTATGAAGGTAGTAAAGAGTTCTTTGTCCGTCCGAAAGCGTGGCCCAAAGAGTGTCCGCGAACTGCCAGGGATTGAGCACATAATATTCCAAGATCTGGGTCGTGGTCGCACCTAAATCTACGCGCATATCCTTAGTTATGGATAATGCAAATCCATACCAAGAAATGATCGCGATACATAAAACCATGAATAGGGAAATGGCAGGAATGCTCCGAAAGCGAACCCCGAACGTCAGGGGTAACAACACAAGTGGCGCCATATGCAGACGGCACCCCGCAAGTAAGAATATCAGGGCCGATAATCCAAGCATCCTTTGAATACTTGGCCGAGTGCTTCTTTTCATTATGTCGAGGTATAGCGCGATTATCAGAAGCACCATCGCTGTGGATATGAAGTCAATGCTTGCAGATGCAGCCTGAAACAGCGTCATCGGGAGGAATAATAGTGCGATCACCAAGGCCGAAGGCACCATAATTCGAAATGCCGCAAGCAAAATCAACGACCCCGCGCTAAGAGTAAAAAGTCGCGCAAGTTTATAGCTGGCATCGACACTTTGACCTAAGAACTCTCCGCACGCGAGAGCCAGTGCTTGAGGTAAATAGATAAGAGGGAAATAATACCCTGTTCCAGGCAGTGTTTCGTAGGCGCGCTTGCCGCTCCAATCTATGTCTTTCGCAGAATTCAGTTGCGCTGAAGTGACCGTGACTTCCGGGTGATGCGGCAAGGATTTGAACTGCGCCATATAGTCGAGCAACCCAGTGTCCACATTCCCGCCTGATGCCCGACTCTCGTCAGTGCTTAACAGTAACTGACCTTTCGAGAGCAAATAGGCGCGTTCGACGTGATCGAATTCGTCGGGGGATTGGAAAGGCGGTGTCAGCAGGCCTATCCACAATGCGGCACAGAACACTGACAAGACCGCAAGCAAACTCCGATCGTACGTCATGTTATTTATCGTCTGTCTTTGCGCCACTGCCGACAAGCATCGGTATGCGCCGGGTGATCCGTAGACGTTGAATTGGGACCTTTGGTTCAGATGCAATGTCATAACTTGCAAAAAACAGGAGCATCTGGAATCCAAGGACAATCGGTAATGCCGAAAGCATTACGGTTCCGGTCGTGGCTGGCACACCGGTCGCAACAGACTCTGACCATGCCACCGCACCAAAAATGACCCCAAACCCCAAGAGAAGGACTCCGAACAGGAGGTTTAATGACGCAAGAGAGAAATCGCGCAGAAAATACATGTAGATAACGCGCTTTAGTGTGGCGACCAAATGGCGCCAAAGAAATTCAAACATGACACGTCCGACACGAAGCCCGCTGACTTCGTCGGCATAGACCGCTCGCATAGGAATATCGATCACGACAGCCCGAAGATCACCGAGACGAATGAGCATGTCACTTTCAAAGAAATATCGCTGGGATACTTTGTCGAGATCAATTGAGGCGAGCGTACGGGCATGTATCGCGGTAAATCCATTGGTTGGATCAAATATGCTCCAGTACCCGCTTGATAGCTTCGTTATGAAGCTAAGGAACGCGTTGCCGAACAGCCTGACCCAGGGCATTTCCCTCACCGCAGTACCCGAATAGAACCGGTTACCCTTTACATAGTCGGCTTCCCCAACTGCGATCGGTTGTACAAACTGAGAGATCAATTCAGGGGCCATTTGACCGTCCCCATCAACCTTCACGACTATTTCGGCATCTGCATCCAATGCTGCCCGGTATCCCGTGATGACAGCTCCACCCACACCAGTGTTTGTCTTATGCCTTAAAACCGTCAGGCGGGGATCCTTTATTGTTTTTTCAATGAAACCACCTGAGTCTTCGGGGCAGGCATCATCGACTGCAAAAATATGCTCTACTTCTGGACCGATACGCGCGATCACATCTTCAATGTGGCGCTTGACCTTGAAACAGGGAATAACGACTGCAATGCGCATATTTGATCCCCCGATTGAACCTCGGGTCCACTCCTAGCCTCACAAACTGTAATTATGTCAGCGATGAATTCCGCGCAAAACGACCAAAAGCGATAATACACGCACGTTGCATAAAAGCCCCACACGCGCGATCTGGAATGCTCCGCTGAACTCCTGGTTGGAAACAAAATTCAATCAGCGCATGACAGTTCGTAAGAAGTTTTTTGGCGATTATTCCGGCACTGCAAACCGACTACGAGTGCGATTTGCGAATGCCACTAATGACAACATCACCGGGACCTCGACAAGCACCCCGACGACGGTTGCCAGCGCCGCACCCGAATTCAATCCAAACAAACTGATGGCAACCGCAACCGCAAGTTCAAAGAAATTCGAAGTTCCGATCATGGCGCAAGGAGCAGCAATTCGATGCGGAACTTTCAACGCATAGGCCGCACCATAAGCCAAGAAAAATATGCTGTAACTCTGAACCAATATGGGCACAGCGATCAGCGCAATTACAAATGGCCGGGCCAAAATCGTTTGCCCCTGCAGGCCAAACAAAATGACGACTGTGGTGATCAAACCTATAACCGACCAGGGCTTTACACGCGTCGAAAATGTATCGATTGCATCTTGCGACCCAAGCCACCTGCGCGTGATCAACCCGGCTATCAAGGGCAGGACTACATAGAGTACCGTTGCCAGGACAAGCGTTTGCCACGGAACCGAAATCTCTGTGACGCCCAATAAAAATGCTACTATTGGCGCGAACGCGACAACCATGATCAGATCATTCACCGAGACCTGCACCAATGTGTACGTTGCGTCCCCTTTTGTAAGTTGCGACCAGACGAAAACCATTGCAGTGCACGGAGCAGCCCCAAGCAGGATCAGGCCCGCAGTGTATTGAGCCGCGTCTTCAGGTTGAATCCATGGTGCGAAGACGAACTCAAAGAACAAAACAGCGAGCATCGCCATGGTGAAAGGCTTTACCAGCCAATTCACGACAAGGGTGATGATCAGGCCCTGAGGCTGACGCGCAACGCCCGCGACAGCGCTAAAGTCAACGCCAACCATCATTGGATAGACCATTGCCCAGATCAACAACGCCACAACCAGATTAACGCTCGCTACCTCTGCCGATGCGATAACCTCGACCAGCCCGGGCACTGTCTGGCCAATTAATACACCCCCGATCATGGCAAGCGCGATCCAGACACTCAGGTAGCGTTCAAAGATACTCATAAGATTGCCTCATTGGTCGGTGCTGTAAGTTTACAGGATATGAGTGCAGAAAGGCCGATCATGATTGCTGCGGTTCCCAGCACAAATGGAAGCCCTCCCAATTGATAGGTGACGCCCGACAGAACGGTACCGATCAATCGGCCCGCGGCATTGGCCATATAGTAAAAGCCTATATCCATCGTGACCCTTTCAGATTTGGTGAATGCCAGGATCAGATAGGAATGAAGCGAAGAGTTGATCGCGAATATCGCCCCAAAGAACAGCAAGCCAATTACCAAAGTGACAGTCAGCCATACCGGCGCCCCTCTAGACAGCAGGGCTGCGACAGTCAGAATTGCTGGGATGCAGAATAAAGCAGCAGCCCAGTCACGTGCGGCGCGTATTAAATCTCGTTCAGAGCGCTCAGACGCGCGCAGGATTTTTGGCGCACCGGCCTGAACCGCACCGTATAATATCACCCAGATGGCCATAAACGTGCCGATCAAAAAGAAGGCAGCGCGGTTCGCTTCCTCAGTGCCATCGGAAAGCACGGCATAGAAATAGATTGGAATGCCGACGACAAACCAAACGTCCCGCGCGCCGAACAAAAAGACCCGTGCCGCCGAAAGCCAGTTTACATTGGCCGACTTCGAAAAGACCTCAGAGAACTTGGCGCCCTTTCGCCCATTGGGAAGACCGACTGGCATGAAGGCAAGAATAGCACCCAAAACCACAGCCAGTATGATCGCCATAAGTAAAACGGCCCAATTGAAACCCAAAGTCGCCAACAGCGCCGACCCAAACAAGAATCCAATACCTTTCACGGCATTCTTTGATCCTGTCAGGATAGCAACCCATCGGAATAGACCGCCACCTTCGGTTGGGGCAAGCAGTTTGACTGCCGATTTTGACGACATCTTTGCCAGGTCCTTGGCGATCCCACTTGCCCCCTGAACAATCATCACAAATGCCACCGAGACACTCATGGCCCATTGCGGGTCAAGCTGCGTCAGCGCAAGCAATGCCACGATCTGCAGCGCCAGACCTGCATAGAGAGTTGCCGCGAGCCCAAACCGGGCTGCAATCCAACCTGCAGCGAGGTTGGTCACCATTCCAGCAATCTCGTACAAAACAAACAGGTAAGCCAACTGCACCGGTGAGAAGCCCAGAGTATGAAAGTGCAACAACACCAGCATCCTGAGCGCGCCATCGGTCAGCATAAACGCCCAATAGGCGGCCGTTACGGCGATGTAGGCCGGCAGCCCATCGGGTCTTTGCGTCACAATGATGCCCCGACCATCAAGGCAACATCAACCAGGCGGTGCGCATATCCGAATTCATTGTCATACCACGCATAGATTTTCACCTGAGTGCCATTCACCACCATGGTTGAAGGCGCATCAACGATCGAAGAGCGTTGGTCGTTTGTATAATCTGCCGACACCAAGGGTCGCGTTTCATAACCTAGAATACCGCTGAGTTGCCCTTCAGCGGCAGCCTTGAACAAGCCATTGACCTCCTCAATGGTTGTTTCTCGTTCAACCTCGAAAACACAATCTGTCAGCGACGCATTCAGCAATGGAACACGCACGGCATGGCCATTCAATCGACCCTTTAGTTCCGGATAGATCAGCGTAATTGCCGTTGCTGATCCAGTTGTGGTTGGGATCAACGAATTCAATGCCGAGCGCGCACGACGCAGGTCCTTGGCTGGACGATCTACCATTGTCTGCGTGTTGGTCACGTCATGAATCGTGGTCATCGACCCGTGCCGGATTCCAAGGTTTTCATGAATGACTTTTACGACCGGAGCGAGACAATTGGTCGTGCAGGATGCTGCAGTCACAATGTGATGCATTTTGGGGTCATATGTATCTTCGTTGACACCATATACAATGTTAGAGGCCGGACCGTCCTTGACCGGTGCAGAGACAACCACCTTCTTAACACCGGCTTCAAAATACGGGGCCAACTTGACCTCGGTCTTGAAGGCGCCCGTGCAATCGATCACCACGTCGATGCCATCCAGCGGCAGTTTTGTCAGGTCGTTTGTTCCGACGAACGGTATGCGCGTTCCATTGATGGTGATGCTTTCGTCATCATGATCGAAAGAACCAGCCCAACGGCCGTGCACAGAATCAAACTCTAGCAAGTGCGCGTGCATTGCGGCGTTACCCACCGCGTCGTTGATCCATGCGACACGTGCCCCTCGTTCCAAAAGCGGCTTCAGGGCAAGCTTTCCCATCCGGCCCAGACCATTCACTGCATAAGTTGTCATGTTGTACTCTCAGCGGCAGATTTGCCGATTTCATCGATGGCGGATTGCAAGGCGAGGCGATCAAGGCTTTCGACCGGCAACGCGGAAAAGACCTCAATCCGACGTTTAAGTGCACCATAGGCGTTTTGAAACGCGAGGCTCTTCTCCGCATGGGTACCCTCGGCCTTGACCGGATCCGCCATGCCCCAATGACCGCTGATCGGTTGGCCATCCCAAGCCGGGCATTCCTCGTTTGCCGCCTGATTGCAAACCGTAAAAACGAAATCGAGGTCTGGTGCATTCGACCCTGAGAATTCTGCTATGTTCTTTGAACGTAAAGCCGAGATATCGTGGCCTTTGTCTTTCAGCACCTGAAGTGCAAAAGGGTTCAATTCAGAGGAAGGCTTGATCCCTGCCGAGAATACATTGAACCGATCCCCTGCAATTTCACGAAGCAGAGATTCCGCAAAGATAGAGCGGGCTGAATTTCCTACGCAGAGGAACAGTACGTTGAATTTCCGATCATCCTCGACGTCATTTCCCAAATTGAAGGGCATGCACAAATCAGGTCGTCCGAGGCAGCAATCCAAGAACAAGTAGTCGAGCATTTCCCGCACAGAATGCATATTAATTGAATAAAGCAAAGAGGTTCCAACCCTCTGCTGATTTATGATCTGAGCGTTCTGCAGTGCACTAAGATAGCTCGACATGGTGCTGGGCTTGATATTCAGCGCCGAACCTAACTCTCCAGCCGGTACCCGATCAGGATATCGCCGCATAAGCATCCGAAAAACCGCTAGCCGATGTGGATGGCCCAATGTGTTAAGTTGGTTAGAGACATGTGATTCCATAATTCATGAATATATGAATTACAAACTGTGATGCAACTCTTTTCTGGGAACTGGAAACGCAGTGTATAATCCAACCATCCCGTTTGGTTCGTCGGCACTCGGTAGCTCGATTCAGATTGATCAATCCAATCTATGTGAACCGATTTGATTATTAACGCATGATCAACAATTGCCACACCTGTACAATGGTTTCAGGTAATGGTGGGTTAATTACCGGAACACATCTCGGACGTTTTATATTGTACTGATTCCTCCATTCTTTGATCAAAATCTGTGATGGTTTTATGCTGAAGAAGACATCCCCATTCATAAACTCAAGTCTAGGTCGTGTTGACAAGAGGGATTCACATTGTGGGACTGGCCTGATTCAAACTGGTTTCTACGAAGGAGACCGGCTTCGTACGAGTCCTGATAAACTACCAAGAATCGGCATTCTTTGATGGTTCTGTTGCGAAATTTTTGATTGGATGACAAGAACGCGCTGCGGAAGTGGAAATAAGTGGCGAGTTCCGCGAACTGACGGAATGGACAGATTCTGGGCATGAGTTGACTTTTGCGGATCATGTGCGTCACTTCGATCCCGCCCGACGTAACCGCCGCTGAAGCAAAGGTATTGGACCATAGTGTTACTGTGGCCTTCATTACTGGACGCAGATACATAAGGCTAGTTAACTAGAGATTAGAATGTGTGGACACCACGGTCTACAAGGGGAGTAATAGACCCGCCTGCGCCATCTCCACAACCTTAGAAAGCAATTGAGACAGAAACCTCGCCGCGTATGGAGACGATTAGGTCTCGCAGGCATCAGCGGTCCGGCCTGCTCCATCCAGAACAGATGACCGCATCACCGTAAAATGGCCTTCATGCGAAACCTTCGAAAAACCCTCAGCTAAGAATAGGCGCATGGAAACCTGATTTTGCGAATGCACACGCGCCGTAATCGCTCCCAGTGCATTTTGCCTACTATAGCGCATGGCTGCACTCAGCGCCATGCGCCCGATCTTTCGGCCGCGGAAACGAGGGTCTACGCAAATACCTATCTCGGTTCCGATTTCGGTCAGATCGAAGCGCAAATGGGCAACGGCGCTCTGGTTTTGATGCGCGATCAGTAGGCGTCTGCGCGAATCTTTCAGCGCCGCGAGGTACCAGTTTTCGTGATCGCTGTATTCCGGTACGGTGGGGGAATTGTAGAACCGGGCGGCGTCCTGCGCATAACGCCAATTATAGATGGAGCGGCTGTCAGCAGGCTCTGCAGGGCGTAGCCAGAGAGCATCCTGGCCTAGGATCAATTTTGCAAAACGGTTGGCAGCGCGCGTGGCCCCATGTCCGTCCACCATGGCCGCCATCTTTTCCGACATGCGGTGACGTGCAGAAACGTCTTCGATCAGCGGGGCCAGAATACGGCGATACCAACTTCCGTCTTCAAGGTTCTCCTTGAACTTCGACCGCGTGCCCTCGAGACAGGCACCACCATCTAAGATAGCTCCGGCCTTTACAAGTTCTTGCGACACATCTTTCTGGTTTTCCGCGATCACGATACCGATGGTGGGCAGGCCAAGACAACATCTTTCCCAAGAGGACGAGCCCGCGGCGCCAACGCAGATATCCGCGTCAGCAAGCACTCGGGCGACATCTTCCGTGTTATGGTAATGGATCAATGCACCGTCAGAGGTGGTTGCCTGCTTCTGCAACCTGTCGGCATAGGCATAGGCCGGTCCTGTCAAAGCCGCGAGACGAATGTTTCGCGCGCGCAACCCCGGCAGCAGGGCTTGCACGAAATCTGCAGTTAGATTGTCCGGATCGGCGCCACCCATTGCCAGAAGGACGCAACTAACTGGCTCTTTGTCGCGCCGTTTTTTCAGAGTCTCGGTGCGTTGCGCCGCAAACTCGGAGCGTAGCAGGGCATAGTGGCTACCTGCAAGCACCTCGCCGCTACTGGTGGCATAGGCGTCGGACTGTCGCGCATGGGTGGCGTCTAAGATCAGGTGAGCAGAATGCGTCCGGCATAGATCATCAATAGCAAGCATGGGGATGTTCCAGCTGCCCAGAATCTTTGCTTGCCAGACTGTGTCCAATGCATAGTGATCTACAACTAGGCCGGCAATGTCCTGTCCGGCCAAAGCCTTTAGTGTGTCTTGCGCGTCCTGCAACTGGGGCACTCCAAGCCACTTGGCGTAGTCCTCGGTTTGTATTGGAGATTTCGGCTCGTCCTGTCCAAGCAGGCAGATGTGATGCTCGGCTCGCTTCAGTGCCTGGCGCAAAAGTGCATTGGAATGCCGACAAATAAAAAGGCTCTTAAAACCAAAGCGGGACAGGGCGTTAGCCAGGGTAAGGCAGCGCATGAAATGACCGGTTCCGATGCGCGCGGAGGCATCAACGCGAAATGCGATCTGGGAGCACAAGACGTCCAAATCTCCAATTGAACTTTCGAACCAAGGTTAACGCTTGTACGAAACCGGTTCAATGGAACAGGCTAGGTGTCGGAGCAATTTCCCTGTTTTCTCAGACCTTCAATTGAGATACGTGCAGACAGCACTTTTTGCGCTGAACGCACAGAGTGTAAATTGGGAACTGTCCATGGCTGAAACTTTGAACACGTTGTATTCTGTAGGCCGCTTGCCAGAGCTGCCTGAGCTTGCAATGCGCCTTGAAGCGGAACTCGGTTGGAAGCCGGTTTACTGGATTACCCAACCTGAACTCGAAGACGCGGTCAAAAAACTGTTTCCTGACGTGCATTGCCATGATTTTACCGAAGCAAACCGAGCCTCAGGCGATCCGATCGATCGCTCTGAGCTGCCCGCAATAGCTCATCACGCCCCTTCCGCACTGGACTGGATGCAACTGACACAGACCCTTTCGCGCCATGTTCTGGGCAGGGCACTGAGCAGTGAACATCAGATTGCAATCATCAATGAGCGCTTGGACTACTGTCTGCGTGTCGTTTCGGCCTTGCAGATCAAGCGGTTTGTCATCGCCTCGACACCTCATGCATTGCTCGACATGTGTTTTTATGTTGCGGTTCGCATGCTGGGAGGGGAAGTCAGGATGCACCATCTGACGGGGTTTCGCGGGCTACAAATTATTCTCGATGGTGCAAATGCGTCCCCGCTTGGTATGCAGGCACTGGATAACTCGACCGAACAGCAATTGTCACCCGATGGTGCTCAAGCGCTTGCCGAGCTGTTGGATCGCGATGCCGATCAGACACTCTGGTATGTGCGTCAGCAGGACCAGAAGACTGAGTTGCAAAAGCGTTTGTACGTTGCAGCGGACAAAATTCTTGATGCGGGCGAAATTCAACCTGGCACCGTCTCTTTCGAGGTCCCGCCCTTACTCACGGAAACACGCACGGTGATGCAGAAGCCCCCTCGCCAGGGTTTGTTTCGGCGTCAACCGCCACCTTTGGCGGAGCAGGTCACAACCCACCGCGATGTTTTTGCGCGTAAGTTTCAGCCAAAGCATGACGAGGGCATGCGCCGTGCTTTCATCCATAAGCCAGAAGGATTTGCCGCCCCTGCGATCAGTTGGCGGGAATATTATACCTATCGTGATTGGGCGCTGATTCAGAAACGGGCATGGCAACGCAAATATGAGGCGCTGACCCGAGAGTTCGATGTCGAAACGGCCACTTCCACGCCATTTGTAGTTTTCGCCCTGCACTACCAACCTGAGCGCACGACAATGCCTGAAGGCGGCTGGTTTGCGGATCAGGAGTTGGCCGTTCGGATGATCTCGGAGGCGCTGCCGGAGGGATGGTCACTTTTGGTCAAGGAACATCCCAGTCAGTTCTTGTGGCAAACAGAAGGAGAGTTGGGGCGCGACAATGGCTATTATGATCGGCTGGCTGCCCTGCCTAGGGTTACGCTTGTTCCTCTGGAGCTGAGTTCAGCGACTCTGGTCACCCATGCCCGCGCAGTGGTGACCATCACCGGTACCATTGGTTGGGAGGCTGCCCTGCGCGGCATCCCTGTGGTCACGCTGGCGCGCGCATGGTATGAAGCCTCAGGCGTGACATTGAAAGCAGAAGATGCCCCGTCGCTGGCGAAAGCCTTGCAGCAAATCGAAGAGGGATGGAGCCCGACTGAACAGGCCATTCGCGCTCATCTTTCTCGCATCGAGCAGATCGGTGTACGCTGTTTCATCAACCCCAGCCACGCCCCGCTTTACGAGGACCTGACACCACAAAGTAATCTGGAGTCTCTGGTCACACTTTTTGTAAAGACCGAAAGGTTCAAAAATAGGTTTGCATGAAGATTGTGGTTCTTATTCAATCGCGCCTGGGGTCTTCCAGATTGCCAGGCAAGGCGGCTCTCGACATGCACGGAATGCCCCTGTTGGCACGGGTGATAGCACGCTGCAGACTGACGCGCTCGGCGCCTGAAATCTGTGTGGCGACATCAGATTTATCTAGTGATGACATTGTTTCCGCGATTGGACGAGACGCCGGCGCAAGGATTTTCCGGGGTTCTTTGGAAGATGTGCGTCAAAGGATGCTGGGGGCTGCCGAGTTCATGCGGGCAGATGCCTTCCTGAGGGTGACCGGGGACAACCCGTTTACTGAACCCGCGTTGCTGGATCTGCTCATCGCGGAGAAAAAATCACACCCACATTGCCCATATCTGGTCCACGATCTGGCGCAGACGGTCTACGGAGCGGCTGCTGAGCTAGTGGATGTACAGGCTTTGAAAACCAGCTTGGAAACCTTACCCTTAGCAGGACAAGAACACGTTACCACCGGGATGGCGCAATTTGCAGAGGCTAAGGTTCTATCTCCGCCCGCGGCGTTACGCGATACGAAACTCAGCCTGACCGTGGACACTCTGGAACAGTATCAATCGGTGTGGCGTCTGATGAAACGACACGGGGCGGGTGACGAGGCTGTGGCCCGGATCATCAGGGAATGGTGCGTTGCTGGTAATGACAAGGGGGCATTTGCAATACGCCCGCAAACACTATGAAGGCGCTGGTTTTGGGTACCGCCAATATCGGATTGGCTTATGGCAAGGCCCTTGCCCGGTCTTTGCCGAACGAAACGCAGGCTCTCGCGCTTTTGGGTGCGGCAGAGACGGCAGGATTTGAAAGCCTTGATACGGCTGCAGCCTACGGGTTGGCCGAAGACAGGATCGGCTTCTACTTCAAAAAACATCGGGAAAGCAAATTTGCAGTACATACGAAGCTGTCTCCGCAGATCACTTGTGCTGATGCGCTGCAATCCGCCTTGAAGAAATCGCGGCAGGCCCTGCAACGAACTCCGGCGCAAATCCTGTTGCACCGTTGGGAGCAGAAGTTTGCTGATGGCGGCGCGCTCTGGGATGGATTGCGTGCGGCTCGAGAATCTGGCCTTTGTGGAAACATAGGCGTGTCTGTGCAATCTCCGCAAGAAGCCCTTCAGGCACTGAAAGAGCCAGATATAGATGTGATTCAGCTAGCCTACAATCTTCTCGACTGGCGTTATGAAACGCCCCAAATGCGTGACGCCCTTCACACGGCTTCTGCACGAATCGAGGTTCGCAGCATATTCCTGCAGGGGCTTTTAACGGGGAACACTCAGCTGAAATGGCCCACGCTCAGAGCGGATTATGATGCGCCCGGTCTTGTCCGCTATCTAGCGCATCAGTCCGATCAGTGGACGGGTGGCGATCCAGCCGCGCTGTGTCTTCGCTTTGTCAAATCGCTGGACTGGATCGATGCTCTCGTTGTTGGGGCCGATACACCTCGACAGGCGGTTTCGCTGTCCCGCATACTGGCGGAGGAACCTTTGCCGGATGTTGCTATCGAAACACTCCGCAAAGAGCGGCCTATGGTACCGGCGGCGCTGCTTGATCCCTCTCAGTGGCAATAATATCATGAATTGCGCAGGTCTTTGGACGAAATATGGAAACTCAAAAAAGTGATTTGAAACGTTCTGCCGTATTGGTAACCGGAGCCGCCGGTCATTTGGGAACGGCCATCTGTTATGGTCTTGCGCGCGACGGGGCAATGCCCGTCCTTAACGGCCGCCGCCCTGAAATGTTGCAGCATTTGAAGACCCAGTTAGCGCAAAGCGGATTTGATGCCTTGATCGCCCCAGGTGATGTCAGCGACCAAGCAACAATGGAAGCGGTTGTGCTCGCGAGCGCGCGCGTTGCAAAGAAACAGGGATATCGGCTTGATGGTCTGGTCAATAATGCCTTTGCTGGCTCCAGCGAGGATACCGTGCAGGATCTATCCGAGCGTTTTGCTTCGGCTGCACGCGTCAACCTGGGAGCGGTTGCGCATCTGACGCAGCTTTTTGCCCAATTCAATCACCCAAGCTCCGTAGTGAACATTGCCTCCATGTATGGCAGTGTCAGCCCAGACCCTGCGCTTTATCCCGAAATGGTTGCGATCAATCCCATTCATTATGGAGCCACCAAGGCCGGCATGATCCAACTGACGCGGTATCTCGCGATCACGCTTGCGGAACAGGACTGCCGCGTAAATTGCGTGACACCCGGCCCGTTCCCCACTCAGAAGGTTCAGGATAGCCTGCCGGAGTTCACAGATGGCCTTGCCAAGCGCGTTCCCCTAAGGCGTTTAGGGCGGGCCGAAGAAGTTTACCCGCCCGTGCGTTTCCTATTACGCCCGGATGCAAGCTTTGTGACCGGTGCCATCATTCCGGTTGACGGGGGCTGGACGGCCATATGATGACATCTCACATGCACAACGCATATCAACCGTTGTCGCCCAGTTCTTTTGGAACCACTTTCTGGGACTTTTACCGGACCCTCACTGATATCGAGGCGCAGTACGATCTGATCTACCGCCGCGACGGGGGGGTTGCAGTCTGGACTGCCAACCGGGTGCGCTACTATTACGATTTTGCCGCGCAAATAGGCCTATACAACACTCAGGAGGCACCCAGCACGCCTGTCACTGAACCGTACCCGCCCGCTCCCGTTCCCGATCCTGTCGATGTCATCATTCAGACTGGTGCAGGTGGACCGGCAGCAGCCAATCGGACGCGCGGGGCCGGGTGTCTTTACACCGACGGCATCGTCCGTCACTGCCTTGCGCAAGGCAAACGGGTACTCCTGGTTCACGACGCACCCGAAACCCTGGAACACTATGAGGGATTGCTGCCCGTCACCTTCAGGGATTTCCGCCTCTGGGGGGGTGAGGCGCGCAAGATAAAGCCCCATGTTATGTCCGTAGAAGACGAGGATTTCTGGGCAGCTGTTGGTGCTCAGTTTTCAAGCAAACTTGGGGTCTCCGCCCCTGACGCGAAGCGGATTGGTGCGCTAGTCTTGAGCCACAAGCGAGCGGCGATCCAACATGGCGCCCTGCTTGACCACCTGCGCCCCAATGCGTCCATCATGATGACGCATTATTTTCGGGCTCCTCAAATCGAGGCAGCGCAGAAACGTAGTATCTGGACCGTCGACTATCAGCACGGCATCCATTCGCGCTACCACATGGGATACGGGTATCCGGGCCTGCGCGCCGAGCACCGTGCAGTGCCTTACCTACCCGATGAGCACTGGCAGTGGGGGCAAGCCTGGGTCTTTTCCGACTGGTGGCCCTCCCCTCTCAAACAGCGCATGGTTGGGCTGGATACACAGACCCCTCGGATGGAAGAGGGGGTTGCTTTTGAACAGCGGCCCGCAAAAACGCTGCTGGTCGCCAGTTCTTGGGCGATGGGCGACAACTATCGCAGGGCCCTGAGCATTTTGGCAAAGCAGACCCCTGACTGGACGTTCCAGATCAAGCTGCACCCGCGCGAGAAACCCGAACAGTATGAAGAGTTGACTGAGGCCTGTTCCAACGTCGAGGTGATTTCAGGAGATGTGGATATTCACGTCGCCGCCCGAAAAGTGCGCTATGTTGCCAGCATCTGCTCCAGTGCCCTGTTTGATGTGTTGCTGGATGGTTGCCGGATTGCGGTGTGGAATTTACCTTCCGTCGAATATGCGGAGGATATTGCGAAAACCTATGGAATACCGGTTCTGGAGCCGGATGGTTCGAATTTCCGAAAGACGCTGGAAACCATGTCCCAACAGGAGATTCCGACGGACCATTTTTTTCACACAATGACCGCAATGGAACGTCGCTTGTTGGAGGACAGTCTGACAGTCCCGATGACCTTTCTCAAGCGGCCTGCGCTTAGCTCGAAGCGCCCCGGAACTACATTTAGGCGCATGATTCGGACTAGCCTTTGGATAATGGCGACCCCGGTTTCGCTGCATCTTGCTGGGCTGTCTACGCCCGCCGATTTTTCGGCCGTCATAAAGGTGAGCGTCAAACAGCGGTGGGCTGCGCCGCGTGATTATTATCGGGCACTCCGTTCGCTGTTACGCTCGGATCAGGCCTCCCTTCTGACGATCGACTCAAAAATCTGGCTCATATCTGAAGCTATTGCGGAAGGCATACCGCCCATCCTTCTGGCAGCGTTCATCCGCGCGGCCCTGATTGGTACAACAGGGTATACGTCGAAAAAACGCAAGGCATTGTTGCAGCGCATACAGTCGACAACGGATCAGGCCTCGGCCCCCTTGCGCGCGGAATTTCTAGAACACTTTCTGCAGAGCAATCCGACGACAACGGATGGACCTGCCTGGACCCGAGGGAAAGCGGCGCTGTCAGAATTCTCCTCAGGGCTGGAGAGGATTGCTGACAGATATGAAACCATTGTTGAGTCGGCAGCGGCGGCTTTCCCAGACACCCGGGTCTCCGCTCGTGAACAGGCGGAGCTAGCGCACGCGCTTGTTGAACGCCTTGCCACCCCTGAGCCATTTTCAATGGTTCGGCTCGGTGATGGCGAGGCCTATGCGTTTGATCCTGACTACATATCAGAGGACACGCAGGAACATGACCGGGCCAAGCGTGAGAACATCTGGTGGTCCAGTCGGTTGGAGCCCGAAAAACGACGCATGCTGCAAGCAGGTGTCCAGGGGGCAATTTCGGGAGCGGATTTTCTCGGCATTCCGTCGATCTGGCGCCTTTTGCGTGACCTGCCCCGGCAGATTGGTGCGATGCGCGGACCGATCGAAAGCTGGAGTGCGACCGCCCGAGCGCATTTCATCCTTTCAGAAGAACTAGCCCGCATGGCTGCAGACGGAAGCCTCAACTGGGGCCAAAAGGTCCTTCTGGATGACCGCTGCCATCAGGAGCTTTTCACCAGATCAGGGTTAGAGCGATTTCTCTCAAGCGGACGTCCGGCGGTTCTGATTTCCTGTTTCGACAAGTCGCAGATCAACGATGCTTTCGATTCCCCGGTGTTCACCCAAGCGATCCGCCTACCACCACATTCCAAGGTGCGTCACGCGGTTCCCGATGATGCGATTTCGCGCGCGCGCATGCCCGACATGATGGATGACTTGTTCGAACAGATCTATCAGCACGCGCGCCAGGGAGCTGTCTTTTTCGTTGCAGGCGGACTTGCCGGTAAGCTACTGCTCAATCATGTAAAGAACTCCGGCGGTGCGGGTCTCGATATCGGGGCTGCGGCGGATTATTGGATGGGATTGAACACACGCGGTCCGCTCGATTTCACGCATTTCAGACAACACAAGGAAATCCCATGATTGCAAATGGAGACCGCGCTCGCCTTTTTGCCAAGGCGCGCGCCATGATGGCGCGGGGCGAAAATATCATTCATGGCCTCACACGGGAGGAAAACGCATCCCGGACAGTGGCAATCGAGATCGCCTATGCGCTTCAAAGCGGCAGCTACACCAAGTATGCTAAGACCGAAACCGCGGGTCTGAGCCGCCGGGAAGGCCATGCCATTCTCGAACCGCTACTCGCAGCATACGGATGCCGGACCTTGCTGGATTGTGGTGCAGGTGAAGGCACCCGTTGGCTGGACTTTTCCGCCCCCCTGGAGCATCTGGCACTGATGGAAGGCTCTTGGGCCCGTCTGACCTATGCACCCGCCGTCATGGCCCGTGTTCCTGCCATTGCCTCCTATCAACGGATCAAGGGCAACATGATGGATATCCCATTTGCGCCCGGCAGTTTCGATGCGGTCTTCACAAGCCATTCGCTGGAACCCAACACGGATGCGAATGCCGCGCAAATCATCGGCAATCTGTTTTCAGTGGCCCGCAAACTTGTGGTACTGTTCGAACCCAATTACCGCGATGCACATCCCGCGATGCGGGCCCGAATGGAGCAACACGGCTATGCGCGCAACATCTGGGAGATGGCCGAGGCACAAGAGGGCTTCGTACGAGTTGCGACCGGAGACTTCGAGATCAGCCCGAACCCCGACAACCGCACCTCCTATCTTGTAATGCGTCGCGAATCGCCCCTGCCCGAAGGCCCAGTCCAGATGCGTGCACCGGGCAGCGGCATTCCCCTTTTCGAAACGTCTGACGGGTATCAATGCGAGGATGGTTCCTTTGCCTACCCGGTACTGGGAGGCATCGCCTGCCTGTCCGAGGAAGACGGGGTGTTCCTGGGCACAGCACCGCTACCACCCGAGTGATTGCGCGACCAGAAATTTGAGTATCACTTTCCTACAAAAGGTAGTAACGAGAGCCTGCTGAAACAAAAGATGACACAATGCTCGAAAATAGCACCATTCTCGTAACCGGCGGCACCGGTTCGTTCGGACATACTTTCGTACCAATGACGCTGAAGCGTTATAACCCGAAGAAAATAATAATCCTGTCTCGTGACGAGATGAAGCAGTGGGAAATGGCAAAGCTGTTTAAAAACGATCCGCGGGTTCGCTTCTTCATAGGCGACGTGCGCGACCGAGATCGCCTGTATCGTGCATTGGACGGGGTTGATTATGTTGTGCACGCCGCGGCAACCAAGATCGTTCCCACTGCGGAATACAATCCCTTCGAGTGCATCAAAACCAACATCAATGGTGCCATGCACCTCATCGATGCCTGCATCGACAAAGGAGTCAAACGCGTTGTGGCGCTGTCCACTGACAAGGCCTCCAGCCCGATCAACCTCTATGGTGCCACAAAGCTGGCCTCGGACAAGCTGTTCATCGCGGGCAATGCTTATTCCGGTGAACATGGCACCCAGTTTTCGGTGGTGCGCTATGGCAATGTTATGGGATCACGCGGCTCGGTCATTCCGTTCTTCATGTCGATTCGCGACACAGGTGTCCTGCCGATCACCGACCCCCGGATGACCCGCTTCATGATCACGCTGGAACAGGGAGTGGAACTGACTTGGCATGCATTTGACGACATGCTTGGCGGAGAAATTTATGTGAAGCGCATTCCATCCATGAAGGTCACGGATATCGCGCATGTGATCGCACCTGATGCTCAGCAAGATGTGGTCGGGATTCGCCCGGGTGAGAAGCTTCATGAGCAGATGATCGGGATTGAGGACGCACCATTCACGTATGCTTACCCGGAGCATTTCAAAATTCTGCCCGCGATCAATGACTGGTGGCTTAGCCCCGAGCGGGTCAAGGACGGGCAAAAGGTTCCCGAAAATTTCGTTTACTCCAGCGATCTCAATCAGGAGTGGATGGAACACCATGACCTACGCGAATGGCTTGAGGTCAACAAGGACCGGATCGGGGGCATCTAATGATACCCTACGGGCGTCAGGATATTTCTGAAGATGACATCGCTGCCGTCAGGGCGGTTCTCGAATCCGATTTTCTGACACAGGGTCCTGCCGTGGGGCGATTTGAGCAAGCCGTTTGCGAAGCCACGGGCGCAACCCATGCCGTGGCGATGAATTCGGCCACTTCCGCCCTGCATGTGGCTTGCCTAGCATTGGATGTCGGGCCTGGTGATCTGGTCTGGACCTCGCCGATTACCTTCGTGGCCACTGCCAATGCCCCGCGCCTGTGCGGTGCCGATGTAGATTTTGTCGACATTGATAAAGGTACATTCAACATGAGTGCCGAGGTTTTGGAAGAGAAGCTCGCGCAGGCCGGTGCAACAGGACGGCTGCCGAAAGTGATTATTCCTGTTCACATGTGCGGTCAGTCACCCGATATGGCCCGTATCAGCGAACTGGCGAGGGCCCATGGCATCGCGCTCATTGAGGATGCCAGCCATGCCATTGGTGCCGATTATCTCGGCCACCCCGTGGGTGAGTGCCGGTACAGCGACATTACCGCGTTTTCGTTCCATCCGGTCAAGATCGTGACCTCTGCGGAAGGTGGGATGGCCACGACGCAGAATGCCGAACTTGCAAGTCGCATGGGTGAGCTACGCAGCCATGGGGTGACACGCGATCCGGCTCGAATGCGGGGTGCCAGTGATGGCCCCTGGTATTATCAGCAACAGGCACTTGGGCTGAATTACCGGATGACGGATATGCAGGCGGCTTTGGGGGCGTCGCAAATGACCCGGCTCGCCGAGTTCGTCGCGCGCAGGCGGTATCTGGCAGATGAATATGATGCGCTTCTAGCTGATTTCGCCATCGAACGCCCCGAGCGAACACCGGGCTGCCTGTCCGCCTGGCATCTCTATGTGATTCGGCTACCGAATGCGACGAAGCGGCGCGCAGTATTCGAAGCACTGCGGGCCGTCGGTATCGGCGTCAACGTACATTATATACCCGTGCATTTGCAGCCCTATTATCGCGATCTCGGCTTTGCACCCGGAGATTTACCCGTGGCTGAAGATTATTACTCGCGCGCCATCAGTATTCCGCTTTATGCGGGTCTCGGCGATGCGGATCAAAAGACGGTTGTAACGGCTTTGGATAAGACCCTGGAAGCGCATGCATGACACAGAAGAGCGAAATCGAAATTGATGGCCGCCTGATCGGTCCGGCACACCCCCCTTATGTGATCTGCGAGATATCAGCTAACCACAACGGTTCTCTCGACCGCATGCTGAGTCTGGTGGATGCCGCCGCCGAAACAGGCTGTGATGCCATTAAAATTCAGACCTACACGCCCGACACAATGACGATCAACAGCGATCGCCCCGAATTTCGCATCAAGGGGGGACTTTGGGATGGACGCACACTCTATGATCTCTATTCGGAGGCGCAAACGCCTTATGACTGGCACGTTCCCATCTTCGAGCGTGCAAAGCTGCGCGGCAAGACGCTGATCTCGACACCTTTCGACGACACGGCTGTAGATCTACTCTCGTCGCTCGATGCTCCTGCCTACAAGATAGCATCCTTTGAATTGACCGACTTGCCGCTGATCGCCCGCGTGGCGCGTGAGGGGCGTCCGATGATCATGTCCACTGGACTGGCCAATCTGAGCGAAATTGATGACGCGGTCCGCACTGCGTGTCAGAACGGTTGCGACGACATAGTGCTGTTGCATTGTGTTTCTAGCTATCCCGCGCCAAGTGAAGATTCTAACCTGCACACGATTCCAGCTCTCGGGAAGACCTTCGGCCCGCTAGTTGGCCTGTCCGATCACACCCATGGGCATGCGGTAGCGGTGGCGGCTGTCGCCTTGGGGGCTTGCGTGATCGAAAAGCATTTCACCCTTGCCCGCGAGGATGGTGGACCGGATGCGGCGTTTTCGCTGGAGCCGGAAGAGTTCTCGGACCTGTGCCTCGCCTCCCGTCAGGCATGGGATGCCTTGGGCAAGGTGTCTTTTGATCTTGTCGGACAGGAGCGGGCGAACATTCAGTTCCGTCGCTCGCTTTTCGCGGCACGCGACATCGCGACTGGCGAGGTTCTAGATGCTACTTCGGTCCGGATCGTACGACCGGGGCATGGCTTGGAGCCGAAAAACATGCACATGGTTCTTGGGCGCACGGCGCGCCGCGCTATTGCCAAGGGGGAGCCGATCAGCTGGGACATGATCTAAATGGTATCAGGGAGATCGCCAACTTATTTCGCACGGGTTTGTTGCGAACATTTGACCATTGGAGTTGGGCAGGTTAGGCGGCGGCTGGCCAACCGTATTCAACAATCGAAAGCCGGTTCATTATCTCCTTCAAAGGCGCGGAGTATCCGAAGGATGTTATCCTATTCGCGGTGTTTTTGAGGTTCGATACGGTGTCTCGTATCGTAATCAGGAAGAAATCATGGCCGAAAGGAGCGTCGACCTGGATCATGCGACGCTGAACCGAAGGGTGGCAAATATGCCGGGCTCGTTGCTGAAACCGCGCGAAGCCGAATAGGTTTTTGAACGCCCGATGGGGAAGTGGCCGAAGTAGGTTTTTCCGGTAGCGCAGAGCGCGCGTAAGACCAAGCCGACGTTCAAGCAACCTGCGGAGAATGGCCGCAACGAACCCAAGGCGGACACATACGTATATTGAATTTCAGGGCGGTATCTATGGAACCTCAACCCGTTGGGTGCATGATCACCAGCGGGATCGTCGCTTGGTTGCTCGACTTGGCCTGAAAACTAGCCAACGAGAAATGCGGCGTGACGCCAAGGCAAAACAATCAACATCAATCTGGATCAATTTATGCAGTTCTGGATTCGATTACGCAGGCAAGATATTGTGGTTTACCCTGAACAAGTTGGTGGGATCATATGTGCCCTTGATCTTAGAAAGCTTCTCACCGTTGTCACCATATGCTCCTGCCATGTGATCCGCTTCGTCTTCAGGCATAAAGTTGACATACGCACTACCGGTCGCGTGTGGTCGCATCTGGTCGTAAAGATCACGCGCCCAAGCAATGCACTCGGAATCCTTGCTGGGATCCTCCCAACGCGTGTGAACATTCATGATGAAGTGAGCAGATCTCTGGGGATAAGCGGTAGAACCGGCCTCGACGCGCGCCATTGCTCCGCCCACATGGGCAATAAAAACTTCACACGCCGGGTCAGGAAGGCTGGAAATCGCTTCCAAGAGTCCTGAGATTGCATCCGAAGAAAGTGCATCGAAATCATGGCTCTTCCAGTAGTTCCTGGCGCCTGGCGTCAACAAAGGATCAAAGGCGGCCTGCCAGTCTACGAACTTGTGGGGAGATATCACATCGGCGATTGGTTCACCTAGCGCGCGCAATGCCGCCATAGCTTTTTCACCTTCCTCCATCGACCCGCTATAGCAGGCTGCAAAGATCAACAC
The DNA here is from genome assembly GCF_056536485.1 of Ruegeria sp. CL5. Taxonomy (NCBI): domain Bacteria; kingdom Pseudomonadati; phylum Pseudomonadota; class Alphaproteobacteria; order Rhodobacterales; family Roseobacteraceae; genus Ruegeria; species Ruegeria sp. CL5. Next base: position 57,520 of record NZ_JBQFPS010000015.1, read on the forward strand.
CTCTCGCCCATGCCACTCAACTGGCAGGAACGGTAGAGGAGGCGCTTTTCGCATCACGCTCCAGACGGTCAGCTCATCCGGGGAATTGTCAGCAATCGTAGCAAATTCAGCGAGGAGCTCTGGCGCATTTTCTATCGGATGAACAATGAGGCCAGACAGGACATCGGGTCCTAGCTCATGCAGTTGGAACTCAAATGAAGTTACGACACCAAAGTTTCCACCCCCACCGCGGATAGCCCAGAAAAGTTCCGGGTGGCTTGTAGGGGATGCGGTTACAATGGCTCCGTCCGCAGTCACGACTTCCGCTGAGAGCAGGTTGTCGATCGTCATGCCAAATTTCCGGGTGGTCCATCCAAAACCGCCGCCAAGGGTAAGGCCCGCAATGCCCGTGGTCGAGTTGATGCCAACAGGAAAGGTAAGTCCATGTGCCTGGGTTTCACGATCCACATCTCCTAGCAGTGCACCCGGTTCAACCCGAGCAGTCTTGTTGACAGGATCTACGTGAACCGACCGCATTTGGGACAGGTCGAGCATGACTGTTTCATCTGCGACAGCGTGCCCTGCAATCTGATGCCCACCTGACCGAACCGACATTACGAGGCCAGTGTCTCGTACGAAATTCACGGCCTTCTGCACATCGCTTGCTCCCAGAGCGCGGATCACGAACCCAGGGTAACGTTCGAACATGCTGTTCCACGTTGTTCTTGCGTCTTCGTATTCCGAGGTGCCTTTCTGGTAGACCCCGCCGCGAAGTGATGCACCAAGAGCGTCCAAAGCGTCTTGATTTACAATAGTTGTACTTCCGTCGAGTGATTTCAGGTCAAACATGCGTAAGACTCCCAATAGTCTGGTTGGGCTTCTTGCAAGGCTGCCTCAGCTAATTGCTATTTCCGTCGCGTTGTCTCGCGAAGTCGTTTCATTGAGGTGGGTAAAAATGGCTGCTGATCAGGCAAATATTGCCGGATCAATCCGATCCACAGGTGTTATGACATCAGCAGGAATATTCAGTCGCTCAGCCGCCTTTCTGAGGCTCTCCTCATCAGGGGCTTCGTACAAGCAGTATGTTTTGCGCTTATCTGCGCTGAGGAACGAAAAAATCCATTCGACGCCGACTTCGTCATTGATTTCTTTGATGTGAATTTTGTCATCTTCACTGACGTTTAGCTGCTCGGCAAAATTTCTTTCAATTATGTATCTAGGCATTAAGTCCCCCAAACAGTTTAAGTACCTTAACTCGCTACTCCTTCGAGCTTTGACCTTAGGGAAACCATACCCAATTTCTGCGAAATTGCCAACGCTTCCCCTTCCAGTTGAAACGCCTGTTCCACATCCTTGGGGCGTCCCCGTCGCCTCAATGCGGATGCATAAGCCGCTTTGCTGTGCGCAATCCAAGGTGGGCATTTCATGCGCGTGTCAATTTCAATAGCCTTCTGGAACATTGTGTCTACGGCATCCCAGTCTTTTAACACCGTGCCCAGACCGCCGAGACGTCGCGCTGCCGCACCTGCGCACACCGTCGTTGCCCCTGCAGTGATAGTCAGTTCTTCGTAGGGAGCCAGTAAATCATAGAGCGTCTTGGCATGTCCCTGATTTTCAATGGCGACGCATATGTCAGCCAGATAAGATAAGGTCGTTGAATACATAGCGTCGAGTGGAAGATCAAAGCCATTGTCGGCCATTTCGTTCAGTATACGTTCAGCAGGTTCCATGTATCCGAGCTCGGCCGCGATAAGGCCAAATCCTGGTCTCCACGAGATGTCTTCGGGACTGTCCGTCATCAATTTCTTGATCACAGGCGCGACCTCGTGCAGTCGGTTTTGCTCGCGGCGGATGGTGAACATCTGAACCCCGAAGACGCCCTCAACATGTTCCCCATGGGTCTTGCGACCGATCTTCACTGCCTCGGTGGCGTGTCTTTCTGCTTGCGCAAAATCGCCGTCCATAATTGCAACCATGGCGCGTGCGTGCTTCTGAACCCAATAGAGTTGCAGATGATTGTCTTTTTCCGAGATCTCGGTGAGCAAACCCAGAGAATGGTCCATCAACTCGCGGTCGGCCATCTCGGCACCTACAAACAGGCTGAGAGTTCGGTCTCGCCCTTGATCGATACTGCCAAGTTTCTCGGCCACACCATGCATAGCCTCCAGATTTTCGCGCCATTGATGAGCGTCTCTTCCCTTCCTCGCTATGAATGGGGCCCCAAAATGCATCATCATGACCGAAAACTGGGATTTATAATCTCCCAGTTTTGCCGCTAGTTCCATAGATTGCTGCCCGAAACGCGCACCTTCGGAAAACTGACCTACGAATATATGGGCGCGCGCAAGTTGACTCATCAATCTGCACCGACGGACATCATCATCATCGGGCAAATCTTTCAGTGCATTATCGCAGAGTTCGATCGCCTCGCTGTGCCTTTCGCTGGACATCATGCATGAGTCAGCGAAGTGGTTGGCCGCGTCTGCGGCCAGCTCCACGTTGTGCACCGCCCGGGCCGCGTTGGATGCGTCCTTCAGAACAGCTATACCTTCAGGCAATTGGCCCAAGCTGTCATGGCTGCGGCCAACCAGGATTTTGCCTTTGATCAATTCTGTATTGGAGTCTGAACCAAGTTTTTCTGCGGCTCTTAAAGTTTCCTTGGCGTTCGTCATCGCTTCTTGGCTGGCAGATCGCACCAATGCCATTTCTGTCGCAATCTGCCATTTTTCAAACGCGGCACTCCAGTCCTCAGCCTCTGAAAGGTGGCGCGCGACTAGTTCAGGGCGACGCTCGATCTCAGATGACCTTATCCGCATCAAAGCACGCGCCACGTCTGCGTGCTGTTGTCTCCGGGTTGAACTCAACATGGATTGATAAGCGGTATCGCGAATAAGGGCATGGCGGAAAACGAAGTGCCCGCGATTGTGCCCGCTTTCAAAGATCAAGCCTGTTCGAGATAGTTCTTCGAGGCATTTGTTGATATCGGATTCTTCAAGGCCCTTCGCGGCACATAATATGCTCGGTTCAAACTCCCGGCCAATAACCGATCCAGTAAGGGCGACCTGTTTTGCCTCTGGCGATACTGCATCGAGCCGCGCCATCAACGCGCCTTTCAATGACGACGGTATGTGGCCTTGCCCCTGCTCGCCGGATTCGACAATGGCTCGGGTCACTTCTTCCACGAATAGTGGAACACCATCTGTTTTTTCAATTATTGTGGTGATCAAAGCTTTGTCCGGTCTCTTGCCTGTAATGTTTTCGACAAGGTTTGAGACATGCGCAGAATCAAATCGGCGCAAAACCAGAGACTGTACGTGTGTGTCCCCATCAACACGGGCGAATTCCCACCCGGGTCTGTGGGTTATCAAGATCATCAGACGAAGATCGGTGCATATCGACTTAAACCGCTCCAACAAGGCCTGTGTGGATGGGTCAATCCAATGAGCATCTTCTACGCAAAGAATAACCGGGCGTACGCTCGACCGCACCTGCACTGTGTGGATCAATGTTTGGATTGTCGTGTCGCGCTGCTCCTGAGGCGACATCTCGAGCACCTTTTGGGCGAGCGCACTACGAGGTGCGACTAATGCTGCAAAGACAGGCAGAACTTGTTCCCAATCCAACCCTGGCCGTCCTTCAAGCATCTTTCTGACATGATCAAGGATCAGATTGTCATCAAAGTCCGGTTCAACACCCGCATCCTGGGATATTCGTTGGGCTACCGGATGAAATGGGCTGCTGCTGAGATAGGGGGAACAATTCAGCCTTATGACATCGGCTTGGTCGTTTTCAGTGATTACTGCAAGGAATTCCTCTGTAAGCCGTGACTTTCCAATTCCGGCTTCACCGGAGAGTAGAACAACGTCTCCATGACCGTTCTGAGAACGTTGCCATGATTGCAGTAGGATACCCTTTTCGTAGTCCCGGCCAACCATGACGCTGTCGACATCGTCTCGATGTGAGGCGCGGAACCGGCTTTCCGCACTGCGTTCCGACACCACTTTCTGCAGACTACGTGGTTCAGCAAATCCTTTTAGCTCTGCCTGCCCAAGAGATATAAACTCAAATATCCGATGCAAAGTTGTCTCGGTTTCCTCAACTGACAAAATGACTGAGTTTGGCTCTGCATGTTCTTGAAGCCGTGCCGCAAGGTTGACGACCGGACCAGTCATGGCCCCTTCCTCATATGTGTTTTCACCAATGGTATCGCCGACCACAACATCACCGCTCGCAACTCCCAGTCTGACGGACAAAGACTCTCCGTCAGGCGTCTTGAGTTTTTTGACACGGCGAACAGACTCAAGGCCGGCTTTTACCGCCCGAATTGCGTGATCTTCATAAGCCCGCGGCCATCCGAAAAACACGAGAAGACCATCACCCAAGTACTTTGCAACGTAGCCACCGTATCGGCTTACGGCTCCTGCAACGGCATCTTGATAGTTCTGTAGCAAGTCCCGCATGTCTTCGGGATCAAAGCGATTGGTGAGTTCAGTCGAGCCGACAAGATCGGCAAACAAAACTGTTACGTGACGCCTTTCTGCAGTAGGCGGTTTAACATACTTCTGTTTGCGCAGATCATCACTTTGTGAACCGTCTAAGGTCAGCGCTTGTTCGTCTTCAGGCGCTTGAACACCAGCTGCTGGTAACGGTGAGGTTGCGGGTCTTTGGCCGTCTAGCTCGTGAATTGCAGCAAGGATGATTTTGCGGTGACCAAGGCTTACTCCGAGCTCTTTTAAGTCGTCGCCAGATAGTAATGGCAGAACGCGCGCATCAATATCGTTTTCCGCAAATACATCCGCGTACTGACTCAGATCGAGATCGTTTAACCACTTGTCTATTCCAGCCGACATCTTTGGATCATGCTGAGATACGCGACACTAATCAAGAACACGCTTTCAAACTGGGCTGACTATTCAATGAATGGCATCTGCTTTCATATATTTCGGGTCACTCCACAATTTCGGCTTTGCCATCGCGTTCTAGATTCACGCGATTGGTTGATTGGCCGTACGCGTTTGATGTTTTTTCGTTGAAGGCGACCTTGCCTGCAGTCCAGTCGTCTGTTTAATGCTCCATCCCGATAGCAGTTCAATGTCCGATTCGACGAAGCTACACCTCGGCGACGCACACCTAATGTACGGTAGGTAATGGGGGGGTGTACCGGCGGCTTCACCCAGCAGGTTAGGCTTCGCCTATTTCTACGAACTGGAGAAATAACATGCCGAAGAAGACAATTGACGAGCTTATGTCGATTGGCATCGATATCGGTAAGGTGATGTCCACGAGATTGGGAAAAGCTCGTCAACAAAAGTCCCGGGATAGAAAAATCGGAGTAAGTGGATGGACCCCGCGCAATTTTTCATAGTTTCGGTTGCACGCAGATATTGCACGTAGGAACGTAAACGCTCGGCTATTGGCGCAATTCAACTAACCTGAGGCTGCGCCAGAAGCATAGTAGAAAGCAATCGCTTGCGTCCTGTTTTTAACCGAGAGCTTTTCATAGATGTTGCTCAGGTGAAATTTGACGGTATTTGTCGAGATTTGCAGGTCTTTCGAAAGTTCGCGGTTGGATAGGCCCTTGGCCAGCGCTTCAAGGATGACGCGCTCTTTGCGGGAAAGGCTGTGAATTGGGTCCTGCTGCATCTTCCGTACATCGATGAATGGAAACACCATTTTACCAGCCGCCACGTCCGCGCAAGTTTCCAGCAATACTTCAACCTCACCCGACCGGGATGCGAACCCTGCCGCGCCTGCCTGCATGGCGAGGCGCGGAACATCTCCGACCTCATCGCCATAGATGACAAATCGGGGTACGTTTTCCTGTTCCCGCAGAACTTCGATCAATTTGGCCGCACCGAGAACCGGCAAATTCCATGCAATTACGCAAACCTTGACTGGTACCCTCATGACCGCGCCCAGAAACCCTTCGGCAGTGGCTGATGTGGCAACTAAAGAGAATCGCGGATCACGTTCAAAAATCTCCGACATGGCCGACAACACCAGCGGATTGTTGTCGGCCAACATAACGTCAATCGGTTGTTGTGGAAGCTCTGACATTGATTTTACATCCAAAATTCAAATTTACTACCCATTCGTATAGGTTCTAAATTAGTATACTCTAGTATTCTTGCCAAAACAGGTAAGTTTTTTCCCACTCTATTAGAAGTCCTAAAGCAGTAGTAAGTTACGTTGCGTGCCGATGCAAGCAAGGGTTTCCTGATCCACAACACGGTATTTGGGTGTGGCTGAACACCCCGACGATCAAGGAGGATCGAATGAATTCCCAGATTTATCCCACGCTCGAAATCCCACAGACCTTGGCTGCCGGCCCGGGACCGGGCAATACCGACGCCCGCGTTCTGCAGGCATTCGCAAGCGCAGGGGTAGCTGACCATATGCAGGGTGATGTTTTGCGCGGCATGGTCGAATGCAAATTCATGCTACGCGAGATCTGGGGCACCTCGAACATCTATACCTTCGCGGTCGCGGGCACCGGTTGGAGCGCGCTGGATACCATGTTTTCGGCCGTCATGCCTGGCGACAAGGTTGTTGCATTCAACAACGGAACCTTTTCCGGCATCGATACACTGACCCTACGCATCAAGGCAGCAACGCCGGAAGAGCATGCAATCAACCCTCTGGACCCACAGGCTGCAAGTGTCACTGTCATCGACGTGCCGCATGGTCAGTCGGTGACCGGCGAAATGGTCGAGGCTGCTTTGGCCAAGCACAAACCAAAATGGGCGTTCATGGCCCATTGGGAAACGGGCTCTGGCCGGATAAATGATCTGCGTGGGTTCTCCGATTCTTGTGAACGCCATGGCGCTATGGGTCTGATCGACGCTGTTTCGTCTCTGGGTGTCGAGGATTTTCAAATTGATGACTACCCGGGCATCGCAGGCTGGGCATCTTGCCCGCAAAAGGGCCTGTGCTGTCTGCCGCTGACCTACGCACCGGTCAGCTTTACGGACACTTATATCGACAGCCTGAAATCTTCGGGTGCTTATAGCTATGTCCACAATCCCATTTTCGAGGCACGCCATTGGGGCATCGTTGATGGCGAGGACGTCGAGAAAGGCACCTATCACCGGACCCATTCCGGGTACGCTGTGGCCGCCTTCCATGAATCCCTTCGTCTGACGCTGACTGAAGGATTGGCAAATCGGTCGGGCTCGTATCGCACGCACGAAAAGGTGCTGCGTGACGCCGTAACCGCAATGGGATGCGAGGTGACCTCGGACATGCCCAGTCTTCTGGTCCTTAATCTGCCACCGGAACTGGCGGGGCGCGAGATGGAGCTTGTGCAGAATTGCCGTGCGCGTGGGTTCGGCATCTGGCCGACGCTCAGCGCACCGGTACAGGTCCGGATCGGCATCCTCAATCAACTCAATCGCCAGGCGATTAGTCAGATCATCCGTTTGTTCGCAGACGCGATGCGAGAACTTGGTGGCAACGTCGATTTCGAGGAGATCGAGGCGCTGCTCGAAAGCCGATACGGCACGTCGATTGCGGCCTGATCACACTGCATGAACGGGAGGAATGCAGATGGATATTCATGAGTACCAAGCGAAAGAAGTTCTTTCGAATTTCGGTGTTGCCATACCATCCGGCGCGCTGGCCTACAGCCCCGAGCAGGCGGCCTACCGCGCGCGTGAGCTGGGTGGGGACAAGTGGATTGTCAAAGCCCAGGTGCATGCAGGCGGCCGAGGAAAAGCCGGCGGTGTCAAGCTGTGCGACAGCGAAAACGAGATCCACGCAGCCTGCGACGAGATGTTCGGGCGCAAGCTGGTGACCCACCAGACAGGGCCGGAAGGAAAAGGCATCTACCGCGTTTATGTCGAATCCGCCGTGCCGATCGATCGCGAGATCTATCTGGGCTTTGTTCTGGACCGCTCCAGCCAGCGCGTGATGATCGTCGCCTCTTCGGATGGTGGAATGGAGATCGAAGAGATCTCGGCTGAACGCCCTGACAGCATTGTCCGTTCAATCGTGGAACCCGCCGTCGGGCTGCAGGAGTTTCAGGCACGCGAGATCGCCTTCAATCTCGGGCTGGAACCCCGTCTGGTTCAGCAGATGGTCCGGACGTTGCAGGGCTGTTACGCCGCGTTCAGCGAACTTGACGCGACCATGGTCGAAATCAACCCGCTGGTCATCACAGGGGATGACCGTGTACTGGCGTTGGACGCCAAGATGAGCTTTGACGACAACGCCCTGTTTCGTCATCCGCAGATCGCCGAACTTCGCGACAAAAGCCAGGAAGACCCGCGCGAAAGCCGCGCGGCGGATCGGGGGCTTTCATACGTGGGTCTCGAAGGCAATATTGGCTGTATCGTGAATGGTGCCGGTCTGGCCATGGCCACGATGGACACAATCAAACTGGCGGGTGGCGAGCCTGCAAATTTCCTGGACATCGGAGGCGGGGCGTCGCCGGAGCGTGTAGCCAAGGCCTTTCGCCTGGTTCTGTCCGACAACAATGTCCAGGCGGTTTTGGTCAATATCTTTGCCGGTATCAATCGCTGCGACTGGGTTGCCGAAGGTGTCGTGCAGGCACTTCGCGAATTGGAAATCGACATCCCCGTTATTGTGCGGCTAGCCGGGACAAATGTCGAAGAAGGCCAGAAGATCCTCGCCAAGTCCGGCCTGCCGATCATCCGCGCCACAACGCTAATGGAAGCCGCCGAACGGGCCGTGGGCGCATGGCAGAACGATCTGACCCAAAACACCAAGATGAGGGCCGTGTAATGAGCATTCTCCTCGACCGCGACACGCGCGTTATCGTGCAAGGTATCACTGGACGCATGGCGCGCTTTCATACCAAGGATATGCTGGAATATGGCACAAATGTCGTAGGCGGTGTCGTTCCCGGAAAGGGAGGGGAAACCGTCGAGGGCGTTCCGGTATTCGACACCGTCAAACAGGCCGTCGAGGCGACCGACGCAGATGCCAGCCTTGTGTTTGTCCCGCCGCCTTTTGCTGCGGATTCCATCATGGAGGCCGCCGATGCGGGTATCCGCTATTGCGTTTGCATCACCGACGGCATTCCGGCTCAGGACATGATCCGCGTCAAACGCTACATGTATCGCTATCCCAAGGACAAGCGCATGGTGCTGACTGGTCCAAACTGTGCCGGAACGATCAGCCCCGGCAAGGCTCTGTTGGGGATCATGCCCGGGCATATCTACCTGCCGGGCAATGTCGGCATCATTGGCCGCTCGGGGACACTTGGCTATGAGGCTGCGGCGCAGTTGAAGGAGCGTGGTATCGGAGTTTCGACCAGCGTCGGCATCGGCGGTGATCCCATCAACGGTTCCTCATTCCGTGACATTCTCGAACGCTTTGAATGGGATGAAGACACCGAGGTTATCGCCATGATCGGCGAAATCGGCGGGCCGCAAGAGGCTGAAGCGGCTGAATACATCCGCGATCACATCACCAAACCCGTCATTGCCTATGTTGCAGGTCTGACCGCGCCAAAAGGGCGGACTATGGGCCATGCCGGTGCGATTATCTCGGCTTTTGGTGAAAGTGCATCGGAAAAGGTCGAGATTCTGTCCGCCGCCGGTGTGACCGTTGCCGAAAACCCTGCCGTCATCGGTGAAACGATCGCCCGTGTCATGGGAAAGGCTGCGTGATGGTCAAGCCTTCGGTTCTTGTCACCCGTCGTTGGCCTGCTGCGGTCGAAGCGCAGTTGACCGAGAACTACAACGCTGTGCTTAACACCGGAGACAAACCAATGTCCCCGGCCGAATTCCGCGATGCGCTGAAAAGCTATGACGCGGTTTTGCCCACGGTTACGGACACGCTCAGCGCCGAGGCGCTGGACGTACCAACGGCACAGACCAAAATCCTCGCCAATTACGGTGTGGGATACAGCCATATCTGCGAACCATCGGTGCGCAATCTTGGGATGACCGTGACCAATACACCGGATGTCCTGTCAGAGTGTACGGCTGATCTGGCCATGACATTGCTGCTGATGGTTGCCCGTCGCACTGGCGAAGGCGAGCGCGAATTGCGCGCTGGAAACTGGTCCGGTTGGCGTCCGACCCACCTTGTCGGCACGAAGGTCAGCGGCAAGACGCTTGGCATTATCGGCTTTGGACGGATCGGTCAGGAAATGGCGCGGCGCGCACATCACGGATTTGGCATGAAAATTCTGGTCCAGAACCGTAGCGCAGTGTCGGCCGAGGTGCTGAAACAGTTCAACGCAGCACAGGTGGAAACGGTCGATGACTTGCTGCCACAATGCGATTTCGTCTCGCTGCATTGCCCCGGTGGTTCGTCGAACCGACACCTGATCAACGGGCGCAGGCTCGACCTGATGAAGCCTGACGCATTCCTTATAAACACCGCACGCGGCGAAGTTGTGGACGAGCACGCTCTGGTACAGTCGCTGATGTTCGACACGATTGGCGGTGCAGCGCTGGATGTCTTTGACGGCGAACCTCGGATCAGCCCGGACCTGCTGCAGTGCGACAATCTGGTAATGTTGCCCCATCTGGGCAGCGCCACGCGCGAATCCCGCGAAGCCATGGGGTTCCGTGTACTCGACAATCTCAGCGACTTTTTTGCGGGCCGCACTCCACGGGATCAGGTGATCTGATGCAAGCACTGGCGCGGAATATTCAGCCCACCCCAGAACCTTCGAACTATGCCGAAGGGTTGCGTTCGGAATTGCGGGTGTTGTGGCGGAACATTTTGCTGAAACGGGCGCCTCATGTAGCGACATGGGCCGAGTCTTCGCCGCTGCAGCCTATTCCCGCCGGGCCCGAGGCGACTCCGTATTTGCAGGCCCTGTCGATCTGGTTCCAACTGTTGCGCATCATCGACGAAAACGCCGAAGTCAGAGATCGTCGCCTGGCCGAGACCAATAGCGGCCCCGAAGCGGTCGAAGGCGGGTTTTCCGAGGTGTTGTCCGACCTGTCCCTGACAGACAGCCAAATGGAAAAACTGACCGCTGGTCTTTGTGCTGGCCCCACCCTGACCGCGCATCCAACCGAGGCCAAACGGGTCACTGTACTGGAAATCCACCGGCGGATTTATCGCAACCTTGTCAGTCTTGAAACGCAACGCTGGACCCCAACCGAGCGCGCCGAATTGCTGAAAGGACTGGAAGGTGAGATCGATCTACTGTGGCTGACCGGTGAACTTCGCCTGACGCGCCCAAGCCTGCGCGATGAAATCGAGTGGGGTTTGCAATTCTTCCGGGATGCAATCTTTGACGCCGTCCCGCAGGTCATGGATCGGTTCGATCAGGCCTGCTTGCATATGCTGGGAAAGACCCTGAACGAAACACCCGATATCCGCTTTCACAGCTGGATCGGCGGCGATCGGGATGGCAATCCGAATGTCACGACCGAGATGACCGCAGTGGCTTTGCAACGCGGGCGTGAAACGGTTCTGGACCTCTACCGACAGGCCCTTGAACAGGCTGCAAGCAGGCTGAGTATCAGTGCCCTCATATTGCCGCTGCCCGATCTCAATAGGGCGCGTATACAAGAAATAATCAACCGGTTTCCAGAAGCTGGCCGCAATCGTAACGAACCGTTTCGGCAAGCTCTTAATGCCATTCGCCATCGGCTGACAGATGGCGGCTATGATCACATCTCACAATTTGTGAGTGATCTTGATGCGCTTGATAACGCATTGTGCACGGTCAACGCCGATATGCTGGCACGACGGCATGTCCGCCCTTTGCGCCGAGCCGCAACGGTTTTTGGGTTCCGAACCACAACATTGGACATCCGCCAGAATTCGACCGTCACAACCGATGTTCTGGCCGAAATCTGGTCACAATCCGGCCAGGCTCCGGACTATGGCACGGCCGAATGGTCTGCCCGTTTGCGCACCGAATTGTCGGATCAGAACCTGCCTTATCAAAGCCGCGACGCGCTGAGCGATCAGGCACAGGAATTGCTCGCCCTTCTGGCGTTGGTCCACAGCGTGCGATCAGGGCCGGATCCCAAGGCAATCGGCCCATTCATCCTGTCCATGACCCGTTCTGCCGATGATATTCTCGGCGTCTACCTACTGGCCCGCTACGCCGGGTTTGGATCCGAAACTCTGGATATATCAGTGGTCCCACTGTTTGAGACGATTGCAGACCTACGCAACGCTCCAGCGATCCTTCTGGATGTACTGGGCGTTCCACTTGCCCGCCGCAGCCTCAAAACCGGCGGTAACGTAATCGAGGTGATGCTGGGATATTCGGACAGCGGCAAGGATGGCGGCTATTTCTGCTCAACATGGGAGTTGGAGCGCGCCCAACGCCGGATTGTGTCGGCACTGGCTTCGCAAGGCTTCAAGGCCACATTTTTCCATGGTCGCGGTGGCTCGGTCAGCCGGGGCGGCGCACCTACCGGACGCGCTATAGCTGCGCAACCCAGTGGAACGATTGTCGGACGATTGCGCGTGACCGAACAGGGTGAGGTTGTTTCAACCAAGTATGCCAACCGCGGGACGGCTGTGGCGCATCTGGAATTGCTGCTTTCAAGCACGCTGCGCCATACAGCCAACCCAGGCGGAACCCCTGCCCGGCCCGAGTTCGACGATGCGCTGGATGCCTTGTCTGAACTGTCGCAGACAGCCTATGTCTCACTTCTTCAGAGGCCGGGTTTTCTGGATTATTTCCAGCAGGCGAGCCCGGTCGAAGAGCTTGCCCGCCTTAAGATCGGGTCCCGCCCGGCCCGTCGGTTCGGCGCGGCCAGACTGGATGATCTGCGGGCCATTCCGTGGGTTTTCGCGTGGTCGCAGAACCGCCACCTGATCACCGGTTGGTACGGGTTTGGGGCCGCTATGGCTAGCTTCCGTAGATTCCGGGGCCAGCGCGGTGATGAAGTGTTGCAGGACATGTTTAAGCACTCCCGTCTGTTCCGTCTCGCCGTCGATGAGATGGAGAAATCGCTTTATCAGGCAGATATGAGCATCGCTGCGAAATACGGCGAGTTGGTGTGCGACGAGGAAATCCGCCAGAACATATCGCAGGCAATCGAAGCGGAATACGAAAGGGCCTGCAGAGCAGTACAGTTTCTGACCGGCGATCAGACCATCGGCCACCGTTTTCCCCGCCTGCGCGAGCGCTTCGATCGAAAACGGGCGGAACTGGATCGCATTCACGCACTGCAAGTCGAACTGCTGCGACAAGCGCGAAGCGAGCTGCAGGCAGGATCGGTACCTGTGCCTTTGCTGCAATCCATGAACGCCATTTCCGCTGGCCTTGGCTGGACTGGCTAACCCTTTTCAGGAGGTTTCAACGTGAACGCCCCGCAACGCACCCAAGGTTTCTTCACCCAATCCCTTGCCGATCGTGACCCCGAGCTATTTGGCTCGATCACATCCGAATTGGGCCGCCAGCGCGATGAAATCGAGCTGATCGCATCGGAAAACATC
>NZ_JBQFPS010000016.1:0-64782 GCF_056536485.1 Ruegeria sp. CL5
ACCTCAGATGCCCACCGTCTCTCCGATGCGTCTCAACCGTCTCTCCGGCCCGTCTCCGCCGTTCCCAGCGTCCCAGCAACCGCCTCAGCAGCGCCGGTGAAGGGCGTTCTAAGTATATCGCCCAGAAGCCGCAAGTGGAAAAATCAAAAAAACGAAAAAAAACGCAAATATCAAATTTTAATGCACAAAAACAAATTGTTATGGTACAACTCAGCCACTCCACCCGGAAGTCGCGAACGCCAATCATCGCAAAACAGCATCTCAGATATGTTATTCACACGGTTACCCACAGACTCACCCGCGAGTCAGACTGAATCGGCCTGCCTAAACCGGATCAGGAGTGTTGTGACCGGCAGACGCAAGGCCAATAGGCCGAGGATGATCGCCAGATAGACCAATGGCTCGATCTGAAACCCCTTCGCCAGCATCACATAATGAAGCGCCCCCAGAATTGCTGCTGGATAGATCAGACGATGTAATTTGCGCCACCGAGGCCCCAAACGGCGAACCGACCAGTTGTTGGATGTGATTGCAAGCGGCAGCAACAATACAAAGGCAGCCATCCCAACCGTGATATAGGGCCGCTTGACAATGTCCGCCCAGATTTGGCTGGGAATCTGAACATCCAGCACCAACCAGATCAACAGGTGCAACGCGACATAGGAAAATGTCAGTACACCAATAGCACGGCGGAACTTCATCAGATTTAGCCCAACGAAGCGACGCAAAGGCGAAATCGCGAGGCCTAGAATCAGAAGCTGCAGCGCCAGCTCGCCAAATTCATGCTCAAGCGCCTCGATCGGCTCGACCCCGAGACCACCGATCATGCCCTGATAGAACAACCAAGGCGCTGGCAGCGCGCCCAGCAGATAGACAGTCCAAATGGGGATCCGTCGTAAGAGGTCGTTGAGCCGCTGCATCATCTTAATAGTTCTTCGCCAGATCCATGCCTTCGTAAAGGCTGGCGACCTCATTTTCATACCCGTTGAACATCTGCGTCGGGATTCGTTTGGCGAAAAGACCACCGCCGATTTGCCTCTCCGATGCCTGTGACCAGCGCGGATGATCCACATTGGGGTTCACATTGCTGTAGAAACCATACTCACGCGGGCCCGCCATGTTCCAACTTGTCGGAGGCTGCGTATCCGTCAGCGTAAGCCGCACAATCGATTTGATCGATTTGAAACCGTATTTCCATGGCACAACCAATCGTAAAGGCGCACCGTTCTGGTTCGGGATATCCCTGCCATAGATCCCAGTTGCCATAATGGTCAGCGGGTGCATCGCTTCATCCAAACGCAACCCTTCGCGATACGGCCAATCGAGCACCGGATATGCGACACCGGGCATCTCATCCGGACGATAGGCCGTTTCAAAGGCCACGTATTTCGCGCCATCCTGAACACCAGCCATGCCGAGCAAATCTGCCAGTTCGAACCCGTTCCACGGGATCACCATCGACCATGCCTCGACGCAGCGGAAACGATAGATTCGCTCCTCGACCGTCATTTCAGACATGATGTCATTGAAATCATATTCTCCGGGGCGGTCGACCAAGCCGTCGATGGTGACACTCCAGGGTTCGGTCACCAGCGTGCGCGCATATTTCGCCGGGTCATCCTTGCGGGTCCCGAATTCGTAATAATTGTTGTACGAAGTGATCTCTTCCCAGGTATTCGGCTCAAGCGCCTCGGCCGCTGCGGGGCGTGCAAGGCCCGCCAGCCCAACACCCGCCAAACCGGCCATGACCTGCCGCCGGTTCAGGAACGTCGCCCTTGGGGTGACGTCTGCATGCGTCAGTTTGTTGGTCCAGCGATGCGCCATTTGGTTCTCCGTCATTCATTAACCTCGGAACTGAGGTAAGGTCTGATAGCACAGAGCCAAGGAAACAGGCGTCACGATTGAGCGAACAGATTGTAACGTAAACCGCGCATGCTTTTGCGCGGGAATAACAGTCACCCTATATTCAAGCCGACAACACGGTTTATTTCGCAGCCCAGATTGACCGCCTGATAGGTCGGATAAGGCAGCCGGGCCGAAGTTTCGATATCGCGTCGAACCCAGTCCTGCGTCTCCAATTGCTTGAGCGAGGATGACAATGCACGGTCCGTGACCACCTGAAGATCCGACCTAAGCCCAGAAAAGCGCCGAGGTTGGCGGGTCAACGCCAGTATAGGAACCGTCCAGCTGCGGCGCAGTAGCTTCAATTCGGTATTATCGGGCACCAAAGCCATGATTTCTGCCGCTACAGCCGCCGCCTGCACCCCGCCTTTGGTCAAACGGAATTCAGGTCGCAATGGGTGGCCGTGGCCCGGGTTCCGTTCAAGAAAGCCAAGGCTAACCAGATGCTCCAGACTTGCTGCAAATGCCGTCCGGCTTGCCCCGGTCGCGGCGAGTAATGGCGCCTGCCTGCCCGGAACCCCCTGGTGCAACTGCGCAAGAATGTTCAGCGACCAAGCCCGAGAGGTAAGCTTGACAAGTGTCTTAATGTCCATAAAGTATAGTTACTTTATTTTAGGACAAAAGGAAAGTTCCATGCCCCTCGTTTCCTTAGAAAACACCATCACTCTTGCCATTTCGGTCAAAGATCGCCACGCCAGCGCGCGCTGGTATACAGATAAGCTCGGGTTTGAATTGATCCATCATATTGATGAGGCGGGTTGGAGCGAAATGTTGACCAAAACCGAAGGCGTGACCCTTGGCTTGGGCGAGCAGGCAGAACCAGCGCCCGGAAACACCGTTCCGGTCTTTGGTGTTGCCGATATCGCAAGCGCACGCGGTGCTTTGGAAGGTGCCGGAGTTCGGTTTGACGGCGAAACCGAGACGATTGAGGGGATGGTCAGCACTGCCACATTTTACGACCCGGACGGCAATGCATTGATGCTGGCGCAGGACTTGACCGGGCAGGCCTGATCGCTCTCAGCCCCAATCACGCCACTACCAAAAAAGGACCCGCCAAATTGGCGGGTCTTTTCAGTTCTTAAGGCTTAGTGAACCACTGCATCGTCAGGACGTGGGCGTTCAGACGTTCCCAACCGATCGCCGATGATCAATCCATCCGTGCCTGCTGTTACAGGTACAGTCTCGCCATCCTTGATCTCACCAGCCAGCAAAGCCTCGGCCAGTGGGTTCTGCAAGGCGCGCTGGATCACGCGCTTAAGCGGGCGCGCACCAAAGACCGGGTCGTAGCCTTCGTTCGCCAGCCATTCCTTGGCACCATCGTCCAGCGCCAGCTCGATCTTGCGCGCGGCTAGACGTTTTTGCAGGCGTGCCATCTGGATATCGACGATGCCATCCATATCGGCCCGCTTGAGCCGATCAAAGATGATGGTTTCGTCCAGACGGTTCAGGAATTCCGGCCGGAAATGCGCCCGGACCGCATCCATAACATCCCGCCGCGCTTGCGCACTGTCCGCACCTTCGGGCAGTTGGCTGAGCGCCTGAGACCCAAGGTTCGACGTCAGGATGATCAGCGTTTGCTTGAAGTCCACGGTGCGGCCCTGACCATCGGTCAGCACGCCATCATCCAGAACCTGAAGCAGAACGTTGAACACATCCGGGTGCGCCTTTTCGACCTCGTCGAACAGCACGACCTGATAAGGCCGGCGCCGCACTGCTTCAGTCAGAACACCGCCTTCGTCATAGCCGACATAGCCCGGAGGGGCACCGATCAGACGAGCAACCGCGTGTTTCTCCATGAACTCGGACATGTCGATGCGCACCATCGCGTTGTCGTCGTCGAACAGGAAGTTCGCCACGGCTTTGGTCAGTTCGGTCTTACCCACGCCGGTCGGCCCGAGGAACAGGAAAGAACCCAACGGACGGCCTTCGTCATTCAGACCAGCACGTGCACGGCGCACGGCGTTGGCCACGGCTGTCACCGCCGAATCCTGACCAATCACGCGGGAATGCAGCTCATCTTCCATGCGCAGCAATTTCTCGCGCTCACCTTCCAGCATTTTTGAGGTCGGGATACCGGTCCAGCGTTCGACCACCGAAGCGATCTGTTCGGGACGCACCGTTTCCTCGGCCATCATGGCGTTGCTTTCGGCGTTTTCGGCCTCGGTCAGCTTTTTCTCAAGCTCGGGAATGACGCCGTAGGAGAGCTCACCCGCCTTGGCCAGATTGCCTTCGCGCTTGGCGATTTCCAGATCAGCGCGCGCCTTGTCGAGCTGCGCTTTAAGATCACGCGCACCCGCCAGCTTATCCCGTTCGGCCTGCCACTGGGCGGTCATCTCGGCGGATTGCTCCTGAAGGTCGGCCAGATCCTTTTGCAAGGTTTCTAGACGATCCTTGGAGGCCGCGTCATCTTCCAGCTTCAGCGCTTCTTCCTCGATCTGCATCTGCAGGATCTGACGATCCAACTGATCGAGTTCCTCGGGCTTGGAATCCACCTCCATCCGCAAACGCGACGCCGCCTCATCGACAAGGTCGATGGCTTTGTCGGGCAGGAACCGGTCGGTGATATAGCGATGCGAGAGCGTCGCCGCCGACACGAGTGCCGAGTCGGAAATACGCACACCGTGGTGCAGCTCGTACTTTTCCTTGATGCCGCGCAGGATGCTGATCGTGTCCTCGACCGTTGGCTCGGTGACCATCACAGGCTGGAATCGCCGCGCAAGCGCCGCGTCTTTTTCGACGTATTTGCGATACTCATCCAGCGTCGTCGCACCGATACAATGCAGCTCACCCCGGGCAAGCGCGGGCTTGATCAGGTTGGCAGCATCCATCGCGCCGTCGGACTTCCCAGCCCCGACCAGCGTGTGCATCTCGTCGATGAAGAGGATGATCTCACCAGCGGCCTCGGTCACTTCGGTCAGAACAGCCTTCAGGCGCTCTTCAAACTCACCACGGTACTTCGCACCGGCGATCAGCGCCCCCATGTCGAGCGCAAGCAGCTTTTTGTCCTTCAGCGATTCAGGGACGTCGCCGTTGACGATGCGCAGGGCCATACCCTCGGCAATCGCGGTCTTACCGACGCCGGGCTCCCCGATCAGAACCGGGTTGTTCTTGGTGCGGCGCGACAGAACCTGCATCGAACGGCGGATTTCCTCGTCCCGCCCAATGATCGGGTCGATCTTGCCTTCAGCGGCCGCTTCGGTCAGGTCGCGCGCGTATTTCTTAAGCGCGTCATAGCCCTCTTCCGCTGAGGCGGTGTCAGCGGTGCGCCCCTTGCGGGTGTCGTTGATCGCCTCATTCAGTTTCTGGGCCGATACTGCACCGGCCTCCAAAGCCTCTTTGGCTTTGGATTTCACCATACACAGCGCCATCAAAACGCGTTCGACCGGCACAAAGCTGTCGCCCGCCTTGGTGGCGATCTTCTCTGCCTCGTCCAAAACCTTGGCAGTCTGGCCATCCATATAAATCTGGCTCGCGTCGCCGCTGACCTTTGGGATCTTGCCCATTGCAGCGTCCAACGCCTCAACCACACGGTTCGGTGCGCCGCCAGCGCGTGTGATCAGGTTGCTCGCCAGCCCCTGATCGTCATCCATCAATGCTTTCAGAATATGTGTGGGTTCCAGCCTTTGGTGCCCTTCACGCAGCGCAATGGTCTGCGCCGCTTGCACGAATCCCCGTGCCCGCTCGGTGAACTTGTTCAAGTCCATAGCATTCTCCTTTTCTTAAGCGCCCCGTTTTGACGCGCCCGCTTGGCGGCACGCGTCGGTCTGGGCCTCACATTCAATTTGGGAAATGTCTTTTCCCATTCAAGGGGCTAAAGCAGATAAATCGGTGTCACCCGCGCGGAATGGAATAGACGGAATATCCGCCGGTTTGGCCCATCAATTCAGCATCATACATTTCAACCAAAGATTGCTCGGCACTGCTGCCTGTGGGGCATGAAACCAGATCAGCTGTATGATCGAGGAAATTGCCGGTATAGGCTGTCTCCCCTGTCAGTTGGCACCAGTCGTCTTCCGATCGATACCCACGCACCAGCAGAAGATTGTCATTGGTTGGAGCCGGTGCAGCACCAGTTTCGGGCGGATCACTCTGAGGCGCATCTTCGCATGCGGCCAACATCAGTGCCACGCCAAGTAGAATTACTTTTTTCATCTTTTTTATCCCTGTTCTGAACGTTTGCACATTAGCACATTGCGCAATTTAGTACGTGAACCGCTTCACCTCAGGCTTCGCGCATAGACAGATCGCTCCGAACCCGTTAGGACGCACACGTTTGCCAAAAAGGAGCCCCCTATGTCCGATGACCGCCTGATCGTAGCCCTCGATGTCCCAAACGCCCTGCAGGGTCTGGCCATGGCTGAGCGGCTGGGGGATGCTGTTTCGTTTTACAAGATCGGGCTGGGGATGCTGACCGGCGGCGGGCTGGCATTGGCCAACGAACTTAAACAGGATCACGGCAAGCGCATATTTTTGGACATGAAGCTGTTCGATATCGGCAATACTGTTGAAAATGCGGTACGTGGGTTGGCGCAGTTTGACTTGGACTTCCTCACCGTTCATGGCGACCCGCATGTGGTGCGCGCCGCAAAGGAAGGTGCAGCGGGCAAAGACCTGAAGATTTTGGCGGTCACCGTCCTGACATCCCTGAACAGGGACGATTTGGATGCGAGTCTTCTGAAAGCGGGCGACGTTCAGGACCTTGTGGTTGAACGTGCAGCCAAGGCATTTGAGGCGGGGGCCGATGGCGTCATCGCCAGCCCTCAGGAGGCTGCTCTGATCCGGGCCCTACCCCAAGCTGAAGGCCGCCTGATTGTCACGCCTGGAGTGCGCCCGGCTGGCGCTGCACATGGCGACCAGAAACGAGTCGCAACCCCTGCCAGCGCAATTGGAGACGGCGCGGACCACATAGTTGTGGGTCGTCCGATCTATGAGGCGGAGAATCCACGGGCCGCCGCAGAAGCCGTTCTGAACGAACTAATTTCTTAGCCGCGGCACTGTCTGAGCAACCGGATTAATGCAGAATAGAGGACAAGTTCGACCTGCAACCAGTTGACCTTACGTCAATTTTTACTGCAGCCGCGCCAAATCGCCCCTGTGCCCGAAAACACACATGAAAAATACGAGTTTATTGCACGATTGGCTTGAAGGTATCGAAATGGGCGAATTTGCGCGATTCTGGGCTTGAGACACTCCCCAACGGGCCATCTCTTCCTGAGGTCCGTTTCCTCCCCCCGCACCAGCGGGGGGCTTTCTTCTGAGAACAACAAACCCTTTTCCACTACCCAAGTTCGGTAAGGTAATCCTTTAGACGGGCAACGAAATTGGGTATGGCAAGTGGGTCGGCCAAATAATCTTGAGGGTGCATCAGGCACCATCCCTGCCCTTCGTCACCAAATTGGACAAGATGCACATCCTGAGCTGGGCGTCGGGCAACAAAGAACCAGCTTTGATCGTATTGACGGGCCCATACAAGATCAGTTTCCGACAAGTTCAGCCCAACTTCTTCGACCGTCTCACGCAATGCACATTCTATGGGGGATTCGCCCTCCTCTCGCCCTCCGCCGGGGAAATCGAAATGCCCGGGAAAGGGGATATCATCTTTTTGGTCTCGCAGAATCACAAGCAATTCGTTCCCGAGGAACAGCGCAGTTTTGGCCCCCGTGAAATCCATCAATCCCCTTTTTATTCCGGCCCAATCGAGATAGATTCTAACCGACCCAGAGACTTCGCCAAGTCGAAACTGGACCGAAAGAACCTGTGATGCCTGCTATCTGTCGCGATTGTTTAAATCAAATAGAGCAGAGCAAGCGCTGCACATACTGTGGCAGCCCACGATTGAAATCGCACCCCGAGTTGTTCGATCTAACCATCGCCCACATGGATTGCGATGCCTTCTACGCATCTGTCGAAAAGCGCGATAATCCCGAACTGGCAGACAAGCCGGTGATTATCGGGGGTGGGAAGCGCGGGGTGGTATCGACCGCGTGTTATGTCGCGCGTATACGCGGCGTGCGATCAGCGATGCCGATGTTCAAGGCACTTCAGCTGTGCCCCGATGCGGTCGTGATCAAACCGCGCATGTCGGTTTATGCCAGCGTTTCACGCCAAATCCGGGAGATGATGGACGAATTGACGCCTGTTGTGGAACCGCTTTCACTGGATGAGGCGTTCATGGACTTGTCGGGCACTGAACGACTGCATGGTGCGCCGCCAGCAGTAATGCTGGCACGGCTGGTCAGACGAATGAAGGATGAACTTGGACTGACCGGCTCAATCGGTCTTAGCCACAACAAGTTTTTGGCCAAAGTCGCTTCGGATCTGGACAAACCGCGCGGATTTTCAGTGATCGGCAAGGCTGAAACAGCTGATTTTTTGCACGACAAACCAGTGAGGCTGATCTGGGGAATCGGCCCGGCTGCGCAGGATTCGCTGGATCGTGCAGGAATTCGAACATTTGCCGATCTTCTGCGCTGGGATCAGGAGGCTCTGACCGCTCGGTTCGGATCGATGGGCTATCGCTTATGGCATCTGGCCCGAGGGCAGGATAAGCGGCGCGTGTCGGCACATGAACCGATGAAGTCGATAAGCAGCGAGACCACGTTCTTTGAAGACACCGCCAGCATCGAAATATTAGACGGACACCTTTGGCGCATGTCCGAAAAAGTGGCGGATCGTGCCAAAGCCAAGGGATTGGCGGGTCGGGTTGTGACACTGAAACTGAAACAAGCCGATCACAAGGTCATCACCCGGCGCGTGTCGTTGCGCGACGCGACGCAGATCGCGGACAGGATATATCGCACGGCGCGTGGATTGTTCGATCAGGTCGGGGATCAGGGCCCGTATCGCCTGCTTGGATGTGGCCTATCCGATTTGTGCACCGAGGATCAGGCCGATATTTCGGGTGATTTGCTGGATCCCGGTGCCACACGCAGATCCCAGGCTGAGCGGGCCACAGACGATATTCGCCGCCGATTTGGTAGTGATGCGATCGTTAAGGGACGCGCGCTGCGCTAAGGCTATTCAGCAGCCAGCGACAGCGGCTCGGACCCTATGGAGGCAATCTTGCCGGTGACCTGCCGCAGCACCTCACGGAACGACTGAAAGTTGTCGTTTGGCTGAATTGTATCTTCGTCCATGTAAAGGGAGCGGTCGATCTCGATCTGGATCGCGTTTTGCTGCCGGGTTGGGCGGCCATAGGTTTGGGCGACATAGGCCCCTGCGAAAGGCGCATTACGTGCCACATTCAGGCCCGCATCTGTGAACGCAGATTCAATCTGATCGACGATCACCCCCGAGGCAGCAGCACCAAACCGATCACCCAGAACGATCTCGGGGCGCGCACTGCCTGAGCCGCCGGCCATTGCGACCGCCTCATGTGGCATCGAGTGGCAATCGATCAGGATCGCTTGCCCGAACATCTCATGCGATTCGTACAGAAGGGATTTCAGTTTTTGGTGATATGGCCGCCAGTAAGTGTCGATCCGCAGGCGCGCTTCGTCCATCGTCAACTTACCACTGTAAATCGCGCGCCCATTGGCGACCACGCGGGGGATCACGCCCAGCCCCGAAGCCACACGCGGATTGTGCCCGTGACGGCGCGCGCCCTGAATCAGCGCCGGATCCAGTTCATCAGCACTGCGGTTCAGGTCCAGATAGGCGCGTGGCATGGCCGCGGTGAGGAATGGCGCTCCGGATTCCGGGGCCGAGTCGAATAGCTGATCGACATAGGCATCCTCGGAAGACCGAATCATTTTACGGTTCAGTACAGACCGTTTAAGCAACGACGCGGGATATGCCCGACCACTATGCGGAGAGGCAAATACCACGCATGAGGTACGCTCTGCGGGCATATCCAGAACATAGGCTGCATTGGTCGCGGCGTTGGGCATGGGCTCTCCGTTCGTTCGCATTGAACATAGACCGGAAAATAGTTCTGCCAAACCCCTTGATCCCCCTAACGACTCCTTTTATAGACCCCGCTACCGGCGCGGGGTTCCGCGCCCCATTTCGTTATGGGGTAGGCCAAGCGACGGTTTCATGGGCGGTTAGCTCAGCGGTAGAGCACTTCGTTGACATCGAAGGGGTCACAAGTTCGATCCTTGTACCGCCCACCATGAATTCACTGCTTCGGATTTCCGGGGCACCCGATTAACCCAGGCGCTGGCCACGTCCTTGATGAAGGCGCCGCAGATTGGAGACAGACCATGAAGGTCAAGAACTCGCTCCGCTCGCTCAAGAACCGGCACCGTGATTGCCGGGTTGTGCGTCGCAAAGGCCGCGTCTACGTGATCAACAAGACGCAGCGCAAGTTCAAAGCTCGTCAGGGCTAAGAACTGCACATATCCGAATAAGAAACCGCGCCTTTGAGCGCGGTTTTTTGTTTAGGGGTGAAGTGATTTGTGCGACGCCTGGGTTAAGAGAGTTTGGCCGAGTGCCAGACATGCTTGACCGTCATGTAGTTCTCCAACCCTTCGGTTCCGCCCTCACGGCCATAGCCGCTGGACTTCACACCACCAAAAGGCGTTTCGGGCATCGAGGCTTCGAGCGTGTTGATCGACAGATTGCCCACCTCGACCTCATCGATCAAACGGTCGATATAATCTGCGCGATTGGTGAAGGTATAGCCTGCCAATCCATAGGGCACCGAATTTGCCTGCTCAATCGCATGATCCAATGAAGTGACCGGATTGATTACCGCCACCGGACCAAAAGGTTCTTCCTGCATGATACGCGCATTGTCGGGCACATTCAGTAAGACTGTGGGCTGAAAGAAGTAGCCCTTGTCACCATGTTTGGCTCCGCCTGTCGCAACCGTCGCGCCCTTTGCGCGGGCGTCTTCCACCAGTTCTGTCAATGCAGGTACACGGCGATCATTGGCCAGTGGCCCCATCTCAACATTTTGGCCCATCCCGTTGCCGACAACAGTTGCAGCGGCGCGTTCGACGAACGCGTCTGAATACGCATCGAAGATGCTTTCATGGGCAAAGAACCGAGTCGGTGATGTACAGACCTGCCCGGCGTTGCGCATCTTTCGAACCGCGCTTGATACACCTGCCGCCCGAACATCGATATCTTCGCAGACAATTACGGGCGCATGGCCACCCAGTTCCATCAGCACCTGCGTCATATGTTCGGACGCAAGCGTGGTCAGATGGCGGCCCACTGCTGTCGAACCGGTAAAAGCCACAAGCCGGATCGGTTCCTGCGGGATCAAGTGGCCAGAGATTTCTGCTGGGTTGCCGAACACAAGATTCAACACACCCGGAGGTAATCCAGCGTCGTCAAAGGCCTTTGCGATATGGATCGCACCCGCCGGTGTTTCTTCGGCCGCTTTCAAGATGATCGAACAACCTGAGGCGAGCGCACCAGCGATTTTCCGTGCCGGCTGGCTCATAGGAAAGTTCCAAGGTGAAAACGCGGCGACCACACCGATGGGCTGGTGATGTACCGCGAATTTATGACCCGGCGCAGCGGGTATGATCCGTCCATAGGTGCGCATTGCTTCGCCCGCGTCCCACTCAAAGAACTCGGCCCCTCGGATCACCTCAAGTCGGGCCTGTTTTAGCGGTTTGCCATGTTCCAAAGTGATGGATTGAGCGATCTCCTCCTGACGTTCCCGCATCAGTGCAGCAGCGCGCAGGATCGTGTCAGCACGTTCGCGTGGTGCGGTGCGGCTCCAGATATTGAGGCCTTTGACAGCCGCATCAAGCGCATCATCCAGATCGCTTTTGGACGCACAGGGAAGACGTGCGATTTCTTCTTCGGTCGCCGGGTTAACGACAGGCACATCCTGGCTGGTCGTGCGCCATTTTCCTGCGATGAACAGCTTAAGCTCAGGATACATGTAACTGATGCCTCCGAATTAGGACCCTTTCAACTCATGCAATGGCTGACATTACTTCAAGTGAATTGGATGAATACTGATATCAAATTGGCGAATACCTGATCCTATTTCTGTTGCACTGCTTGGTGTAGCGCGGCTTTGAAAGCCCGGCCTGCCGGGGACAGATCGGCATCGGCACGAAATGAAACTCCGATGGGCCCCTGACCAAAGGGTACGTCCCAATCCAACGGCGTCAAATAACCGTGGGCAACGTCCTGCGAGACAACTTCGGCCGGCATAAGCCCAATCAAATCGCGCGATTGCAGCAAAGCCCGGTTGGTTAGGTAGGACACGGATTCTATCATCACCGGCGGCACATATTGTTGCTGACCAACGAAGAAATGGTCGAGCTGTCGTCTGAGTGTGGTTTCCAATGGGGGCACAATCCAGCCAAAAGGCTTGGTCTGGGCAAACGAGATGCTTTTACGCCTGGCAAGGGGGTGCTGATTGCCAACAACTGCAAGTATGTGATCCTCGAACAGTTTCTCTTGCCTGATCTTGTCACGGTGTCGGTGCGAGGGCAGACGTCCTACCACCATATCGATTTCACCTGACAGCAATCGGGGCATCAGAACTTCGTTCGTGCCTTCATTGATCTTGATTGCGACGTTCGGGCGATCGGCCAA
Organism: Ruegeria sp. CL5; assembly: GCF_056536485.1. Taxonomy (NCBI): domain Bacteria; kingdom Pseudomonadati; phylum Pseudomonadota; class Alphaproteobacteria; order Rhodobacterales; family Roseobacteraceae; genus Ruegeria; species Ruegeria sp. CL5. Next base: position 12,412 of record NZ_JBQFPS010000016.1, read on the forward strand.
CAAGATTTCAATTGCCGTTGGCAGGAGGCTGGTCGAGGCGGCGAGCAGAGTACCCACAACCACACGCCCCGAATTTCCCTCATTCAGATCATCAAGTTCCTGCGCTGCGTTTGAGACTTGTGCAAAAATCAGCTTGCCATGACGGATCAGGGTCTCTCCGAACACAGTTGGGATGACGCCGCGATTGGTTCGGCTGAATAGTTTGACCTCAAAGTCTAGTTCCAGATCCTGAATCATCTTGGTCGCAGCGGGTTGCGAAATGCCCAGCTCTCGCGCTGCATTCTGGATATTGCCGTGTGCGCCTACGGCAACAAGCAAGCGCAACTGGCGCAATTTCAACCGAGTTAGGGCGCGGTCGACAATGCGTGAATGACGTCCCACCATGATCAGAGCACGACCAGACTTGAAATCTGTTCGAGTTTCGAGATGACGCTCATCGCGGCCAATGCGGAGCTGCGCGGATTGTCGGGCAGGGAATTTCCGCTGATCTGAAAATGGAACTGCCCGAAATCGCCTTCGGCTTCGATCTCGTGGATGTTGCGAGTGATCGAAGGGTCTGCGATCAGACGGACCTGCGTTTGGTCGAAACCCAGCCCTGCCAGCGCGACCGCCGCCGCAACATTCGCGTTTTTGGGATATTCCAGTGCAGCCTCTCGGGCGGTGCCTTGGAAATGCGTTTCCGCGATTGTCAGAGCCTCTAGGTCCAGTTTGTCCGCTGCCGGTGAACCCATCCAGCCCAGCGGCGGTTTCCGCCCGACATAGGTGACTTTTTCCAGCTTGCCCGTCGCGGCGGCACTAAGGCAATCGAGCGCTCCGATCGCACCGCTGGCCAGATGCAGCTTTGCCCCACCTTCCCGTGCGGCCGATGCCAACGCATCTGCCACCCTCTGACCCGCCAGTGCGCCAATGGAAACGGTAACCAGATCGACGCCGCAAGCCAGAATCTGAGGCCCATACTCCTCCAGTGCCCGATGGCCCGCGCAATCAATCACCAGTTCCGAATTCGCCGTGAGATTCGAAACCGAATCTACAAACAGTTCCGGATTTTGCGAAATGCTGCCCGATCTCACCAGCACCGCGCAAACCGAATGTCCCCGGGCCTGTACCGCGTTCGAAACATATTGCGCAATCGCGCCTTTACCAATCAATCCGATCTTCATGCGGCAAGCCTACTCCAGCGCTAAAGTTTTCTAAATTGATAATCCATGGATATTCTATTTTCCGATACCCAATTCCCGGCTTTCGCATTGGATCAGGTGGAATGATCGGGCTTTCATGGTGCGGTCAACCGGAAGGCCCGTCTGATATGAAATACTCCAAGCACGATGCAAAAGCCTATGCGCGCGAACATATGACAGGAATTTGGGCAGCAGCCCTGAATCCGTTCAATGACGACCTTACGCTGGATGAGGCAGGGTTGAGGTCGAATATCCGGCACTGGATTGACGATCTGGGTATTCAGGGCCTGTTTGTAGCGGGCAAACAAGGCGAATTCTTTTCGATGACCCTTGAAGAGCGCAAACGAAACTTTGAGGTAGCCGTCGATGAATGTGCGGGCAGGGCCGGTGTGATCGTTTCAGTTTCGGATCAGAACATGGACATAGCGCTGGACCTGGCGCGCCATGCGCAAAATTGTGGTGCCGACTACGTCGTTCTGCATGCACCTGTTCTGAGTTTTGTTCAGGACCGCGGAGAGGTTCTGTACCAATATTATAAGCGGTTCTGCGACGAGCTTGATATTGGAATCGCGATGTGGAGCCATCCGGACAGCGGATATCTCATGCAACCCGAGGAATGCGCGCGGATTGCCGATCTGCCCAATATCGTTGCGATCAAATACTCGGTCCCGCGCGAGATGTACGTGAAGCTGACCCATATGGTCGGCGACAAGATTCAAGTCTCTACCTCAGCCGAACATGAGTGGCTGGATAACATCCTCGAACTGAACTGGAAACTGTACCTGTGCTCGTCACCACCCTACCTGTTGCAGAGCAAAAACGACCAGCGGATGAATGAATACACGCGGCTGGCCTTTGCGGGCAAAGCAGATGAAGCACGCAAGGTGTTCGACAGCCTGAACCCAGTGCGGGACGCAATGAAGCGTACCCGGCCTGCGGACAAACCCACCGCCTTTGGCAAATACTGGCAGGAACTATTGGGACAAACTGGCGGGCGGGTACGGCCCCCGATGTTAGAACTGACAAAGGCTGAAGAAGAGATCATTCGCAATGGGTTCGAAGAAAGCGGACTTAAGGTTTAGCCCGATAGATATAAGCAAATCAGATATCTAAATGCAGATAATTTCTTTGCGGTTATGGGAAAACAGGCCAATCTTCTACTAACAGGGAGTGCGATATGTCGAAGTTAAGAGCATTCAACTTTCAGAAATGGATCGACGAACACCGTCACCTGCTGAAACCGCCTGTCGGCAATCAACAGATCTGGGAAGATGCCGACCTGATGGTCACTGTGGTTGGTGGACCGAACAAGCGGACCGACTACCATGACGACCCGGTCGAGGAGTTTTTCTACCAGCTAGAAGGTGACATGGTATTGAAACTGTTTGATGGGAATGAGTTCTACGACGTCCCGATCCACGAGGGCGATATTTTTCTGCTGCCGCCCCATGTACGTCATTCTCCGCAGCGCCCTCAGGAAGGCTCCATCGGGTTGGTTATAGAACCCAAACGGCAGACAGGTGAACTGGACGCTATCGAGTGGTACTGTTTTGAGTGCGGATCGCTCGTTCATCGGGCCGAGATGCAACTGCAGTCCATCGTCAAAGACTTGCCGCCGGTCTACGAAAAATTCTATGCATCGGAAAACGACCGAACATGCCCGCAGTGCCAGACCGTGCATCCGGGCAAAGAGCCGCCAGAAGGCTGGGTCACACTCTGACACCAACAATAAAACAGGGAAACACATGAAACATTTTGCTAAGATCGCCGCATCTGCAGCCGCGCTGGCTGTGACATCGCTGGCCGCCAATGCAGATGAATTCCGTCTGGGCCTAATTACTCCACCCCCGCATATCTGGACCAAAGCAGCAGAGTCCTTTGGGGCCGAGTTGAATGAAGCCAGTGGTGGCGCCCATTCCGTTTCGGTTTTTCCGGCCCGCCAGTTAGGGAACGAGGCCGAGATGTTGCAGCAGCTTCAGACCGGTGCGCTTGACATGGCATTCATGACGGTGGCCGAGGTATCGAACCGCGCGCCAGAATTGGGTGCGTTTTACGCCCCCTACCTGGCGGATGATATTGGCCATGCCGGGCGTATCCTGCGTTCGGATACCGCCAAATCAATGCTGGAGCCCCTGCCCGGTCAGGTTGGCGTCGTGGGCGTTGGCTACGGTATGGCTGGCCTGCGCCAGATCGTCAGCCGGGGTGAAGTGTCATCAGCTGACGACTTGTCAGGATTGAAACTTCGGATCACGCCTTTCACGCCGATCCTTGATTTCTACAACGCAGTTGGGGCTGCTCCGACTCCGATGCCCCTGCCGGCGGTCTACGACGCACTGGCCAATGGTCAGGTCGATGCCATCGACATGGATGCCGAATTGATCTGGGTTCTGAAATACTATGATCACGCCGATACGATCGTGCAGTCGGACCACATGATGTTCCCAATGGTCGGTCTGGTTTCGGCCAAGGTCTGGGCCGGTCTATCCGATGAAGATCGCGCAATGATTGGCGATCTGATGGCCAAGCATGTGGACAGCACCATCGATGCCTATGTCTCCAACGAGGCCAAGTGGCTGGATCAGATCGAGGGAACCGGCAAGGCCTACAAGAAAGTGGATGCCTCGTTCTTCGGCGATGCCATCGAGGAATGGAACGGTATCTGGTCGGAAAAAACCTCATCCCTTGACGCATTGCGGTCGACTGCGGCAGAAACCAAATAAAGGTGAATACATTAAGGAAAGGGCGCGGGTCGATCCTGCGCCCTTTTTCATAGGGGATCGGCAATGTTGTACCGGCTGTCCGCCGCCTGGGCGCGAGTAGAGTTGTGGTGTGCCGCAGGCTTGGCGGTCTGCGTGACCCTGTTGATCTTGCTGAACGTGGTGACACGCACAGCAGGAAACGCGCTATTCTGGGTGGATGAGTTGGCGATCTATGCGATGGTCTGGATGACGTTTCTTGGCGCATCAGCAGCATTACATCACCGCAACTCGGTCTCGATCACGCTTCTTGTTGATGCTGTCCCCTCCCACGTTGCGAAAATCATCGCGAAATTTGTTGATGCCGTGGTGTTCATCTTCGCAGCCGCGATGCTGTACTTCTGCTGGCGCTGGTTCCTACCTTTGGACATCGCGCGCGCTGGATTCGATACAGCGACCTTTCAGGGCAACACTTTCAATTTCATCTATGCTGAGCCAACCCTGACTCTCGGGCTGCCGAAATATCTGTTCTGGCTGGTCATGTGGTTATTCGCTCAGGGGGCCACATTGCATTCCACGATGCACCTGCTGGCTTGGCAAACTAAGGGCGCGCAATCATGAGCCCGATTGTCTTTCTGGCCGCGCTGCTTTTGTCGGTTCCCGTCGCCATCGTTCTTGCAATTACGGCGATCTGGTACATCTGGGAGAGCGGTAATACTGTTCTCTATGACAGTTTTGCCCAGAAGATGTTTGGCGGGCTGGAGAATTATGGCCTGCTGGCGATTCCCCTGTTCATGTTAACCGGAGAGCTGATGAACGAAGGCGGCATGACGCGTCGCCTGGTTGCTTTGGCGCGTGTCTTTGTGGGCGGGTTCCGAGGCGGGCTTGCCTATATCAACCTGTTAGCCAACATGTTCATGGCCGCCATCATTGGCTCTGCCACCGCGCAGATTGCCGTAATGTCGCGCGCCATGGTCCCCGCGATGGAAGAAGAAGGCTATGACAAAGGCTTTGCCGCCGCGACCACAGCGGCGGGAGGCCTGCTGGCGCCCGTTATTCCGCCCTCAATGATGTTTGTCATCTTCGGAGTTCTGGCTCAGATCCCGATTGGCGACATGTTCATCGCAGGAATCATTCCGGGGCTACTTCTAGCCGGAGCCTTTGCGCTGGTGATCACTTTGATTGGGTGGTCGCAGCAGTTTCCCAAGGGCGTCTGGATGTCACGCCGCGACACGATGCGCGCTCTGATCGCTGCCCTGCCCGCCCTACTGATCCCTGTTTCGATTATCGGAGGCATCCTGTTCGGCATCGCCACGCCAACCGAATCCGCCGCCATTGCCTCGCTGATCGCATTTCTGGTCGGATGGTTGATCTACGGCGATCTTAAACCTCAAAACTTGGGCGAGATGTTCAAAAGAACTGCCTCAAACGCGTCGATGATCCTGTTCATGATCGCCGCCGCCAACGTTTTCGGCTGGGTTATTATCTACGAAGAAATCCCCCAACATCTGGCAGGTTTGATCACCTCAATTACATCCGATCCGTTTCTGTTTCTGCTGATCGTCAATCTCGCCCTGCTTTTGGTTGGAATGGTCATCGACGGCATCGCAGCGATCATTCTAATCACACCCATTCTTTTGCCCATCGCAACCGGATCCTATGATATCAGCCCATATCAATTCGGTGTTGTCGTTTGCCTGAATCTGGTTCTGGGCCTGCTGACGCCACCTGTCGGAATCGGTCTCTACATCGCTTCCACAATGAGCGGCACGAGCCCGGGGGCTATTCTCAAATCTCTTTGGCCCTTTCTAATCGCAGTTGCCACCGTTCTGATCCTACTGAGCTACGCTCCAATACTGTCGACGGCTTTGATATAGCCCGTTCTACCCGGTTAGGTCTTTGTTGGGTGGTTCATCATCGTTTCCAACCCTGTGTACCGCAGAACGATTATTACAAGAATAGCCGCCCATTCTTGATCCAATCCTTGGTTAAAATCACCTTGCGATAATCAATAGTATTCATAATTATACAACTGCATAACAATGGCATTTCATGGATTGGAAATGATAACCCAAGGTCGGAAATTCACGCGTCAATCTGCCGAATCTCGACGTGAAGCTCTGATTCAGGCGACGTTGGACCTGATTGCCGAGATAGGTTTACACGGCGCAACTGTCCGCGAAATTGCCCCTCGCGCAAACGTTACGCAGGGATTGATCCGGCATTGTTTCTTATTGAAAGAGGAGCTGATTCAGGCCGCTTATGAACATCACATGAACGCTCTGACCGATCAAACAACAGCCGCGGCAGGTGATGGAACCGCAGTGTCTCAGCTAACCAATTCTGTGATTGCGTCGCTACAGCCTCCGGTAGTTGATCCGGCTGCCCTTGCGTTATGGGCCGGGTTTCTGAACCGGGTGCTCCATGACCCCAAAATGCAGTGCATCCACCAACAGACCTATACCTATTTTCGCGACCAACTTGAGAAACAGATCGTTGCGGCATTGAACGAATCCGGACGTTCGGTCAAAGCATCCGAGGCAACTCAACTAGCGATCGCCTGCAACGCGGTACTTGATGGGCTTTGGCTTGAAGGTAGCGCCATCCCGGACGCTTTCTCTGATGGGCAACTGGCGCAGATTGGGCTGACAGCCATCAGTGCGATCATCAGAATTCCGTTAACCAAAGAAATGAGGCAGCCTTGAGAACCACGGACGTAACTAAGCGGCTCGCCGACTTGGGAGGGGCGAAATGGGGTGTACACCTGAAAGCAAGAGAGCTTATCAAAACTGGTGCGGATATCGTCGAGATGACGATTGGCGAACCAGACGTCACTGTTCCAGATACACTGATTGAAGCCACCGTATCTTCGCTAAGGGCTGCGCGCACTGGGTATTCCAATGGCCACGGTGAACCTGGTTTACTTACAGCGATTGCCGAACGCTACACAGCCAACCGCGGGCGAGTTTTTGAACCTGAGAATGTTTTGTGCTTCCCCGGAACCCAAACCGCATTGTTTGCAGTAATGGCCGGGGTGGCTCAGACCGGAGACGAGGTTCTTGTCGGGGATCCGATGTATGCGACTTACGAAGGGGTTATTCGCGCGTGTGGCGCCGACGTGGTGCCCGTTCCGCTTCGACCCGAATGCGGATTTCGCATGCAGGCGCAGGACATCGCGCCGCGGATAACATCGCGCAGTCGTGCTATTTTACTAACCACACCACACAACCCCACAGGTGCAATTCTGACCGAGGCAGACATTGCCGAGATTGGACAATTGGCGATCAAACATGATTTGTGGATTATCTCAGACGAAGTCTATGAAGAACTCGTCTATGAAGGCGCGAGCTTTTTTTCGCCATTAGCTATGTCGAATCTGGCTGATCGCGTTATCGCGGTTTCTTCGATCTCGAAATCACATGCGGCCCCAGGGTTCCGCAGCGGTTGGTGTGTCGGACCCGTCTCATTTTGTGAGGCTTTGCTACCTTTTTCCGAAACCATGCTGTTCGGGAACCAGCCTTTTATTGCAGACATGACAGAACTAGCGATCCGAAGCGGATCCGAAGTGGCCCCTGATATGGCTGAACGATTTGCGTCGCGCGCCACCCTGTTGGCCGAGCAACTGCGCGCCGAAACGAAGCTGACAGTGCACCGGCCAAAGGCAGGGATGTTTGCACTTATCAACGTCTCAGCCACTGGTCTTAACGGAGAGGCCTACGCCTGGGACCTATTGCAAGCTGGCGTGGCCGTCATGCCCGGATCAGCCTTTGGCGACGGCTTGAACGATTGGGTACGTGTCGCGCTGACTATCAGTGATGCCAAATTTTCCATTGCGGTCAGCCGTATTGTGGACCACGCTAATTTGTTAACCTGCGAACGCATCGGAGCAAGGCACGCTTAGACGCCGCATTAGAAAATGTTCATGACAGCATAGCTCTAAAGCGGTTGGTCTTAGGTGGTTCTACAAGTTTGATTTAGCCCCAACAGATAGGACTATGTCACTTGAATTGGTCTCGGCTGCGGCCAGAGGGCACGCGATCACCCATGCATTTGACATAAAATGGGGCGCGCAGAGCCTACGCGGTTCACTCCGAATAATGGCTGCACCGGCAACTCAACTGCAGTATCCGATGCCTTGTCGCTAAAGCCTTCAAGCGCGGCGACAATTTGACCAAGTAATTTTGTCAGAATTGCTTGCATCTCCTGCCAAATTGTCTAATTGACTATTTCAGTCGGGTAAGCGCCCGCACCGAATTCTAATGTTGGGACACATCATGCTGAAATCCTCCACGTGTATCGCCGTCGCCTTGACGGCTCTGATCTCCACCTCGGCTGCAGCCGAAGGTGAGCTGAACCTTTATTCTTCGCGCCACTATGACACTGATGAGCGCCTGTATTCTGACTTCGAAGACGCCACCGGCATCACCATCAACCGCATTGAAGGCAAAGCAGATGAGTTGATCGCGCGGATGGAAGCCGAAGGTGCGAATTCACCTGCCGATATCCTTCTAACAGTCGACACATCACGTCTGGCCCGCGCCAAGAATGCTGGTATTCTGCAGCCCATCGAAAGTGCAGTGCTGGAAGAACGCATCCCGGCCAATCTGCAGGATCAGGACAATCAGTGGTACGGATTCTCGCAGCGCGCACGGATCATCTTTTACGACAAGGCCGACGTTGCCAATCCCCCAGCCACTTATCTGGAACTGGCCAAGCCAGAGTATGAAGGACTGATCTGTATACGGTCGTCAAGCAACACTTATAACCAGACACTTTTGGCGTCGATCATCACCAACCACAGTGCGGAAGAAGCCAAGAAATGGGCCGAAGGCGTTGTCGCCAATATGGCCCGCGAGCCACAGGGCGGTGACACCGACCAGCTGCGCGGTATCGTTTCCGGCGAGTGTGAGATCGCTGTTTCAAACTCCTACTACTTTGCTCGTGCTATGCGCAAAGACGTAAAAGGCCTGAGCGCAGATATCGATATGATCGGCGTGCAGTTCCCGGCTCAAGACGCCGAGGGCGCTCATATGAATCTGTCGGGCGCAGGTGTCGCGGCGAACGCGCCGAACAAAGAGAACGCCATCAAGTTCCTCGAATATCTCGCAAGCGATCAGGCCCAGGTATATTTTTCAAACGGAAACGATGAGTTTCCAGCGGTCGAAGGTGTAGCACTGGCCGACAACGTTGCAACGTTGGGTAATTTCAAAGCGGATGAGGTGAACCTTTCGGAAGTCGCCAAGAACATCCCCGAGGCCCAAAAAATCTTTAATGAGGTTGGCTGGAAGTAAGTTATCTGGCAACCCGAGCAGTTAAGGGCGCGGATATTCCGCGCCCTTTTTTGTTGCGCACTACATTATTTTTGGTATAATTCTCAATTATGAAACTGATTCCCATATTTGATCTATGCTAGACAACCTCTCAAACCGCCTTGCAAAACGTCTGAGCGAGCTGCGTCAGGGCCGTGGCTGGTCGCTTGAACAACTGGCGGACCAAAGCGGTATCAGCCGAGCCACCCTTTCGCGGATGGAAAATGGTGATGTTAGCCCAACCGCCGAAACCCTTGGACGTTTATGTGCGGCTTACAGCTTGCCGATGTCGCGCTTGTTGATGATGGTCGAGGACAGTTTCGACCCTAAGGTGCCTTTTGAAAAGCAACCCGAATGGCACGACGCCGAAAGCGGTTTTACGCGCCGGTCGGTCTCACCTCCGGCGACGGGGCTCAGCGGTGAAGTGATGGAGGGCCATCTGCCCCGCGAAACCGTCATAAACTACGAGACACCACCCAAACCGGGGCAGGAACATCATCTGATTGTTCTGGACGGCGAATTGGCGCTGACAGTAGACGGAGTGCGCCACGCACTCAGCGGCGGCGACTGTCTGCGCTATCACTTGTCCGGACCCACGCAGTTTGAAACCGGGGCGAAACGAGGCGCGCGTTATCTGCTGGTGCTAATATGATCTCGCGCTTGTCCGAGGCCTTTTTCGATGCCGCACTGGAGGATTTGTCGGATATCCTTCATCGGTGCGTGCATACCGGTGCCAGCATAGGTTTCATCCTGCCATTTTCACACGAAGCCGCCCTTACATATTGGCGGGATCGGGTGCGCCCCGGCCTGCGCCAAGGCACGCTCGATCTGTTCGTTGCCTATGGTGATGGACGCATTCAAGGTACAGTGCAATTGATTCAGGCCACAATGCCAAACCAGCCCCATCGTGCAGATGTTGCCAAACTGCTGGTCCACCCCGATGCCCGCCGCCGTGGGCTGGGACGCGCCCTGATGACCGCTTTGGAAACGCGGGCGGTTGAACTGGGAAAATCCTTGCTGGTTCTGGATACCCGTAGCTCCGATCCTTCACGGGTATTGTACCAGTCGCTGGGTTTTCAAATCTCTGGCGAAATTCCAAACTATTGCCGCAACCCGTTCGAAAATCGACTGGAACCCACAACCTATATGTTTAAGGACCTGAGCTTATTACCGGTCGTCAAAACAGTCGGTTAAATCTCAAAAACTCAATCCGGTGCCCTTTAGGTAGGTGCGCGGTCTCTGCCGGGATTACCGCCAACCCGTCGGACTGTGCCAGCAATGCCACCCGCCCGCTGTAGGATGCCGCCAGACATCGCAACTGCGGAGTTCCCTCTGGTGATGTGCCTTCAATCCGCACCGGCCGATATTCCTGCCTACCTGCTTGGCGTTGCAATGGCTCTGCCAGAACAGCTTGCTCGCTTTCCGGCTGAGTGTGGCTCAATCCTGCCTTCCGCGCCATCATATGCGACCCGATGATCTGCCATGTGACATAAGCAGATACTGGATTGCCCGGTAGCCCTACATATAGCGCATCCCCACGGCGCCCGAACATGATTGGCTTGCCCGGCTTCATTGCCACCTTCATCACATCAGTCTCACCGCCAATTTCCTTGAACAGGCGAGGCATATGATCTTCATCCCCCACCGAAACGCCACCTGTTGTGACGATTAGATCAGACGTTTCACAAGCCTCCTCCAACACGCGCTTCAGAAGTTTGGGGGCATCTTCGATCTCGCCGCAATCCGTTAAATCAATCCATGGCTTGTTCAACAAAGCTAACAGCATATACCTATTGGAGTTGTAAATCTGGCCGGGGCCCAGCACTTCATCCGGCTCGCGCAACTCACTGCCAGTCGAAAAAATTGTCACCTTCAGTTTGCGATATACCTTGACGCGCCCGTGACCAGAAGACGCCAGAACGGCAGCTTCGCGCGCAGTAATCTCACATCCGCGGGACAGAATCTGGGCCCCGACCTGTAAATCCTCGCCCGTGCGGCGTATGTGTTGACCGGGCTTGGGCCGACGAGAAAATCGAATGCGGTCTGCGATTACACTGCAGTCCTCTTGCATAAGAACGGCATCAAACTCAGTTGGAACCGGAGCGCCGGTAAAAATACGCAAGGCGCTGCCCACTGGTGCGTTGTGCATTCCGCTATCACCGGCGGCCATTCGCCCGCCTATCGGCAATTCAAACTCAGTCCCTTCGTCCAGATCACCAGTCCGAATGGCGTATCCATCCATGGCCGAATTGTCGAAGGCTGGCATGTCGACCCTACTGTAACACTCCTCAGCCAGAACACGCCCGATCGCTTGCTGCAGCGGTAAGGATTCAGTGTTACCAACTGGGTGCGCGACCGACAGGCCAAGGGTTAAGGCCGCATCCACGGTTTGATATATGAGAGCGTTACGGTCACAATCACACCCATCAGCCATTTTGAGCCCTCTTAATCCATTACTCCGATCGCTCTGGCAGGCCAGAGAACGACGTGGCGAATTTAAAGAGCGATGAATTGCAGTTCTTTGATCGAGGTTAAATCTGCAATGAATTCGAGATCAGCTATTTTCCCTCTGAAAGTGGGCTGTGTGCCAAGCCAACCCAATCATTCTAACTCTGCAGTTGGCGATTCTGGCGGGTCAATCAAATTCGGACACGCGCAAATTTGACTACGCCCGAGGTTTTGACCGCTATACATCAATATCCAACGCCAGCGCATGGATACGCGGCACGATGTCTCCCAACGCTTTATGAACCGCGCGATGGCGGGCAACACGAGTCTGGCCAGTAAAGGCTTCCGACCGGATGCGAACGTTGAAATGGCTCTCTCCACCCTCTTGATAGCCTGCATGACCGCGGTGGCTTTCGCTGTCATCGACTACATCAAGCTCAGTCGGATCAAATGCTGCCTGCAATCGGTTACGGATTTCGTCGGTCACGCTCATTTTTTTGCTCAACGGCAAATAAATTGCCGTTCCCCTCTTCTACTTTCGGCTGCTTAGATTAAACTGCTGCCTCCGAGTCGAAAAGATGCCTTCGTGAGGTTGTGCAGATGGTAAAGTCAGATCCCTTCGGATTCGATATGTCCGTATCCACCGCTAAGAAAAAGAAGCCGCGTGGCCGTCGGGGCATGTCGGGTGCGTCCGAAACTTCGGTGCGAATCTGTGATCATGAAGGCTGTGAAGAGGCTGGAAAGTTCCGCGCGCCCAAAGCACCGGACGTGCTGGATGATTTTTTCTGGTTCTGCCAGCAACATGTGCGCGAATATAACCAGAAATGGAATTTCTTCGACGGCACCACCGAGGCCGAGTTGAACGCTCAGCGCTCGAAGGACAAAGTGTGGGAGCGTGAAACCAAACCCATGGGCGACCCCGAAGCGCGAGCGTGGGCACGTCTGGGCATCGAGGATCCGCATCAGGTTCTGGGTGAGAACGCCACCAAGAATCCCGGCCGCGCCAATTCCGGCGGCCGCCGCCTGCCTCCGACTGAACGTCGCGCGATCGAGATCCTCGAAGCGCAGGACAGCTGGTCCAAGGCCGAGATTCGCAAGGCATATAAAAAGCTGATCAAGGTACTGCACCCCGATATGAACGGCGGTGACCGGTCTCAGGAGGAACAGCTGCAAGAAGTCGTCTGGGCCTGGGACCAGATCAAAGACAGCCGAAGCTTTAAATAAAGCAAATCGGCTGCGGATCGATTTGCTTCAAGAATAGTGCTTGTTCCGGGACATCTTGCCGATGCCCGGGTTCATGCTGTTCGTGGGATCGATCGACTTGTAGAAGGCCGCCAAAGCCGGTTTGGCTGCATATAGGTGCCCGACATTGTGCTCAGCCGGGTATTCAGCGCCGCGTTTGTCCAGCAGCTCCAGCATTGCGGATTTCAATGCCTTTGGGTCAGCCCCCTTTTTGACGATGTAATCCTGATGCAGCACATGGCACATGAAGTGACCGTAGTAGAGCTTGCTGACCAGTTGATCCGCGATCTCGGGCGGCAGATCCTCGAACCAGTCGCTGTCATTGCGGCGCAGCGCGATATCCAGAGCAATGATATCTTCGACTTCGGCAGCATGAACCTTCATATAGCGGATGGCAGCACCAGCGGCGGCAAAGCGATGTAAGCCAGCCATCTTTGCCTCGCGCGGATTGCATTCGAAGAAATCCAGCTGTTCATTCGCCGTCATCTTTTCCAGCAACACGCGCGCTTCGTCTATACCCCCATCTCTCGTCTGGAGGATCAGGTGATGCGGATACCGATCCCGATAGGCTCGTATCCGACGCGGCAGAATATCAGGCCAGAACCGCATCGCGAATTGCATGAAACGGTCGGTGAAATTGTTGAGGCCCGGCAAACCTTCCAACCGCGCGTCCACCGCGCCTTTCAGCGCAAAGAAAGTGGGCAAACGGTCGGTGCCCAGCTTGTCAATCATCACCATAGTGTCTTTGCCGTAGCGGTCTGAGATATCAAACACCTCTTCATGCATATACTCCGCGCTGACCGGTAGGGTCTTGAAACCTGAAAGGATGTGGCGACGCAGCTCTGTCAGCGCCCCAGTATTCTTCGCTCCGACATAGAAAGTACGTTCGGTTTCGTTCTTGGCATAGGTGTCCAGCCGCACGGCGAAGACGGCGAGTTTTCCGGCACATCCCGCAGCCTCGTATAAACGGGACTTGTCAGCATTGAACCGGGCCGGGGTATCAGCGTCTACGTTGCGCACCCGGCGGGCGTAGTCAGTGTCGGAGGCTTTGCGGTTATCTATCTCGACATCGGTTGCTGAGAAATCACCGTTCTGTAGCCGGGTCAGGATTTCCTCGGGCGTATCGCCCAATTGCATGCCTAGATGGTTTACCAATTCAAGCGCACCACCCTGCGCGATGCGAGCGTATAGTGACAGCTCAGTGTAAGAAGGGCCCCGCTCGACAAGTGAGCCGCCCGAATTGTTGCACACCCCACCCACGACCGACGCCCCGATGCAGGAAGATCCGATCACCGAATGCGGTTGGCGGCCGATCGGGTCCAGCAGCTTTTCCAGCGCAAAAAGCGTGCTGCCCGGAAAGCTGATGACCTGCTTGCCGTCATTGATCAGATGCAGATCATCCATCCGCCGCGTGTTGATCAGAACCACATCACGGTCATAGCTGCCCTTGGGAGTCGAGCCTTCAGTCAAACCAGTATTGGCGGCTTGCATGATGACGATTTTATCGGCGGCAACACAGACTTGCAGCACCTTCCATTGTTCCAGCAACGTGGAAGGTTGAACCACCGCCAGCGCATCGCCTTCACCCGATCTGAACCCCCGTCGAAAACGCCGGGTGCTGCGGGCTGAGGTCAATACGCGCCGCCGCCCGCAAATGGCCTGCAAACGCTTGATCAGATCGGCGTCGGTCATCCCGTAGCCCTCCTTAATACGCGACCGAAGGAAGCCAGGTCGCCAATTGCGGCCAGAGGAAGACAAAGAACAGTCCGGTCAACTGCAGGATCACAAACGGAATGATCCCTTTGTAGATATCGGTCAGCTTGATCTCGGGCGGGCAGACCCCTTTCAGGTAGAAAAGCGCAAACCCAACTGGGGGCGTCAGGAACGAGGTCTGCAAGGTCACCGCCACAAGAATCACGAACCACACCAGTGCGGGTTCATCGATGACGCCAAAGCCGTCGATATCCAAACCCAGTCCATTCACGATGGGGCGCATCAGGGGCAGGACGATTAGCGTGATTTCGATCCAGTCCAGCACAAAGCCCAGCAGGAAAACGATGAACAGGATCATGAACACGGTGCCGTTGGGGCCAAGCCCGGTCCCATGGATCATATCCTCGATCAACGCATCGCCGCCCAGTTCCCGTAGGACGTATGAGAACACGGTCGCGCCCAGGAAGATCGCAAAGATATAGGCGGTGGTATTGAACGTGGCCTTCAGCACATTCACCAGTTTGGCCAGCGTCAGCTTGCGATATCCCAGCGCCAGCAGTGTGGCACCCAGCGCGCCTACGCCCGAGGCTTCAGTCGGCGTGGTCAGACCCGCAAAGATTGAACCCAGAACGGCGAGGATCAACGCCAGCGTAGGCAGAACGGCAATCAGCACGTCTTTCACGGCGGCCCAATCGGGACGGGTTGCGCCTTCGGGCACCGGGGCCACGTCGCGTTTGATCAGGGCGATCACGAAGATATAGGTCAGATATAGCGCACCGATGATCACACCGGGGAATACTGCGGCCATGAACAGATCACCCACCGACAGAGCCATCTGATCCGCCATAATCACCAGCATGATCGAGGGCGGAATCAGGATGCCCAGCGTTCCAGATGCACTGACCACACCAGCGGCCAGCGAAGGGCTGTATTTCTGCTCCATCATCGAGGGCAGAGACAACACGCCCAGCAGAACGACCGAGGCTCCGATGATGCCAGTCGAGGCGGCGAGGATGATCCCTATCATGGTGACCGTGATCGCCAACCCGCCGCGCACCGTACCAAACAAGCGCTGCATCGAGGTCATCAGACGCTCAGCCACGCCGGATTCATCCAGCATCAGACCCATGAAGATGAACATCGGCAACGCCACAAGAACAGCGTTCGACATGGTGGCATAGACCCTGTTCACCACCGCGCCCAGCGTCAGATAGTCCAGCCCGGTCAGCGTTTCCTCAAGTCCGGTCCAGTTCATCAGGCCGTTGTCGAACAGATAGGCCAGTCCGCAATAGGCGACACCGACACCAGCCAGAGTCCACGCCACCGGGAAGCCGGTAAACAGCAACGCGATGAAGGTCAGGAACATGGCGATGACCAGCTTTTCCTCGGTCGTTTCAACGAGGAAGGTCAGCGCTGTTGCGACCACAGCGAAGCCCAGCAAGGCCCAGATGATCAGGCGCAGGCCTTTGCCCTGGCGTTCCTCATCCAAGTTCATGAACAGGGCGTGCACATCGTGGATCAGCCGCGCCGCCGCCGCCAATCCCAGCAATGCAAAACTGGCCGGGATCACGCCTTTCAAGGCCCAACGCGCAGGCAGACCGGTCGGGCTGTCTGAGGATTCGTTGACCCTCCAGCTTTCGTAGAAATAGTCGTATCCCTGATCGATCATCAGATAGATGAACGGCACAAGCAGGGTGAGGATTCCGATGATCTCGATGATCCGGCGCACGCGCTGGCTGAGCTGCATATGCAGCAGGTCGACCCGCACATGGCTGTCGGTGACCAAGGCATACGAGATACCGATCATCGTCACCAGCCCGTAGAAATGCCACTGGATCTCGTCCAGCTTAGGATAGTTCTGGTTTAGCAGATAGCGCATCGCCACTTGCGATACGATGGCTGCAACCAGCAACAGGTTGGCCCACATGACCACATGACCCACTGCTTTGACGCCGTTGTCGATAGCCACCGCCAGCCTCTGACGGTCGGGCTCACCATGCTCAAGGATGCTTTCATAGACTTCAATCGGGTCGTCGTGCTGACGCTGTGTCTCGGCCATGGTCTCCTCCTCGAGATTTCGGCGATGGGGACGTGAATGCGCCCTGGTCGTTTGGGAAAATAAAGAAAATCAGCATTGCCCGAGGGCGGCGGGAGGGGCCGCCCTCAGACGATCGCAAGCGATTATTTTACTTGCGGGGGAGGAACGCGTTCTCTTTCCAGACGGCATAGCCGTCGCGGAACTCAGTCATGTCGGCCAGAACTTTGGCGAAGAATTCGTCGTTTGCGGCTTGTTCGGCAGCAACCTCTTCCCAAGTCGCGCGGAAGGTCGACAGCATTTCATCATTCCACTGCTTGATCTGGACGCCGTTGTTTTCGACGTTGTCCAACAAGGCCGCATGTTGGATCGCCTCACCTTCGGCAAAGCTGTCGGCCATCGAGGCTTTGCATGCGTTTTCGATGATCGCCTTGTGCTGATCGCTAGCCTCGTTCCAGACGTCCTTGTTGATCATCAGCTCGAACACGGTCGCTTGCTGGTGCCAGCCGGGGAAGTAGTTGTACTTGACCAGCTTGTGGAAGCCGAGACGCGCGTCGATGGCAGGCATCGAGAATTCGGTCGCGTCAATCGCGCCTTTTTCCAGTGCCGGGAAGATTTCGCCACCGGGCAGCAGCGAGGTCGCCACGCCCAGTTTCTGCATCACTTCACCGCCCAGACCGAAAAAGCGCATCTTCAGGCCGTTCAGGTCTTCTCGGCTGTTGATCTCATTCGCGAACCAGCCCGAAGTTTCGGGGGCGATGATCGCGCAAGGGATGACGTGAACGTTGAAACCAGCCTGATCATACATCTCCTGATACAGGCTCATGCCGTTGCCATAGTACAACCACGCCATGTATTCGCCCGCCTCGGGGCCAAACGGAACGGCCGAGAACAGCGGCGCGGCAGGTATCTTGCCCGCCCAGTAACCTGCGGTGGTATAGCCCGAGTTGATCTTGCCAGAAGACACCGCATCCAGAATCTCGAAGGGTGGGACCAGCTTGCCGGGCTCGTAAACCTTCATCTTCAATGTGCCGCCGGACATCAGGTCCAGTTGTTCGGCCACACGCGGGATCGGCGACCCGAGACCCGGCAATGCGGTCGAGAACGCAATCGGGGTTTTCAGCAGCATCTTGTCTGCGGCATGGGCGACCGGGGCCGCCAATAGCGAGGCCGCAACGGCGAGCGATGTCAAGGTGGTCTTCATGTGTTCTCCTCCAAGGTAAAGATCAGCCAACGGTCCGGCTGCAACTCTCGCCGCATCCACGGCCCTATTGGTAAATATTATTAACCAGAGAATTCAGTCAATAATTTTATTTACCTCTCGGTAGAAACCTGAGTGATCGATTGTCAAATCACGGCACCATGGTTTTCCCAGTATTTTTCTGCCGCGATTCTTGAACTCAAATACTAACAAGGAGTTACGAATAATCTGGATATCCGTATTTTTGGGTAGTAGTTCTTGCAATATTGAGCTCTAGTGGTAAACTTTATAAACAACCTTAGCGCCCACCCTTTCAGCATCCGGACAGGAATTATGAGCGAGAACAGCCTCTTTGATCCCGTAGGTCACGAATCAGTCGCCGACGCCGTTGTTGCCCAAATCGAGACCATGATCGTGGACGGCATCCTGAAAGAGGGTCGGAAAATCCCGTCAGAAAGAGACCTCGCCGAAGCTCTTGGTGTTTCGCGGCCAAAACTGCGCGAGGCACTTCAGATTCTGGAAAATCGCGGTCTGGTCACGGTGCGCCACGGCGAGGGCACATTTATTGCAGCCCTCACCGGCAGGGCGATGTCCCCTGCCCTGTTGTCGCTTTATGCGCGGCACGGCAGTGCCTTTTACGACTATCTTGAATACCGGCGCGAACAAGAGGCGTTTGCAAGCCGACTTGCCGCACAGCGGGCGACACAATCAGACAAAGAGCGGATCGCTGAAATCATCGAAGACATGCAGAATGCGTGGGAGAATGATGATCAGGATGCCAGTGAAGAGGCGGATTTCCGGTTGCATGCCGCAGTCGCCGACGCGAGCCAGAATACGACGCTTATCCACATGATGGCATCAATCTATGATCTCACCCGCCAGGGTGTGTTCTACAACCGCCGCTTTCTGCGCACGATGGACGGCACCGGAGAGGCGCTGCTGCAGCAACACAAGGAAATCGCTCAGGCCATCATCGACGGAGATCCCGACCGCGCCGACGCGGCGGCCCGACGCCATATGGACTTTGTCGAAGCCTCTTTCCGGATCGGGCAGGAACAGCAAGCCCGCGAAATCAGGGCGGCAAAGAGACGCCAGTTCTCGGCCTGACGCATATCGAATTAATGGCTGCGACATCTCTGGCGCAAAGGCGTGTGGCCTCGACTAGCGAAGGCTTCGGGCTCTCTGTCGTAATTGCGCCTCTGGCTCAGTCAAAAGTCGAAGGCTGTCTGAACAGGAGGGGAAAATGGCTCGATCATTTCCTCGCCTTCGCTGTCCCGCTTGATCGGCCTGACGGTGTGATATTCAAAACGGCCTTCGTAACCTGTGCCAAGCATTTTCTGTGCGTCCTGAGGCTTTGTGACCCCGGACAGCCAGCTTTCGATCTCGTCAGGCGTCAGGATGACCGGCATACGGCTGTGAATATGAGCAATCTGCGGGCTGGGCTGGCGGGTCAGTATCGAACAGCTGTGGCGACCGCCCTCCGTCTGAAAAAATCCTGCGAAGAACATAGTAGGCGCATTGCGCTTGACCGTAATAAAGACCGGGCAATCATGGCCCTGGTCTTTTGGCCACTCATAGTACCCCAACGCCGGGATCAAGCAGCGGCCGTTGTCCCAGTAATCTTGCCAGAAACTTACATTTTCAATCTTCGAGTTTATGACGGGCTTCGCGCTACGCGGGTCCTTCAACTGCCAGCGTGCGGTTGTCAGTTCTGCGGTACCATTCGCCCACCGGATCATGCCGATCTGATTGGTCGGGGAAACATTATAACCGCCTGTTGGCAACTGGTCGGGCAAATGGGGCGAAACTTTTCCGTAGAGAAAATTCTCGAGTATCGCCAACATCTCGCGCTGCGTCAGGTGACCGGCTGCAAACTTACCACACATGTCACGATGGTATTGGGTGGCGATAATCGGGGCAAGTGGGCAGCTTGCCCTCAAGCATTTTACAGATCACGAATCCAAAACTGCAATGGTTTTTGGTTTTCAAACTCCTCGCCCACATCCTTCCACGAGAACTGCGCTACCACCCCCGGTAACGGCGTGTATCCCCGCCCGCGCCAGAAGGTATCAAGCGGACGGTAATCGGCGGGTCGCATCGGGTGGTTATCGGGGCGCTGGACGCTGCAGAAGGTGCATTTGGTGAAGCCCAACGCACGCGCATGTTGCTCGCGCAGGTCAAAGAACTTATGCCCTACGCCTTGTCCTCGGTAGCGCGGCAACAACACGGACTCTGCGCAGTAGAAGATGTTTGAAAGGTCCAGATCCGTCTCTGCAAAGGCTGCAGCGAAGTCGTCAGCATGATCGGTCAGGGGGGCCCCGGTCGAGGCGCCGACCAACCTGTCGCTATCAAAGGCACCGACAACGATAGCCCTGTCACTGTCCCGATAGGATCGCAGGTATTCTCGTTCATAGGCCAAATCGCCATCATAGAGATATGGCCAGACCCGGAACACCTCGATCCGAAGGCGCGCCACATCGTCCAGCGCAGCCTCAAGTGCCGCTCCGGTCAAGGGGCGGACATCCGTGATCTCAGCCATTTGAAACCTGTTTGGTCCAGTCAGCAAGATTGTAGTAGGTCGTCACGCGAGTGATCTTGCCATCCCTGAGGTCAAAGAACGAACCCGCAGGCAGGCGATAGGTCTGGCCATGCGCCTCAGGCAACCCCTCATCGGTTTCCAGATAGGTGCCGTTGACGATAAACTCGGCGGCGGCGCGGGCGCCGTGCTCGGCCTCGAAGATCACGATATCGGTCAGGTTCTCGCGGTAGCAACGATTCATATGGGCGCAGAAGGCGGCAAATTTCTCTTTGCCGACGCGGATCTGGCCTTCGTTGACGTGATGGGCCACGTCGTCGGACAGGCAGGCCAGCATCGCCTCGACATCACCGGCGTTGAAAGCGTCGAAATAGGTTTTGACGGTCGGGTTCATGGTCGCTCCGTTGGTTCGCCCCAGCGGTCTTTCAGATGCGAGATGATCTGATCGCGGGTCTGTCGGTAGTGACGTAGCTTTTCTTCGCGGGATTCGCCTAATCCGGTAGGGTCCATAATTGGCCAATAATCGACATCGAGGTGAAAAAACCGGGTCAGTTCCAGCGCCTTTCTCTGGCTGGCTGGCGATAGGGCCACAATCAGATCAAACGAGCTGAGATCGTCGCCCCATTCCTCCATCTCGTCGAATGATCGCGAACGGTGGCGGGACAACTCGACTTCGATCTCCTGACAGACAGCTATGCAGAAGCCGTCGATATCAAGATCACCGTGGACACCCGCAGATTGCACATAGGTGCCTGTCCCATAAAATTTCTTCATGATGCCTTCGGCCATGGGGGACCGAACCGAATTGTGGTCGCAACAGAACAGAATGGACTGCGGCAGAGACGTCACCCGTCAGCCTCCGAAATGCAGCACGCAGATTAGCGTGAACAGGCGGCGGGCGGTGTCGGTGTCGATATCGGCTTTGCCTTCCAGCCGTTCCTGTAGCACGCGGCTACCTTCGTTGTGGATACCGCGCCGGGCCATATCGATGGTTTCGATTTGGCTGGGCGGCAGGTTCTTCACCGCGTTGAAATAGCTCTCGCAAATCTGGAAGTAGTCTTTGACCACTTGGCGGAACGGCCCCAGCGACAGATGAAACTCAGCCGCCTTCTCGCTCGCCTCGGTTTTAATGTCGAATACCAGACGTTTGTCGCGGATTGACAGTTGCACGTGGTATGGCCCGTCCGGGGTTGCCCGGCCATCGCGTGAGGGAAGAGTGAACGAATTCTCTTCAAGCAGATCATAGATGGCGACCTTGCGCTCCTGCTCGATTTCGGGGGTCGGCGGGGGTAGGTTCCGGTCATCCAGTTCGATATGCGAGATACGGGTCATCTTAACAGTCACAATCCTTACGTCTGCAAAGACCTATAACAACGGATTTCAATGGGCAACGCACAGAAGTGGCATCGCCTCAAGTCATTGCGTTAAATCAACCGTTCAATCGGTTCAGGCGTGCCGTAACCGATAATCCGTGCGCCTCAAGGCTTTCCGACTTCGCAAGCATTTCGGCTGCCGGACCGATGATGCGGAGAGCCTCGGGCGTCATTTGGCTGAGCGTGGTTCGTTTAAGGAAATCCATCACGCTAAGTCCGGACGAGAATCGCGCCGAACGTGCGGTTGGCAGCACATGATTAGGGCCGCCGACATAGTCGCCGATGGCTTCGGGCGTATACTGGCCGAGGAAGATCGCACCTGCGTGGATGGTTTTCTGACTCAGCGCATCTGGGTCGGCCACGCAGAGTTCCAGATGCTCGGGGGCGATACGGTTGGACAGTGCAGCGGCCTCATTCAGATCACGCACGGTAATCACCGCGCCGAAATCACGCCAACTGGCACCTGCGATGGTACGGCGCTGAAGGGTCCCAAGGCGTTTCTCGACGGCTTGGGCAACGGCCTCACCGAAATCGGCGTCGTCAGTAATAAGAATCGATTGCGCACTTTCGTCATGCTCGGCCTGGCTGAGCAGGTCCAATGCGATCCAGTCGGGGTCGTTGTCCCTGTCGGCAATGACCAGAATTTCCGAGGGACCGGCGATCATGTCGATACCAACTTTGCCGAACACCCGGCGTTTGGCAGCAGCAACAAAGGCGTTGCCCGGCCCGGTGATCTTGTCGACCGGCGCAATGGACTCGGTGCCATATGCCAGCGCGGCCACGGCCTGCGCACCTCCGATACGATAGATTTCATCCACACCCGACAGCTGCGCCGCCAGCAGGACCAACGGGTTCGCCTGACCGTCAGGTGTTGGAACGACAATCGCCAGCCGGTCCACGCCAGCCACTTTTGCAGGAATTGCGTTCATCAGAACCGACGATGGGTATGACGCCAATCCGCCCGGCACATAGAGCCCCGCAGCCGACACCGCGGACCAGCGCCAGCCGAGCGTCGCCCCGGCCTCATCCGTCCACCGATGGTCCTCGGGCATCTGTTTTTCGTGGTAGGCCCTGATGCGGTCAGCCGCCAGTTCCAGCGCTGCGCGATCCTCTGGCGTAACCCGCGCGACGGCTTCAGCGGTCTCATCTGCAGAGAAGGCCATGGTCTCGGGCGTCAGCTCGAGACGGTCGAATTTCGCGGTTAGCTCGATCACGGCCGCATCGCCTCGGGCGCGCACATCGTCGATGATCTGTGCCACGACCGCGTCCACATCGGGGCTGTCCTCGCGTTTTGCGGATAGCAGCGACTGAAAAGCGGGCTCGAAATCAGCTGCGGTCGTATCGAGGAAAACGGGCATGTAGGGTACTCCGAAGGCGTTTCAACGGGTCTTATCGCCGGGACCGCGTGGCCTCAACCCTTAGCCCACTGGATGCAGCGATTTGCGCATTGGATATTGCGGAATGCCGTTCCATTCGGTGGGGTCTCCAGCGTCCTGCCAACCCTGCGCGACATAGAACCCATGTGCGGTATTGGTCGCACGCAATTGCGCCTCTGTGCAGCCTTGCGCGCGCAATTCATCTTGCAACCGATGCAGAAGAGTTGCGCCAATTCGTTGCCCAGAGTGATCTGGGTCGACATAGAGTAATGAAATCTCACCCTCTGCACGCAGTCCGCCAACGGCTACAACCTCCTCCCCTTTTGTCGCGACCCACAGAGAGGCTCCGGCATCGATCCAGTCTCGGATCGCAGCCGGATCCTTGTTGGCGGTCCACAGGGCAAGCTTTATGGGGTCATCCCGATGATCCGCCTGACACAGATCGCGGATCGAACGGGTCAGAGTCCGGCTCATGCCGAACACATCAAAAACAGTTGCGGGTCGTAATCCTAGACCCTCAGATGGGTTCGAAAACGCCTGAGCGA
This sequence comes from Ruegeria sp. CL5, assembly GCF_056536485.1. NCBI lineage: Bacteria > Pseudomonadati > Pseudomonadota > Alphaproteobacteria > Rhodobacterales > Roseobacteraceae > Ruegeria > Ruegeria sp. CL5. The sequence continues at coordinate 36,064 of NZ_JBQFPS010000016.1, forward strand.
TGCCGCGTTTATTGTTCACTCGGGGTGCTGCGGGGCCTGGCCCGACGGCGCGATGTATGGGCGTGTAACGTCCTTGAGCGTAACGTCTATCACCTCGACCGACAGCCGTATCGCACCATCGCCAGCGAGCGTCAGCAACACCTGACCGGCGCCATCTTCTGCGGGCTCAAATTCAACTGACAACAGGGACAGGATCATATCCTTGTCGCTGCGGTCGATACCTTGGCTGGCCACGGATAAAACGGAATCAAACACCAATACTGCCTGTACTCGTTCGAATGCACGGCCTCGCCGGGCAGCGGCATCTTTGTCTTCCCAACGAAAGCGATTCAGCAACAAGGCAAAGCGACGCTCGGACGGGCGCCATGTCATCTCGGTGACCGGAAAAATCGCATCCTGCGTCAGGGTCGCGATAACCTGCAGGTCATCGGCATCCTCGGCCCCAAGGTTCAGCGGTGCCTCGCGGCCGTCTTTGAAACTCGCGTCTGTCATTGACCTTTAATCCGTTCGATCTTTGCGCCCACGCCTTCCAGCTTGCGCACCACATGTTCATATCCGCGATCCAGATGATAGACCCGGCTGACCACCGTTTCACCTTCCGCCGCCAATCCGGCAAGGATCAACGAGACCGAAGCCCGCAGATCGGTCGCCATCACCGGCGCGCCTTTCAAGCGCTCAACCCCGGTGACGGTGGCCGTGCCACCATGCACCTCGATATTGGCACCCATGCGCACCAATTCGGGGGCGTGCATAAATCGATTTTCAAAGATGCGCTCCTCAAGCACCGAAGTTCCCTCGGCTATGCACATCAGCGCCATCATCTGCGCCTGCAAGTCGGTTGGAAATCCGGGGAACGGTTCGGTAACAACATCAACCGAGCTTACGCGCCCGTTCTTGCGCGTCACTTTCAGGCCTTTGTCGGTCTCTGCCACACTGACCCCTGCCGCATCCAACTTGGCAGCAAAACTCTCGACCAGCCGCATACGGCCACCTAACAGCTCGACCTCGCCTCCACAGATCGCAGGGGCCAGCATATAAGTGCCCAACTCGATCCGGTCGGTCACCACCTGATGGGTGGCACCGTGCAGCCGATCAACACCTTGAATTTCGATGGTCGAACTACCCTCACCCGAAATTTGCGCGCCCATCTTGCGCAGGCATTCCACCAGATCGACAATCTCAGGCTCGCGCGCAGCGTTCTTAAGTACAGTCGTACCCTTGGCCAGCGTGGCGGCCATGACGATATTCTCAGTCGCACCAACCGACGCAAATCGCATTTCGTGCACGGCACCTTTCAGACCACCGGGTGCCTTGGCGTGAAGATAGCCATCTTTCAATTCGATTTCGGCACCCAGCGCCTCTAACCCTTCGATATGCAAATCCATCGGGCGCGCGCCGATCGCACAACCACCAGGCAGCGATACAACGGCCTGCCCAAACCGCGCAAGCAAGGGTCCGAGCACCAGATTCGAAGCGCGCATCTTACGAACGATGTCATAATCAGCAACATGGCTGGTCAGGCTGTGGCTCGACATCGCAATCACCTGCCCATCCTGCAACGCAGACACTTCAGCCCCAAGAGATTGAAGCAATGCGGTCATTGTCTTGATGTCACTAAGGCGCGGCGCATTGGTCAGCGTCAGCGGTTCTTCGCTGAGCAACGTCGCAGGCATCAGCGTCAGGCACGCATTCTTCGCCCCTGCAATGGGAATCTGCCCACTCAGCGGGCCGTTGCCCGTCACCAGAATCGAATCCATCTGCTCTTATCCCTCGTCCTTGTCGGCCTTGTGCCCGGACGCTGCCCGCGCTTTCGCCTGTGCCTTACGCCGCGCCATATTCGCCTTCAGAGCCGCCTTCAAACGGTCCTCGCGCGTTTCCCCGGATTTGCCGTGTTTTTTGGGTGAATTTTTGTCTGCCATTGTCTTTCTCTACAGCAGTGGAAAAAAACCGTCCAGACACCCTTGCGCCGCGTTTATTTTAAGTCTAATCACCCGCCCACAGCGCTGCTGTAGCTCAGAGGTAGAGCACTCCCTTGGTAAGGGAGAGGTCGAGAGTTCAATTCTCTCCAGCAGCACCATATATCTCAATAATTATCCTAATTATCAATACATTACATTTCCAATTCTATTCTCAGCCCACCCCTTGGCCCACCTTATAAAAATACTATTCTGAACTTCGTTGTTGCTGTCCGAAAAATCGGCGCGAGTGCCAATTGTGGTATACGAAATTGGTTTTCTCGAAGCCTTGCGACACCTCCACCTCTGAATAGGCAGACCTTAACTGATAGAAAAGTAAGCTGATTCTTGGAGCCCTACACTTCAAGCTGAAGGACTTTTCTTTAATTTTCACGTTCGTCCGAAACCTAAGTATTCCGAAATAAATATAGGTGGTGCTTTATTGAGCATCCACAATCAGAGCTTCAGTTTAACCGCTGCGATTTCTCCAAGACCGATGAGTCACTTGAATCGCTTCAGTGATCGAGTTGCACAACAAAGGGGTCGGGATGCGACCAAAAGGAGCATTGGCTAGAGCAAAAGAAGTAGGCAGCTGGCACCTTACAGCCAAAGGTCACAATAAGGAGATAAGGTTTTCGATGAACACCCAATTCTCAGAGAAATCGCTGGGCGCTACAACCCAATCCATGCAATGCTATTCAGGTGAAAAACCCAGCTAATACAAACGTTCAGGTGCTAAAATGTAAAAGCGGATGTGGGCGAAGATCACCTAGAAACCATCGCGTACGCGTCCGCAAAATTTCTATTGCCTGACACCCTATCTGAATAGCCTAGACCCGATTGAAAACACCCGCACCTGGATCCGTGGCGGACAAAAGGAACGCGAAGCTGGGCGAGACAGAAGGACCGACAAAACAATCTGGTTGCCGCTTTCTGATTAAGCGTCCTTCGTGCGTCAGCGCTAGATCTGCCGCGACCAACGTCAGGTTCGCTAACCCGCGCCTTCGTTGTTCGGCATTGAGCAGCAAACACAGCGACCGTGATTTGCGTAACACAAGCGGATGGAGCGCTCTTTATCAATTTCTTTTTCTTGTTCTTTGTCTATGTCTTGATGGAAGTACGGTCGCGTCGCGTTCGTAGGAAACGCACATTGATTTCATTACAAAAACTCAAATCCTTTCGGTTTTGACCATCACTGATTGCTACTGAATCCGGTGCGTTTTTTTCCAACCTTGTATTCATTCGGAAGTTCCAACGGCCCTAACCGGCCCTTGACCGTCGGCAACCGGTGCTGCGACGCAGCCCGTCGAACCTGCCGTTCGCCGCAAGCGCAAATTCATCGGCTGTCTGAACTCACACAATGCGGACAGTCCGGACATTTGATTACTCGATCTCAGCTGGGCTTCAATCTAAGTATTGGAAGCCCATTCGGACACGACCGCCCACCCCAGTGCGTTGGTTCCGCAACAACTAACTACCGAGATTTGTCCGGCAGCAGATGTCGCACACGACTGAGATACGGGTGAAGCGCAACACGAGCATCCGGCAAGCCTGCCTTTCTGGGCGATACCCGATACGTCAGCAAGCGCGTATAGCGGCTTTGTTGGTGGATTTATTGTATCGCGAGGTGGCGATAATGACGCGCGGTCGAGATCGAAGTCGTCTGACACTGGAAAAATGTCACCCTCAAGTACGGTGCCCCAGATACCGATGTCCTTAATCTTGTAGGCTTCCACCTCGAATGGGTCTTCTTCAAAGATGGTGAAGTTTGCCAACTTGCCGGGAGCGATAGAGCCAACCTCATCCTCCAATCGCAAGGATTGGGCCGCATCGATAGTCACAGCCCGCAAAGCGTCTTCGACCGACAGGCGGTGTTCTGGGCCTGCGACACGGCCAGAGAAGGTCGTTCGGTTTACGCCAGCCCAAACAAGGAATAGCGGTTCACCGGGAGCCATTGGTACATCAGAATGGAATGAGATGGGAATGCCGTTGGCCTTAATTGGCCCAAGGGGCACTATGTCATCTGCACGTTCCGGGCCCAGTCCAAGCTCGCTATATCGATCTGACAGCGCGGTTACGTAGTATGGATTGCCGCTGACGATGCAGCCCAACTCAGCGATCCTTTTTGTTTGATCTTCTCTCGCATAACCAAAGTGAACCAATGTCGTGCGGTGATCCGCCCGCGGCTTCCGGCGCATGTTTCGTTCGACGGCGTCCAAAATCAAATCCACGGCAAGGTCGCCGGTTTGATGAACATGTATTTGGTAACCTGCTTCCCAATATGCATCGAATACGGGATTGAACTCGTCGGGTTGCATGATCCACTCGCCGTGGAAATCGCCACCCACATAAGGCTCCGAGACCTGCATGGCCAAACTGTAGACAGCGCCATCCGCGAAGAGTTTCACCTGCTTCGGCATGAACGCCGTCTTTCCTTCGCCCCAATCCAGCAGTTTTTCCGTCTCCTCAATCATCGAACCACTTTGAAAGTGCAAGGCGGCCAGAGACTTCCCGTCAGGTATGAAATAGGTCCTGAGCTGGGTATCGGGTCCTGAAAAGACCGCGTTGGTTGCATCCTGCAGAGGTCGAGACAGCACACCTCCCGGTTCTGCGGCGACAGTGACGCCAGAACGGTGCATGTATTCTCGGGCCAGTCTAAGGCCCGCGCCCAAGCGTTCAGGAGTTGCCAATACGGGTGCGACCGCCGGAAGGACGGCGAACATGCCTGCCTCGAAGAAATAACCATCTTCGAAACTCGACTGCTCGCGGGCGAGGCCTTCAAATCCATCGACGTACTCTTTTGTGATACCGAGCATTTCCAACGCGGGTGTGTTCAATATAAATTCGTGCGCCGACCGGTGAACAATAATGATTGGACGCGTGCTGCTGATCTCGTCGAGTTGCGCACGCCTGATTTCTCCATGAAAGAAGTGGTGGTACCCCCATGTCAGCAGCAAAGCGTCGGGATCGTCCATAGCCGCTTCGGCAGCTTCTAACCGCGATCGATAGTCCTCCGCGTCCTTTGCCGCCTCCGAAAAGCCAGTCGGAATGTTCCAATCCTCGATCGATATGATCTCGGAGGTCAGGGTCAATCCGGCGAGGAAAGGATGAACGTGCTGATCGATCAAACCAGCAATGATGACTTTCTCGGAGAACCGATCGTCCAAACGAAAGGGTTGCGAGCCGATGCGATCAACGATTGCGTCGCGCGAACCGGCGGCCAGAATACGGTCTCCGACCACAGCAACAGCGTTTGTTGCCGGGTCGTTGTCCTCCATGGTGATGACGCGCTGCGCTATGTAGACAGTGATTTCGGGCAGTGTTTGGAGCTGGCTTCCAAAATCCTGTAATGACGAGGCCGCTTGAGCAGACGTGGCATGAGAAATCGCGATCACTGACGCGCTTCCAAGGATGGTCAATGCAGTGCGGCGGGTAACATTCAGTTTGGTCATAATTTTTCGATGCTCAGTAAGACGATATTTGTCTGAGGCTAGCATCGAGATGACCTAAGGCTAAAAGGAAAATCAATGCCGAGCTTGAGTTACGGCCAAGTTTCACAATCAAAATGATGTGGGGATTTGGCGACTACCCCCGACCGCCTTGGGCTCGGTGCAGTCATTCGCTCTACTTGGCGTGAACGGTTGCAATGCGGGCAGTAAAGTTTTTGAATGTGGCAAGGAGTAAAAAGCCTTTGCTTCGGGTATTCAGTTTTCTTGGTTTTACATTTCTGAGGTTTCGCCAACTTCGCGTGGAGTGGCGTGAATCTATGTTTATCAACTTTACCAGTTACCTATTGAGGTAACCCTGCTTTTAACCAACCTTCACGCCAAATGTTTGCACAAGATGGAACAGTAAATATTGGTAATTGAGTCTGCGCTGAGGTTACGGTCAGCCCCGGGCGCAGCGCCTGAAGATCCGCAAGCGCTTCGCGAGCCGCATCATCATCGGTGAGATGTCCCAGAGCAGCAATCAGCATGAGATGACTTACTACGAAGCTTGAACGCACGGACAAGGCATCTCGGCAAGCCTTAACCGATTCCTCGTAGCGCCCAAGATGAAAGAGTGCGCTTGCCTGAGCAATGTAGGCAGCATGGCGCAACGGATCGTGCGGGCTCAGGTCGACAGACTGAATCGCATGACTTAGTGCCTCCTCCGGCCGATCAAGAAGAAAAAGGTTGATGGATGCCAGCATGTGAACTGTTGCTGCGTTTGGGTTTTGCTCGAGAGCTTGTTTGAAAGCAACCCGCGCACTTGGCAAGTCCCGCGCCAGCATTGAGATTGAATGCGCAGCATACGCCAGCGCGATCCCGTCTGCACGATCGCTCAACAATACTCGCTCGGCTGCATCTACGGCCTCTTTCGGCCCTTCGCCAATAGGCTCAAGCCCTTGAACCATTCGTTGAATATGCAACCAAGCCAACAACCCCGATGCGGACGCATAGTCTGGGTCACGACCCAATGCGAGGGTCGTCAAACGTATGGCCTCTCGGTTGTCTTCATCCGTTAAAAGATGGAAGTGCGACTGCGCTCGAAGGTAAAGTTCATAAGCTTCCAAATTATCCGTAGGTTTCGCACGCGCGCGGTTGGTTTCGGCGTGCCTTAGAGATGGCTCAATCGCCGTTACAACCTCCAGCGTGACTTTGTCTTGAAGGTCGAAAATGTCATCAAGCACGCCGTCGAAGCGATCTGCCCAGAGATGACTGCCGTTTTCCGCATCAATCAACTGCCCGGTAATACGGACGCGTTGACCAGCTCGTCTGACTGAACCCTCGAGAACATAGCGCACTCCAAGTATGCGACCGACTTCGCGTATATCCGTGCTTTTCCCTTTGAAAGTGAAGGACGAATTTCTGGCCACAACCATCAGCCAACGGAAACGAGACAACTCTGTGATAATATCTTCGGTGATGCCGTCCGCAAAGAATTCCTGTTCGGGATCACCAGACATATTGTCGAATGGAAGCACTGCAATCCCAGGTCTGACATCTGTCGTTGGTGACAGTTTGGCTGAAGTGCCCTTGGGCCAGCACCAAACACCGATACGACGTGTGATGTTTTTGAGTTCTGTCTGCTCGCCGCCGTCGAATTTGGACGCGTCGCCTCGGTCAAGACTGTTGTGAGAAGTGTCCGATATCAAAACCTGATCCGGCTCGGCCATAGCTTCGAGACGAGCAGCGACATTTATTCCATCACCAAAAATGTCATCACCTTCGGTGACAACCTCACCTGTATGAATGCCAATTCGAAGTTTGATACTGTCTGGTTTCTTAGTTGACTGTATTGCGATAGCGCAATCTGCGGCATCTGATGTGGATTTGAACTCGGCAATCCAACCATCGCCCATACTTTTGATCAGTGTTCCATCATGGTCTTCCAGCAGACACTGAAGCGTTTCTTCACGGAATGATCTGAGTGCTGCAATCGTACCTTCCCGGTCACGATCCATCAGTGCAGAGTAGCCGACAATATCAGCTGCAAGCACTGTGGTAAGCCTTCTGTCCATTCGTTTCCCCCCGTTTTAAGGAACTTAACGCGACACTCAGGTTCTGTCAGCCCGACAAAGTAACCTTTGGGCTCGAAGAGGACGTTCGCCGCACTTTACATGAGTGACTGCTTACTTCGCACAAGCAGTCACGTGGGAGTGATTACGCCCCAGCTACTGACCTGAGCCCGGCGATCCGGGCGGGAGATTCAACTCAACCGACGACGATGGTGACGCTCGTCTCGGCTCAGAAGTCCAGTGGATGGTCAACGCTCAAGCGACAATCGCCAGTCACGAAAAGCGGGCGACTCTTGCCGCCCGCTCAATCTTCACACGTCGATCTTTTCTGCGATACTCAGCGCGTCTTCCAATTCAACGCCAAGATATCGAACTGTGCTGTCAACCTTGGTGTGGCCAAGCAAAAGCTGCACCGCGCGCAGATTGCCTGTTTTCCGGTAGATCAGTGCCGTTTTTGTGCGTCTCAGCGAATGCGTGCCGTAACCGCTTGGCTCCAAACCAATCGCCGACACCCAATCGCGGACCAGACGCGCGTACTGTCGTGTCGATATATGCAGCCTTTCGTGGAAGCGGCTTCGGAAAAGGAAAGTGCATCCAAGCATCTCCGGGCGACATACCCAGCTCCAGATGGACTGGCGGGTGTTTTCCGAAACCTCGAATTGGACCGGCCGCTTTGTTTTCATCTGGACAACTGGCACGCATTCGCGGACACGATCACCGGCAACAAGATCGACTACGTTCAATCGAACGAGATCGCAGCCTCGCAGCTTGCTATCGATCGCAAGATTGAAGAGTGCCAAATCCCTGAGATTGTTCGAGAGTTCAAGCCGGGCCCGGATGGCCCAGACCTGCTTCGCGAGAAGCGGACGTTTCTGGCCTATAAGGCGACCTTTGTTCCACGGCGGGCGCTTCGGTGTGATGGTCGGAAGTTGAATAATGGACATCGGTTGACCTCCATCCTTCCCTCCCTCTCCAGGCACCGACACCGTGTCGGCCGACTGAATCTATCAGGGAGCTAAAGGCAGGTTTCATCAGAATACCCGACGTTCGTGAGCAGCGCAGCGTTTGACTGCATCGAGGCCATACTCACCTATTCTGCGCGTTGAACAATTGACCGCTCCGTAGTCACCAGTGAAATCTGGATCCGCATTTGCAACCAATGTCTTGACTATGATTTCGGCGGTCCGGTTCAATCTAAAAACATCAAAATTATGACCAATTATGCATATCTTAGGTTCGTAAATGGAATACTCTATGCCAACCTTGGAGGAACCACATGACAGATTCTGACACGATTTCTCTTGGCTATGATCCCGATCCATCGCGTTCCAGTTCACAGCGAGCGGAGGCCTAAGGGAACATGTAGGATCTTGAGATCGTCGGGCGCAATCATCTCATCAGCGACTGCATTTATGAGATCGTCATTCTCGACTTCCAAAGCCTCTTGGTCGGCCTCAGTCTCTTGCGCGCCGGCAGGAAAAACACTCGCTAATGCCGTGAACCAAATGAATGACCAAATCGTCAACGTTCTCAGTGCTCGTCTCATCTGTCTGTCCCCTACTTCTTTAACGGTCGAAGAGAGCACACACAGACGCAACAAATCCAGAATTATGTTTATGTTTGAATATTCCCCTGTGATGAAAACCACAGATCTTTGGGTCGCTTTCGATATAGAGAACCGCTCAATTTGGTAGAACCACGGTTTTGCGAACGAAACTGAGATTTGCACGGAGAGGTCATAGATTTGCTGTGCACGTCGAATTTAGAGCTTTCTTTATTAGACCCATTAAGCCGAAAATAAAGGCCTCCTGGTGACACCACTCACTTGCGTCTCCAGGAGGCAACCAGACAAGTCTGGCGAATGTGCGAGCAACAGAGGTAATACTAATTTGCCACGCATTCGAATGCTTGAATCTAAAATACAACATTTCAAGTAATTTTACGCGCGCCAAAAAGTTTGCTCTCGCGTGTTTGAGAATTTCTTGTTTATTCCAGCTTACATGACCGCGTCAGAAAACGTGGCCGCACTGTGCAATTGGTAGGCTACGAACTTGGACGATGCCGTACAGAACTAGCGTTCATGCTAACTTAGCTGACTATCTGCGGCCAACCGCACATTCGACTTAGTCTGGCTAGTCCCATGGTCAGACTAAATCCCCGCGTTGCCCATCATCCCAGATAGAGGTGACGCGGGGAACTTTGATCCATCTTTCGATCAGAGCCGTAACAACAACACCCCAAAACTACCGCCCGCGTTGTTCCATTGGTTTACCTCCGAACGATGCGGGTTTTTTTGGGGATTGGGATATAATGAGTTTCCATTTTGCAGAGCGACCGACCGGACCTTCTACTTCTGGTTTGATCGATGGTGCACGTGTTGGCCTCATTACCACCTGCTTTTCAAACCATTCGAAAGGACGCAGCCATTCATTTTAGTTTGAAGATTCGCGCTTACGGTTTATCCTCATATCTTCATTCTGCAATATTATAATGGGAGTATTTCTATGAAAACGACAACTAAGACCCTTGTTGCCGCAGCCGTTCTTGCATGCGGAGCAACCGTAGGACATGCCAAGGACAAAAATATTCTGCCAAAAGACAACGCAGAGTTCGTAAACTATGGCGAGGAATCCGGCTGGAATATATTTGTGGATAAGAGCCGAAATACTTGCCTGATCGAACGGGTGGATCAGAATACCAACGTTGTTCAAATGGGTCTGACCCCAGACAAAGATTTTGGCTACATGGGTGTTTTCACCAAGGCGGACATCGAGTTTGAGGATGATAAAGTCGAGCTGCTCATGGACAACAAATTGTACTATGGCGATACAACAGCAGCGCCGCCCAACTTGGCAGACGGGTACAAGGGCGGTTATCTCCTTGCCAACAATCCCGACTTCGTCACAGACGTGATGGAGCGTGAAACCATGATTGTAATGCCAGAGTCTAATTTTGCCTTCGAAATAAGCCTTGCTGGCACGAAGAAGGCAATCGAAGCGGCGCGTGAGTGCAATGCTTCTCTGACCAACTGATCGGTGTCGATACTTCAAAGCCGTTCAGTTTGTGGGCGGCTTCGTTTGTGAATGCGCGAACCCTGAGTATCGAGGAAGCCTATAATCGATTTCAGGCTTCAATTTCGATCAACACCGTTTTGTAACTTAGATAGTTTGTCCTTTCGCTCCTAAATAACCTTTGTAGGGGCACAAAAATACATCCGCTTCGGGCTCAACGCAGTCACCTGACGGATTTACTCAGATGACCGATTAGCGGATTTGAGCGGACGTTCACCCCCGAATACTCGGAGTTTCGAACAGGAACGACCGTTCACACCAAAAGCGGTCGCTCTCCCAAATCTCTGCGACGACCGGCTTGCGGACAAAGCTGCCTATAAGTCAGCTAGTTGGGATGTGTTATGACGGCCCATAAGAGACATTCGACACACTGGTGGCAATCTGCGGTCGCAGCCCACATTCCGGTCATCCGTTGTAAGTGCAGAATCTGACACTGTTCGAACCCTACATTGCGTAGCGAATCCACCGCTGCGAGATGTTGCATTAAAGTCCGCATTAGGTAGCTAGAGTGCTAAACTGCTCCCCGTAAAACCTGCAGCTTCTCGCCGGTCAACGGGCTAGTTCCTTTATGAATGTCAAACCGTTACGCCTTGCAGAACCTGTTCCCGCGAAAGCTCGTCCCGCGTGCCTTGCATCAGGACCGCGCCGCGCCGCAGGACGATGAACTTGTCGGCAAGATCATAGGCGAAATCGAAATACTGCTCGACCAGAATGATGGCCATCTCTCCTTTGGTTCGGAGGTGACGAATTACCTCGCCGATCTGCTGGATGATGTTGGGCTGAATGCCTTCGGTCGGTTCGTCCAGCAGCAAAAGTTGAGGCTTGGTGATCAGCGCCCGGGCAATAGCAAGTTGCTGTTGCTGGCCGCCCGACAGATCACCCCCGCGCCGGTTCTGCATTTTCTTCAGCACCGGGAACATATCGAAGATCTCGTCCGGAACAAAATGTTTATTTGTTGACAGGCAGACAAAGCCGGCCTCAAGGTTTTCGCGAACAGTCAACAGCGGGAAAATCTCGCGCCCCTGCGGCACGTAGGCGACGCCTTTCCACGCCATGCGATGGGCTGGCAGAGGTGGCAGCGCCTCACCGTTTAGTATCAGATCGCCGCCCGAGCGCGGATGCGTCCCCGAGATCGCCTTGATCAGGCTTGTTTTCCCCACGCCATTGGTGCCCATCACGCAGGTCACCTCTCCTCGCGCGGCCTCCAGCGAGATACCGTTGAGGATTTGCGAATGCCCGTAATGCAGGGTCAGATCGGTCAGTTTCAGCATTGCTCAGCGCCCCAGATAGACATCGATGACGTCCTGATTTGATGTGACATGATCCAGCGAGCCATCGGCCAGAACCGAGCCTTCATGCAGGACTGTGACCTTGCAATTGAGGCGGCGCACGAACTCCATGTCATGCTCGACCACAACAACGGCGCGGGTTTTGGCGGCCTGTACCAATAGATCGGTCGTGTGTTCGCGTTCTTGCGGGGTCATCCCGGCGGCGGGTTCATCAACCAGCAGAAGGCGGGGTTCCTGCGCCAGAAGCATACCGATCTCAAGCCATTGTTTTTGCCCGTGGCTGAGTTCGCCGGATTTGCGGGTCAACTCATCCTTCAGACCAATTTCAGAGGCTAGATCCGCGACCTTGTCCAGATCATCTGCTGAAGGCCGATAGAACAGCACGCCCAGGCAGCCGCGCTTGTTTTTCAGCGCCATCAGCAGGTTTTCCTGCACGGTTTGATCTTCGAACACGGTGGGTTTTTGGAACTTACGCCCGATGCCGGCTTGCGCGATCTTGGCCTCGCTCATTCGCAACAGGGAAACGGATTTCTCACCCCAGATCACGCGACCTTCGTCGGGTCGGGTCTTGCCGGTGACGATATCCATAAAGGTGGTTTTGCCCGCCCCGTTCGGTCCGATCACCGCGCGCAGCTCGGCGTTGCCGATCTGGAAGGACAGGTTGTTGATGGCGCGGAACCCGTCGAAGGTAACCGACACGCCGCTGACCTCTAGCAGAGTGTTCATTCCGTGGCCTCCTTTTCACGCAACGCGCTTTCATCAGGCCCCAGGGCCGCGCCGTGGCGCTGTGGTGCGCGGCGGTTGGTCCAGAGGTCGAACAGCCCTCCGATCCCTTGCGGAGCAAACAACGTAACCAACACGAAAGTTACGCCCAGTAGCACCTGCCACCAGTCGACCCATTTGATCGTGTAAAACCCAAGCGAAATATCCGGGGCCTGCCCGCCCGTGAACCACGTACTCAGAAGACTGACAAAAGCTGCGCCAATTACCGCGCCGTACAAGCGACCTCGTCCACCGATTGCGACCCAGACGGCCAAATAAATCGAGGCGATTGGGGCCATCTCCTCGGGGTTGATGATGCCCGCTTGCGGGTAATAAAGCGCGCCAGCAATGGCCGCGATACAAGCAGTCAGGGTGAAGACGGCCAGTTTGTAGACTTCGACCGAGTATCCAAGGAACCGCACCCGCGCCTCGTTATCGCGGATGCCGCGAATGACCGAGCCGAATTTGCCCGACACGATCCACGCAGCGAGCAAATAACCTAACCCCAGTGCCAGTGACGAAGCCCAGAGGAACCAGATCGACACCACGTCCTGCGAGGCGGAGACACCGGGCAGGTTCTGCAGGCCGGACAAGCCGTTATTGCCACGTAATCCGCTGTCGTTCTGAAACAGATACAGAGCCAGTGCCAACGTCATCGCTTGTGTCAGGATCGATAGGTACACACCGGTGACACGGCTCCGGAAAGCCAACCATCCGAAGATCAGCGCCAGAAGACTGGGGACTAGAACAATCAGGATCAGTTGCAGTGTCAGGCTATGGGAAAACGCCCAGATCAACGGAAATTCCGACGACCCGACAACGCCAAAGATTTGTGTGCCGATGGCGTCCACCACCTCGGCTGAAGTCGGTGGAATTTCGGCCTGTGCCAGCGAGTCGACCACGATCAGGCGGGTGCGTTCGTACATCAACCACATGCCGATCATGTAGCCCCCCAGCCCGAAGAAGGCGAAGTGACCCAGCGACAAAATACCGGTGAAACCCCAGACCAGATCCATCGCCACTGCGATCAGGCAGAGGCACAGGGTCTTGCCCAGCGTTTTGACGAAGCTGGTCGAAATTACGCCGATCCCGAACCCTTCGGACAGGATCGTCACGCCCAGGGTAAACAGCGACAGGATCGCCAGAAAGACCAGCACCGAGGGGTTCTTGGCGACAAAGCTACGATCCATGGCTCAATCCCCCGCGGCGCGGCCTTTGAGGGCGATGATGCCCCGCGGCCGGAATTGGATGAAAATGATGATGAAGATGATCATGTAGGTTTGGGCCGCGAGAGTGTTCGACGGGTTCATCCACTCGATCCCTTTTTGCAGAAAGCCGATCATTCCGGCACCCGCCAGCGCACCCCAAATATTGCCGACGCCGCCGACAACCACGGTCATGAAGCTTTGAACGATATAGTCGCTGCCCAAATCCGAGGTGACCTTAGCGAACAGACCAATCGCAACCCCCGCAATCCCGGCAATGCCCGAACCAAGGCCAAAGGTAAGCATATTCACCCGCCCCGGATTGATCCCCATCGACCCCGCCATGCGTGGGTTCTGCGTCACTGCCCGCATCTCAAGACCCAGCCGGGTCCATTTCATGATGTAGAGGAATAGCCCCAGAAAGATCATCGCCAGCACAAAGATCGCGATGCGGATATAGCTGATCGCGACCACATCGTTCAGCACCCACGCCCCATCCAGCCATCCGGGTGCAGTCAGTGGGCGGGCCTGCGTTCCAAAGATGTTCTTGGCCAGTTGTTGGAGCGCAATCGAGATACCGAACGTCGCCAGCAGCGTCTCGAGAGGACGGGCATAAAGCCAGCGGATCACCAGCCGCTCCATCGCGACGCCCATGGCGAAGGTTACGGCAAAGGCCATCGGAATCGCGACGATGACCGACAGCGTATGGTTGGGAATGAACTGCTGCACCACGTAGCCGGTATAGGCGCCCATCATGATGAACTCGCCATGGGCCATGTTGATGACGCCCATCACGCCGAAGGTGATCGCCAGGCCGATGGCGGCGAGGAAATAGATCGACGCCAGAGAAATCGCGTCCAGCGTCAGGTCGAGGGTCTGGTTCAAGCCGACCTTCAACTCAATCTGCTCCAATGCATGCGCGGCGGCGGCGGTCACGTCGGGCGAAGGCTCCGCGTAGGTATCAAAGAACACATGCGCGGCAAGTGCTGCATCGATGTCGGCTTGCGTGATCAAGGCCGGGGCGGCCCCGGCCTCAGCCAATGCCTCATACACCTGCGCGCGGGCAGCGGCGGAGCTTAGTTGCGCAACCGGAACACCTGCCACGCGTCCTCGGTCGATATTGGCGGCCAGAGCGGCGCGAATGTCGTCTGCCGAAACACGCGGTGCGGCCAGATCGCTGGCAACCAGCAGATCATAAGCCGCGTCGCGCGACAGGTCATCCGAGCCGGGTTGCAGCACGGCGGCGATATTCATGTCCGAGGGCAGCGTGGCAGCGGCCTGTCGTTTGGTCACTACCAAAGGGTTCAGGGCCGCGCGAACATCGACGCCCAGATCGTCGGACATCTCTTCAATCGCAGCCACACGCGCGCCGGTATCGGTGCCATACCCAATGGTCAACAACCGTTCCAACCGCTGCTTCTGCACCTTCAAATCCGCATCGGGTTCGTCGTCAATTGACGCGCGAAGTGGTTCCAACAATACCCCCTCGGGATCGCGTTGGATGGATTGCAACGCAGACTGTCGCCGAGCGCGATCTGGATCGGTCAACTGGAACTGCACCAAAGTCGTTCCGATCATCGCGCGGATACCGCTGTTGGGTTTCAACTGCTTAAGCTCGGTTTTCTCGAACGTGCCGACGACTTCTCCGGTGTCGAAGTCGGTCAATTCATACGACCGCCCCTCACCTTTCTGGCCAGAAAAGAACAGACCGTCAGACTTGCGCATCCACATATTCTTGGCGGCCCACGTCTCAAGCATCACTTGCGCCTGAGGCAAGCCGCTCGATGCAATTGCATCGATCGCTGGTTTGATCGTCTTGCGCGAGCTTTTGGCGATGATCTCCTGATGTTCTTGCAGGATCGGTTGCAGACCGGCCTCTTGCGCGTTGGCGGTCAGGCAGGCGCATAGAATTGCGAGGCCCGCAAGGAATAGTCGTACCATGTGGTGAAACCCGAATGTCTCTTGTGGCAAGGCGGGCGAACAAACCCGCCTTGCGTGTCGGTTAGTAGTTCGACAGGGTCTGAACGCAGGTTTTGGTCTCGGTGTTGTACATACCGCAACCCAGCTCTTTCCAATCCGAGACCAGCACGGCCGACTCCGGCAGGAAGTCGGTCCAGGCGTCACCAGGCACGACGTCGGTTTCGCTGATTATATCGAACTGACCGTCTTCCTGAATTTCACCGATCAAAACAGGTTTCGCCAGGTGGTGGTTCGGCAACATGACCGCAGTGCCACCAGTCAAGTTCTGGAATTCCTGCCCGTACATCGCCGCGCGTACAGCATCAACTTCGGTCGAACCGGCCTCGGTCGCGGCGTTAACCCACATGTTGAAGCCGATGTAATGCGCTTCCATCGGATCGTTGGTCACGCGTTCATCACCCATGGTGGCTTTCCATGTCTCAACGAACTCTGCGTTGACGTCAGTGTCGGCCGACTGGAAGTAGTTCCAAGCGGCAAGGTGACCGACGAGGTTCGTGGTATCCAGACCGGACAGTTCTTCCTCACCGACCGAGAAGGCCACGACCGGAATGTCATCTGCCGACACACCAGCCGCTGCCAGTTCCTTGTAGAAGCCGATATTGGCGTCACCATTGATGGTCGAGATCACACCGACTTTCTTGCCATCCGCGCCCAGCGCGACCACGTCAGCCACGATCTTGGACCAGTCGGAATGGCCGAAAGGCGTGTAGTTGACGAAGATATCGTCATCAGCAATACCCTTCTGCTTCAGATAGCTTTCAAGGATATTGTTGGTAGTCCTGGGGTAGACATAGTCCGTGCCGAGCAGAGCGAATTTCTCGACCCCCAGTTCCTCCAGGAAATAGTCGGTCGCAGGGATCGCCTGCTGGTTCGGGGCCGCTCCGGTGTAGAAGACGTTTTTCGAGCTTTCTTCACCCTCATACTGTACCGGATAAAATAGAAGGCCGTTCAGTTCTTCGATCACCGGCAGGACTGACTTACGACTGACCGAAGTCCAGTTGCCAAAAATCACATCAACTTCATGCACAGTGAGAAGCTCACGCGCTTTTTCCGCGAACAAAGGCCAGTCCGATGCGGGATCCACTACAACGGCCTCAAGCTGCTTGCCCAACAAACCGCCCTTGGCGTTTTGTTGATCGATCAGCATTAGCATCGTGTCTTTCAGCGTCGTTTCCGAGATTGCCATCGTACCCGAGAGCGAATGCAGTACTCCGACCTTAATAGTGTCTTCGGCCGACAGCGCAGCGGTGGCCATGGCAGCAAATACTACTGATCCAGCGAGCGTGGATTTGAGCGATTTCATCTAATTCTCCTGGCGAGGCCAGCAGAGAAGGCTTGCGCAATTGCGCATTCTTCATCTACCTGATCCCCGCAACTGTTGTTGCGTTCCGTGTGGCGGTTGTGATCGAGGTCCAATTCGCGCAGCCGTCACACACCCTACGAATTCTTTCCGCGGTGGCACCCATACGGTTTCTGCATTGCAGCATGCTTGGCAACGTACGATTGCCTCGATTCTGGAAATCAGTGAGATGTGCCCATTTTTTGATCTCGCGCTGACGCCACTGTCTAAAATTTAGCCACACGACATGGAAATATACAGATTTCGACACTGAAGATTAGAGTTCCGGCGCCTCAACAGAGAAACAAGTGGCACGATCCGACGCTCTAAAGGTGCCCTATTACACAAGCTGCAGTCATATTGCCCACGCACAGCGCAGTGCCGCCACGTGCTGCAGGTGCCGTCAGCCTGAGCACCAAGAAACTGGGCAAAACGACGGTGCTGGACACGTTTCGCCAGTCCGGGTCATTTAAATGCCTGTTTCCCAGAACTACGACTTCTGATCTTGATGCGGTTCTTCTAAATACAGCAGGCGGCGTAACCGGAGGGGATTCGTTCCGATTTTCTGGCAAGGCAGCGAAAGGTACGGCGCTGACCTTGACAACCCAAGCCTGCGAGCGGGCCTATAAGGCCCAACCCGCCGAATGTGGCCAGATAACCAATCTTTTGACAGCCGGCGCTGGGGCTCGTCTGAATTGGTTGCCGCAAGAGACCATTCTGTTCAATGGCAGCGCATTGGATCGACGCCTCAGGATCGATATAGCGCCGGATGCCGAGATGCTGATGGTCGAGCCGCTGATCTTTGGTCGCGCCGCCATGGGTGAGACGCTGACCGACATTCGTTTGCGCGATCGGATTGAGCTTCGGCGCGCAGGGACGCCGGTTTTTTTGGATGCGATCCGGTTCTCTGGTGACTGGCACGAGCATTTGTCCCGGCCGCATATTGCGAACGGCGCGGGAGCGATGGCGCTGATCGTCTTTGCGTCGAAGGCAGCCGAGGGTCATCTGGATTCTGTTCGCCAATTGCTGCCCGAGGACGCCGGGGCGACCCTGCTCGGCAGTGACCTGCTCGTCACGCGGGTTCTGGCCGAAAACAGCTTTACCCTTCGCCGGACTTTAATTCCGGTTCTTCGCAAACTGAACAAAGACACCCTCCCCCGATGCTGGATGCTCTGACATGAACCTGACACCTCGTGAAAAAGACAAACTGCTGGTCGCCATGGCCGCCGAGGTCGCCCGCAAACGGCTGGACCGCGGCGTCAAACTGAACCACCCCGAGGCTATCGCCCTGATCACCGACGCCGTGGTCGAGGGCGCGCGCGACGGCCGTTCAGTCGCCGACATGATGCAGTCCGGGGCTGAAGTGATCACCCGCGACCAATGCATGGAAGGCGTGCCCGAGATGATCCACGAGGTGCAGGTCGAAGCCACTTTCCCGGACGGCACCAAGCTTGTGACTGTTCATAACCCTATTCGTTAAACTTCAGAGGAGTTTCCCATGTACCGCATGCTGTTTCCCGCTCTTATTCTGGCTAGTCCGGCCATGGCCCATTCGGACACCCATGTTCACGCCCATGGCAGTGATTATGCCCTGCTTGCAGCAGGGCTAGCATTGATCGCGGTCATCGCCATCACGGTGATAATGAAGCTGCCAAAATGACCCCCGGTGAGATCATACCCGCCGAGGGTTCACTGACGCTCAACGCAGGACGCAGCAGTCGTCTTGTTGTTGTCGCCAATACCGGTGATCGACCCGTGCAGGTCGGTAGCCATTACCATTTCGCCGAAGCGAACTCCGCCTTGGATTTCGATCGCTATGCAGCCTTGGGGATGCGATTAGACATCCCTGCAGGTACTGCCGTGCGATTTGAGCCGGGTCAGACTCGCGAGGTTATTCTGGTGCCATATGACGGGCGCCGTCACATCTACGGTTTCAATATGCACATCATGGGGGCTTTGAAAGATGCCGGGCAAGATCAGCCGGAGTGACTATGCCTCGATGTTCGGCCCCACGGTCGGCGACAAAGTACGATTGGCAGATACGAATCTGATAATCGAGGTCGAGAAAGATCTGATTGTTGAGCGCGCAACGGCAGCCCGTTTCAGCGAAACCGGCCACCGCGAAGACGTTTACGGGGAAGAGGTCAAGTTCGGCGGTGGCAAAGTCATTCGTGATGGGATGGGGCAATCTCAGTTCACGCGAGCCGAAGGGGCGGTGGATACGGTGATCACCAACGCGCTGATCGTCGATCACTCCGGCATCTACAAAGCGGATGTGGGGTTGAAAGACGGGCGTATCGCCAGGATCGGCAAGGCCGGGAACCCCAACACTCAACCCGGCGTGGACATCATTATCGGTCCCGGTACCGAGATCATTGCAGGCGAAGGTCGCATTCTGACCGCAGGTGGGTTCGATAGTCATATCCACTTCATTTGCCCGCAACAGATCGAAGACGCGTTGCATTCCGGCTTGACCACTATGCTGGGTGGCGGCACCGGTCCGGCGCATGGAACGTTGGCGACCACCTGCACCCCTGGCCCATGGCATATCGGGCGGATGATGCAAGCGGCTGATGCTTTTCCGATAAATCTAGCGTTTGCAGGCAAGGGCAATGCCTCGCTGCCCGCAGCTCTTGAAGAGCAGGTCAAAGCCGGTGCCTGCGCTCTGAAGCTGCACGAGGATTGGGGCACCACCCCTGCCGCCATCGACTGCTGCCTGTCGGTGGCAGACGCGATGGATGTACAGGTTATGATCCACACCGACACACTCAATGAATCAGGCTTTGTCGAAAACACCGTGGCGGCCATAAAGGGTCGCACAATCCACGCCTTCCACACCGAAGGTGCGGGCGGTGGCCACGCCCCGGATATCATCAAGATCTGCGGCGAGAACCACGTTCTGCCGTCTTCGACGAACCCGACGCGGCCCTTCACCGTGAACACGGTCGAGGAACATTTGGATATGCTGATGGTCTGTCACCACCTCGACAAATCCATCCCCGAGGACGTGGCCTTTGCCGAAAGCCGTATCCGGCGCGAGACGATTGCGGCCGAGGATATCCTGCATGACATGGGCGCATTCAGCATTATCGCGTCAGACAGTCAGGCCATGGGTCGGGTCGGAGAGGTTTTGATCCGCACGTGGCAAACCGCGGACAAGATGAAGAAACAGCGCGGTCGTCTGCCCGAAGAAACCGGTGAGAACGACAACTTTCGCGTCCGCCGCTATATTGCGAAATACACCATCAACCCGGCCATTGCACATGGCCTGAGCCACGAGATTGGTAGTATCGAAGAAGGCAAACGCGCTGACCTTGTCCTTTGGAACCCGGCCTTCTTCGGTGTGAAGCCCGAGATGGTTCTGCTAGGCGGCACCATAGCCTGCGCGCAAATGGGCGATCCCAACGCGTCGATCCCTACACCGCAGCCGGTTTATAGTCGGCCGATGTTTGGCGCTTACGGACGGTCGGTGGAAAACTCGGCGATCACCTTTGTCTCGGCCGCTGCGCAGGCCGACGGGATTGGCGATACGCTTGGGCTGGCGAAACAGACCGTCGTCGTGCGCAACACCCGCGACATCGGCAAGCGGGATTTGCTGCTGAACCATGCAACGCCGCAGATCGACGTCGACCCCGAAACCTATGAGGTGCGTGCGGACGGCGAATTGCTTACCTGCCAACCCGCCGTGGTTTTGCCGATGGCGCAACGTTATTTCATGTTCTGAGACAGGAAGAAGGCCAAGATGACCTCCGCGATCAAAACCGCCCGCATCTATCACGATCACCTCCACACCCCGGCCTATGCGCAGGTTTCGTTGGACTATGACGGGCGCTTTCTGCGCCGAAAGATGCTGGCAACCGATGAGGGTGAGGCGTTTCTGGTCGATCTGGCCCAGACAAAGTCTCTGGATCATGGCGGGGTTCTGGTGCTCGAAGACGGGCGCGAGATCGAGATCATCGCCGCTCCCGAAGACCTTCTCGAAATCAGCGGCGACCATCTGCTGCAACTGGCATGGCATATCGGCAACCGGCACACGCCCTGCCAGATCGAAGCAGACAGGCTGCTGATTCAGCGCGATCACGTCATCCGCGACATGCTGACGAAACTAGGGGCCGACATCCGCGAAGTCGTCGAACCCTTTACCCCCGAAGGCGGCGCATATGGTCATGGCAGGACCCATGGACACACCCATTAACGCCGACATCCTGACGCTGACGCAGTGGTTGTCCCCGGCCTATCCGGTGGGCGGTTTCGCCTATTCCCATGGGCTGGAAGCCGCGATCGAACAGGGCCGGGTCGCGGGCGCTGACCAGACAGGCGATTGGGTCGCGACGGTGCTGCAACATGGCTCGGGCTGGAATGACGCGCTGTTTCTTGCGGCCGCCTATGATGCCGCTGACAGGGCTGCTTTGACCCGGATCGATGCCACTGCCCGCGCCATGTGCGCTGGATCGGAACGGCTTATGGAAACCGATCTTCTGGGTCGGGCCTTCGGGTCCGTAACCGGAGATATCTGGGGGTTGGACCTACAGCGCCTCACCTATTCGGTCGCGGTGGGCCGCGCCGCGCGGATGCAGAACCTGCCTCGTCTGCTGGTGATACAGATGTTCCTGAAGGCGTTCATGAGCAACCTGATCGCCTGCGCTACCCGCCTTCTGCCTCTGGGTCAGACCGACGCGCAGCGATTGATCCGCGACCTGACGCCGCTCTGCGCCGATATCGCTGAAACAGCGCAGCAGACAGGTCTGAGCGAGCTGTGTTCGACCACCTTCATGACCGACATCGCCACGATGCAGCACGAAACTCAATATTCAAGGATTTTTCGAACATGAGCAGTATGAACGGCCCCCTCCGCGTGGGCATCGGCGGCCCGGTCGGAGCTGGCAAAACCACCTTGACTGCCGCCCTTTCCGAAGCCCTGCGTGACGTCTGCTCCCTGGGTGTCATCACTAATGACATCTACACGCAAGAGGATGCTGAAGCCCTGATGCGGATGCAGATTCTGCCGCAGGACCGGATCATTGGCGTCGAAACCGGCGGCTGCCCGCACACCGCAATCCGCGAGGATGCCTCGATCAACCTTGCGGCTGTTGCTGAAATGCAGGCGCGCCACCCCGATGTAGATGTGGTGCTGATCGAAAGCGGTGGCGACAACCTGTCGGCCACGTTCAGCCCTGAGTTGGCGGACCTAACGATATATGTCATTGACATTGCCGCGGGCGAGGAAATCCCGCGCAAGGGTGGCCCGGCGATCACAAAATCAGACATTCTGATCATCAACAAAACCGACCTCGCCCCCCATGTCGGAGCATCGCTCGAAGTGATGGAACGCGACGCGACACGTATGCGGAAAGGCCGGCCTTTCGTGTTCTCTGCACTGCGCCACCGTACGGGCGTTGATGCGATCGTCAGTTTGTTGGCGCAGATCGGAGGTCTGAAAACTGCAGATAGAACTGTAGCAGAGACTTTTGGCCATTGACGCGCGCCTCTGTCGATTGAATGACGACCGAACCATGTAGCTCGTAGTCCGCTAACAATTTCGTTCTTGGGCGCGGCGAACCGGCCCGATCGCCGATACAGTGCGTCGCCGCAGGGTGTCGTCCCGACACCCCCCGAAGATGAACACAATCGTCATCAATGGGTTATCTTCAGCAAGTCTCCGAAAGAGCTCGTTTGCCTCGCTGCTCGATGGTCCACCGGTACTCGCAACCAGTCTTCGCCTTGCCTCAATTTTCCACTTCGAAGTTTGTTGGCGTAGCCGCGGGCAAAGATACCTATGCAAGTCGGAAGATCGGCAGGGCCTTCGACAGATACACGCCAGGCCGAGATCTTCCGATAGTTGGGCTAGCCCTGGACAGGCTGTTCTGGGATCATCTCCAGACGCTATGCTAGGTTTGAGAGGTCCTTTTACGTATGCACCCAAGTTGCGGAAACTGAGATAATTTACACAGAGCCGACCTCTGGCACACTGGGAGACCCGTGATGGCTGACCGAAGTTGTCAGATGACCGCTTTGAGCCCGCTTCGACCAATGCTGCGCGATGTCCCAATGACATCAATGCGCAGAAAGCCGACGTTGGCCGCTTTCGAGGCGGCCTAAAGCAGTGCACAGTTACCAAATTGGATGCTACCTGCAGCCGCGTCAGAGCGGTCGTTTTAAGGCCTCCAAATTGAGTAGGAGCGGTTCTTACTTGATTAAGACTGGCCCCTATGAGCTTAGGCTACATTCCAGAAAGCCCAGCATTAGTATTCAATAGAAACTGGCGGAAAATCGGGCTGCTTGCCGCCCCAATCCCGCGGGCGTTTTCCCCAACAGCCGCAGCTTCTACAACCGGAGGAATCAAACCGCGTTTGTCTTGGTTGACTAGGTAACGACGAACGCGTGAGACCAGCTCCTCCCGTATTTCAGATGGAAATGCGCCATCGATAAAAATCGCCTCAAAGTCGATGACCGCGCAAATAGACAGCGCAGCCTTGGCCAATTCCTGTGCCGTGGTACCGATCCATGGTTCGACATAGCGAGAAATGCTGCTCCAATCCTGCGGCTTTTCCCACAAAATTCCCGGATCGACACCCGCTTCTATCAACCTGTCCTCGAGCAGAAACAGAGATGCAGTGTCAATCAGTTGTTGGCTTTCACCCAAAGGACCCGTTGTCCGCATAGCGCCCAAGGCACCGGCATTGCCTTGGTTGCCCTCAAAAACGGTGCCATTCAATGCAACGCCTCCGCCAATCATTGAGCCTATGAAGAAATAAAAATAGTCTCGATACTCAGCCCCGCGGCCATATAGGTGCTCCGCGTGGCAAGCGGCAGTAGCATCATTGACCACAAAGACCGGCAGATCGCTGAACTTGGCCACCTCGGAAAAAAAGTTCACATTTCTCCAGGACCTGAACTTCTGAGCCGCAAGCCCAGACAGGTCGTGCCACTTCCACAGCTCGAATGGTGTTCCGATTCCGATCCCACATACACGGTTGCGAAGCTTCTGGGATTCATTGGCCAGAAGCTCTTCCAATCCTTCCTCCAAAAACCCGAATACTGCTTCGGGCAACGGGTAGTCATAAGTCGTCGAGAGCTGATGGCGCGGCTTACCGGTGAAGTCGATCAAAAGAAGATCCGCGCTGCGGCGACCGATCTTCATTCCCACCGACAGGATGCCTTCGGGATTGAGTTGCATGGGGATCGAAGGTTTCCCGACCTTACCCCTTATCGGCGTCCCACGTTTGAGAATCTCGTCCTTTTCGAGCTTACGCAGAATGATCGACACGGTCTGCGGAGACAGGCCTGTGAGCCGCGCGACGTCGGCCCCGGCAGCAGGTCCATGCCGTTGTAAAACCGTCAGAATCAGGCGTTCGTTATGATCACGAACACCGCTTTGGCTTACCCCGCCGGTCAGTATTTTCAGCGCTTCTCTTTCCATAACATTAAACATAAACACCTTGTTTTCTTATGAAAAGATACGTAGGCAAATTAATAAATAAACTTTATTTATTTATTGACACAGGGGTTAGAATCACGGTTTCTTAAGCAGGACCTTCATTGGAGGATGGAGGCGCGCCTTGTCGCTATTCCGCGCGGGGCCACAACAATTTTCTGGGAGGACAACATGAGAAATCTACTCAAGCTCGCCGCATCCGCGACTGCACTGACTTTGGCCGCTGCATCCGCGCAAGCGGCTGGTGAAACCGTCTGCCTGATTACCAAGACCGACACCAACCCCTTCTTCGTCAAGATGAAGGAAGGCGCAACTGCTAAGGCAGAAGAGCTGGGCATGACGCTCAAGGCGTTTGCCGGCAAGGTTGATGGCGACCATGAAACTCAGGTCCAGGCCATTGAAACCTGCATCCTCGATGGCGCAAAAGGCATTCTACTGACGGCATCTGACACCAGCTCGATCGTACCTGCGGTCAAACAGGCGCGGGATGCGGGGGTTTTGGTCATTGCGCTGGATACACCGCTTAGCCCGATTGACTCAGCGGACGCGACATTCGCGACGGACAACTACAAGGCCGGTCTGCTGATCGGTCAATGGGCCAAGGCCAAAATGGGCGACGCCGCGGCCGATGCCAAGATCGCGACGCTGGATCTGAATGTCAGCCAGCCGACGGTGGACGTTCTGCGCAATCAGGGTTTCCTCGACGGGTTTGGCGTGGACCTGGCGGACCCGAATGTCATCGGTGACGAAACCGATGCGCGTCTGGTCGGCAGTGACGTGACCGACGGAAACGAAGAAGGCGGTCGCCGCGCGATGGAAAACCTTCTGGCCAAGGATTCATCGATCAACGTTGTTCACACGATCAACGAACCGGCTGCTGCGGGTGCATATGAGGCACTGAAATCCATCGGGCGTGAAAACGACGTGCTGATCGTTTCGGTCGACGGCGGGTGCCCCGGTGTCCAAAACGTCGAAGCCGGTGTGATCGGGGCGACAAGCCAGCAGTACCCGCTGTTGATGGCCTCGCTTGGTGTTGAGGCTGTGAAAAAATGGGCCGATGAGGGCGTGAAGCCCGAAAACACTCCCGGCAAAGACTTCTATGACACAGGCGTCGCGCTCATCACCGACCAGCCGGTTGATGGGGTCGAGTCGCTGTCGGTCGCAGAAGGTCTGGATCTCTGCTGGGGCTAAAGACAGCCCTGTTAGATGAGGCGCGCCACAGTGCCTCATCAATCCTCTCACCAGCAAACCGAAACTTCCTGTACACTGATTTCGTGGACGCGATGCCAGCCACGAAAAGGGGGAGATATGTCTGACGCAAACCAAAACACCCAGGAATTCGAAACCGCCGCCAGCGCCTCAGAAACCGTGGCGGAGTTTGAAGATCACCGGCGTGGTGTTCTGGGGAAGTTGCAGCATCTTCTCCACGTCAATCCATCCTTTGTGCCATTGATCGTTCTGGTTGGTGCGATCGTGATTTTCGGCCTGCTGCTGGGGTCCAAATTCTTCTCACCCTTTGCGATGACGCTGATCCTGCAACAGGTTCAGATTGTGGGCATCGTGGCCGCGGCGCAAAGCCTTGTCATTCTGACCGCCGGCATCGACCTGAGCGTCGGTGCGATCATGGTTTTTTCATCCGTCATCATGGGTCAGTTCACCTTCCGGTACGGCATCCCCGTGCCAATTGCGGTGATGTGCGGGCTGGCAATGGGAACGCTGATCGGGGCTCTCAACGGCTGGCTGGTCAGTCGCGTAAAGCTGCCGCCTTTTATTGTCACGCTCGGCATGTGGCAGATCGTTCTTGCGACAAACTTCCTGTATTCCGCAAACGAAACAATTCGCAGTCAGGATATCGAGGCAAACGCCCCGTTCCTGCAATTTTTTGGCACCAAATTCAGCATCGGTGGCGCGACCTTTACGGTCGGAGTGATATTCATGCTCGTTCTGATTTTCGTGCTGGCTTACGCGCTCAAACACACGGCCTGGGGCCGGCATGTCTATGCGGTGGGGGACGACCCCGAGGCCGCCGAGCTATCTGGTGTGAACGTGCACAAAACACTAATGTCCGTTTATATGTTATCCGGTCTGATCTGTGCCTTTGCAGGCTGGGCGCTGATCGGGCGCATCGGGTCGGTTTCCCCAACATCCGGTCAATTGGCCAATATCGAAAGCATCACTGCGGTTGTGATCGGCGGTATCTCTTTGTTCGGCGGGCGAGGATCCATTTTGGGATCGCTGTTTGGCGCGTTGATTGTTGGCGTGTTCACTTTGGGGCTTAGGCTTCTGGGTGCAGATGCACAATGGACCTTCTTACTTATCGGACTTCTCATTATCGCAGCGGTCGCCGTCGACCAGTGGATTAGAAAGGTATCGGGCTAATGTCAGACTCAACTCCAGTCGTCCAAGGCCGCGGGATCGTAAAGCGCTATGGCCACGTTACCGCCATCGACCATTCTGACTTTGAACTGCGACAGGGCGAAATCCTGGCCGTGATCGGAGATAACGGCGCGGGCAAATCATCCATCGTGAAGGCGATCTGCGGCGCTACAATCCCGGATGAAGGCGAGATTCTGATCGAAGGCAAAAAGGTTAACTTCACCTCTCCGATCGATGCGCGGAATATGGGGATTGAGATTGTCTATCAGCAGCTCGCCATGTCTCCTGCCCTTTCGATTGCGGACAACATGTTCATGGGGCGCGAAATCCGCAAACAGGGGTTCATGGGCAAATACATGCGTAAGCTTGACCGTCCAGCGATGGAGAAGTTCGCCCGTGAAAAACTGACCGAGCTTGGGCTGATGACTGTACAATCGATCAATCAGGCGGTTGAGACTCTCTCTGGTGGCCAACGCCAAGGTGTTGCCGTTGCTCGTGCCGCTGCCTTTGCAACCAAGTTTATCATCATGGACGAACCGACGGCTGCTTTGGGCGTCAAGGAAAGCCGCAAAGTGCTTGAGCTTATCCAAGACGTGCGGGCGCGTGGTATTCCGATCATTCTGATCAGCCACAACATGCCGCATGTTTTTGAGGTTGCTGACCGCATTCATGTGCATCGGCTGGGCAAAAGGCTCTGCACCATTGATCCCAAGGATTACACGATGTCCGACGCGGTGGCCTTCATGACCGGTGCCAAGGAACCCCCAAAAGAGGACGCCGCGTGATCGATCAGGATGCAAAGCGCGTTTGTGACCTTATTTCCTCCCGGAGGCAGGTAGGGGTTCGGACGATTGTCGCAATCGCCGGCCCCCCTGCATCCGGAAAGTCGACTTTGGCAGAAACCGTGGTGCAATCGCTGAACGCGCAACAAAGCTCTGCGGTTCCTTTAGCCACGCTGGTGCCCATGGACGGTTATCATCTGGACAACCGCGTGCTGGAAACGCGAGGCTTGCTGTCCCGAAAGGGCGCGCCGGAAACCTTCGATGCAGTTGGGTTCTGCACTGCAATCAGAGGGCTGCAATCCGCGCAGCATGAGTCCTTTCATCCTAAATTTGACCGCCAAATGGACCTGGCCATTGCGAATGCGATTGCCGTTCAACCGGAAACTCAGACTGTAGTCGTAGAAGGGAACTACCTTTTGATGAAAAGCGACCCGTGGAAGACTTTGGAGGATATTTACGCTGCAACCGTCTTCGTCAGCCCCACATTGGAAGAACTCGAAAGCAGGTTACAGCGCCGCTGGATCAAGCATGGGTTTGACCCGCAAACCGCGTTGCTACGCGCAAAAATGAACGATCTGCCCAACGCTGAACGTGTCATCCGTGAGAGCCGGAAAGCCGATCTTACACTTAACCAGAACTACACCGAATTCGGGATGCGCTACGCATTCTGAATCTGCGCATTGGCTTCAGCTAGCGCTTGATACAGCGCCTCTCGACAGCTTCAGGCGCATCCCAAGTCACCCCTTACGCAACGAGGAAACCTCATGAAATTCTTCGTGGACACCGCAGAAGTAAACGACATCAAAGACCTGATGGGCTTCGGATTATTAGATGGCGTGACCACCAATCCAAGCTTGATCGCCAAGTCCGGTCGCGATTTCAAATAGGTCATTGCAGAAATTTGCACTCTGACGGGTGCTGTCAGACTAATTCGAACCAGTCTCAGTTTGCCGCAGAAACCGCGAACCTATCCGGAACAAAGTTGACGCCACTCGGCGAGAGCGGCGGCGCGCGTCAGCTTGAAG
>NZ_JBQFPS010000017.1:0-64379 GCF_056536485.1 Ruegeria sp. CL5
AATGCCAGACGTGTCGCCACCCGATATGACAAGACTGCAGAAAGCTACCTCCGCTTCATTGACATCACATCGATCCGACTCTGGCTGCGTCAATTGTCAACATAATCTAGGAGGGAGCAGCTCAAAATCATCCGACATCAATACCATTGACGAATCTTGCAATTTGATAGGTTTCGCAGCAACGTTAAGTGAGTATTTTGGAAATTATATGGTTGATTTCGATGAATGTTAAGCTTTCCAAAGATGATCAAATCAAACGACTAACCACGCTTCGAGGGTTCGCCGCCTTGTTAGTTGTTGTGGATCATTTCTTTTATGACGAGGACATTGTTAAACTTGATTGGGCTCCTTTCATCGGTCATCTGGGCGTACTGCTTTTTTTCGTTTTGAGCGGTTTTTTGATGGGCTACCTTTATCTTCGTTTGGCTCCTCAATTGAGTTCAATCCTTCGTTTTGCAGTTTCTAGATTCGCAAGAGTTTATCCTCTGTTCCTGCTTGTACTCGTGATATGTTACATTGGTAAGAATTCTGTGCTCGATCCCTATACTCCATTTCCCATACAGTCCGAGGCAAATTTGTTTCTCCATGCAATTACGCTGAGGGGCAGCAGCATTCTTTGGACCATCCCTACTGAAATACACTTCTACGTCGCATTTGTAGCCATCTGGATTTTTCTAGCCAAACTAAACTGTGACCCTAAGTGGCCTTTGATTGCGTTACTGATTGTCACTCTTACATATGATCCAAGGTTGTCGGAAATTTCAGTTCACGGAATTTCTATTGCGTTTAGACTCCCCACCTATCTACCATACTTTCTGTTGGGCACTCTTTTTTCTTGCTATTTTCCAACCACCCGAATTCGTTTTCGGCTAAATGGTATGCAAGTAGTGCTGATAAGTGCTTCGTTGTCGTGCGCACTTTATTTTGCTGTCGGAGGCACTTCGGGGACTGGATCATTGACTGACAGGTTCCTCTGGTTGGTCTTGGTTGGTTTCATTTTCTATATACTTGTGTTCCATTGCTCCGATGAAGGAAAATGGATGTTCAATCGCTTGGGTAAATTTTTCGGAGACCGTTCCTACTCGTTGTACCTTTTGCATCTTTTTGCGCTGCAGGCGGTAATTCCATTCACTAATCAACAGAATATGTATTACCTTTTCCCAGTCTACGTCGCGCTTGCCATTGCGCTTTCGATCGTTTCATACCGTTATTTTGAACAACCAACACGTGTCTTTATCAATGGCCGCGCTAATAGCTTCCTTGCAACCGGCTTTAAAACCTCTTTAAAGTAATTTGCTTTACGCTTTAGCCGGATCGTGTCTGGTATCAACGTCGGCTTTCAACGGCTTGACTTATGATGGGTACAGCCATCCATTAGATTCACATAACTCACTTGGTCCAAGATCTGTGCAGATAGAACTAGATACTCAATCAGCCAAGTCTTTGTCCGCTTGCGAGCGTCTGTTCTTACTGTACTGCCGATGGGAATTGGCATTACATCCGGCAACCTTAAAGTAGTTGTAACGTAGTTCATCCGAGTAGAGATTGCCCCGGGCTTTTGCCTCACTGAAGTTCCGCCCTCTACGCACTTGCGCCAGAACAGATTTTCTCAGGACCACGTAATGTTTTGGTTTGCTTCGGCAACTGAAAGCAGTACGGTAATTTCCTAATTTTTTGCGATATTGCAATGGGTCAGGCTGTCTGAGCTGGAGGTTTTGTTGAAGTATAGAAGAGACATCGACGGACTACGCGCTGTAGCGGTGATTCCAGTCATACTTTTTCATGCAGGGTTTTCCGTTTTTCGCGGCGGTTATGTCGGGGTCGATGTTTTTTTTGTCATCAGCGGCTTCCTAATCACCAGCATTCTTATTTCAGACCTCGAAAAAGATCGGTTTTCGATTGCTGGCTTTTACGAGCGTAGGGCGCGACGCATTTTGCCGGCACTGTTTTTTGTAATGTTTGCGTGTATTCCGTTTGCTTACATGTGGATGCTGCCACATCAACTAAGAGATTTTGAGCTAAGTCTGGTTTCAGTTGTATTGTTTACTTCAAATTTTCTCTTCTGGCGTGAGAGTGGTTACTTCGCTCCTAACGCAGAATTAATGCCCTTATTGCATACATGGAGCCTTGCCGTAGAAGAACAGTACTATTTGCTTTTTCCAATTTTTTTGTTGCTTGCTTGGCGATTCGGTCGCAACACGGTGTTTTGGAGCATAGCTACAATCGCTGTTCTAAGCCTTCTTTTGGCCGAATGGGGCTGGCGCAATGCGCCAAGTGCCAATTTCTATCTAGCACCGACGCGCGCGTGGGAACTGTTGGCTGGTTCCTTATGTGCTTTCTTGACAGTTGGTCGCTCAATTAAGCAAAGCAATCTACTTAGCGCAATCGGACTGGCTGCGATAGTTTTTGCCATACTCTATTTCGATAATCAAACTCCTTTCCCAAGTGTTTACACTTTGGTGCCGGTTTTGGGCACGGTGTTAATCATCTTGTTTGGCGGGCAGGGTACTTTCGCCACTTCTTTTCTTTCGACGCGCGTATTTGTGGGAGTTGGGTTGATATCTTACAGTGCTTACCTTTGGCACCAACCTTTGTTTGCTTTTGCGCGTCTGCGGAGTTTGACGGAACCAAGCTCCCAACTGATGGCAGCATTGGCTGCTGCCGCATTATTGCTAGCATGGGGAACTTGGCACTGGATTGAGAAACCATTCAGAAATAGAAGTAACCGAATTGTCAAAACAAGAAGTGGTGTTTTTTACACAAGTGGTGTGCTTGGGGTTCTTTTTTTTGCTTTTGGGTCGGCGGGCTATCTTGGCAAGGGGTTTGAATTGAGCAACCGAGATTCAGTCACTTTCTCCAAATTGGAAGATAGAATGGTTATCAATTGGGGTCTGAGTACAGATTGCAAAACAGTGGTGGATGACTCCAGAAGCTGCCGGACGTCGGACGCGCCAAGAGTTCTGCTGTGGGGGGACAGTTTTGCAATGCACCTAGCGCAAGGGATTGTTGCAAGTGATCCCAACGTCGCCTTACAGCAGCACACGATAACTTCTTGCGCACCAATTCTTGGCGTGACCTTCATGAGAGTTGGAAGATCAGAAGAAAGGGCTAACCGATGTATCGAATTCAACAATGAAGTCTTTGATTGGTTAAGCGCGCAAGATCACGTTGAATTAGTGGTGATTTCTTCGATGTTTCAAATTCTTGAGAACGATCAACTTCTGCTCGAGGATGGCAGTACTTCGCGAGAAGGTAACGTCAAGCGTCTGGCCAGTTACTTGCTAGAAACAGTTGAGAAAATCCGAGAAAAGGGTGCTCGGGTTGTTATTGTTTCACCAACGCCAGACAGTGGTTGGGATGTCGGACATTGCTTGTTGCGCAGCGTCTTTTTTGAACTTAATGAAAATAGTTGTGATTTTCTGTTCGAAACTGAGACAGTTACCCAAAACTTTCTTCGAGATATAAACGAAACCGTTCCAGTGTATTGGCTTCATGATGATATCTGCCTCGAAGGCGTCTGTGATGCGATGCGCGAAGGTCATTTCGTTTTTAGAGATCGTCGTCACTTAAGTGTTGAAGGAAGCAAGCACCTAGGAGCATCTAACAGCTGGATGAGTGAGTTTTCTTCGTTAGCCTATTAAGCCGTGAAAAATCAAGAGAACAGCTTTCTCAATCGAGGTCTGGGTGTTTCCAGTGCAATCCTAATTAGGCGCATTAGACGGTTCCGTGGGGTTTGAGGATGATCAAGCATGATCTATCTTATTAGTTTAAGACTACTCGTTTCTATTAATCTCTGCGCTCCCCATCCCCGACGCTGGATTTCGTTTAGGCGGTGTCGGCTCCATCCCCGTTCAAATCTATGCATTTGGTCTTGTGAGTGATGCAAACGGGTCTTCGACTGCGGTCGAATGGTTTGATGGCGAAGGTGAATTCCGCAAATACGTTGAGTTGGGCTGGCCTCCGGATAGCTCCCGACGTCATGTCATGAACGTGCATTTAGTATTGCACCATGTCGAAGAGCGCGATGATGCAGTTGTACTGGCACGACCGTGGCTCCCTTAACAGGGATTATTCCATTGAAGAGTTGCAGACGCTGGGCAGCATTTCCTCGCAGGGTAAGATGTTTGAGCTCCGGGCCGGATATTCAAAGGCGATCTGAAAGGGTTTACCTGAAAAGTAAACCCAACTCTGACTGTTCGGTAGATGCGCTTTTGCAAAGGCCGTTTCCAGCTAAATGGACTTTATCCGAATCAAAGTGTTAGTCAGCCGGTCCAGCGTAAAGTGGATCCAACCACTCGACCTCAGCGGCACGATTGCCAAAATGGGTCGCGCCTTCGAGCGTCCAATGCCCGTAATCGTACATCGTTTTAATGCCATCTGGTGTAGCAATCGCACAGCTCTCTGTCGCAGAGTCACACATGAGATCGCGGCGCGAGAGATATGGAATCGCGGCGCGATCGGCGATCAGCTGCAATTGATCATTTGTCGCCTCCACATGATGCGACAAAGCGTTCCAGGCAATAGTGTTCATCTCTTTGTGCTCTGTTGCAGATCCATAGGTGCGCACAAACCAGTCAAAAATTGGCAGCGTCCCGGGCCAGTCAAACTCCGGGGTGTTGCCAACAAGCGCCACCTGTCTGCCTTTCGACGTTATAGCTTTGATGACTCTCGGTAAGTCCGATTCGTAATTGCGGTGGTATCTTGTTGAGATGAGAATCCAATCTGCTTCCTCGAAATTCGGCGACGCGTAAAGGAGATTCAATTGCTCTTCCGGAAATCTCGCCGCGATGCCGAAACGAGCGATGCCGAATTTGCGCTGCAGCGAGTCGGAAGAATAGAGCGCATTGAATAGGTCTTTGGAATGAGAATTCCCTATGATTAATATGTTAGTGCGCTCGTCGGGCGTAAACCAGAGGCGTTCACGTTCGTCGCGGGATGGAGATCTGGCGTTTTCCGCGGAGACTTTCTCATTTGGTCCAGCCAAATCATCAAGAAGCTGCCACGAGTGCCCGCGAAGTACTTCGTTGTCGATCTCATTAGCCCCGTAGGCGGCTGCAAGATCATCCATCCGATCACGTAGTGTTAGGTCGGTTGTGGCAATGAAGAGCATACAACTTATAAAAACTGTGAGGCTAGCCCCAAGGGCCAAAGCAGACATTAGACCAGAGGAGCGGAACCTGAACGGGCGCTCTACCAAGTAGTAGCTGGCGACAGACAGAATTACTGTTAGGCCCAACCAAGCCACAATAGTCAAAGCGTCGGGCGCTCCAACATTCAAGAGACGTCCAAAAGAAAAGACGGGAAAATGCCAGAGGTAAAGCGAATAGGACAGCTTGCCGGTGAAGACGATAGGTCTCCATGAAAGAAATCGTGCCACAGCCTCCTTTGAATCAACACAGCAAATGAGCACGCCTGTTGCCAAAACTGTAGGCAACGTAATTAGGCCTGGATGGTATTTGTTTGGCAAGTCGACAAACCAAATGGAAAGAACGAGCGTCAGTACAGCTAATTTTGGGGCCCACCAGAAAAGACATGGCCCCATGCGAAGGCGCTCGGGCCAATGAAATGCTACGAGTGCCAATAAAGAGCCAAAGAGTAGTTCCCATGCACGGCTTACTGGTGAAAAGAACGATAGCTCTGACTCCAAAAGTGTCGTTACCTGCGATATGACGAGGCTCACCAATAAAAGGGCGACCACGACCAAGAGGCCACGGCGGGCCGATGTCGCCGGC
Source organism: Ruegeria sp. CL5 (assembly GCF_056536485.1). Taxonomy (NCBI): domain Bacteria; kingdom Pseudomonadati; phylum Pseudomonadota; class Alphaproteobacteria; order Rhodobacterales; family Roseobacteraceae; genus Ruegeria; species Ruegeria sp. CL5. The sequence continues at coordinate 5,733 of NZ_JBQFPS010000017.1, forward strand.
TTAAGCAATAATATTAGTACGGGGAAGACTAGGTAGAATTGCTCCTCGATGGAGAGACTCCATGTGTGTAGCATGGGTTGTAGCAAGCCCGATTGCGCCCCGTACTCGCCAAGTTCAAAGAACCAATAGACGTTACTGAAGAAGGAAAGCGCGGCCACAGTTGAAAATGCGAGGCGTTCGAGCTCGGATGGTAGCATTACAAACCAGCCCACCAGCAGGGAGGCGAAGATTACTAAAAATAGCGCCGGCAGAATGCGTCGCGCCCGTCGTTGGTAGAAGCGTAAGATCGAGATTTTGCTTGTTACAGCTTGCTCGCGGAACAAGATCAACGTGATCAGATAGCCCGAGATTACGAAAAAGATGTCGACGCCTAGAAAGCCCCCAGGTAGCAGTTCACCGGACCAAACAGGGATCTTAAGGTGATACACAATCACTGGGATGATAGCGAAAGTGCGTAAGCCATCTATCTCTGGACGATACTTCACTAATGCCTCCATCTTCTAGAACAAATGGCGCCTTTTCTGCTGTCGTTTCCGTATTGCATCCCACATCAGTGATTTGTACATGTTTTTGGGGCCAAACACCAATCGTACCTGCCGAGAAAAACCAGTGCATTCCGTCGGAGATTACTAAGGCGGATATCGCAAAAACAACGTTTGTTTTCTGCGATCACACTCTGGTGCGCAGTTGGAAAATAATCACTGCACATTGGTTGCGCCAAGCCTGCTAGATTTTGGGGCGCTTTTCCCGTGTTTCTGAAGCGGACATTCAACGAAGGCCAACCGAACGAAATAAGGGCTCATTTTAGCCGTTGCCTGCGGCCCGCATTGAATAGCGTAAAAGCCCTTTTTCTGACACTAGTCGGGTTTCGGCATCATGCCGTTGGGGCAAGTCGGCAAGCTGCTGAAACCGAACACAGCGCAGGTGGTTCACAGATGGCAGTGACGCGCAACAAATCCGCCTTTTGCACTCGCAGCTGTCGCTGAGTCTGAAGCCAAGCACCTCGACTTGTGAAACTGCCAATGAACGCATTTATGGGCAATGGATGCCTTCATTGGAGCTACGCCTTCTAAGGGCCAAGGGCTCATAGCGGTCTATCCTACTACGTAAACTAGCCCCTGGCCGGCCTCGTTTAAACTACCTTGGATTGTGCGAGCTTTGTGCAAAGATCTAAATGGATTTGCCTCAGATCGGAGTAGGTCGCGGCGACCGGGTGGCAATTGTGTTGCCCAACGGCCCAGAGGTGGCGACGACGGCACCTTTGAACCCGTCATTTACTTACAAAGGATACGTATTTTGTCTCTAAGACCTAAAGGCCAAGGCTCTTCTTGTAAACGAAAACGAAAATGTTCCTTTCGTAACTTCCTAGATTTTTGAATGACAGCCATTTTCTGACGTCGGCACCAACGGGCTCACATGCAGCTACGAATTCACGTTTTCTCGACAGCGCTTATTTCAATTTGCCAGTATAGCCTAGTACTCCAGCTGAACTCGGTTCTTATCTTGATGATCCTTCGTTACCATCAAAACCTCAGAGACAGACATGACATGCCGCCATCCAACTTGGCGCAATCGGTGTTGTCGATTTGGACGACCTCATACCCAGCCTTGTCCAAAACTTCCGCAGTGCGCGGGAAGCCGGCCGCCATGAGCACCAGATTGTTGAAGCGAATTGCATTGGCGGCCGCTTCTTCACCGTCGGCAACATGCAGAACCCGGTAGCCTTCAAAACACCCGGATGCATACAGGCGCTCGGTCGAAAGGATCGTCTCTGCATCCATCAGCGAGCAATCGGTCTTGAAATGCAATACGCCCTCAGGCGTGAACACCTCACGCAAAGAATGGCCCCACTCATTGGTGATTTCAGTCAGCTCCGCTACTCCGGCGGCGTCTGTCCGATCCGAGCGGCCTACGAGGATTTCCTTTCCGGTCACCAGGATGTCGCCTCCTTCGACATGGCCAGGGCCAATAATCTCTCGGACGTCGTCATAGCAGGCACGGATCGTCGACGATATTTCTGCTACTTCGCCAAGACGGGAAGGCGCGCCAGGTCGCATCAGGATAGCTCCTTGGGGCAGGCACAACGCGGTGTCCTCAACAAACTGAGCGTCCGGGTACGCTTCAAGCGGTTCAAGCTCGATCACTTCTGCACCAGTACTGCGCAGCGCGCTGACATAGGCCGAATGTGCAATCAGCATACCCTCAAGGCTGGGATTGCCGATATCCTCGGCCCGCAATCCGTCTGCAATGGTCGAGGCGGGCTTGCGAGTAATGGCACGTGTAAATTCAAAGGTCGGATTTCTCATGAGTCACTCCTGATCCGGATAGTGCCCGGTAATATCAATTTCCAGAATAGAGGGGCCGATTAGTGCATTGGCTTCTGCCAATGCAGCGGCAACAGCTGTCGGGTCTTGCCGAACACGTTTGTAAGGTGCGCCAAAAGAGGCAGCCGTGGCGGCAAAATCAGGTGGGGTCGGGTCGCAACCGATCACCTCGACGCCCACGCCCTCCATAGAAGTAGCGATTTCGCCATAGCCATGATTGTTCCAAAGGACAAAGGTGATGCGCAGGTTTTGGTCCACTGCGGCCATGATCTCGGGCAGTGAGAACTGGGCGCCTCCGTCACCGGCGATGCAAATCACGGGCGCCTCAGGGTCGGCAATCGCAGCACCGATGGCGGCCGGAATACCATAACCAAGGGCTCCATATCCGGTGGCCGCATTAAACCAACCACCGGGACGGTCGTGGTCATAGTAGAGGTTGCCTGCATAAACCGGCTGAGCGGAATCTCCGATCATAAGCGCATCCGGGACTGCAGCGCGCATTGCCGTCAGAATTCTGACTTGGGTGCGGTAGTCCGGGCCAATCTCTTCGAAGGCTGCGGCGCGGGTTCTTTCAGCACGGTCCATTCCATCTCGTTGGTTGGACTTTCCTGGCAATGCTGCAAGCAAAGACGATATGACCTCATCGGTGCGGCCCTCAATGACGAGTGCGGCGTGATGACGGGCTAATTGATCCGGGCAAATATCAACTCGTATGAGCCCCGGCATGGATGCTATATCTCCCGTTGAATACATGTCATAGTCCGTTGGGCCCAACTCGGTTCCCAAAGCGAGGACGCAATCGGCATCTTCGATCAATGCCCGGACGGCTCTTAAGCTCGGACTAGCGGGAACGGTCAGTGGGTGCCCATGCATCAAACCGCGCGCATTTACGGTTTGTACGACAGGTGCATCGAGGCGCTCTGCCAAAGTTTGTAGATCTTCTCCGGTCGTTTTCGCTCCACCACCCGCCAAGATGACGACTTTTCGCGCGGCCGACAGCCGGTCGACCGCCTGTTGGATCAAGCCTCTGTCGAGCGCCTGGCGGGAAGGGTTGTTCGGGGTCAGGGCGCTTTCCGCAGCCAACCCTGCTACATCCAGTGGGATTTGGATATGGGTGGGGCCCGGGCGTCCAGCGGAATAGGGCGCAAACGAGCGATCCAATGCAGCGGTCAGATCACCGGGCTGGTCCACATGTTCGGACACCAGCGCAACAGTCTTGGCGAGCGTATGTTGGTTGGGCAGTTCATGCAAGTGTCCAAGACCCTTGTTTAGCGTGCTCTTCTCGTTAACGCCGGAAACCACCAGCATCGGAACGGAATCCGCCCGGGCCTGCGCCATCGGCGTCAGTGTATTTGTAAGGCCGGGTCCTGTAATCACAAAGGCAACGCCCGGCTTGCCTGAGACACGCGCATAGCCGTCAGCCATAAAACCTGCACCTTGCTCGTGCCTTGGGGTCACATGCTGAATGCCCGAGGCAGCAAGACCGCGGTAGAGCTCAACGGTGTGCACGCCGGGAATGCCAAACACACAAGACACGCCCCTTTGCTTCAACTCGGCGACCAGTGCCTCGCCCACTGTTTGGTTGGTCATGCGACATTCCGTTTGTTGAGGTTTGCATGGGCGACGATACGGTCTAGCGCAGTCGCGAAATCGTTGTCGTCGATGGTGAGGGCGACCCGAACCCAATCCTTGAGGCTTTCACCAAAGGCAGAGCCAGGCATCACCGAAACGCCGTATTCCAGTAGGTCCCAGGCATAGGCGTCACCATCCATTCCAATGCCCGACACGTTGACCAGCGCAAACATACCCGCATCCGGTTGGTGGACGGTCAGAGGCGTTTCATTGTGAAGGCGGCGTTCCAGAAGACAGGCGCGGGCTAAAAAACGAGAAGCCATACCAGCGGCGACCGAAGATCCGTCTCGCACAGCTTTTTCAGTCATGTCTGCAATAAAGGGCTGGTTGCCAAACAGCATCGTTTCCGAGACCGGTAGCAACGCTGTACAGAACGCGGCTGGACCAACGCACCAACCGCTGCGGAAGCCAGGGGCTGCGTGAGATTTGGAAATCGATGAAACTGCGATGACCCTATCGGCCAGTTCCCGGTCCGAAAGCGGAGATACAAACTCTGCCCCTTCAAACACCAGATGCTCGTACACTTCGTCCGAGATGATCCAGAGGTCGTGCTTGATCCCAAGTTCGCCAATTTTCCGCACATCTTCTACGGTCAGGATCGCGCCTGTAGGATTATGAGGAGTCGTCAGAAGTATAGCGCGGCTGCGTGAGGTGATGCGCGCGGCGATGTCTGCGGCCTGCAACCGAAATCCGCTTTCTGGGCGGAGCGGCACCGGCACCGGTTCGGCTCCTGATGCGCGGATCACGCCCTCGTATGTGGCATACATCGGGTCACCGACCAACACTTCGGAACCTGCTTCGGCAACGCCTTGCATCACCGCAAAAAGCGCGGTCTGCGTGCCGGGAAAACAGAGAATGTTCTCAGGCAAAAACTGCCGCCCGCGGCTTTGGGTGTACGATTCGGCTAAGGCTTCGCAAAGCCTGGCCTCTCCGCGACCGTTGGAATATCCTGTACGGCCCGATTGCATCGCCAATGCTGCAGCGTCGCAGAGTTCTGACGGCGTTCGTACGTCTGGCTCGCCGATCGTCATTTCCACCAGATCTGCGCCTGCCTCGACCATTGCGCGCGCCTTCAGGTGTACTTCCCACTTGCCGCCGCCCAATCCGGCCAGCCGTTCGGTAATCGCTGTCAGCCTCATTGGGGCTCACTCTCCTGTGTTAGATCCACATCGATAATGGCGGAAACGGATTGCAGCCCTATTTCCACCAGTTCACCTTGCTCAAAAGCATCGGGTAATGCGCCGCCCTCCAGCCACAGGCCGTCGATGACCGCGTTGCAAGCAATAGCCAATTGCCGCAACTGGACAGGGGCTGCCGAGCGGTTCGCTTCTTTCAGCGAGGCAGCGATCAGCCCTTCAAGCTGATCCCGAAAGTAAGCGTATGTCCGTTCGTGCGTCGCCTTCATCTGCTGGTCCTGCTGCACCTTGTTCAGAAAACTGGCCCAAAGAGCGATAGCGCGGGGGTCGACAACCGGGGGCGTCAACGACGCCTTCACGAAAGTTGCTAATCTGGCTTGGGCACTGGCCGCAGCATCGTTTGCAAGTGCGAATGTTTGATCGGTCATCGTGTTCATGTGGTACTCATACGCGGCGACGACCAGCTCCTCCTTGGAGTTGAAATAATGTCGGATCAGCCCCTGCGTAACATCTGCGCGGTCTGCGATTCCCCGGACAGTGGCACCACGCACGCCTTGTTCGGCCACCAAATCAAGCGTCGCGAGAATCAGTGCATGCTGCCGGGATTCGGCCGACTCACGCTTAAATTTCTTGCGGTCTTCGCTCACGATCGGTCCTTTTTTTGTGGATGCCATAATTATACACTTGCATAATTACTGTGCTCGCGGCTTACTGCAATCAGAAAGTTGGGGTCAAAGAAAAATGGACACAGCCGCCGATGACGCAGTTGTTCAACAAACGGATACGCGCCGAGAGGCGATCCGCGTTGAGGACTTGCATAAGTCTTTTGGAAATCTCGAGGTACTAAAAGGCGTGGATCTCACTGCACATCAGGGCGATGTCGTGGCGATCATTGGTGGCTCGGGCTCTGGCAAGTCGACCATGCTACGATGCATCAATTTCCTCGAAACGCCGACCTCCGGTAAAATCATAATCGGAAGCGAGGAAGTGGCAATGCGGGCAGATGGCAGCCCGGCCAGCCAGAAGCAGATAGAGCGCATTCGGACAAAGCTGGCGATGGTGTTCCAGCAGTTCAACCTGTGGACCCACCGAACTCTTCTGGAGAATGTGATCGAGGTTCCGGTACATGTGTTGAAGGTGCCAAAATCAGAGGCGAACGAACGCGCGCGTGAATTGCTGGTCAGGGTAGGCCTGGGCGGCAAAGAGGACACCTTCCCAGCTTATCTGTCCGGTGGTCAACAGCAGAGGGCCGCAATTGCTCGGGCACTGGCAGTTGATCCTTCCGCAATGCTCTTTGACGAACCAACATCCGCTCTGGATCCAGAACTTGTGGGCGAAGTGCTGACGGTGATCCGCGATCTGGCTGCCGAAGGGCGTACTATGCTATTGGTCACCCATGAGATGAAGTTCGCGCGCGAAGTGGCGAACCATGTCGTCTACCTCTACCAAGGGCGCATTGAAGAGCAGGGACCACCTGCAGACCTCTTTGGAAATCCGCAATCAGAACGACTGAAGCAATTCCTCAGATCAGTCGGATAGCACCAATAAACTAAATAAAACCAACCGGGAGAACCCTAATGAAATTGAAAGCACTTCTGACTGCAGCGACTGCGGTCGCCGTCCTAACTGCAAGCGCGGCCGCAGCTGAACAAGTTAAGATCGGCATCGCCGCCGAACCTTATCCTCCATTTGCGTCACCGGACAGCTCGGGCAATTGGGTCGGATGGGAGATCGAGGTGATCAATGCCGTCTGCGCCGCAGCCGAGCTTGACTGCGTAATCACCCCTGTTGCCTGGGACGGTATCATTCCGTCGCTGACAGGCCAGCAGATCGACGCGATCATGGCTTCGATGTCGATCACCGAAGAGCGGCTGAAAACTATCGACTTCAGCGACGCGTATTACAACACACCCGCAGTGATCGTGGCTGACCAGTCGATGGATATCGAGCCCACTGCAGAGTCCCTTGCTGGTAAGATCATCGGGATCCAAGCCTCGACCATCCACCAGGCCTATGCCCAGGAATACTTCAAAGATTCAGAGCTGAAAGTCTATCAGACTCAGGATGAGGCCAACCAAGACCTTTTCGCGGGTCGCATCGATGCTACTCAGGCGGACAGCATTGCCATGGCGGATTTTGTGAATTCGGACAATGGCAGCTGTTGCGAAATCAAAGGTGCTGTCGCGGATGATCCGGCAATCTTGGGCCGTGGGGTCGGTGCCGGAGTGCGCAAGGGCGACACTGAACTTCTTGAGGCGCTTAACAAAGGGATCGCAGCGATCCTGGCCGATGGGACCCACGAGAAAATCACCGCGGGTTATTTCACCACCAGCATCTACTAAGGCGTTGCTGTGACCGGACTGTTAGAGACACTGGGCCTTGGCACCAGCATGGAGTTGCTGTCGCTGTCAAGCTGGGGTGGCAACCTGTTACGCGGGCTTGCCAATTCCCTGCAAATCGCCTTCGGCGCATTTGGAATGGGGCTGGTTATCGGGCTGTTCGGTGCCTACGGAAAACTCTACGGCGGGAAGGTCACGCGTGACCTTCTTGCCATCTACACAACAGTGATCAGGGCGGTGCCTGAACTGGTGCTGATCCTGATCCTGTATTATGTCGGCAGTGATATCATCAACAAAATCTCTGAGGCGGTCGGAGGCGGTCGGGTTGAGATCAACGGTGTAGCCGCCGGTATTTGGGTGCTGGGTGTTGTACAAGGGGCCTATGCCACCGAGGTTCTGCGAGGAGCCATAAAAGCGGTGCCTGTCGGGCAGATCGAGGCAGCAAAGTCCTACGGAATGCCCGCTTTCATGATCATGCGTCGGGTAACCATACCGGCAATGATGGGATTTGCGGTGCCAGGGCTAGCCAATCTATGGCTTATAGCCACCAAAGACACAGCCTTGCTAGCAGTCGTCGGGTTTAGCGAGTTGACGCTGGAAACACGGCAGGCGGCAAGCAGTACCCGTGCCTACTTCACCTTCTTTTTGGCTGCAGGCTTCTTATACCTGATGGTGACCCTTTTCTCGGGGGTCGTTTTTGCTCGCATTGAGAAATGGGCGCGGCGTGGTCAACCTTCGTTGAAGGGGGGCTCCGCATGACCACCGTAAAAGCCCTTATGCAACCACATCGTATCGTGATGATGCTGCTGTTTGCAGCATTGGTGACCTGGTTTGCTTTTTCGCTGCGTTGGGATTGGATCCCAAAATATGCGCCTTTGGCGTTGCAGGGTCTCTGGACCACAATCTGGCTATTGGTTGTCACAACCGTTTTGGGCTTTCTGATGGCTGTGCCGCTGGGATTGGCGCAGGCGGTTGGCCCATGGTACTTAGCCACGCCCGCCCGATTGTTCTGCACGATAATTCGAGGCACACCGCTGCTGTTGCAGATTTGGTTGCTATACTACGGACTTGGTTCGTTGTTCCCGCAGTTTCCCTGGATACGGTCGTCGGAACTGTGGCCTTACCTGCGTCAGGCTTGGCCTTACGCTGTCCTTGCACTGACACTGTCCTTTGCGGGGTATGAAGGCGAAGTTATGCGGGGCGCGTTTTCCGGTGTGGCAAAAGGCCAGTTGGAGGCAGCGAAGTCCTTCGGGATGCCACGTTTCACAATGTTCCGCCGGATCTGGCTACCCCAAGCCATACGTAATGTTCTGCCAACTTTAGGCGGAGAAACCATCTTGCAACTCAAAGCAACGCCACTCGTAGCAACGATCACGGTGGTCGAGATATATGCGGTTTCGTCCCGGGTTCGAGCTGACACCTTTATTGTCTATGAGCCCCTGCTATTGCTGGCATTGGTTTACATGGTCATCGCCGGATTGTTAGCATTGGCCTTCCGACGATTTGAGGGAGTTTGAAATATTGGCAGCAGTGCTTACGTATGGTCGATAGGTGTGTTGGGTCAGAAATGCTTGATGTTTGGGTCGGAATTGAGCGGCGCGCTTGACTGATTAATTGAGGTTTTGGCTGTTCATTGAGTCAGAGATTCGTGATGTTCCACAGATTTTTTTGAGCGTCACACGAACCTAACCCAACCGTCATAGTTGGACCAGCAAAGCGGTGAATTTTCGACCTTGGAAGACACCCCAAAAATAATCCTATCAGAAACGAAAACAGATCCTTAGCTGCTTATCAGCTGCTGTAGCTGGAATTAAGGTCCAACTTTTTTGAGTATCGATTAGCTGTTACTCGCGGCCCAATCCAGACATTTATCCTGCCAAGCGCCGCCGCAGTGCAACGCCACCGAACCGGACGAACGCTGCCACTGCTAGATCGGTGTATTGCCAAAGCTCAGGAGCGTGGACGAAGGGTGAGTTCGCTGCGGTCGCTCGAACGGCAGTTGCAGGTGGATCGCGACTGCGGCCTCCTGCAGGTCGGGCGGGATAGTTAAGTTTCGCGGCAATTGCGACCAGGCTAGTTGAACTTTGAAGTTAGCGGACGTCAGCCTTATGTTTCAACTAATTCGCATTTGAGCAGCGGGTGTTTTGCCAACTCAAGAACTAGATTTTGCGATGTTTTCCGCACCTACGAATACGAGTTGATTTAACAAACTTTTAGTCTTAAATACTTCGACTGTAATAATAGTTATTATTATCATATATTTAACAGATAATATCGCCATTACTAAAATTTTAGTTTGACAGCTGCGCCGAATATCACCGATGCTGATTGCCATCCGGTCTGCGCCGGATCACATAATCTTGGGAGGAGACAGATGCGGAGACATCTACTTTCCGCCGTGGCGGCAGCGGCCGTCATTGCGGGGCATGGTCCTGTTTGGGCCGACGAAGCCGCAGCACAACGTTGGATTGACGACGAATTCCAGCCATCGACCTTGTCGAAGGACGAACAGTTGTCCGAAATGAAGTGGTTCATCGAAGCTGCACAACCGTACTCGGGCATGGAAATCAATGTCCTTTCCGAGGGTATCCCGACGCATTCCTATGAATCCGAGGTTCTGACAAAGGCGTTCGAGGAAATCACAGGGATCAAAGTCAATCACCAGATTCTCGGCGAAGGTGAAGTGGTTCAGGCCGTTCAGACTCAGCTGCAAACCGGGCGGAACCTATATGATGGTTATGTCAACGACAGCGACCTGATCGGAACACATTCGCGCCTGCAGTTGGCCTATCCGCTGACAGATATGATGGGTGGCGATTGGGCGGCGACAACTTCGCCGACCCTGGATCTAGATGACTTCATGGGCATTCAGTTCACAACCGGACCGGACGGCAAGTTGTATCAGCTGCCTGACCAGCAGTTCGCGAACCTCTACTGGTTCCGCAAGGACTGGTTCGATGACGAGGACAACAAAGCCGCGTTTAAAGAGAAATACGGCTATGATCTGGGCGTTCCGGTCAACTGGTCTGCCTACGAAGACATCGCTGAATTCTTCACAAATGACGTGAAAGAAGTCGATGGCGTCGCGATATATGGCCACATGGACTATGGCAAGCGCGCGCCTGACCTCGGATGGCGCATGACCGACGCCTGGCTGTCGATGGCTGGTGCTGGTGACGTGGGCGAGCCGAACGGTGTTCCCGTCGACGAATGGGGCATTCGCATGGAAGCGGGCACATGTAACCCGGTCGGTGCTTCCGTTTCGCGCGGTGGTGCTGCAAACGGTCCGGCTGCGGTCTATGCGATCCGCAAGTGGGATGAATGGCTGCGGAACTATGCGCCTCCGGGTGCCGCAAGCTATGACTTTTATCAGTCGCTACCGGCGCTCAGCCAAGGCAATGTGGCCCAGCAGATATTCTGGTACACCGCCTTTACCGCCGACATGGTCAAGCCCAAATCCGAAGGCAACAACACCGTCGACGACGAAGGCACGCCGCTGTGGCGGATGGCGCCCAGCCCGCATGGCCCCTACTGGGAAGAAGGCCAGAAGGTTGGTTATCAGGATGTGGGTTCCTGGACCTTCCTGAAATCGACCCCTGCGGATCGTGCTCAGGCAGCATGGCTGTACGCTCAGTTCGTGACGTCCAAGACTGTCGATGTGAAAAAATCCCATGTGGGTCTGACTTTCATCCGCGACAGTTCGGTCAACCACGAGAGCTTCACCGAACGCGCGCCCAAACTGGGTGGTCTGGTCGAGTTCTATCGCTCGCCTGACCGCGTGGCATGGTCTCCGACCGGCATCAACGTTCCGGATTATCCGAAGCTGGCCCAGATCTGGTGGCAGCAGATCGGTGACGTGAATTCGGGCGCGTTTACTCCGCAACAGGCGATGGACCGTCTGGCAGAAGAGATGGACATCACCATGGCCCGTATGCAGGCCGCGGATGAAAGCGCAGGTGTTTACGGTGGATGCGGACCGCGCCTGAACGAGCCGCAGGATGCGTCATTCTGGCTCGAGAAAGAAGGTTCGCCCAAGGCCAAGCTTGAGAACGAAAAGCCGCAAGGCCAGACTGTCAACTATGACGAGCTGGTTCAGCGCTGGCAGTCACAGTAAGCCAAAGCAACCCGGGGTGCCGTTCGCGGCACCCCCACACCAAGACCAAGACAGCGCGGGCGCTGCGGGATCGGAATTCGCGAAAATGATCGAACTACAGGACGCGACCAAGCGGGTCGGCAACGTCATCCATATCAAACCAACAAACCTGACGCTGCAGACCGGCCATTTCAATGTGCTGCTGGGCGCGACAGGATCGGGCAAGACCTCTCTGATCAAGATGATGGCCGGGCTGGACCCGATTGCCTCGGGCAAGGTCTGTATGGATGGGCAGGATGTGACTAAACTGAACACGCAGAAGAGGCAGATCAGCCTGGTGCACCAGTTCTTTGTGAACTACCCGCATATGACCGTGTTCGACAACATCGCCTCTCCATTGCGCGTTGCGGGCATGGCAAAGTCCGAGATTGTGGGCCGCGTGGAAGAAGCCGCGGATCTGCTTCAACTACGCCCGATGTTACACCGCCGCCCGCATGAGCTGTCGGGCGGGCAACAGCAACGCACGGCACTGGCGCGCGCCATTGCGAAAGAGAGCCGCGCCGTCTTTCTCGACGAACCGTTGGCCAACCTTGATTACAAACTGCGTGAAGAATTGCGCGAGCAGCTGCCCGATCTGTTCGCAGGTCGTGGTGCTGTGGTGGTTTATGCCACGTCAGAGCCCGAAGAAGCACTTCTACTGGGTGGATACACGGCCCTGATGGAAGATGGCCGCGTGACCCAGTTCGGGCCGACCGCTGATATTTATCGCAACCCTGAGAACATCGCCGCCGCGCGAGTTTTTTCGGATCCACCGATCAATGTCGCGCGCATCACTGTGTCCGGCGCGCAGGCCCAGTTGGCAGGAGGCGGCGGATGGGCGGTCTCGGGCATTGCGGATGGAGATTACATGGTCGCCGTGCGGCCGCATCGAGTGACGCCTTTCCGAACGTCGGATGAAGATGTGGAGTTAACGGGCCGCGTGATCGTGACCGAGCTGTCGGGCTCGGATTCCAGCGCACATTTCCAGCACGGGGAGGATGCTTGGGTGTCACTCGCCTCGGGCGTCCACCCCTATCAGGTTGGCGAAGATCACAGCTTCTACATGAACCCGGCCAACTGCCGGTATTTCGGCCAAGACGGCAAAAGGGTGGCCTGACATGGCACAGATCAAGCTTTCAAACCTGCGACACAGCTACATGCCTGCGCCGAAAGGCCCGGAAGATTATGCGCTGAAGGAAATCGACGTGACCTGGCGCGATGGCGGTGCCTATGCGCTGCTAGGACCGTCCGGTTGTGGCAAGTCCACGTTGCTAAACATTATCTCGGGTCTTTTGACGCCGTCCGAAGGACAGATCCTGTTTGACGACCGTGACGTGACCGCCTTACCCCCCGACCAGCGCAACATCGCACAGGTGTTCCAGTTCCCGGTGATCTACGACACGATGACCGTCGGCGAGAACTTGGCTTTCCCGCTGAAAAACCGAGGTGTTGACCCGGCGACAATCAAGCGCCGCGTCGATGAGATCGCCGAAATGCTTGACGTCACGGATATGCTGGGCACGCGCGCATCGGGTCTGAGTCCGGATAACAAACAGAAAATCTCGATGGGTCGCGGTCTAGTGCGAGACGACGTGAACGCCGTGATGTTCGATGAACCCCTGACCGTGATCGACCCGCATCTGAAGTGGAAACTGCGCTCCAAGCTGAAAGAGCTGCACCAACGCGTCAAAGCCACGATGATTTACGTGACCCACGACCAGACTGAGGCCCTGACCTTTGCGGACGAGGTCGTAGTGATGCAGGAAGGTGAAGTGGTGCAGATCGGCACGCCCGTTGAGCTATTCGAGCGGCCCCAACACACCTTTGTCGGCCACTTCATCGGCTCCCCCGGCATGAACGTGTTGCCGTGTGAGGCCAAGGGCGACCGCGCGGTGTTCGAAGGTCACGAGGTTGTGCTGGAAGGCCCGACCCATGGCGACGGAGGCCGAACCGATCTGGGCATCCGCCCTGAATATGTAGGCTTCGGCGACACCGGCATCCCGGCACATGTAGCCAAAGTTTCGGACATCGGCCGCCACTACGTTGTCAGCGCGATGGTCGGCGACACGGCGCTCAAGGCCGTGACTGAACACAGCGTGCCCGAGCCCGGATCACAGGTCTTCCTGCAATTCAAACCTGAACAATCCCGTGTCTATCGCGACGGCTGGATCGCAACCGAGGAGCGGGCGCTATGAGAACGGAAAACCAAAAGGCATGGTTCTTTGTCCTACCGGTGTTGGCGCTGGTCGCGTTTAACGCGCTGGTGCCGATGATGACAGTGGTCAACTACTCGGTGCAGGAAACCTTCGGCAACAACCAGTTCTTCTGGGAAGGTCTGGGCTGGTTCGAACAGATCCTGCGATCCGACCGCTTCCAAGCCGCGCTGGGTCGGCAATTCCTGTTCACTTTCCTGATCCTGCTGATCGAGGTGCCGTTGGGCATCATCGTGGCCCTGTCGATGCCCCGCAAAGGGTTCTGGGTGCCGGTCTGTTTGGTGCTGATGGCCCTGCCGATGCTGATCCCGTGGAACGTGGTTGGGTCAATGTGGAACATCTTCACCCTGCCCAAGATTGGCCTGCTGGGATACTTCCTGAATGACGTTCTGGGCGTCAACTATGACATGACTCAACAGCCGCTTTCGGCCTGGATCACCGTCATTGTTATGGATGTCTGGCACTGGACTTCGCTTGTGGTGTTGCTGTGCTATGCGGGCCTCGTTTCGATCCCTGACGCCTATTATCAGGCTGCCAAGATTGACGGTGCCAGCCCGTGGTCAGTGTTCCGCTACATCCAGCTGCCCAAGATGAAAACCGTCCTGACCATCGCCGTTTTGCTACGCTTCATGGACAGTTTCAACATCTACACCGAGCCCTTCGTGTTGACCGGCGGCGGCCCCGGCAACTCAACCACCTTGCTGTCGATCGATCTTGTGAAGATCGCGCTGGGACAGTTCGACCTTGGCCCTGCAGCCGCGATGAGCCTGATCTACTTCGCCATCACGCTGCTTGTGTCGTGGGTCTTCTACACTCTGATGACAAAGGATGACGCGCAATGAAGAAGCGGTCCCTTATCCCGATCCTCTATATCGCGTTTCTGATGCTACCGATCTATTGGCTGGTGGCGATGTCCTTCAAGACAACGAACGAGATCTTGTCGGGCTTTTCCCTGTTCCCCCAGACCTTCACGCTGGAGAACTACATCACCATCTTCACCGACCCGACGTGGTACTGGGGGTATATCAACTCGATCATCTACGTGACGATCAACACGGTGCTCTCGGTCTGCGTGGCGCTGCCTGCGGCCTACGCGTTCTCGCGCTACCGGTTCCTGGGGGACAAACAGCTGTTCTTCTGGCTGCTGACCAATCGGATGGCCCCTGCGGCTGTGTTCGCGCTGCCGTTCTTTCAGCTGTATTCGTCGATCCACCTGTTCGACACCTATCTGGCTGTGGCGCTGGCACACACGCTGTTCAACGTGCCTCTGGCGGTGTGGATACTGGAAGGCTTCATGCGCGGCATCCCGAAGGAACTGGATGAAACCGCCTATGTAGACGGTTACTCGTTCCCGCGTTTCTTCGTGACGATCTTCTTACCGAACATCAAAGCGGGCGTCGGTGTCGCTGCTTTCTTCTGCTTCATGTTCTCATGGGTCGAGATGCTGCTGGCCAAAACCCTGACCGCGGTCGAAGCCAAACCAATTGCCGCCGTGATGACCCGTACCGCTTCCAGCGCGGGGTACGAATTGGGCCTGCTGGCCGCCGCCGGCACGCTGACCATCATCCCCGGCGCCATCGTCATCTGGTTTGTCCGCAACTACATCGCGCGCGGTTTCGCGATGGGACGTGTGTGAGGTTCGATATGCGTAAACTTCTTGTCGCTCTGCCCTTCCTGCCTTCAGTGGCCTATGCCCAACAGGCCGGTTGGGGCAGTGTCGGCCAGCAAGAGGAAAAAGGTTTCTCGTGGACCGCTCCTTTGTGGCCGGATTTCTGGATGGCATGGACTCCGGCAACACTGGCGGTGTTCATCGGTATCTTTTCGGCCATCGCCCTAATTGGTTTGCTGGAAGGGTTCAAATTCCGAGACGGGATCGAGCGGCGCGGCGTGCTGGGACTGACCACCACGCTGGGGGATCGGTTGTTCATCACCCTGCTGGGCTCGACCTATATCTTCCTGGCCTGGCTCGGGCTGGTCGGACAACCGGTCTGGACGCCGCTTTTCCTGTCCATCGGTTGGGGCGTCTTCGTCTTTTGGAAAGTTTAGGCTTTGCGAAACAGCGAAAGGATGCTTGTCTGTCAGACATACTAATAATGGCGACACCGAGATTGATGCGAAAGAAAAAGACAACAAATCTTCTGACCGAAGTGGAACTTGAGTTCATGAACGAACTCTGGGCGCTTGGTCAGGGCACGGTCCGTGAAGTCCTTGATCGCCTGCCACCTGATCGCAATCTGGCCTACACTTCCGGGGCCACAATTTTGCGGATCCTTGATGAGAAGGGCTTTGTCGAAAGTGAGAAGAATGGCAAGTCGCTGATCTACAGACCCCTTCTCGAGAAGGACAGGTATCAGTCGCGGTCGTTGCAGAATCTGTCCCGGACCCTGTTTGACGACACACCCGCAACTCTGGTTGCAAGGCTGGTCGACGATGAGGGGCTGACAGAAGATGATCTAGAGGAGATTCGAGCACTGGTAGATAGGAGACTGCAAAATGACAGCGGTTAAACCGGTTCTCGATGCGTTTCTCGAGTTCAACATTGTGCTTGGATTGTCGGCGCTGATCTGGCTGGCCTTGCGCGGAGGCCTTGCGCTGACGCCCATGCGGTACGGCTTTGTTGCTCAGCTTCGTTCGCTCAAGATACTTTGCATCGGCGTTATGCTCAGCCCGGTTCTGGCGATCGGTGTTTCGGGCTTTGTCGCTCAGGTGTGGCCCGGACGTGTTGTCGCGCTGGGGGATATCGCAGTGGCGGCCTATTTGCGCGGCGAAATCGCCATGCCCGCTGCGCAGTTCGAAACCCTTTTGAATACGCGCGAACGCTGGCTCGACTATGTCTTGTCAGGCGGCTCTGTTTTCGTAACTTGCGCGCTGATTACGCTGGTTCTTCTATCGGCTGTTCTGGCAATTCGGGTTGTCCGCAACGCGCTTACAATTCGCAAGGCCGTACGGTCCAGCTTTCTTTGGCGACAGTCGGCAAAGGTGGACATTCGCCTTTCAGATCGCGTAACTGTGCCTTTTGCAGTGCGCGGCCTTCGTCGCCGTCACGTCGTTTTGCCCAGCCATTTGCTAAACTCGCCACGCGATTTGCGCTTTGCTCTGGCGCATGAATTCCAGCACATCCGCGCGCTGGACGTGGAATGGGAACTGGGTTTCGAGCTTATGCGTCCTCTGCTGTTTTGGAACCCGGCCTATCTGGCCATGAAACATCAGTTTGATCGGCTTCGCGAATTGGCCTGCGACCAGTCTGTCGTCTCGCGTAAAGGCATTGACGCGACCGACTATACCACCTGTCTACTGGACTACTGCACACGATCTATTAATCTGAAAAACCCTCGCATTCTTCGTGTGGCCCTGGTTAACGGGCCGAAAGCAAAGCATGTTCTGCGCCAGCGTGTGATCGCCCTGACCGATGCGCCCGTAACGACCACACAATTGTCAGCAAATTACTTTGGGCTGACGCTTTCTCTGGTTGTTGTGCTTGCCATTGGGTCTGCCTCGGTTCGTCAAACCCAGGATTGGAGCCATGATCGTCTTATGCTTTCGACGGTTGTAAATCTAGAACGGCTGGAAGCTCGGAATCAGGGAAATTGAAAGGCCGAATTTTAAGTCCGGCTTGGATTGGAAAGTCGGCCCCACCGGTTTTCTAGCAAGCTGGTCGCAAATGCGGCGCTACGATGCTGCTGGTTTTCAATGAGTCCGGGTTCAATGTGCCGCTATCACCGGCTCTAATGCGGGCGCCCGTGTTGCTCGACATCGATTGTCCGAGAACGATTTGATAGCAGCCAATGGCGGCTCCAACCTGCTGCAACGCAGCATCGAAACCTGCAGATGAAGGTCAGCCATAGTCCGCCTTGCGCAGACCAATGGCAGTAATCATAGCTTCGCAGTCACTCCTTCAAGATGCAGCTTCCGTCAAATTGGGCTTCTTTCGGATCTCAGGTGCAGCGCAGAAACCGAACAATTGGGTGGGGCTTGACGACCTTCACTCAGCCTAGACCGGCCACTAACAACGAGCGACGCCGGACTGAGCGCCGTTGAACGCCGCCTTAACTGTCTAGGACGAGCACAGCGGAGCGCTCAAATGGTAGGCACGGAGTAATAGCTAACAGTAATAAAGTCATTTTTGAGAGGCTCAAATGGCCAGAGGAAGCAGCGGAATAGTTCGGTGAGAACGATCCCGAGTTTGATACGATGGCCTGTCTCAATGAGATGTGGGAAGAAGATTTTGCGGAGCCTGTCGCGATTGGATAGGCCAATGATAGTCTGGGCATCTGTGACGCGGAACTCGCTGAAGACTTTGAACCGCAGTTCAAACTGATTGCAGCCGGTCAAACCGCAGGCGAGGCGGATGAGATCGATCGCGTCATTAATCGCATCGCATCTATTCGGCATATAAAAAGCAAGAGATTCATGAAGCCGGCGATGCGAACGATAAGGATTTCGACGAGTGGTGAAACAACCTTAAGGTGGTTCGCATAGCACACCTCAGACATGTCTAATGTATGATATGACGGCTATAAATATCTAGTGGCTGCGTGACCCTGCCATTCGAAACGCTGTTTGGTGAGGAATGCAAAGGGGAACAATACCATCCTTGGGCCCAGATGATTTACCCGCCCGCTAGCGCTCGTCTGATAGGATTTTCACAGCGCTGAAAACGAGTGCGACGAGAGAGCTCGTGGGCCGGAGTTTTCACACAACCTCGGCTCGAAACAGACGTTCTCCGCGCACCGGATCAATGACTGTAATCTGGGGGATTGAAATGCTGGTTCGACTGGTCAGAAGATAAGGCGCGCTCAACGTGAATGCGGTTCACATAACACCCCCCTAACGAAGTTCATTGTTTGATACAGCAGGAGCGCCTTCGTCTGGGTTGCAGCGGACATAGCAAAGAGCGGGCACTGGCCTGGAGGTTCTGGAATAGTATTTGGAGAATTTTAGAGAAAGCCTGAGGTGTCATTCGCATTTCGACAACGGATTACATGCCTGCGATCTTCTTGCAAATTCGGATGATATCGTCTGCCTCATGTTGAGTAAGGCCAATTTGGGAAAAGACTTCAGATGAAATTCCGCAGCTTTTTATCCAGATGCTGCGCCCCGTTTCAGTTAGAGTGACAATCTTCTGACGCTCGTTCCCGTCCTGAGTCTCACGCCGTAACAGGCCCTTTTCTTCGAGGCGCCGCAATAATGGCGTCATTGTCGCTCCGGAAACGTCAAGCCGTTTCGCCAAAGTAGAAATGGAAACACCATCTTCTTCGGACAATGCCATCAAAACCAAGTACTGGGTGTAGGTTAGCCCCTGGGCCTTTAGAAGTATCTGATAATGCTGCTCTATCTTGTGCGAAGCGGCGTAAACCGCGAAACACAATTGATTGTCCAGCCGAACATCTGCGCCGGTGTCTGACTTTTTTGTCTTGGACAAGGTGGCCACTTTCATTGGTTTAATCTTGTGGAGTTTAGCACGTGAAATTTTTACTTGCAAATAATTAGGTAGCTAAGTAATAGCTAGCTAATAAAACTAAAGGAGGATGCAATGATCAGACGCAGCGTATTGGCTATGGGCTTTTGTGTGGCGGCGACGAATATTGTTGCTGAAGAAGACTTCGACTTTGAGAAAGGTTTCGCTGCCTTCGAAAACTTGTTTGGTGTGACTGAGGGTAAACGCCGCAACCACACCAAAGGATTTTGCGTTGAGGGCACGTTTGCGCCGGTAGATCAGGCAATCAAGGCATATTCCAACAGCCCTTTGTTCACGACTGAATCTTCGATTATTGCACGTGTGTCTCATAAAGGTGGTAAGGCAGACCCGGCCGACGACAAATACGGGCTACTTGGTTTATCGATGGAGATCACGACGCCGGATGATGACCTGCACGTGATTGCCATGAATACCGAACACTTCTTTCCGGTGCCGACGAGCGAAGCGTTCATCGAACTTCTGCGCGCCAAGGCCGCAGGAGCGGAAGCAACCAAGGCGTTTGCAGCGGCCAATCCTTCATTGAAGACCTACAGCGAGTATCATGGCGCGTTGGATAAGTCCCTTCGACCGCATGAGGGTACAACCTACTACAGCGTGAATTCTTTCCTTCTTGTGAACGACGCTGGTCAAGAAACTGCGATGCGGTTCTATTTCCGACCATCGGGGCAGGAGGGCATCGTTGTTGACACACACCCCGATTTCTTCATCGAAAACATGCAAGTCAATATCGCCAGCGGGGGCGTGTCTTGGGATATGGTTATCGTTCTGGCTAACACCGATGACGATGTTGAAGATCCCTCTGTTCAGTGGACCGGCGATCACACAGAAATCGTTGCGGCGCGCTTCACAGCGAATGATGCGATGACCGAGGTCGAAGGTCGGTGTGACGAGATCAACTTTGACCCGCTGATCTTGAGCGAAGGCTTTGCGCCATCCAATGATCCCATGTTGCAAGCGCGATCGTTGATCTACGCACATGGAGTGGGAAAGCGGTTGTCTGAAAAAGAATAACTATGGATCCGTTAAACCGGCGGATCAACGAATTTCCTGTGATGCTCTGCGCTACCGGAAATACGAATTCTTAATGAGCAATATTCATGGGCAATAACGCCATCTTGTAAGAGGGCTTTCCCGGCCTGCTCGATAACTGACAAAGGAGCACGTCATGTCACAGGCAGTGAAACTGATCGACGCTTTGAATGGAACGTTTGGCCGCCACAACGGCTATCGCGCGTCACACGCAAAGGGGTTTACAGCACAGGGGCGTTTTTGTCCTACAGTGGAGGAGCCGAGAGTTCAGATCCCGATGTTGAGCAGTGAATGCAAGGTTACAGCGCGCTTTTCCGTTGGGGGCGGTAAGCCGGGCATCAGTGACAAAAGTCCTACGGTACGTGGGATCGGGCTGGAGATCGGAAATGGATCGGAGGCTTGGGTTCTGACGCTAATTTCGAGCCCGGTTTTCTTTGCCAACTCGGCTATACAATTCCGGACTTTTCTTGCTGCGCGTATTCCTGATCCGGATACCGGTGCTCCGGACCCGAAGTTGGTAGAAGCCTTTAATGAGGCAAACCCCAACACGGTGCCGCATCAACAATATCTAAAGTCTGTCGCACCTTGTCGTTGCTATTCGTCCGAACGCTACCACTCCGGTCATGCCTATCGGTTTGATTTGAGTGGAAGGGATATCTTTGCCCGAATTCTGCTGGAGCCGGAGGGCGGGCGCTTGGGATTGACCGGGGAAGAAATGGAAACCCTGTCCGATGACTTCCTTCATGACAGGTTCCTGGAAAAGCTCTGCGACGGCCCCGCTCGTTGGTCGTTGAAGTTGGTGATCGCGAACGTCTCTGACAACGTGTCTGATCCGACTGTGCCATGGGGTGGAGCACATACCGCGGTTAATCTTGGAGCAATTGAGGTTGAGCTACCGGATGATCGTGCAGAAAGCACCAAAAAGGTGTTCGACCCAACCCGCATGCCTGAAGGAGTTCGGGCACCCCTGGATGACGTTTTTCCCCTGCGAGGTGGAGCTTACGCGGAATCTGCGGCGAGACGATCCGTCTAAGGGGCCGGTTTGGTGTCAGTCAGGGGTTCTAGCGCCTTCTATAATAGGTATTGACAATACCTATTATAGAAGGCAAAAAAGGGAGCCTGAAATGGAGTAGATTCTGATGTCAGCTGTAACGGTGGCCAAACCACAGATGTTTGAAATTTCCGCCGAAGAAATTGGGATATTGGTCTGCAGGTTTTATGTGCAGGTAAGGGCACATCCCGATTTGGGGCCTGTGTTCAACGAGGCCATTCAGGATTGGAAGGCGCATGAAGAAAAGATCGCTTCGTTTTGGCGCGGTGCGATCCTAAGAGAACCTGGATATTCCGGAAATCCAATGCAGGTTCATCTGGCGAATTCGGATGTTCTACCTGAGCATTTCCCCATGTGGCTCGACCTGTTTGAAAAAACCGCGCATCAGGTTTTAAAGCCAGAAACAGCCCAAGCTTTTGTTCATTTGGCCAACCGGATTGGTAAAGGTTTGACCTTTGGGATCGAAAACTTCCGTCGTGAGGCGGGTGCCCCGCCGGTGTTGTCATGACCATGCCGGTGTATTCAAAAGCGCAGGTCATTCCCGAGCCGCCAATCCAAGTCGTGAAGCGTTGGTTGCGAGCCGGGTGGCGCGATTTCAAAGCGAACCTTGTGTACTCACTATGTTACGGCATTGCGCTTGTTCTGTTGGGATGGGCGTGTGTCGCGGGGCTTGTGCTCAGTGGTCAAGGTTGGGTTCTGCTGCCACTATTGGCTGGTGGCGTGCTTGTTGGGCCCATTGCCACCGTTGGTTTGTATTCGATCGCCAGCGGTGACACTGGACCCGTCGTCGCGAAGGGGCAGATTGCTCTGGTCGGCGCAATCCTCATGGTGTTCGCCCTGACTTGGATACGTGCCGCGACAGTCATGTTCGCCATTGTATATGGTCTGCGCCCGTTCTCTGGATTCGCTGATACTCAACTGCTGATGATCAGCACACCGTCGGGCTGGGCTTTGTTGATCTCTGGATCTTTGATCGGCGGATTGTTTGCATCTTTGGGGTTCGCTGTCTCAGCCTTTTCGCTACCGATGCTCGTAGATCGCAAGATCGATGGCTTCTCAGCGATGGGGCTGAGTTTTAATGCCACCACTCACAATTTTCGACTTTGCCTGTGTTGGGGCAGTGCAATTACCGCGCTGACTTTGTTGGGGTTTCTAACAGGTCTGCTAGGGCTGGCCGTAGTTTTCCCTTTGCTGGGATATTCAACCTGGCATGCCTATGCCGAGCTTTTCCATGGAGACGCAGAATGACAGAAGTCCTTCCAGAAGGCGTGGTGCACTATGCGACTTTGCAATTCACGCACGAGACTCTGCCAGAAAAACTACGCAAGGATCACAGCACGAAAGCCGGTGTCTGGGGGCAGTTGGCAGTGCAATCCGGCCAGCTGTTGCTGCGCCGGGACAACAAAGATGACTTGGTACTGGCTGCGGGTGAAACGGCGATCTTTGCGTCTCAAGAGACTCACTCTGTGAACCCCATAGGAGAGGTCGCATTCGAAGTGCGTTTTCACCGGTAGGAGAGGCCAGATGCTGAATAACAATACTATCGAAAACGTTTTGGTCCTCTGTGCCCTTGCCATAGTTCTGGTCGGCGGAGCGGCCATTCTTGGTTGGGGTGTACCTCTTGCCTATGTGCTGCATGGCTGGATGATCGCCATCTTCGCCGGTTGGGGGTTGCTCTGGATGATCACCCGCATGAGCGAAGAAGTCCGGGACATTCCGTTTGAGTACAACGACAAGGTCACGCGTTACGGTGTCATAGCTGCGCTATTTTGGGCCTTGGTCGGTTTTACCGTCGGAGACATTCTAGCTTGGCAGTTGGCCTTTCCGGCATTGAACGGGGATATGTTCTGGTCGAACTTTGGCCGGCTGCGTCCGGTACATACGTCTGCGGTAATCTTCGGATTTGGCGGCAATGCCCTTATCGCAACTTCGTTCTACGTGGTTCAGCGCACCTCGCGGGCAAGGCTGGCAAGTGAAACACTGCCTTGGATGGTGTTTTGGGGCTATAACCTTTTCATGGTCCTTGCGGCGACCGGCTACCCCTTGGGGATTACCCAATCCAAGGAATATGCGGAACCGGAATGGTATGCGGATCTTTTGTTGCTGGTTGTATGGGTAGGGTACCTCGCGCTCTATCTAAAGACCCTCTCGCGCCGGGCAGAGCCGCATATCTATGTGGCCAACTGGTACTATCTGGCTTTTATCGTCGTCATCGCGATGCTGCATACGGTGAACAACCTCTCGGTCCCTGTCTCCATAGCTTACCCCAAAAGCTACTCGCTTTTTTCGGGGACACAGGATGCCATGACGCAGTGGTGGTACGGGCACAACGCAGTTGGATTCCTGCTTACGGCAGGGTTCCTGGGGATGCTCTATTACTTCCTGCCCAAAGCTGTGAATCGGCCGATCTATTCGTACCGCATGTCGATTGTGGGGTTCTGGGGGATCACTTTTCTGTACCTCTGGGCCGGATCGCATCACCTGCACTATACGGCCCTGCCTGACTGGGTTCAGTATCTTGGCATGACCATGTCGATCATTCTGCTGGTCCCCAGTTGGGCCTCAGTTTTCAACGGTATCCTCACGATCAACGGGGCCTGGGATAAGGTCCGGACGGACCCGGCGGTCCGGTTCATGATGGTCGCAATTTTGTTCTATGGGCTGTCGACATTTGAAGGTTCGTTTATGGCGATCCGCCCGGTAAACTCGCTAAGCCACTATACCGACTGGACGGTTGGGCACGTTCATGCCGGCGCCTTGGGTTGGGTTGCCTTCATCACCTTTGGTGCCTTGTACAAATTGGGGCCCTGGATATGGAAGCGCGAAGGCGTATATTCCTTGCGGCTGGAAGCCTGGCACTTCTGGCTCGCCCTGAGCGGAACGCTGATTTACGTCGGCGCGATGTGGAACAGCGGCATCACGCAATCGCTGATGTGGCAGACCTATGATGCGGACGGCGCTTTCCTCTATTCCTTCCTCGACAGTGTGATCGCGATGCATCCCTACTATGTTGCCCGTGCGATTGGGGGGCTGTTGTATCTGATCGGAGCCTGCATCGGTGCATACAACATTTACATGACTGTTAGTGGGCCGAAAAAGGCCCAAACCCGGGAAGCCGGACCGTTGGTCCCGCAGCCGGCGGAGTAAGTCCCAATGAGTATTCAGCACCAAAAACTCGAACGCCATTCACTTGGGTTTGCCATGGCAATACTGATGGTTGCATCGATCGGTGGAATTGTCGAAATCGCGCCGTTGTTCACGATCGAAAACACGGTGGAAAAGGTCGAAGGCATGCGGCCCTACACGCCGCTGGAACTTGCCGGGCGCGATATCTATGTGCGCGAAGGCTGCTACGCCTGCCACAGCCAAATGATCCGTACCCTACGGTCGGACATCGAACGCTATGGGCATTACAGCCTGGCTGCCGAAAGCATGTATGACCATCCGTTTCAATGGGGCTCGAAACGTACAGGGCCGGACTTGGCGCGCATTGGCGGCAAATACTCGGATGCGTGGCATGTAGCCCATCTGGAAGCGCCGCGAGAGCTGGTCGAGGGGTCTATCATGCCGGGCTATGCGTATTTGTCCGAGACGCGCCTTGCGACTGGGCATTTACCTGCCTCGCTGGCAGCGCTCAGCCGGGCTGGTGTACCTTATACGGACGCCCAAATCGAAAACGCCGAAAAGGACGCCGCATGGCAGGCGGATGCTGAGCAGTACTTTGAAGGAGAATTGCAGGCAAGTTACGGAGAAAATGTTCAGGTTCGGGATTATGACGGGCAACCGGGCAAGCTGACGGAAATGGATGCCCTTGTGGCCTATCTTCAGGTTCTTGGCACATTAGCCGATCTGGACTCGTTGAACCTTGAGGAGGTCCAACGATGACACATGATACAGTTCTCGTTTTCTCCAAGACTTGGGGCGCTATCTACCTGCTGGTCGTCTTCTTAGCTGCAGCGATTTGGACTTATTGGCCCTCGCGCCGGAAAGTTTACGACAATGCCGCCCAATCCCCACTCGACAGTCGGGAGGATCAGCCATGTCGATGAGGGAAAAGGATCCCGTCACCGGCACCGATCTGACAGGCCATGAATGGGACGGCATCAAAGAGTTGGACACACCTGTTCCCTGGGCTGCCCGTTGGGCGCTTTGGATCAGTATCATCATAGCAGCGCTGTATTGGGTGTTTTACCCATCTTTCCCGAGTTTGCGTGACTACGCGAAGGGGGTTCTTGGCTATTCCTCGCGTGCAGAAGTTGCGACGGCACTTCTGCAAGCTGATGCAGATCGAGAGATGACGTTCGCGCCTTTCGCTTCCGGGGATATTGAGGAACTGGCCGCAGACCTCACGCTTGAGGCGCGGTATAGCGCGTCGATTTCCAAGCTTTACGCTGACAATTGTGCCGCTTGTCACCGGAATGATCTGAAAGGGCAGGTTGGCTTCCCCAATCTAGTGGATGGTCATTGGCTGTGGTCAGGCTCGCCGGAAGAGATAGAGGCGACCATTCGATATGGGATCAATGCGCAGCATGACGATACACGGGTCGCACAGATGCTTGCCTTTGGTGCGGATGGTATGATCGATAAGCAGCAGGTCAAGGAGGTCACGGAATTTGTCTTGTCCCTGTCTGGACGGCAGCATGATGCGAGGGCGGCCGAAAATGGCAGATTGGTTTTCGAAGAAAATTGCGCGGTGTGTCACGGTGATGACGGCCGCGGGGGATATGAAATAGGTGCGCCAGATTTGGGGGATGAAAGCTGGATCTATGGGGGCGACCGCGAGGCTATCTACAACAGCATCCATTTTGGTCGACAGGGTGTGATGCCGGCATGGGATGGACGTTTGAATGACGCTCAGATCCGAATGCTGACACTTTACCTACTCTGGAATTCAGAAGATGCACCAAGCTGAAGAAAACCCTCGATTCCGCAAGGCAATGTATCTGATAATCCTGCTTCTGCTGATTGGCTACATCGGGTTCAAGGCATGGCACCTGTCGATGGCATTCGAGGCCTGGGAAGGGCAGGCGATTGAGGGTGCCGTGCCTGGTGCAGCTAAATGAAAATCGTGGATTTATACGATTTCAATTTGCGTATTAATGATCTGAAGCCAGTGCATGACTAACTTCTAGCGCTCGGATCAAGTTCTTCATTCCGCGATTCCCCTCTAAGACATCCTGCAATGTCTTGCTGTCCAAGGCGGCAAAAAACGCCTCCTGAGCTTCAGTCAGGATTGGCAGCAACCCACAGGCAGGCGTCATCACACAACAGCCGCCGTCTTCTTTCATACACTCAACCAAAGGGGTACCGCGTTCGGATTTTCGCAGCAGGCCGCCAATCGAGATCGCATTGGGAGGCAAGGCCATTCGCATGCCTCCGTTGCGTCCGCGCACGGATTCTACGTAGCCCTCGTGTGTAAGCCACTGGGAGATCTTGGCCAGGTGATTGAAGGGCAAGTTTTGCATCGCAGCGATTTCACGGGTCGACATTAACCCTTCTTCATGGGTGGCGAGGTGGATCAGGATGCGCAAGGCATAGTCGGAGAACTTTGTAATTTGCATGGCTATATCTCCCATAAAAAATAGGTTTTGAAAATGCCTATTTTGTTGACACCTTTTTTTAACGCTTATATTAGGTATTTAAAATGCCTAATAAGGAGATGGCTCATGCAGCCTGTTGTACTATTGATCTCGCTGGTCCTGATGGCAGCGCTGTCACTCGTCTTCTGGAAGGCCGCTCATGCCTCGAACGGGGCGGAACCAGGACCCAATGCTAACTCGAGGCGTGCGGGCTTGATCTGGGCCATGACGATTGTCGGAGTAGTCGTGGCAGTCGGCTCATTGCGACCATGGCCGCATGCTTTGGCCAGTACAGACGATGCCATCACCGTTTCTATCACTAGTGGGCAGTGGTGGTGGGATATCGACACAGTTGAGATCCCTGCTGGAACGCCAATCAATTTTAGCGCCACGACCGAAGATGTTACTCACGGTTTGGGCATTTACACTTCAGACCTCCGCCTTCTGACGCAGGTCCAGGTGATCCCCGGCTACACAACCGAAGTTTCTTACACGTTCGATGAACCCGGCACTTACCATGTCCTGTGCATGGAGTTCTGCGGGGTGGCGCATCAGGACATGGTCAACGAATTCGAAGTCGTCGAGGTGGAGGACTAAATGAGCGCTGTATCTGAACTTGTCGCGGAAAATTCAAACGCCACTGAACCCCAGGCTGGGGCAGTCAAGCTTACCATGATCCTCTCAGGCGCAGTCTTTGCCTTGATGATGGTCTTTGGCTTGCTCATGCGTGCGGCGCAGGGCCAATGGATCGAAGTGGATCCGGCTTTGTTTTACCAGTTGCTGACAGCCCATGGCGCCGGCATGGTTGGGACAGCCGCGCTGTCTGGCGCCGCGATCATGTGGTGTTTTTGCGGCCGTCACATAGTTCTGACAGCTGGAATTTTCTGGGCTTTCCTTGCCCTGTTTTTGTTGGGCGTGGCCTTAATCCTGGGCTCGATATTCATCGGCGGATATGGCGGCGCATGGACATTCCTGTATCCGTTACCGGCAATGTCCGGCGGAGCGTGGGAGGCAGGCGCAGCGGCTGCGTTTATGCTCGGATATGTTTCGATCGGCGTAGGTTTTTTGTTGTACTATCTGGAGCTCGGTCGTCAGATTCATGCCCGCTATGGCTGCCTTGCGCGCGCCCTAGGCTGGAACCTGATCCTTGGGCGTGAGGACAAGAACCCTCCACCGCCAACGATCGTCGCAGCGGCTGCGGTGACTATTTTCAACTCGATCGGTATCATACTTGGTGCGGCAGTATTGATGGCGAGCCTTGTCCACCTGCTGGTGCCGGGTTTTGAAGTGAACGCGCTGCTGGCCAAGAATCTGATCTATTTCTTTGGCCACGTTTTCATCAATGCCTCGATCTATATGGCGGTGACTGCGGTTTATGAAATCCTGCCGGAATACACCGGCAAGCCCTGGAAATCGAACCGTCTGTTTGCGATAGCTTGGAATGCGGTACTGATCTTCGTGATGGCCGTTTACTGGCACCATCTGCTGCAAGATGTTGTCATGCCAGCTTGGATGCTGGTGATCGGGCAACTCGTTTCGTACTTCAGCGGCATTCCCCTCATCGCGGTCACGGCGTTCTCCACATTCTTCTACGTGCGCGGCTCGAAAATGACCTGGGATCTGACGTCCTCGCTCTTGGTTTTGTCTGTGGCGGGTTGGTCTGTAGGGTCGATCCCCGCATCGATCGACGGGATGATCAGTGTGAACAAGGTGATGCACAATACAATGTGGGTCCCGGGGCATTTCCACACCTACTTGCTGCTGGGCGAAGTGGCGATGGCCTTTGGGTTCATGGCCTGGCTGGTCCGTGGCAAAACCATCGCCCAGATGAGCGGGCTGGACCGTGTTGCTTTTGTGACCTACCTCGCGGGTGCGGCCGGGTTTGTGACGGTGTTTCTTTTCTCTGGCGCTGCTTCGATCCCACGTCGCTGGGCAGTGCACTATGAAGAATGGCTGATGCACGACCGTATAGGCACTTTGTTCAGCGTGCTTATCGTGTTGGCAACATTGGCTTTTGTTTTGCGCTTTGTGTTGCGTCTTGGGCGGAGTAACGGCTGATGATGGCGCGCGCTCTTCCATCGGTTCTGGTCGCGACTATCGGCCTGGGAACTCTCTGGCATGCTACAGACGAAGGGAAGGCATTCACCAGCGAAGCCGCACGGAGATTGGATGTGGTGCGCGCACCACGTCCAATTCCGACCCTACAATTGGAAGATATGTCAGGTCAGCTGATGCCCCTGTTGCCGCAAGGCGACGAAGTGGTTCTGGTCGAGTTTATCTACACCGTGTGCGGTGATATCTGTCAGGTTGCAGCGGCGGATTTTGCTGAGATCCGGGATAACCTGGAACTGCGTGAAGTGCCCGTCCGGATGATTTCGGTCAGCTTTGATCCCGAGCGGGACACGCCCGAACAGATGGCGATTTACGGAGAAGCCCATGAGGCGGACGGCAATATGTGGACTGTCGCCCGACCGGCGTCAGAAGACCTGCCGTTGTTGTTGGAGCTGTTTGACGTGACCGTCATCCCGGATGAATGGGGCGGGTTTCAGCACAATGCCGCAATCCATGTGATTGACAGCGAAGGACGCTTTTCGGCGGTGTTTGACACCGATGCGATTGAAGCTGTTCTGGCCCATTTGGAGGAGCGCAGCTCATGAAGTTGCTTGGCCTTGCATTACTCGCGGCGGCCGAGGCCATTGCTCTTCGGTATGCGGTTATTGAAAACCCGTTCCGGCATGTCTTGGTGCAAATGCCATTGCTGGTTCTTGCCGGGGTTTTGTTGGCCTGGAACAGGCAATTTCGACAAGACTTTGCGGTTCCATTGCTGCTTGTTGCCTTGACGGTCTTTCTATTCTGGATGCTTCCGCGAAATGTCGATTGGGCGCTGACGTCGACGGGCGAAGTTGCCAAATACCTAAGCTTGCCACTGTTGTTGGGTGTGCCCCTGAGATTGTCCTGGCCCTGGTTAGGTCCGGTTCTGCGGGGGTTCCTGAAGGCGAATGCGCTGTCGATGTTGGGTGTGCTGGGCTTTCTGTACACGCACGCGTCGATCAGGATCTGCAATTCTTATCTGGTTTCCGCTCAGCAAGATCTGGGCATGGCCTTTCTCTACCTCGCTGCTGGTCTCGCCTGTCTCTGGGCCATCCCGATCCTGTTTGGAAATTCTTGTGGCCATAGGTCGAATTCGACCGGCTACGCAAGCTGTGGGGTGTAAAGCGCAATGACCTATGCTGATTCAGTCATCGGATTTGCGGAACTGGCGCAAAAGAAAGGCGCCAGCCTGCGTTCTGATCCAATTGCTTTCCTGATCCTCGCCTTGAAAGCTGGGGCCTTTGTTGGTGCTGGTATCTTGCTGATCTTTTCTGTTGGGCAGGGAGTGGATCCGTCCATCCGTCCCATCGTCATGGGGGCCAGCTTCGGTATAGCCCTGACCCTTGTGGTCTTTGCCGGAGCCGAGCTGTTCACTGGTCACACCATGTACATGACGCACGGATTGCTTGCCAAAAGTACTGTGTGGTCGGATGTGCTGTGGTGCTGGTTCGTCAGTTGGGCAGGAAATCTGATAGGGGCTATGTTGCTGGCATTTCTGTTCGTCGCAGGCGGTGGTGGACTTATCTTGGGAGCAGGCGAAGACGCTTTGCTCTACAAGGTGGCCACCAAGAAGATGCACGGCACCGAGTTGGAGTTGTTCGCCAAAGCGATCCTCTGCAATTGGCTGGTTTGTCTCGCCTTGTGGTGTTCGGCGCGCGCAAAAGACGACGTTACCAAATGCATCGTCATCTTCTGGTGCCTGTATGCATTTATCGCTGCCGGGTTTGAACACAGCATTGCGAATATGACTGTTTTTTCACTAGCGCTGATCTCAGATCACCCCGACAGCATAACTCTGGCCGGAGCCGCCCACAATTTGACGTATGTCACTTTGGGCAACGCATTCGCCGGTGCCGGGATCATGGGCTACGGCTACTGGCGAGCGGCGTCGAAACCCACGGTTAAGGATGTCGCGAGGCCCGCGTCAACCAAACATCCTGTCTAGTGAGGGCGCGATCATGAGCGTGACACAACCTGTCAAAATCGCTGTCTCTGAAAACCGACAGTCCGAAGCCGAGCCTCTTTTTGAGGCCGCCCGCATTGCACTGATTGCAACTATCTCTGTTTGGATGGGCGCTGCAATTAGCGGTAACTTGATCGCGGCTCCGGCCAAGTTCCAAGCCCCCTCATTGACATTGCCGGTCGCCTTGGACGTTGGGCGGATGCAATTCTTGTGGATTGGCGTATTCGAAGCGTATTGCGCGCTTTTGATTATAGTTCTTCTTATGTGGTTCCGGCAGAAACCGTCGTTGCCATTAATTGCCGCGCTCTGCGTATTCGGATTTCAAAGGCTTTGGCTCCTACCTTTGCTGAATACGCGAACGCTATTGATCATCGCGGGTCAACCGGTCGAGGACAGCTCAATGCATTTGCTCTACGTCGCGGCTGAATTTCTGAAGATCGGCTTTCTTTTCTGGGCTGGCAATCGGGAAATGCGCAGCCTGTTCCGAAAAACAAAACGGACTGCAGTTTCGGTCCAACTCTGAGTTCTCAAATGTCTGTCATCAAAAGAAAGGAACGATCTCATGAGAGGTATTGTTGTGGCTACCACTATAGTGCTGGCGAGTGCCCAGAGCGCTACCGCAGAAGGCGACGCGGCGGCAGGCGAAAAAGTCTTTAAAAAATGTGCCGCATGTCATGCAGTTGACGAAGGTAAGAAAAAGGTAGGTCCAACGATGTTTGGCGTTTGGGGCCGAGAAGCTGGCGCCGTGGAAGGCTACAAATACTCAACAGTGATGGGGGAAGCCGGGTTTGTTTGGGATGAAGAACACTTATCCGGGTTCCTAGCGTCTCCCAAAACGTATCTGCCGGGTACGAAAATGTCCTTCCCCGGAATAAAGAAGCCGGATCAAATCTCAGACCTGCTGGCTTATCTGGAATCCCTGCAGTGACAGACTGACGGCATTTCTTTGATGGCATCTTGCACGCTTGCCCTCAAAGAAACGCTAATTTGCCTTCTCCGTGGTTGGTCAGGCTCTAAGCTTTTCCGTTCAAATACCGCGTCATTTCCGGGGCAGCCATAAGGGTCTGAATGAAAGTCCCGAAGTGTTCAAGCGACCCCGAGCGCGGATCACTGTCGCGCCATGCCAGTCTGATGGAACGGCCAAATACCCCATCCGCAATGGGATGTGTTGTTGCCAGGCCGCCGAAACGGTCGGGGCCACTGACCGACAATGCTGGAAAAAGCGCGCAACCCTCTCCCAACGCGACCATTTGTCGGAGCATCTCAAGACTGCTGGCCACTCTTTGTCTTGGTCGGTCAATCCGGTCGCAAAACGCAACGGTCTGATCCCGTAGACAGTGTTCCTGAGAAAGCAGAATGAGCTGTGAGGATAAAACCTTGGACCAGCGAACCTTCTCATTGGGTTGGAGATCCAGATCCTTGGGACAGGCAAAAACAAATGGTTCATGAAACAGCTCAAGTGCACTTAGTGCAGGCTGTTTCGGGTCGGTTGCGATCAGCGCAGCGTCCAGCGCTCGTTTGGCGAGCATCTCTTCAAGAACATGGGTGGGTTCTTCGAACAGTGACAACCTTAACTTGGGATAAGCCGATTTGAGAGACTTCAGGATGAGCGGGAGCAGGTATGGTCCAAGCGTTGGAAGCACTCCGAATTTTAACTCACCTTCCAGATTGTCACTTAGGCTCAGTGACAATTCCAACAGTTCACGGGCCTCTGTCAGAAGGGTTTCTGCTTTTTGCAGAACTATCCGGCCATTTTGCGTCAAAGAGATATGCCGTCCCTGTCGTTCGAAAATTGAGAACCCAAGTCGGGCCTCCAGCTTCAATACCTGTTGGCTGATTGCAGGTTGTGAAACCCCACAGATATCAGCCGCCCGGCCAAAATGGCCTTCTTCGGCAATGCTTTGAATGTACTCAAGATCTCTGAGTGAAAGACCGGCTACAGAGGTTCTTCTGACCATGCATCACCTCTGATTATCGATCGGATAATTTATATAAGTTGGAGTAATTTGGCGGTTTTCGGTTTTGTCCTGCCAATACCAACTCAGGAGATTGACATGACGAGCAAACCGAGGCTGACCACCGCATTTGGCGCGCCAGTACCCAACAATCAAAACACTCTGACTGCGGGGCCGCGCGGCCCTGCGCTGCTTCAGGATGTTTGGTTTCTCGAGAAGATGGCTCATTTCGATCGCGAAGTGATCCCCGAACGCCGGATGCATGCCAAAGGGTCCGGTGCTTACGGTACATTCACAGTGACTCACGACATCACCCGCTATACACGCGCCAAATTGTTCTCTGATGTTGGCAAGAAAACTGATCTCTTCCTGCGCTTCTCGACCGTTGCAGGAGAACGTGGCGCAGCGGATGCGGAACGGGATATCCGAGGCTTTGCGATCAAGTTTTACACCGAGGAAGGCAACTGGGATCTGGTGGGCAACAACACCCCAGTGTTTTTCCTTCGCGATCCGCTGAAGTTTCCCGATCTTAACCACGCCGTCAAACGCGATCCGCGGACCAACATGCGCAGTGCGGATAACAACTGGGACTTCTGGACCAGCCTTCCCGAAGCTTTGCTTCAAGTGACGATTGTCATGTCTGATCGCGGGATTCCCGCAACCTACCGGCACATGCACGGCTTTGGCAGCCACACATTCAGCTTTATCAATTCGGATAACGAGCGTTTCTGGGTCAAGTTCCATTTTATAACCCAGCAGGGGGTCAAAAACCTTACCGACGAGGAAGCTGCGCAGATCATTTCCAGCGATCGCGAAAGCCATCAGCGTGATCTTTACGACGCTATCGAAAACGGTGATTTTCCCAAATGGACGCTCTATGTCCAAGTCATGCCAGAGAAGGATGCGAGTACGTATCACCTCAACCCGTTTGATCTGACCAAGGTTTGGCCGCATGGGGACTATCCGCTGATTGAGGTTGGCGAACTGGCATTGAACCGGAACCCCGAGAACTACTTTGCCGAGGTGGAACAGGCTGCCTTCGCGCCTTCCACAATTGTTCCTGGTATCAGCTTTTCGCCGGACAAGATGTTGCAGGGACGTCTGTTTTCCTATGGCGACACTCAGCGGTATCGGTTGGGTGTCAACCATTCCCAGATCCCGGTGAATGCGCCGCGATGCCCGTATCATTCCTACCACCGTGATGGCGCGATGAGGGTCGACGGCAATGCCGGATCTCGGATTGGCTATGAACCCAACATGCATGGAGAATGGTCCGAGCAAACGGATTTCTCTGAACCACCTTTGTCCATCGAAGGTGCTGCGGATCACTGGAACCACCGCGAGGATGATGACTATTTCTCGCAGCCCGGTGATTTGTTCCGCCTGATGACACCGGAGCAGCAAAAAGTGCTGTTCGAAAACACCGCGCGCGCGATTGGAGCTGCAAGGAAGGAAATCCAGATCCGCCACATATCGAATTGCCTCGAGGCAGATCCCGCGTATGGCGCCGGCGTCGCAAAGGCTCTTGGTATGAGCATCGAGCGTGACCCTCCTGAGTGAAATCAATTGGCAAGTTCCCGACCTTCGGGAACTTGCGCGATGCCGTGTGGCGTTCGAGGACGAGCAACGTAGCGCGGAATTGGGTTTCCTGTCGCTGTGGTCGGTAAAATCGGGTTCTTGTGATCGCCAATGGCAACTTTTCTTTCCGTGTCCGGGCGCCACGGCCCGTTCACACATTGCAGCGACCTGCTGTATCTTCACGTTGACCGACAGAGACGGGGCCGCCTTTGGCCGACACGGCCCGCTGTGTCAGAAGACTTCCAATCTCAGACCCCAATTGCAGCTCAGAAACCTGTCCAAGGTGATGCACAACGATCCGTCCTGCCTGATCGATCAGGAGAAGGCTTGGTGTTCCGCGCATGCCGAAGCGAGACATTGTGTTTGGCAATGGTCCTGCGCCCTGTTTGTCCACGCCAACAGGGAAAGTGATGCGATATTCATGTAAGAAAGCCTTCAGAGATACCGGTGTCATAGCACTGTGATGCTCGAACACAGTGTGCAGGCCAATTACGGTTACCTTCTCTTCGGGAAAGGTCCTCTGAACCGACTGTGCCAAGGGAATGCCGTGCAGGACGCATCCTGGGCACAACATTTGAAATGCCTCAATAAGGACAACCCGTCCTTTTAAGCCGTCTAAAGTCAGGGGTGTGTCTGTGTTAAACCATTCCGATACGTCTAGTTCTGGCGATTGCATTTTCCTCGTCCTATTTAGCAGGCAGCCGCCTTGGGATCGGCGGCTGCACTTTCGCAATTCAGTGAAGCTTGCCCGGCAGGCTCAGATCGCCAGATGCGACGTCGAAAACATCTGTGACGCATAGCAAGGGCGCATGGATATTCGCGTTCACGCGTAAGGCTGAAGTGACGCCATCGTAAGCGATAGCATCCAGTTTTACGTCGCTTGCAAAACCGACATTCACTGAAATTTCCGGGCCGTCAAACAGTGGCGTAAACCCAGGGCTGTCCAGAAAGATCGGGAACCCAGGCCATGTCGCAGGTAGCTTGGGAGTGGAACCTTCGGGGATATCACGAACGGCAAGTGCGTCGGGTCCGCACGCTTCGGTCGGGGTCAACACAACCCAGTGGCTGTGCCATTCGATGCCGTCATTTGACGGATCGCCGTCGCCGTTTTCGTCAAAAAGCGGTGTGTCATCGAAATCTGGATGACTGGTCGCGGCCATTGCAAGGATGCCTGTGCCGCCTTCGAACCCAACGGCCGAAGGGTCCAAAGACGTAGGCCAGACATATGACCAGACGTCTGATCCACCGACCTCTCCGGTTGCCACCGGAACCGAGGCGCCAGCCGCTCCATTCGTTGTCATGTGAAAAGTGACGGTGTTTCCATTGCGGTGCGCGTGCGCAGCCAGAATGTCAAAGTCCGCGACTTTGCTGGCGTCTGCCGAAGATATGATGGCGCCCCCTTGATGAATGGCATGGTTCCCATCAGCAAGTGCTGTGTTGCCGATGAACAAGGCCAGAGTGGAAGTGAGTATTGAGAGTTTCATGGTTGCCTCCAAATATAAGATAGCGAGTCGCTACTATAGAGAGAAATATATTGCAACTATAATTTCGAGTCGCTACTAAAAGCGTTATGAACACAGATCACCGCATACGCACACTGATCAACCGTCTGGCACGGATTGATGCTTCCGAAGGATGGACGGGGGATTTGAACCCAACTCAGAGGATGGCGCTCGAGTACCTCGCTGAGGCGAACATGTTCTCGCGCTCGCCGTCGCATGTCGCAGAATACATCGGAACAACCCGTGGAACGATGTCACAGACGCTCAAAGCTTTGGCGCGCAAAGGCTATGTAGAAGAGCATCGCAAGGAACATGATCAGCGGTCGATTTCCTACGAACTCACCGCAGAAGGGGGCGAGATCGCACGGCAGCCAAACCCTGTTGCTCAGGCGATTGGGTATATGCCCTTAGAAAACCAAGCCTTGCTTGAGCAGGGGTTGATGCAAAGCCTCAGTCTGGCTTTAGCCGCAAATGGAGGTCGATCATTCGGCCAATGTAAATCCTGCTCTCACCATGATGCCACGACGGAAAACGGTTTTTGCAAGTTGTTGAGTGTTGCATTGGAGCCCGGCGAAAAAGACAAGATTTGCATTGAGCACGAGGAAGCTAAATGAACCGTCCAGAACTGTCGGCAATCATCGACGGCCTCTTCTTTGGAGCCATCAGAGATCGCTGGGAAGGAAAGCCGCCATCTGCCATTCAGAAAGACCGGGTGGACGGGCGGCAAGCCATTACCTCGCTTGGATTTTCCGGGGACGCTCAGGCGGACCTGACCGTGCATGGCGGCAAAGACAAAGCCATCCATCATTATGATTTTGGTCACTATTCGGCTTGGCAAGCAGAGGACCTAGTGGCACCCGGCACGATGCCCGCGGCGTTTGGCGAGAACATTTCTACCACGGGACTGAACGAGGAAAACCTCTGCATCGGCGACATCCTGTTACTCGGGACGGCGGTAGTTCAAATTAGCCAGGGGCGGCAGCCGTGCTGGAAACTTGGGCTCCATACGGGGCGAAAGGAAATGCCTTACCAGTTCCAGAAGACGGGCCGGACCGGATGGTATTACCGCGTGCTCGAACCTGGCGAAGTCGGCGCCGGTGATCGGATCACCTTGGCTGAAAGGCCAAATCCCAATTGGTCTGTATTGGCTGTTACACGCGCACGGCTGACTCGTCGCATCCTGCCGGAAGATGCCGAGGTTTTGTCTCAGATGGAAGAACTTGCTGAAGGTTGGCGACAAGCTTTTAGCCGAATGGCTGATGGCAATGCCAAGGAGGATACATCGGCAAGGCTTGGAGACACCGGCTAAGACACCTAACGCGGGCGTTCAGTCGTGACGTAGTTTCCTCGAACTTAGCAAACTTCTCAACTCCTTGATGGTGAAATCCGCGTTTGTCAGTCGCTGGGTGGAGCAGGCAAGAAATGAGACATCAACTTCAGCATCGATGAAATGCCATTAATCGCCTTGGGCCAGAAATGCTTGACGTTTGGGTCAAAATTGAATGATGGGATTCACTCATTTGCTGAGGTTTTAGCTGCCGGTTG
The DNA here is from genome assembly GCF_056536485.1 of Ruegeria sp. CL5. Taxonomy (NCBI): domain Bacteria; kingdom Pseudomonadati; phylum Pseudomonadota; class Alphaproteobacteria; order Rhodobacterales; family Roseobacteraceae; genus Ruegeria; species Ruegeria sp. CL5. The sequence continues at coordinate 43,281 of NZ_JBQFPS010000017.1, forward strand.
AGTCAAAGGTTTGCGACGTTCCACAGATTGTTGAACGTCACACGAACCTGACCCAACCGTCACAGTTGGGACATAAAGCAGTGAACGTTCGACGTTGGAAGGCACCCCCGATGTTGGAAATCAGTTGAATTTGACGTTTGCGTCAGAAACTGACCCAATTCTCCCATTTCATACTCCCGCAGACAGTTTCATTTGCTCTGACTTCCTCTTCGGAAAATCAGGAGTGATTTGCAGGTTAGACAGCGAAGCTACCTGTTCCTGCTAAGACCTGCGAGATGATGGTGCATAAGTCAGCCGCCAAAACCTGGACTCCCCGCCAAATGGCGCGGGCATAATAGCTTGCATTGCTGACAGGAACTTGGTTTGCGGAACTCATCAGGGCCAGCGGTCAAAACCGCGCAAACAGGTCGGACACATGACTGCTTCTGATTGGTGCACAATTCAGATCAAAACATCTTGCTATGCAGGAGCCATTCACACATGCTATTCGCTGCAGCCGCAAAATCTGGTGTAGTTCGAACTCACAGTCCGCGGACAGAATAGCCAATCAGCTGTTGGGCCGCTACATCTGATCACCGTTCAAAAAAGGTCTATCAAAGATAATGCTACTTGGCGTTAATGGATCGCACCGCCGCATAGACCGCTCTTTTTGTCAGCTCAAGGTCCATCTCGGATATCGCCAGTGACGGATAAAGCTTACCGGGCGACTTGAAGATGCCGTGGTGTCGCAGCGTCGCATTATAGGCTTCGTTACGCTTTGGGTCGTCATGCTTGGCGGTCCGATAGTCTCTGCAAACACTGGCTGTAAAAAAAATGTCAAACAAGGTCTCATCACCACAGATTAGATGGGGAATATCAGCCTTGCTCAACTCCTCACTTTGCATGTCTTGCAGCTCTTTTCCGATGGCGCGCAGGCGGTCATAGCTGCCCTCGCGGCGTAGGATGTCCATCGTCTTAAGGCCGGCTGCGGCAGCGATCGGATTGCCTGACAGTGTGCCAAGCTGCATTAGCCATTTGTTCGCGCCGACAATAGATTTGTCGAAATGCTGCATGATCTCGGTATTGGCCCCAATGGCAGCGAGAGGAAAACCGCCGCCGATGATCTTGCCCAAGGTGCAGATGTCTGGAGTCACTCCATAGCGTTCCTGTGCGCCGCCATAGGCCAGCCGGAATCCCGTGACGATTTCGTCAAAGATCAAGAGGACACTGTATTTGTCACACAGGTCGCGCAGCCCTTGCAAATAGCCGGGCAAGGCGGGAATTATCCGCTGCAGGGGCTCTACGATAATCGCGGCAACGTCCTTGTTTTCGGCCAGCAGCGCCTCGACCGCGGTCAGATCGTTAAACGGGGCGATCAGCATCTGATCAGCGACCCCTTGCGGGATGCCCGCGCTGTCGGGAATAGCTTGGGGGAAGTTGATGCGGACTTCGGGCGCAAGGCTCATCTGTGCTTCGGCGCTCATCCCGTGGTATCCGCCTTCAAACTTCAGGACCTTGTCGCGGCCGGTATAGGCGCGGGCAAGACGGATGGCGTACATGTCGGCCTCGCCACCCGAGGCCACAAACCGGACCTGTTCGCAGCACGGCACCGCCTCAACAATCGCCTCGGCCAGTTCGATGCCCTTGGCATTGTTAGCAAAGAAGGTCATGCCCTTGGGGAGTTGCTCAAGAACGGCCTCTATGACTTCAGGATGGCCATGCCCCAGAAGCATCGGGCCAGAGCCGATCAGATAGTCGATATATTCGTTCCCATCCTCGTCCCAGACACGGCTGCCTTCACCGCGCGCGATGACTATGCCGGGATCGAAATTGCCGAAGCCTCCGGCAGGCAACACGGTGCGGGCACGGGCGATCCAATCGGCTTGAGAGGTCAGTTTATGCATAGGTCAGTCCAGTTCAAGAATTGGGGTACCAAGGATGTCCGGATCGGGCCTCACCCCAAGCCCGGGGCCTTCTGGTGGTGCAATACGCCCATCCTTGCGGGACGGACAATCCGGCGCAATGCGTGGCCCTACATAGGACGACAGATCGCAGGTGTTCAGTAGGGCATCTCGCGGTGTCGAGGCGGCGAAATGCAGCGATGCGGCGGTGACTATGTCTGATCCCCAAGTGCATTCCGCGCAGATCTCGGCCCCCAGATGAACAGTCAGATCACGCGCGCGGCGCATCGCGGACAGCCCGCCGAATTTCGACAGTTTCAAGGCGACTGCGTCCAGCACGCCCAGTTCATGCGCGTGCATGAGCGACGCCTGATCATAGGCATTTTCGTCGATTTTCATAGGCAGGCCAGTTGCCTGTCTGACAGCTGCACAATCTTCCAGCGTTTTGCAGGGCTGCTCCAGCATAACATCCAGATGTGCCACAGCGCGTCCCGTCCGCGTGGCCTGAAGTTTTGTCGCCCCGCAGTTCCAGTCGCCATAGACCAGTGGGCCGTCGCCCACGGCCTCGCGTACCTTGGCCAACCGTTCGGCATCTGCTTGCCAGTCGGCGTCGGCCCCAAGCTTGACCTGAATCTGTCGGATACCCGTCGCATAAGCATGACGCGCGATCCGCGCCATGTCGTCGGGCGCGATGCAGGTGATCGAGTGATAGAGCGGCATGTCAGCTTGGGTGCGGCCACCAAGCAGCGCGTAAAGGGGCTGCCCGCTCGCTCTGCCGAACAGATCCCACAACGCCATGTCGACGATAGATTTCGCATAGAAATGTCCTTGCAGGAACGCATCCAGTTTGCGCATTGGGGCATCAATGCCGAACGGTTCGACTCCGAGGATTTCGGGTGCCATTTCCTCGATCGCACCGGGGACACCATTGGCGAAGGCGGGCAGGTAATGCGGGATGGGGCAGACCTCGCCCCAGCCTTTCTTTCCGTTATCGGTCTCCAGACACAGGACATGGCTTTTGACCGTGTCGCAGGTCTTGCCCTCGGCCATGTAGTAGGTCTCATGGCTGGTCAGATCGACAGACCACAACGAAATGCGAGAGATTTTCATGATATGTCATTTCCATCAGTCAGTTGCGGCCCGGACTCGAACTGATTGCGCCAGAATACCAGACATAGAACCGAGTCTGCGCCCGTCGTCATCGCGTGAGGCTGGTTAGAGGCGTGGAACGCAGTGTCGCCAGAGCTCAGCCAGCGCCTAGCTTGTCCGGCGCGAAGGAACTCTGCCTGCCCGGCAAGCACTAGATAAAGCTCTTCCGCGGGGTGATGATGCCACGGATAGTGCAGATGTGGCGGCATATAAACCAGCCAGACACGGAGTTGGTCTGATGCAAAGCCGCCCTGATCGCCGACCAGACAGAAGCAGCCAAACCGATCCATGAAATGATCGCCTATCCCGCTATTTCGATAATGCTCGAGCCAGTGCGCATCGCAGGCAAGCGCAAGCACAGCGTCACGCAAGGTCGAGACTGTCCCAGACCGCAACGCTTGGTCAGTTGCCAGCAAATCAAGCGGAGGCAAGGCCCGCGCCGTGACCTTTTGTGGCACAAGATCAGTCGGAAATGAACTGAACTCCGCAAGAGAGGGGTGGGTACGAAAGCAGCGGACAAGCTCGGCTGCTGCGTGCGTCCAGACCTGTGCTTGTGTCACGCGATCTCCCTTGCGTCGGTTCTGGGCTTTTCGGATTTGGGATCGTAGGCGGGATCGCCCAGCACGCGGGCTGCGCGGCGGATGCCGTGGATCACCACTTCAAGCGCCGTGCCGGGAGTAGCGGCGTGAGGTTTGACATAGGCAAAGGCCAAAATCTTCCCGACTGTTGGGCCAAAGGCCACGGACGCTGTGGATCCGACCACCTGCCCGTTCAAAACCACCGCCTCACCGCCGTGGCCGTCCGCATTACCGTCGGGCTCGATTTCCAGATAGGCGCAGACCCACGGCAAGTCTGTGTTCAGCGTCTTGTCCCGGCCCAGAAATTCCTTGTCCGTCTGGGCAAAGCGCAGCACGTCGGCCTCGGCCAGTGTGACCTCGTTGGTCAATTCGCCAGCGCCCTTGAAGCCCTTCTCCATACGCATCGCATTCATCGCGAAGCTGCCGCAATCGGCAATGCCGTGTATCTCACCCGCAGCCCACAGCGTAGTATAGACATCAAGGCTGGCGTCATTGGGCATGTGGAATTCCCAACCGAGCTCGCCCGCGTAAGACATACGGAATGCCCAGATATTGTGACCTGCAACCGTGATTTCCCGCGCAGACAGCCAGCGGAACCCGGCGTTGGACAAGTCGGCGTCAGTGCAGGCGGCCAATACGTCACGCGACTTGGGACCGTTCAGGGACAGGGCACTCCACTCGGACGACAGTGCCGTTATCGTCACATCTTCCTCCGCACGTTGACAGTTCAAGTGGTCCAGCAGGCGTTGTTCGAAGAAAGCGGCGCAGACCAGATAGAAGCTGTCTTCAGCCATCCGCACAATCGTCGTTTCCAGCTCGATCCGGCCAGCGCGGTTCAGCATGTGGGTCAGGGTGATCGAGCCGATCTTCTGCGGCATTCGGTTGGCGGTCAGCCGGTCCAGCAATGCGTATGCATCCGGCCCTTCGACCAGCACCTTTGCGAAGGCGGTCACATCCATGATACCAACGCCGGTGCGCACCGCTTTCACCTCGGCCGCGACCATATCGTCGACGGGGGAACGGTTGAAGGAATAGTGGTCGCACTGTTCGATCCCCTTGGCGAAAAAGCGTGGGCGTTCAAAGCCATAGACCTCTTCATGCACGGCACCTTTGCTTTTCAGCAGATCGTGCAAAGGGGACGGCTTGATCGGGCGTCCGGCCAGACGATTGAAATGTGGGAAGGGGATTTCGTGGCGCAGACAGTAATCCTCTTCGGCCTTCACTACCTGCCAGTCCTTCTTGGCATAACTGCCAAACCGGCGCGGGTCGAATTCGCGCATCGAGATGTCAGCTGCCCCATGCACCATCCAGCGCGCCAGCTCGCGGGTCAGGCCGGGCCCCCATCCAATGCCGATCTGAGTGCCGCAGCAGCACCAGTAATTGCGCACACCGGGTGCCGGGCCGATCAGCGGGTTGCCGTCTGGGGGATGGCTGATCGCGCCGTGCACCACGCGTTGAATGCCCAGATCGGCAAAGATCGGCATCCGGTTCAGGCTTTCTTCCAAATACGGCATGACACGGTCATAATCCGCGTCAAACAGCCAATTCTCGTAATGCCATGGGCATTCATCGTGCCAGACCGAGTTCGGGTTTTCTTTCTCGTAAATACCGATCAGGCCCTTCTTTTGCTCCATCCGGATATAGCCCGAAACTTTCTTGTCGTCGCGAATGACGGGCAGTTCTGCGTCGAGACCCTGGAATTCGGGCACCTCGTCGGTCACGAAGTAATGGTGCGTCATCGAGGTCATGGGCAATTGCAGCCCCGACCATTCGCCCATCTGCCGCGCATAGGTGCCGCCGGCATTGACGACATGCTCGCAGGTGAATGTGCCCTTCCCGGTCTCAACCACCCATTCGCCATTGTCAGCTTGCGTGATGTTGGTGGCCCGGCATTGGCGGATGATCCGCACGCCCTTTTGACGGGCCCCGGCGGCCATCGCCATCGTGACATTCGTCGGGTCCACGTGACCGTCATCCGGCGTGTGAAGTGCGCCCAGAACACCACTGAGGTTATAGAACGGGTGCAACTCGGCCACCTTTTCCGGCCCAACCAGTTCGATGTTGAAACCCAGCGAACGACCCACCGATAGCGTATGGCGCAACCAGTCCATTTCGTCTTCCGTATAGGCTAGGCGAAACGACCCGCAGCCGTGCCATGTCACCGGCTGGCCTGTTTCCGCTTCCAATCCACCGGAATAGAGGCCGATATTGTAGTCCACGCACTTCCCCAACCCAAAGGACGAGGTCGAATGTGTGATCTGTCCGGCGGCGTGCCATGTGCTGCCCGAGGTCAGCTCCGCCTTTTCAAGCAACACCGTTTCCTCACCCCAGCCTTCATGCCCAAGATGATAGGCCAGCCCGACGCCCATGATGCCTCCGCCGACGATGACCACGCGTGCGTGGGATGGAAACTCACTTGCCACGACAACATCCTTTTCGAGTCGTTTTCCTCTCGACAGGCTAAGCAAACAAAAATACCATCGTCAATCATGAATGGGACAAATGTATCAAATACGATTCTCGAGCGTCTGGCCGATGAGCTTTCCGAGCTGACGCCCGAGGCACGCAAGGCAGCAACCTATGTCTTGGAAAACCCCCGTGATGTGGGGGTGTCGACGGTGCGCGAAATCGCAGAGGCTGCGAATGTCAAACCCAACACCGTCGTGCGCATGGCCCGTCAGGTCGGGTTCGAAGGCTACGAAGATTTCCGCGCGCCCTTCCGCGATGCCATCCGACGCGGCGCCGCCGACTTCCCGGACCGCGCGCGCTGGCTTCAGGACATTCGCAAATCGGACGATCTGGGCGGGCTGTATGCCGACATAGTGCAGGACGTGCTGCGCAACGTCGAAGAGACCTTTGCGGGTATCTTGACCGACGACCTGAAGACGGCGGCCGAGGCGATCTGGGCCTCGCGCAATGTGTTTACCCTTGGCGTGGGCGTCAACAACTCGATCGCGCGCAATTTCACCTATCTGGCCTCGACCGGTATGAAGGAGTTTCACGCCATCCCGCGTCCGGGCTCGACCCCTGTAGATGATCTGGCGTGGGCAGATGAAAGTGACGTGCTGATCGCGATCACCTGCAAACCCTACCGGTCTGAGGTGGTCAAAGCCGTCGAGATAGCGCGCGAACAGGGCATGATCATCGTCGCTCTGTCCGACAGTCCCGCCAGCCCGATCCTGCGTCTGGCCGATCATGACTTCGTGGTATCGGTCGATACACCGCAATTCTTCCCGTCCTCGGTCAGCATCATCGCGCTGCTCGAGACGCTTTTGTCATTCGTCATCGCCGTTGCCAGCGACGAGATCGTCGAACGGGTCGAGAAATTCCACAACCGTCGCCACCAGCTGGGACTGTATCACGAGGAGAAGACATGACCGAACCCATCAGGTCTTTGGCCGCGCGTTATTACACCGATCCCGATATTTATGCGCAAGAAATGTCCGGCCTGCTTGCCCGGACATGGCAATTCGCGGGCCATGTCAGCCAGCTTCCCAATGTCGGTGACTATTTCACTTTTGAAATTGCGGGCCAAAGCCTGTTCTCGATCCGTGGCCGGGACGAGGTGATCCGCACCTTCTATAACGTCTGCCAACACCGTGCCCACGAAATGGTCACCGGGACTGGTAACACTCGTGTGGTGGTCTGCCCCTATCACGCCTGGACCTACGAACTGACTGGACATTTGCGCGCGGGTCCAAACATCAAATCCGTTCCGGGCTTTGACCGCTCTGAGATCTGCCTGACCGAAGTCCGGACCGAAGATTTCCATGGCTTTCTTTTCGTCAACCTCGATGACGATGCGGCGCCGATGGACGATTGGTTCCCCGGTGTCCGTAAAGAGATCGCCGAATTCGTTCCCAATGTCGTCAGGCTTGCCCCTCTGGAATGGGTCGAGGTGCCTGAGAACTGCAACTGGAAGGTCTCGGTCGAGAATTACTCAGAGTGCTACCACTGTCCCATTAACCATGCGACCTTCGCCGAGGGTGTCATTAAGCCGGAAACCTATGACATCCAACCGGATGCGGACGGCGGATATGTTCTGCGCCATACGACCGAATGTCAGCCAATGGAAAAGATGACCTATCCCGTGGACATGTCGGTGCCCCATGCAGGGGATTATCAGAGCTGGTTCCTATGGCCCATGTTCTCATTCCAATGCTATCCTGGCAACATCCTGAACACCTATCACTGGCGCGCTGATGGACCCGAGACCTGCACGGTCTGGCGCGGCTGGTTCACGCCGGAAGGCGCGGAAAGTGACGTGATCTGCGGGCTTGCGCTGCAAGATCGCGAAACCACGGTTGAAGAGGATATCCGGCTAGTGGAAAGTGTGCAGCGCGGGCTTAAATCGCGCGGCTATCGTCCCGGCCCGCTGGTGTTGGATCCGGCCTGTGGTGTCAGTTCTGAGCACTCAATCGCCGCACTGCACCGCTGGATGCGCGCGGCTGTGGATGGCCCTTATGATTAAAGCGCGATGCGCGAACATGCGAAATAATTGATGATCAAGAGCTATTGGCAAAACTACGCTGTCGGCCCTTATGACGACGATGCGGGGGCGATCAAAGTGATCAACACTGGAATCGACCAGAACCCCACTGAACAAGCGCTGGCCGACACAGGTGAAGTGGACCGCGCCGTTAAGGCCGAAGCAGTTAGCGTGACCAAATGCGCGGGTCAGGTGTTGGTCGATAAATGTTACGCAGATAGGATTGAGGCGCCCGTTGGCGGATATGACAATTCCGGTTATGGCCGCGAGAAGGGGCGCGAAGCGCTTTAAAATATGTGTAGACGAAAAATGAAGCAATCAAGTTATGGGAGTAAGGGATGAGCGCATTCGACGAAGATCTGTTTCTCAAAGGATTGGAACAGCGTAAATCCACGCTGGGCGCGGAATATGTGGAAAAGAATCTGGCCGCCGCAGACGATCTTACCCGCCCGTTTCAGGAAGCCATGACCGCGTGGTGCTGGGGGTTTGGTTGGGGCGATGAGGTAATCGACGCCAAGACCCGATCAATGATGAACCTGTCGATGATTGGTGCTTTGGGCAAGATGCATGAATGGGAAATCCACTGCCGCGGGGCCATCAACAATGGCGTCACCAAAGACGAGATCCGCGCGATCATTCATGTGATCGGGGTTTATTGTGGCGTACCGCAGGCGTTGGAGTGCTTCCGCATTGCGCGTAAAGTACTTGAGATGGGTTAGGACGCGCACGAGTTAGATGTGTAAATCTGTAGAACCTTAGGCATGGAACAGTGACTATACCAAAAAAACCGCTACGAAGCTGACGCATTGGTAGGGGTAATCAACTCAGGCCGCCTTCAATATTCACCCGGTCCGCAATACGAATCATTGCTGTCATCTAGGGCGACCGCAGCATTTGCCGCAATGGGCTTTATGTCGACACCGGGGAGCAGTACTGTATCGACACTTTTCAGCGCCTATTCAAACACACAGCATCACAGATGTTTATTTCTTCAAGTCGTTGGCCTTCTCGCCAACGATCTCGAGTATTCTGTTTCTTTGAATCTTTCCCGACGGCCCTTTTGGAAGTTCCGGCAAGATATGAACTTCGTCGGGGGACTTAAAACGACCCAATTGAGCTTCACAAAGTTTCGAAAGGCCCAGCGACGTCACCTGGGACCCTTCACGAATTTTGACCGCTGCCTCGACGGTTTCGCCATAGCTTTTGCAGGGACGCGCAAATGCGGCGGCTTCAACAACATCGGGATGCGAATAAAGTGCTTCGTCAATCTCGCGCGGTGCAATGTTTTCGCCACCCTTGATGATCAGCTCCTTAAGCCGGCCAGTCACAAAAACGTAACCATCCTTATCCATGCGGGCAAGATCACCGGTTCGCAACCATCCGTCAGACGTAAACGTGCCCCTGGTTGCGTCTTGGTCGTTGAGGTACTCCAGCATTACATTTGGTCCGCGAATAACCAGTTCGCCTTCTGATCCGTGTGGAACAGGTCGCAGGTCGGCATCAACGATTGCCGCCTCGTTCCCGTATGGGATGCCGGGAGAGCCGATCTTGCGAACGGCTGGAGGCAATGGGTTGGATAGAATTTGCGCTGCTGTTTCGGTGAGACCCATAGTTTCCACGATGGGGATTTTGAAGCGGTCCTCAAAGGCGCGCTGCACATCCGGGGCCAATGCTGACGACGCAGAACGACCGAAACGCACATTCTGGCGTGTTTGGGTGTCCGGGCAGGTATCCGAGTGCAGCAGGTGGGAAATGATGGTTGGAACCACAGAGAACCATGTCGCTTGGGACTTTCCAATATTGCCCCAGAACCGACTGGCCGAAAACCGATCGCACATGGCCAGCGATCCGCCCGAGACCAGTGTTCCCATGACCGTCACACAAAGACCGTTGATGTGATAGATCGGCAGAACGCAGAACCCACGGTCGGCTTCGGTCAAATCATGCGCCACGGTGGTTGTCCAGCCTCCGGCGAGCAGGCTGGAATGCGTGTGGACCACGCCCTTTGGACGCCCGGTCGTGCCGGATGTGTACATCAAAAGCGCGTGGTCGCCGGATGAGATGTCATGCAAGTTGCCATCGGAACTCTGGGCATCTTCAACCCGCAGCGCGGTGACCTCATCAGGATTGGCCGTGCGCGCGAACAAATCCATCTGTCCGGGATGGACGAAGCCATAACGCGCGCCGCTGTGTTCCAGCGCATAGGCCACGGCGCTGTTACCAGCGACAAGGTTAATCATCGTCGCCCGGAACCCGCCATACAGGACGCCGAAAAGGATCTCTAGCGCTTCACGGCAGTTAGGGTACAGGATCGCGACGCTTTCTCCTTTCTCCACACCCATGCCGGTTAACATAACTGCGATGCGGTGGGCCGTTTCGCGCAACTCACTCCAACTCAGCTCCGGTGCTCCATCCGGGAAAACAAAACCGGTTCCTCCCTGGCTTGCCCTGTAGTCTAACCAGTCGCGAACAGTTCCCTTGGGCGGATCCATCATTGTCCGGTCTCCGACCAGTAGTCACCGAAGATCTCTTCCAGCTCGGGTTCACGCGGGGATGTTTCCCGAACGATCTTGGTAGTCTGCACGAAATGCCGCCAATGCAGGTTGGTGTCGATGGAATTGCCACCCCAGCTACCGCAGCCCATCGAAAGGGAAAAAGGCATTCCATTGGTGAAACTGCCGCCAGTGGCAAAGGTGTGCGGCTGATTTACGATGACCCGACAGGTCGGCAAATCATGCCCCAGTCCAATCGCACGCTTGTCGTCGCCAGTATGTATACCAACCGAATGCCCGGCCCCCTGATGTGCCAAAATGCGCGACGCAATGGCCTTGGCCGCCTCAAAATCTTTAGCACGATAGAGAGCCAGAACCCGACTGAGCTTTTCGCCTGACAAAGGATGATCCGGGCCGATTCCGTCAGTCTCCACCGCCAGATATCTAGTCCACTCAGGTACTTTGCCCGCCATCCCCAAGGCTTCGAGCATTTTGTCGGCGTCCTGCGCTATAGCCGATCGGTTGAGATGGCCATCGGGCCAAAGTCGCGCCACGATATCACTTGCCTCAGAGGACGGCACCAAAGCGCCGCCCTCGGCAGCCATTGCGGCCACGAACGCGTCATAGACTGCGTCCACTACGACCAGCGCGTTCTCAGAAGAACAAGACGTCGCGTTGTCGAAACATTTTGAAGCCGTGATTTTGGCTGCCGCTGCCTGCAAATCAGCGGTCTCGTCCACAATCACGGTCACATTGCCTGCGCCAACGGCCACAGCCGGCGTGCCACAGGACTGCGCGCGGTGGACATTGTTCTGGCTGCCAGTGCAAATCACGCGATCAACAGTTTCCATCAACCGTTGTGTCTTGGCCTTGGATCCGGGCGCGGGGATCATCTGAACCAAATTGCGATCCAGCCCCAGCTTGTCGAATTCGGAATGGATGTAGTCAACCAACATTTCGCAGGACGCCACGCCTTTGGGCGACGGAGCCACCACGATAGAATTACCGCCTTTGAGCGCATTGATGATGTTGTTCGCGGGCGTTGCGGCAGGGTTGGTCGAGGGTACAACCGCGCCGATCACGCCGATTGGGCGCGCAATTTCGGTAATACCTGATTTCGGGTCGTCACTGATGACGCCGTGGGTTTTCACGTCGGCAATATCGCGCAGCAGGCCGAGTGTCTTCCGATGGTTCTTGGTGATCTTGTCCGGCACGTTGCCCAGACCGGTGGTTTCAACCGCAGTTTCCGCCAGCGTTCGATTGCGCGTTGGTTCCATGATGGCCCATCCCGCAGCAAGTGCCGCTTTGTCGTAAAGCAACTGACTTCCACCAGCTTCGAAATCCCTCTGTGCCTTGCGCGCCTGAGCAACGATACGATCTACGATACGATCTACTTCGGCTATTTCCGGCGAAATCCCGTCCTGAGCGTTCATTTTGGTCCTCGATATGTTGTTCGGGGCGGAACAGCTCCGCCCCGCTGCGTCCGTCCGGATTAGAGGCCGGCCAGCAACTCGTTCAGTGTCTGCTGACGCTGCGCCCACATCTCGATCACTTCGTCACGTGTCATGATGTGCATAGGTGAACCGCCGGCCTCCATCTTTTTGGCAACGCGGGAATTGGCAAACATCTCGGGCACTGTTGCTGAGAGTTTCTCGATAACCTCGGGTGGCGTGCCTTTGGGCACCATCACGCCTCGGAAATTGACCGACGAGTTGTCGACGTCCAATCCCTGTTCCATCATCGTCGGCACGTCGGGCAGGAATGCGTTACGCTCGAGGTCAGCAACACCCAGAATTTTGACGTTGCCCGCTTCCTGCGCGCGGAACGCATCCGACAGGTTGTTGATACCGCCCAACACTTCACCTGCGATCACGGCTTTCATGGCTGCAGCCCCACCGCCTTTGGTCGGGATGTAGGCCATCTTGGTTCCCGCTGCTTTGTCGATCTGCAAGGCTGCAATGTGGTGACCCACAAATAGGCCCGCGCCGGAAACGGTCAGCTTGCCTGGGTTTTCCTTGGCAAAGGCGACAACATCCTCCATCGAGTTAAACTCACTGTCCGCGCCAACGACAAATACAGCCGGATCAGCGCCCCAGTTCGCGATGGGTTCAAAGCTGTCGGTCGAGTATTCCACCCCACCTTTGATCGACTGAGCGATAAAATGGGGAACGTTGTAGGCTGCCAGAGTGTAGCCATCCGGATCAGCCTGGGTGGCAAACCAGTTCCAGCCCACACGGCCACCTGCTCCGGGTTTGTTGATAATGGCAATGGGCATTCCCAGCGCGTCCTCGTTTCCGGACGTCATGGTGACAATGCGCGCCTGAAAGTCGGTCGCGCCTCCCGCGCCGTAGCTGACCATCATCATGATCGGCCGTTCGGGGTATTCCTCTGCTACTGAGGCTCCTGTCAGGCTCATGAAGGCCAATGCGGCCCCTGCAATCATTCGTTTCATTTGCGTTTCCTCCCTAATTTAGTTCTCCGCGCCCTGCGCGGTTAGAACAGAATTTCCTTTGGTGTGTAGACGTTCAGAAGCATGGCGAAGAGCCCGTACATCACTGCCAAAAAGACTGCCGTGATGACGCCGCGCTTGACCCAAGTTTTGGTTTCGGAATGTGGGGCTGGATCATAAATCGACAGCAGAACGAAAAATGCGATTGCCGTCGCTGTGTAGAAGCCCAGCGACTTGGCCGCCCAGAACACGTAGATCAGTGTAATGATCAAACCCGGCAACATGTTCAGGAACATCGTGCGTGTTACGCCATTCCCGACCTTGGACAAGCCCATTACTGCTTTGCCAAATGTCCATCCGGCCAGAACCACGAAAACTGATGCGATTAGACGCGGGAACAGGAATGCCTCAGCCGGTTGCTGGGTATAGCTGACCCAGGTCACCCATAGACCCACGGCAAAGACCAGACCCGACCCGAATACGTGTTGCGAGCGGTTCATGCCTGCGCCTCCTCTTTCGTGGTGTAGCGACGGTGGCGCAGTTCCATCCAGACTGAGTAAGCGATTGAGGCCAGCACCACTGCAATCAGCAACAGGTTCAGTCCACCGGTCAGGAAATACGAAGCCTTGCCGACAGTTGCGTCGGCGATCATCCCGCCTTGAATGAAGTTGGCTTCGGCGATTGGCCCAAGGATTAACCCCAACACCAGTGGTGCGGCTGAAAAACCAAAGCGCTCTAGGAAGAACATGCCGATACCAAGACAGGCCATGACATAAACATCGCCCATCGAACCCTGCACCGAATAGGCCCCGAAGACCGACAGTGCCAGAACGATGGCTGCCATAACTGATTGCGGGACTTGGGCTACACGCGCTGCGAGACCGGCGACATAGAGGCCAAAGATGCACATCAAGACCTGCCCGATCAGCATCGAGTTAATGAAAGTCCAAGCCACGTCGGGATGGTTGTCAAACAGATCCGAACCTGGGAAAATCCCATGGATCAGCAATCCGCCCAGTAGAACGGCAGCGGTTGGGCTACCCGGGATCGACAGGGTCAGCAGCGGCACCAAAGATGGGCCTACCATCGCATTATTGGCCGATTCCGCGGCGATTACGCCTTCGGAATGTCCTGTGCCGAACTTGTCTTTTTCAGACGAGAACTTTTTGGTCTGGTCATAAGCGACGAGCCCGGCGATCTGCCCTCCGACGCCGGGGATCAGGCCGATGATCGAGCCGGTCAGCGTTCCGATGCTCAACGCGCGTGTGCGGCTAAAGAGTTCGCGGAAGGCTTCGAGGATAGAATGCCGTTGCACCTCGATGACTTCGGCACCGGTGTTGTGGCGACCCTTTGCGAACATTGTCAGCACCTGCGGGATCGCGAACAGGCCAATCAGCGCGGCAATGATATTGATCCCGCCGCCCAACGCAGGGTGAAAGACGAAGCGCTGCGCGCCCATGATGTCATCAAACCCGATTGTGGCCAGCCACAACCCGATACAGCCTGAGAGCAGACCTTTAACCACCGAGGCGGAATCCAGCGTCCCGATTACTGTTACGCCCAAAATAGCCAGCCAGAACAGATGTGACGGCCCGAAAGCCAAAGCCCATTTCGCCAGCACCGGGGTTAGAAAGATCAGTAAAAGCACGCCAAAAATGCCACCTACGGCCGAAGCCAGAAACGACAATTGCAGCGCCCGCGCACCCTGACCCTGTTTGGCCATGGTATGCCCGTCCAAGGTCGTTGCGATATTTGCTGGCGCACCGGGGATCTTGAGCAAGATGGCGCTGACTGCACCACCTGCGACTGTTGAAGTGTAGGCGGCTCCCAGCAGGATCAGGCCCTGCGCCGCCTCCAGCTGGAAGGTAAAAGGGATTAATAGTGCGACTGCCATTGTTGGCGACAAGCCCGGCGTCGCGCCCAGGATAAGCCCCCCAATCGTGCCGCCCAAAAGCAGCATAAAGGACAGTGGCGTGAATACGTCTCCGAAGTAATAAATGAAGTCCATTCAGGGCCTCCCAACCCATCGGTTCACACTTTTACTTTTGTTGACAAATCAGGGTAGGCAATGAAAATAGTATTGCAAATGTTTTCATAAATTCGATCAAGTGAGAGAATATTATGTCTAACTTTCAGAAGGATAAGGTGGACATTGTAGCGGTTGCAAAGGCCGCAAAAGTGTCACCGTCAACAGTGTCGCGCACGTTCAATCATCCGAATTTGGTCAACCCCGCGACTCGGAAAAAGATCAATCGGGCGGTGCAAAAGTTGGGGTATATCCGAAACCGTGCGGCGCAGACGATGCATGGCAAACGTTCCGGCACCATCGGGCTGGTCGTCCCCACGATCAACCACGCCATTTTTGCCGAAGTGATTCAGGCCTTCTCGGACTCAATCGACAATGCCGGATTCAGCCTGTTGCTGGCGTCGCATGGATATGACCTCGATCGGGAATACGCGATGGTACGAAAATTTCTTGAACATCGTGTCGACGGAGTGGCGCTGGTTGGATTGGAACATTCCGACGCCACCGCCCGACTGATCGAACAGCAGAAAATACCCGCGCTCGCTATATGGAATTTTTCGGAAGAATCCATCCTACCGTGTGTTGGGGCCGACAATCGGCTGGCCGGGCGTCTTGCGACGGAACATCTACTGGCCTTGGGGCACCGTGACATTGGGCTGATATTTCCCCAAACCAATGGTAATGACCGCGCCCAACATCGGATATCTGCCGTGCATGCAGCGCTTAACGAAATGGGTATTTCCGTTCCGAGTGAACATGAGTCTGAAGCCCCATATAGTGTGTCGCAAGCTAAGCAAGCAGCCCTGACCCTCTTGA
The DNA here is from genome assembly GCF_056536485.1 of Ruegeria sp. CL5. NCBI lineage: Bacteria > Pseudomonadati > Pseudomonadota > Alphaproteobacteria > Rhodobacterales > Roseobacteraceae > Ruegeria > Ruegeria sp. CL5. Next base: position 59,160 of record NZ_JBQFPS010000017.1, read on the forward strand.
CGAAGCACTCTCGTCCTACGGCTCTGCTTTGCGGAAATGATGTCATCGCTCAGGGAGCATTGTTTGCGGCCCAGAGGCTTGGATTGAAGGTCCCCGATGACCTGTCAATCATCGGAATCGGAGACTTTAAAGGATCAGCAGACGTTGAGCCGGGCCTGACCACCATTCGCATTCCAGCAGAAGCCATTGGAAAGCTAGCCGGCGAGAGATTCACTGACTACATTACCTCAGAAGATCCACAGCCTTTTAAAATCTGCTGCGAGCTGGAGCGTGTCGTTAGAGGAACGACAAGCCCGATGTCAGTGTATTAGTCAACTTGAACAGACTTTTCCCCAACGACATTTGCTAGTAGTTGCGGCTCCCTTTCGGAGCGGCGTCTGGGGTGATCTTAGCACCAATCAAAAACAAAGTTCTTTGGATGCCCGCGCTGCTAATCACTTCTAGCACGAGGGTATGCTACAATTGTGGGTGCAATTATTGGAATTCACAATAGGGCTGCAAGGCAGTCGACCAAGACGCCGCTTGATTAACTCAAAGACGCAACCTGTGCATTGTTGAGAACGGCCTAAGGCGGTCAATGCCCAGCCAGAAGTGCTGAGATGCGGCCTCGCTTGAGCGGCCATATGCTGTGCACAGAGATTGAAGCGTGCCCCGCTGTAAGGAGTGCGGGAGCAGTGACCGCTACAGGCGTTGTGATGAGTCCAATAAAGTTTCCAGTGCTAGGAGAAATCGGATCGGGCTTGTCGCTACGGTAGAGCTTCTTTTCCCTTTGGAATTTCCTTTATTGATCCGGTCTCTGCGCTATCTCGTGAACATGTTCACGAACTTACCCCACTTGTTCGCTGTCCGGTAAATTCCTGAACTATGGTAAGAGTCAAATCTGACCCCCTATACTACCTCTGACCAGCCAGTTCCCTGCAGTTTATGATCTGTTCAAAAGGATACGGGCATCATGAAATCTGAAATGTTGGGTAAAGCCGACAGTAGACCGAATTTCAATTTGCTGCATCGCGACCCGCCGAACCCGCCATCTGCTCCGTTCGCAAAAGTCGGGTCACGTGATCCGCGAAAGCAGCTGAAACACTGGCATCAGTTTGGCGAATTCGGCGGCTGTTAGTTCCGTCAGATTCGACTTCAAAACAAAGGCTGAGGTCTCGGTATCCATCCAAACTGCAAAGCCCTTGCGCCGCAACGCTTCCTGATGGGGGTGGTCTTTGTCAAAACCGGGCGGGATGCGCTTCAACTCTGGGTCACCGATCCTGAAACCCCGTTTTTGCATGTCTAATGTGATCTGGGTTAACTCTGCGCCTAGAGGACCCGCCATCGCATCGCGGAAAATGTCCAAAGCCCCTTTGTCGTACTGCAACACCCCACATCCGAGTGACAGCTTTTCTGGGGAAAGGCCAAAGAGCCACATTGGCGGCTGAACCGCCTGTCCTGTCGGTAGGAACGCAAGGTGCAGATGCGCGTTATAGGGTGTCTTGTCTTTGGAAAACCGAACATCGCGATGAATCCGAAAGATTTTGCTGCTATGATCCTGCCCAGTCAAGTCGCGTAGCGCCAACTCCATATCTTTGGCGAACAGCTTGCTGGGTGCCTTTATATGGGTATCATACGTTGCCTTGTTCGCCGCAAACCAGTCCTTGGTATTGTTGGCCTTCAGTTCTTGCAGGAAGCCTACTGCCTCGGCATCAAAACAATCGAATTGGGCCATAAGATCCTCCGTTCAGTCTTTCTTGGGCAACGCCGCGGCATGTTCGAGGCATAGCTGTAGCCACCGTAGCAAGGCTGCGTCATCGCAATCTGATGCGTCAACGCGAACAAAACCGCCCAGCTTGCGGGTTCCGTGAATCACAGCGCGGGCTGTGGGGTCCTGCAATGCCGTGGGCTCGTTCACCTTTCCCACCCTGAACATGAACCGACCCACGCCATCCTGATGTCTGCGCGCACCACAAAGCATGTTGCCATTCAAAAAGAAGCACAGGCCGCCCATCATCCGCTTTTCGGAAATGCCCACATACGCGGCCAGAGGGTCTCGCATGCGGGCGTTGAGTGTTTCATCCACTGTCATCAGCTGTAAATCCAAAGCTGCCAGAGGATTGCCAGCGCAAGCACCAACATGGCCAAGGTCGTCAGCGCCGCCCCTACCGCACGCCCCTTGCCATTCACCGAAGTGCTGAGGCTGAAATAGTGGACGACGCGGGCAAGCAGCAGCACACCACCACAGGCGGCGACCAGCCAGGATGGGGTTCCTGCGATTTCTGCCCCCGCCAGGGCAAGCAATGCAAGCGGCACGTATTCGATGAAGTTCCCATGCGCCCGCATCAGCCGCAGCAAGTTTTCATCCTCACCGTGAAGCAAAGAAATCCCAGTCTTGGTGCGACGCACACCAACGGCGATCGCCATCGGAATACTCATCAAGACAAAAATAGCAGTGACGACCAGCGCGATCTGCGGAAACTGTTCCATGTTATGCCTCCTCTTTGATTGCGCTTAGGACGCCATGCTCTCATATGTGATTAGCGCAAACCGTGCCCCTTGCGGGTCAGTCAGAGTGGCCATGCGACCGACCCCCGGCATATCCATAGCAGGCTGGACAATCGCGGCACCTTTGGCCTCAGCCTTGGCGACGCTGGCGTCCACGTCGGCCACGGTAAAGAAGATCGTCCAGCTACCGTTATCCTCTGGCATTGGGGAAAAGCCACCAATTGCGGTTTCGCCAACAACGGCGGCTGAATAGCTTGATCCGTCCTGCATGGGCATGTGATTGATCGTCCAGCCCAGCACCTCTTGATAAAAGGCTTTGGCTTTGCCCTGATCGGGGCCGGAATGTCCGATCCAGCCGGAGTTTCCGACAGTGGTCATCTCAAGAATACTCATGTGCTTCTCCCTTGGTTACGCCCGCCACATACGGGTCTGATCCAAGGACGTGCGATATCAAGCGATCCCTACACGCCGCGTAATTTTTTTTGGCAAATCTCTATTTTTTCCGTGATCGCAACACGTTCGGGCGCGGTTGGGCCAAGATTCATTACCGTTTCAAAGGCGGCAATCGCCGCGTTGTGATCGCCGGTTTCCTGCAAAAGCCCTCCGCGCATTGCGTGGAACCAGCGATAGGTGGACAAATCCTGCGCCAGAGTCTCCATCGCCTTTAACGCATAATACGGGCCGTGCAGCTTGGCCTGAGCCGCAATCTGATTGAGACGGATGACAGGTGTTGGCTGCAATGCGTAGAGAGCAGCGTAATGACTTTCGATCGACGCCCAGTCCGTGTCATCTACCGAATCCGCATGGGCATGTGTTGCGGCGATTGCAGCCTGTACGATGTAAACACCATGATGACCAGTCCGCTGAGCCTTCTGCAAAAGACCCGTCGCCTCGGCGATGCCCGAGCGATCCCAAAGGCTGCGATCCTGATCGTCCAACGCGACAAGCTTTCCGTCCGTATCAATTCGCGCATGACGCCTAGCGTGCTGGAACAGCAACAATGCCAGCAAGGCAGCCTGTTCCCCCATCGCCGGAAACAGTGCCGCAAGCAGACGGGCCAAACGGATAGCCTCTTCACACAAGGTAAGCTTGATTTGATTTTGACCCGCTGAGGTTGACCATCCTTCGTTGAACATCAGGTAGACCATCAAGGAAACTTCACCCAAGCGTGCACCCCGCTCAGCTGGGCTGGGTGTTTCGAAGGCAATCGGATTGCTCGCAATCTTCTTTTTTGCACGGGTGATCCGCTGTTCCATAGTTTTTGGCCTGATCAGAAATCCGCTCGCGATTTCGTCTACGCTCAGCCCCAAAACCACGCGCAAGGCAATGGCAATCTGGTCCCGCCGGTCGAGTTCCGGATGGCAGCAAATGAACAGCAGTCGCAATACATCATCACGCATTTCGTCAGGGTCCGGTGTTTCGGCGGGCATCAACTGAAATTCCTCACTGTGACGCGCCAGAATTGCCGCACGACGCTGTGATTTGCGCACATGATCAAGGCCCGAGTTGCGTGCGGTCGTCAGCAACCACGCCAACGGATCACGCGGCGCACCGTCTTTGGGCCAGACCGTCAGCGCCTTCAGACAAGCTTCGGCAAATGCCTCTTCCGCCGTGTCGATATCCCGGAACAATCGGGTCAGGGCCGCAAGCGCGCGCGGTCGGTGCAGAGTAATTGTAGCCTCAAGCCAGTCCGACATGGCCTATTCCGACGAGATTACGCCACCCGCCCAGGCAACCGGGCGCACCTCTAGCCGTGCGACAGGGGATGAGATCATCTTTGCGTATTCCAACGCTTCATCAAGGTTTTTGAAATCAGCGGCATAGAACCCAAGGAAATTCTCTTTTGTCTCTGCAAACGGACCGTCGGTGATCAGGGGAGCCGCGCCTTCGGTCGTAGCTGGCTCGACCATAACAGCAGAAGTTGGCGGCATCAGTTTCATCGACACAAACTCGCCCCGGTCCGTTAATGCCGATTGCAGCGCGCCGTGTCCCGACATCACCTCCTCCTGGCGATCTTTGGGCAGCGCTTCGAACACGCCCGGCTCCCCATAAATCGTGATTGCGTATATCATTTTCGCCTCCATGCATCAGTCCCATGGTGCAAGGACGCGCGAGGACATGCAAATCCGACAATCGGCCCAAGATGCAAGGTCGCAAGATAGCCACTTGGAACACCGGGACGCAAATCGAATGCTAGGCGGGTTCCCATAGCTCAATTGGGTTTCCTTCCGGATCATTGAGCCACGCGAACTTGCCATTTGGATATGGCGAATCTGGATCACGGCGGACTTCAACACCCTTGCGCTCAAGCTGCGCGATCATTTTCTCAATGTCGCGAACACGAAAATTCAGCATAAATGCCTTTTCTTGGTTCCCGAAATACTCTGTCACTTTTTCGAACGGGGCGAATACAGTCTCGCCTGCTTCCTGCGTCCAACACGGTGATTCATAGTCGTTTGGTACAAGGTTAATGCCCAAATTGTCACGGTACCATGCCGCCAAAATAGCAGGCTCGTTTGCCCTGAAGAAAAACCCGCCAAAGCCCAGTACTTTTTCCATCTTCGATTTCAAACCCGGATACGCTATCGGAAAAGACTACTCTATATGTGGAATTTGATAAGCGCGGCTCATTACGAACATTTCCCATAATGAAAGTCCCGCGTCGCAGCGTTATCAAGGCGCACTATGGTTGGCTGCAGAGGAAGTGATGAAACACGTTCAAACTTGTCATTA
>NZ_JBQFPS010000018.1:0-53361 GCF_056536485.1 Ruegeria sp. CL5
GTGGAAGGAAACCAGGTATCTATTCCTAAGAATACAGGACCCACTACACCCTGACCGTTGGGTTCAGGTTTTTAGCGGCTAAACCGTTGGGTAGACATTAGTTGCTTTCGAGCATTTCAACACACGTGCTATCTTTCGAACAGGGATTTTCGCGTGCCTCCAGCGCTCAATCCTACGCCGTTACTCAATGCCGAGTCGCGAATACACTGCGCCCGTGCTATGATCTACTCATTAGTTAACTCATTATTTTATGTAATTTTTGCTATTGGAAATAGCGCACTCCAGCTACGATTTATGACCCTCATAGGAATTTGTGGTAAATTCCACGATCTCTTAGCTCTCTATCTAAATACGGGATCAATTTCTCAAAGACGAAGGCGCGCAGTGGGAGAAAGCTCGACTACCTTCAACCTTCTGTTAGAAGCGACACTTGCTTGCCCATTGTTCCACGCATAACGCAAGCAATCGAAACGGTGAAAGCGCCAAGCTTTGCAGACAACCTCGGCAACCTCTTGATCCTGGTACTGATCAGCTCGGAAAGTGAGACCGAACTCGCCAACCTGGCGCGTCGCCTCTCACTTGACGAACTGGTCAACAGATTGATGCCGCTGTTCAGCGGCGAAAACGTAAAGATCAGTGTCCATTCGTTACTTGGGTCATTAACTGGCAAGAAGCGGACACAGCACCAATTCGCCATGTCTGTGCCAAATGCTGCTCTCGCGTTAGTGTTCGTGATTGCAAAGCTGGTGATCAGCCAAGGAAGCCAGTACGTAGCAGTCTTCTGACACTCCGTCACCGTCACAGCCTTTGGAAATCCGACCCAGCTCTTTTTCAAGTGCCCTAAGCCGTTTGATCTTGGCCCGGACATTGGCAAGCTGAGAAACTGCTATTTTTGTTGCGGCTCGGCACGAGCGATCTGGGTGGTCTTGCAATTCGATAAGTTCAGATATCGCCTCCAGCGAGAAGCCAAGATCACGCGCGTGCTTAATGAAACTAAGGCGTTCCATTCCCGCCGCATCATACCGTCGCTGATTGCCTTCGGTACGTTCTGGCGCACTGAGTAACCCCATTTCCTCATAGTAACGAATAGTTGGAATCTTGACCTTTGTGCGCTTGGACAGGTCGCCAATCGAAAACATCAAATTACCCCTTGAACCTCTAGTCACTAGAGACACTACACTATGCTAAAGACAGATTCAAAGAGGCCTCCCTATGTCAGGATGTTGCGGACACGACGCCAAGTTTGACGGTGTTTCAGATGATTACAAAAGGCGATTGTGGATCGTTATTGCCCTTAATGCTACGATGTTCGTGGTCGAGATGACCGCAGGGCACTATGCGAAATCTCAGGCACTACAGGCCGACGCACTCGACTTTTTGGGAGATGCCCTGACCTACGGTATCTCTCTGGCTGTCATTGGCGCCTCAATTCGCGCGCGCACCAATGCTGCCCTAGCCAAAGGCCTCAGTCTTTTTCTGATGGGTTCATGGGTGTTCGGGTCGACCGTATATCGGGTGTTCTACGTCGGAGTTCCGGAGGCTGAAATCATGGGGGTGGTGGGGTTCCTTGCACTGCTTACAAACCTTGCCAGTGTTCTTCTGCTCGTCAGGTACAAAGATGGAGACGCGAATGTCCGCTCCGTCTGGCTTTGTTCTCGCAATGACGCCATCGGGAACGTAGCAGTGATGTTCGCCGCTCTCGGCGTATGGGGCACAGCCACAGGATGGCCTGACCTCATCGTTGCGACGATTATGGCAGGATTGTTTTTGTCGTCATCTGTACAAATCGTGCGTCAAGCTCTGGCGGAGCGGCGTGATAACAAGCTCCATCAACAGATTAGCGCCTAGCGGAATGAAACTACTGACGCCAAATTGAGCCAGAGCAAGGATATTGTTTTGTCAGGCGTTAGCGTTTTGATTGACTCGTTCACCTTTCATTCAATTAGCCAGCCCCGGCAAAAGATGATCGCACAATTTAGAAGACCGTGTTGCCAGCACGAAAATCCGACAACACAACGAAACCCGATTTTCTGGCGGCGGCGAAAATAGCAAACGAACAACTCGGTGTGAATGCGGGCCGTGCGAAGTTGCTCCGATGTGCGGATCGCACCCTCGAGATAAGCCGCGGCTAGCCAGTAGATATCCGAAATTTAAGGATACAATATCGGGCCAAGTGTCTGCGTCCAGAAATTAACGGCACAATGACATGAGCCAAGTCAAATGCATGAATAACATGAAATAGATTAGGATCAGAATATGATCTGTAAGTGAAATTATTTGAAACTTGCGCCTGCGGTCTTTTCAAAGACAAAGCAGTGCGTTTTTGCCGAATTCAGAGATACCTAATCCGCAATCTTTGATCACGGTTACACGCAAGTTCCTCGACCACCTCGTTTGCACTCAAGTTAAACTCTCTCACGAGATCCGTGATCTGGACCGGCTGAAAGCTATCAGCGTTCCGAACCAGTCTGCCGTCTTCAAAAGCGATAAACTCGTGAGACCTGCCACCCCAACGGACGATCCCACCGCATAGTCGCTGACTTTCCATATTGACCAGTTCGGCCACAGGGTCGGCAAAGAAATCGCTCCACTTAAGAAATCCAGTACTGACTGCCCGCGCCACTGCCTGTTCAATCGTCCGGCTTTTAAGCTTGGTGGTGATCGAAGCAGTCAGTGCCTCTACCATTCGCGAAGAATGCCCTGTCTGCCTGGCAATGGCAGACGGAATCAAACCCGACGCAAGCATCTTCAACACATCCAGCTCATCGCCGGACAGGGAATCCGAGGGAAAGTTGAAAACGGTTTCAATGACATCTAGGGCAAGCAGGTGCAGAACCTGTGCTTCATGGCGCAGGGCAGGGAGCATGCTCCCGACCAAGGCGTCCCAGTCGGAACGGGGCAGGTTGGAGGTAACCGTAAAGACGCCACGCTCCCCAAACGGATTGATAACCGGAATGGATAGTCCGTGCTGACCCACACCAAACTTTCTGGCGGCGTCAAACAGCGGTGCGTGTTCACGCTGGTCGTCAAATACAGCCCAGTCAATTGGAGCAATCATTGCGGCGCCAAACCGAATGAGGGGATCGACCAAAACTAGGTCGTTTTCGACGTAGTGCCGGACCCATTCGGCTGAGAACGTGGTGCAGCCGTGGACAACATTATGATGTTTGTCGATATGGGCGTAGGAGGCGTTTTCAAACCCAAACCTTTGGCAAATCTCCTGAAGGCGCGCCTCCCCAGTTTGCCTGAAGTCCAGTTCAGAATTGCCAATATCCGCGATTTTCATTGATAATCTTCCTGTTCCGCGTCGCCTTCGCGACCAAGTAGCAACCTAAAGCTGAACAAACCACTCGGGAATTCCCGTAGCCAATCATAGATTTGTATACAGTTCTGTTCTGGAGGCGGAAACAGAGCAAAATCTTGCCGATGAGGCGCATGAATTTGCGAAGCTGGCAACATACCAACGGGCAGGGTTTGAACAACGATCTCGTGTCCTAGTGAAGTCCATCCTCATCCTCCCGCGCCCTTCGGGCCAACAAACCCATGAAACTGGAAATCAGGTTCAACTCCCCGCGCTCATCTGCGTGCACCATACCGCGCAGGTATGCGCCCGGATTAACCACTGGCGGCAACCGTGGATCGTTCAGCCTCGCGTCTGTGATCAACCCGGCAAGGATTGCACCCATCACGGTCAATCGGTCAATCGCAGTATGCCAAGCCGAGGCATTGGCGCCTATCTCCGACAATCGCGACCAAACGCCGGTCTCAATGGCGTAGAGCGACGGGCTGGAATTTTGATCTCCGCCACTGGCGATATCGATATGCATGCGCAGCTCGGGTGAGGCCAGTTCATACAGGATGCGATTGTTCACCCGAGGCAGATTTTGGGGCTTGTGTGATATCGGATCCGTCGGATGATTGCTTTCTAAGCAATGCACAGGGCCATCAGGCCCGGAGCCAAAACAATTTGGTTCCGAGGCTTCAGCCGAGGACATTGTCATTTCGCCATCGGCGTTACAGGACAGAATCTTATCTTCAATTTGGTCTTGTATATGGCACCCGAAACAGGCTTCGGGTTCACCCGAAATTCCAGCGTGTTTTGCGACATGATCTTCGATCCGTTTCCAAAGGTCATGAGCCGCCTGAACATGTGATCTGAGGGCATCCAATGACAGGTATTTTAGCTTGTCAGCGCGCGGCCAGGATTGAAGCTCCTCCATCATGTCTTCCAGGCTTTCAGGAGGGCAGGGGAGTAAGAGAAGCACAGCCAGACTATGTTTCACATATCGGTAAAGCCGTGATCGATCCCCGCGCAGCTCGTCATGCTCTTTCTTCTCAGACTTGCTTTGCACGTCCGCTTCGAGCATCTCTGGAATGAGGTTCAGGGCAGGGGTCAGGAAGAGGCCAAGCCCTTTGCGCTTACAGCGCCCCCCATTTGCCCCCAGCCTGCGGTCAATCAATCCAATGGCTTCTAGCTCACGTTCGTGATTATGGATTGTTCGATCTGTCACGCCACGTCCGGCAATCAGTGTTTCCTGGCGCGCGTAGCAAAAGGGTTCCTGGGACGGGTCTCGAAACGCGCAGGGCGAGATCATGTCGATGATGATCTCCAATGTGCGAATACACTGGGCCGATGCGCCCCTGATTTGCGCATAGCTCACACAGAGTTGCCGAAACCTGTCACGGTTCCAGCCCTCGGGAAGACCGTTGTGGAAGCGTATGTTTTCGTGGTGGCGGGTAGATGCGATCTGCCGCAAGCTCATTGTTTTGGCTTCCTTTAGCAATGGTCAGTGTCGATATCGCGGCTTCGCGGGGCAGGGTGTTCGGAATGGTTCAACGGTCTCATGGTCTGCTTCTCATTGGGGAAGCAAGGCAGGTTGAACCTCAGCGAATAAACACAGAAAAACCGTTCGCACAGATGCGTCTATCCTTGTCAGTAGTTTTGGATTTTCCTATAAATCAGGTGATCAAAAGTGACTTAGGAAGATCCCCGCTGAGGCCCCGCCTTGCGGGGGTTTTTTGTTTTGGGATAAGGATGTTCCTCTGGCCAAGAAGGCCTGGTTGCCAATGTGGCTGGCGCGTTCACTGGCTTCTGAGGGGCAACGCATTCATCCACTGTGAAAACAACGTCAGTATCGGATGAGCTCGTATTCGCTGAACCCGAATATGTCGTTCCACTCGACACCAACGCCACGGAAATAGCTGGGAGGTTCACAGCGATTGCCCAGTGGCAGCCAAGGAGGGATTGGGGCAGGAGCGCGCTCGGACCATTGAAAGCTTACGTTGTCGTCATAGCTGCCAACGACCAGATCAAGCGAACGCTCGCAGTCGCCCTCTCGCGAACGACGGCGATAGCTGTAGTGGCGCACATCCCAAACCCTGATGGACCTCACAACGTCGAAATCGGAAGAGGAAAGATCGACGCTGATTGGCGTGGCTTGAAGACCGTCACCGTATTGGTTGTGAAGTGACGGGATCGCTTCCATCGAGATCGCTGCATCTACCACTAAGGTCTCAGCGGTTTCGTCAGATGGAAGCTCTGGAATAGGACTGGCACTGTTGCGTTTGATGGCGCCCAACCTTTCCATAGGACTCACGCCTGAGGAGCTTTCTGACGCGTTCATCGGACAGCGCCAGAGTTGGAGCGGAGGTTCGACCGGATAGGGTGTGACGCGCCGAATGAACTCCGCCTTGGCAGCGACGCAATCAGGCGAATTTGGCCAACCTCCGGCGAGGCAAAGGAATATGGCGCAGTCAATTGGATAGGCACGAGCCTGCGTGGCTGGCAGTGCAGCGAGTGCAACTGCAAGGGCCTTCGCGCGAGTTCGATTTCCGGATTTTGAGTGTTTCAAGATGGTCTCTCCTGCATGTGAATCGCCTAAGCAATACTCGGCCAATATGCCCCTGACAATCTAATATAGTATATTGGCGTGTTTTCTTATATTGACGTAGATTGTGTTTTAGTCCACAACTTTTGGATGTAGAAGACGGCCCATAGGGGGTCGTCATGGCGGACAACAAGAGACAATACACTGTGGTAACCATCGAGATGGTCCGGGGCCTGAAAGAAGATCAGGTTCCATTTACATGCCGCTACGAATTTATCGGACTCGCTTCCCTTGGACGACCTAAGTACCACTGCATTTATAGCTCTCCGAACTATGTCGGAGCCTTGTGCAAGTCGAAGATCTCTCGAGCGGGTGCTGAGCCCAGGGAGTTCGATCTTTGGCCGGGCCTTTTTAAGCATCACCAGGAATTTGGCGACGGGCGCATTCTCTGCGTCAAATCTGACTACACGATCGAGTCAATCACGCCGGCGGGTCTTGAAGCGGCGCAAGCTCTGGACGCGAAATCTAAAACCTGATCGGTCACGTTCGAGAACCCGGCTTCTCAAAATACTGGGACAGGGCGCATGAAACGGCTCTTGTTTCTCAGCACTGCGCTCGCGCCTTTGTTCATTGCTGCAGTTTGGATTGAACCAACCAAGCGAACAGAGACACTGAGCGCATCTGAGGTGATCGCCGTTGACGGTGACACAATCGACCATGGTGACGACCGGTATCGGCTTGTTGGGTTTGATGCGCCTGAGACCTACCGGCCGCAGTGCCTTGCGGAAAAGACTCTGGGATTAGAAGCGAAAGCAAGGCTGACAGAGCTCATCCAGTCGGCGGACCAGATAGAGCTGGTCATCCAACCAGATCTGGACGCCCATGACCGCTTCCTAGCGGTTGGGCGTGTCGCTGGGCAGGAGGTCGGGTCCATCCTGATTTCCGAGGGTCTCGCGCGCCCATACTCCGGCGGCAAACGCCGGTCCTGGTGCGGCTGAAGGAAAGGATCAAACAACGATTTAATGACAACAGAACAAAACCACTGAGAAATAAGCAGTCCTGTCGATTGCGCCAACAATCGACAGGACAAGAAACGCCCCAAATCCATCCGGGCATTCCTCCAACATCAAGAGAGAACTGTACTATGGTAAAAACAGTAGTCCTAGATGCCGATCCTAGATCGGACAGCACCGCGCCAGAGTCAATGGGTGCGGACCCTGGACAACATATCTGCGCCTCCGACCGCTTAGCGCTGTCTGGCGATTGAGGCGAGCGGGACATCCCGACATTTCAGTCAGACCTTCCGGCTGATTGATCCGAGCTGAACGCTGGCTTTCTACGAAGCTAGCGAAGGGCTCAGTGCTGTGTTCCGGCATCCAATTTCCTGCTGCTCAGATGATCCGAAACCGAACCCCATAATAGTAATTATGTAAAAACTACTGACCTATTTTTGAAAGGCGGAAAGGTGATCACAGTGGCCTTCGACACTATCGAAAGCAAGATTGATCGGCGCTGGGTGCCTGCCGCCCAGAGCTTCGAGCAAGCCCGTAAGGACATTCTCACCGTAATCCGCCACCTTGCCGGAGAACGGCCAACCATCAAGCGCGCAATGCGCGAATACTGGCTGGAAAGCGATGCCCGCGCCACGGCTTTCGGGATCGCGCTCGAAATGTTCCATGTCCTCAATGATCTTGGGTATGTCCGTGCAAATCGGCTCTACAAAGCCTTGAAGCTGCACGCGGACGTTAACAAGGCGTTGGGTCCGAAAGAGCTGTTCCGCTTCGCTTCACCGGAAAAGGCCGCTGCGCTCATCCAAAGCAGCAGCCGAGCGGACTATGCCAGCTCATACGCAACCCTGAAATTCGGTTGCGACCTGTCAGGCACAATCGACGCCGACACAGCGCGCGACGTTCTGAACCGGCATGAAGCCCTTTGGTTCGTTTACCCAAACGCCACCTATCACGTTCACCTGATCCGCGAAGGTGTCTGGCTGGACATCGTTATGCCGCTTGAAGTGGTCGATGAGCTGCGCCTTGACGTGGATTTCGCAATGCAAATCCGACAAGCGGAACTTGATGCGCAGGGAGCTTTGTCATGAACAAGCCTGCGCGCAAAGTTCTTCCTGATCGTCGGCTGGCTGAAACACGCCGCGTTGAAACTCCGCAAGGGCACACTGCCTTTGTCACCATCGGGTATGATCCGGCGTCGCCAATCAAACCCCGTGAAGTGTTCTATAGCGGTGGTTTTCGCTCTGGCAGCGACCTCGAATACCATCTGCATGATCTGTGCGTTCTGATTTCGCTGTTGCTGCAGCACGGCGTAGCAGCTTCGTTTCTGTCGCGCTCTATCGCTCGCAAGACTTCGGCCCTTGGTGGCGAAGAATACGCAAGTCTCGCAGGCTGGTTGGTGGATGCTGTCAGCATTCCGCCGTCCTGGACTGATGAGTACGTGGCCGCGACCGGCGACGAACAGAACCCCTCCAATTCCTCGCCAACTCAAGCAAAGGAGAAATCCGAATGATCGCAGCAATGCGGCCCCTTCTGCTCGTCTCCACGGCATTTGTGGCGACCGGCGCAAGCGCCCAGGTCATCGAGTATGAACCGGATGGCAGCGTGTTTCTCAACGGTGCGCGGGCAGAAATCGTCAACGGCGTCGTTCGCCCAATCAAGATGCGTGAGTACACGCTTGACGAAAAACCGGAAGCGCCGAAGGCCAAGCCACAGGAAAAGATCGAGATTGCGGGCAAGGCACCGCGGCCTCGCAAATCCTCGGGCGGCTGGTCACAGGAGCGCATCGTCAAAGAAATCCACGCAGCGGCGGAACGGCATGACATTCCGGCCGAGTTGTTCATGGCACTGGTCTGGCAGGAAAGCCGGTATCGCGCTGATGCTCTGTCGCCCAAGGGTGCCTATGGCTTCGCACAGCTCATGCCCGGAACGGCAAAAGACCTGGGCGTGAATCCAAAGAACCCTGCAGAAAATCTCGACGGTGGTGCCCGCTATTTGGCGGCGCAGTACCGCGAGTTCGGAACCTGGAAGCTGGCGCTTGCCGCCTACAACGCCGGGCCTCACCGCGTCGTCGAATATGGCGGCGTCCCCCCCTTCACCGAAACCCGCAACTACGTGCGGATCATCCTAAGCAAAGTGAGTAAAGACCTATGAAAAGAACCCACTTCTACCAGCAGATGGCGTTTTTCGCGATCACTGCGTTCATCATCACAGCAGCGCCCGCCTCCGCTGGCTGGCTGCAAGATGCCATTGGCGATTTCATCAACGAAACGCTGGCCGACTCGAAGGTCGTTGGCGTCAGCCTTGCCGCTGTCGGCTTCATCTGGGGCTGTCTCGCCTACGTGTTCGGCTGGGGTTCGCTGAAAGGCCCGGTAATCGCTATCGTCGTCGGCGCTGTTATCGGCCTCGCTGATACATTCATCGGAGGCTGATTGATGCCGCGCCGCAATACGGTCTTTCGCGGCCTGAGCCGCCCCGCAGAATGGGGCGGCTTACCCGTGATCTATCTGCTGGTGATCCTCGGGATGACCATGCTTTCGTTCTTCATGTTCGGGATAGCACCAGCAATCATTGCGGGTTTTGTTTTCTATACCGGGCTTCGCCTCTTTTACGAATGGGAACCGGCTTTCTTCCGCGTCCTTTCCGTAACCCTTTCCAAAACTCCGCGCACCAAAAACCGCCAGCATCATGGGGGAGATTACTATAGTGCCTAAGCCTGCTGCACAGGATTTGTGGACCCTTGCCCGCTCGTTGATCGAGCCGAGCTGGCGCAAGGATGAAATGAGCCTCTTTCAGATGTTGCCGTATGGCTATGTCGTGGACGATGAGGTCATTTCCACACGCAACGGTGGCCTTATCGCCGCTGCAGAAATCACCGGAATCAACGCAAACACGCTGGACGAAAACGAGTTCGAGTTCCTGGCCGAACGGTTTGAGCGTGTGTTGCGCACAACACCTAATGAGGTGGCTTTTTATGTTCATCGACTGACCGTCCCGGCTGAGACGGGTCATGTCATCACAGATCCAACCGGCTTTGCCGGTGCAGTGGCGCAGGCCATGCGCTCAGCGTCCGTCGATGCAGAGTTGAAAGAACGCAAGATCATCATCAGCGCCATTCTGCAAAAGCGGCAGGATGAGCGGGCAAAACAGATGTTCGGCATGTCGTCTGGAACGATAGACGAGGAGCGCCGCGAAATGATCGAACAGCTCGACGGTGTTTTCACAACACTGGCGGGCACGCTGGGCGAAAGCCGGGTGCGCCGGCTGAAGCTCAGCGAGGGGCGTTGGCTCGGCTATTATGGAATGCTGTTGAACGGTCGGTATCAGCCGATCATTCACACGAACATTGCAGAACCCATCGCCTTCAACATGCCGCAAGAGGATGTGCTGTTTCAGGGCAAGACCGGCAAACTGGTCACGGGCGACGATCAGGAACGCTCCATTCGTGTCTATTCCCTGAAGAATTACCCGATGGCTTCGTTCCCCGGCATCTTCGACGGGCTGGACCTGCCGGTTGACGTTGTGATTTCGCAATCCTTCCTGCCGATCAGCCGCGCCCAGGCGCAGGAAATGGAACGCCGCAAGTCGGGACAAATGCGCTCGGCAGGCGACAAGGCAAAGTCTCTCGAAGAGGATTTGTCCATTCTGGCGGACGGCATTGCCTCCGGCACCATGTCACTCGGCAAGCACCACCTGTCGATCTGCGTGTTCGGGAATGAGGAAGATCTGAAAACCGCCGAAAAGCACATCGTCGGTGAAATTCAGATTACGGGTGGCACAGTGAAGCGCGAAGCGATGTCGGCCCGTGCGGTGTATTTCGCGCAGCACCCCGGCAATTTCGCATTCCGCCCCCGTGAAGAACTGATCACGGACCAAAACTTTGCGGACATGGTTGCGTTCCACATGCGGCCCAAAGGGCTGGAAGCTGAAAAGCTTCCTTGGCCGGGGCCGATGGCGACGTTCCCGACTACGCACGGGGACAGATACGATGTTTCGCTGCACCTTCCCAAGACGAGCAACGACCCCGAGAATCTGCCCTCCGGCCACACAATCGTTCTGGGACCAAACGGTTCGGGTAAAACCGTGATTGCGATGCTTTTGGCGACCACAGCCGTTGCTCAGGGCGCACGGATCATCGCATTTGATAAAGATCGGGCGATGGAAGCCCCGATGCGGGCGCTCGGCGCACAGTACACCCGCGTGCGGGTGGGCGAACCCACTGGCATGAACCCGTTCCAAACGGAAACGGATGAGGCCGGTCAAAGCTGGCTGGCAAATTGGGTTACAGCTCTGATGAGCTACGACGAAAAACTGACAGCCGAACAGAAAGACGAGATTACCCAGGCGTGTCAGGCAAACGCGACGTTGCCGCCGCAACTGCAGAACTTCGATTCACTGGTGGAGCGGTTCAGAGCCTTTGATGATGGTAAGAACCTCTTCAAGCGCGCGAGTGAATGGGCGGGCGACGGTCGGTTGTCCTGGATGTTTGGCGAGGGTGGCACAGATCCTTTTGCCTCTGACGATCGGCATCTTGTGTTCGATATTTCCGAGGTTCTGGATGACGAGTTGGTCCGGTTGGCGTGGATCAGCTACGTCATGCGCCAGATCGAACGCCGTTGTGCCGCGAGAGTGCCCACTGTCTTTGTGATTGATGAAGCCTGGGTGATTGCTGGCAATCCCTACGGCGCGAAAATCCTCAAAAACGCTTACACCACTTATCGGAAGCTGAACGTCATGATGATGATGATGACGCAGATCCCCGATCACATCCTGTCGTCAGCGGCAAGTAAGTCGATCCTGGAAAACACCAGCACGCAGCTCTTGTTCCCCTCTCGATCCGGCAATGAAGCGGATTACCGGGCAATCGGCTTGAACGATTCAGAGCTTGGTGCGCTGAGGGCGCACTTTGGCGACCGCGTAATGCTCATGAAGAAAGGTGATGAGAGTGTTTGGCTCGATGTCGATGTCGGCGCTCTCGGCCCGCTTCTTCGTGTTCTGAGTGGATCAGACGGGAAATCGTTCCCTGATCCTGACTGGCGACAAAACCCCAACTTCTGGAAGGAAATCACATGAAAACCCGCCTTGTAATCGCCCTTGTTGTTCTGGCCGCCGTCTCGGCCTGCACCAGCACCTATTCGGGCTATCGCAGCAAATGCGCCTGCGACTTTGAGCGCATGACCCCCCCTGAAAACTTGGAGCTTGTCTGATGAATATTTCAAAGAAATTCCGCACAACCATTGCTGTTTCAGTTCTGGCCGCCCTGCCAGTTATGACGGCAGCCCAAGGTGTTCCGACCATCGACGCCACGGCCATTGCACAGGACGCAGCCAATTCGGCCCGCGAAGTCGCGGAAATGGTCCGCCAATACGAACAGCTGATGCAACAATATGAGAAGCTCGAGCAGCAGAGGGCACTGCTCGAAAACTCCCTCAAAACCATCAGTGGTCTGACGGATCTGGACCAGTTCAACAGCCGCAGCTTTCTGAAACTGGCAACGGCAGCTGACACGCTTGGATACGCCTTGAACGCGACCGAAGATACGATTGGCGATCTTCCAGGCGTCGCCGGACTCGCGATGGAACGCCGATCAATCAGCCTGGGGCTGAACAATGGAATCCTTAAAGAATTCAGTACGTCAGACGTGCCAGCCCGGCGCATTCTCTCGGAGCGAGGTGGCGCTGGCTTGATGGCATCGGCCTTGGGTGAGAATGGCTATGACATGGCCGGTCAGCTCTCCGAAGATGCAGAAAAGCTGCGCGGTGAAATCGGTCAGCAAGAAGATCTGAAGGATGCAATCGACTACAATACGGCGGTTCTCCTTAAACTCCTTCAGGTTGAAATTGAAATCTTACGCGCAACCTCGGCTAATGCTCTGGCGTCGGGCACGGATCTGGCTGCAACCGCTGCCGATCTTTCGACACTCAGCAACTATGTACGAGGAACCTCACAATGAAACTCCGCTCAACTCTCATCCTGACCATTGCAGCCGCCGCCGTTATGTCGGGGGCTGCATCGGCACAGGTGAAGCTGCGCCCATCACCCAAGGTCGATATGCCGTTCGGTGAATATCGTAAGTGCCTTGGGTACTCGGGTGCGCGTGAGTACGGTCGTCAATTCGTCAAAAACGATCAAGCGCGCATGGCCGAAGCGGGCCAATCCGCAGACAAGCAGCCTCTTGTGACCAACTGGTCGGTGGTGATCCTGAATGAACAGGTCATCGCTGCGCACGAGGCCACCATCGAGCAATGCATTCTGCGCAAATCTGGCGAGACCTTCAGCACCGAATGTCCGCTGGGCGGTTTAAGCCGTGAGGACGCCGCCCAAAAGGTCGGAGCTGACCAAGACGAGTTTTGGACCCAACCGTCCGACAATCTTGCCGCGCTGAAAAAAGAGCAACGGACCCGTCTGGAAGCTCTGCGCCCTGCAATTGAGGAGGCTTGTGGGCCGTGATCCAAGATTTCGTCAGCTCGATTGAGGCTGCGCTAAATAACTTCTCGCAGCAAGCATACAACAGCCTGGCGGCGGATCTAGCATCCGCCCTCTGGGCAATAGCCGCGCTGATCTTCGTGGCAATGCTGATCAACGGTGTGCTTCAAATCCGAGAAATCGGGTTTGGTGGCTATGTCGGCTGGATCATTCGGGCGACGATCATCATTGGTATGGCTTCTAGCTGGAGCTTCTTTCAACCCATTTATCAGGGCATTTCGAGCCTCCCAGACACGATTGCCGGAGAACTGACCGGCACAACAAATGTCTGGGAAGCACTCGATGACATTGCGCTTCAGTGTTTCTTGATGGGCCAGCAGGCTATTGAAAACGCAACCTGGGGTCTGAGCATCACCGGGGCTATTCTCTGGGTTGTTGGGGCTGTCATCGTTGCTTTTGGCACCGGCATGGCGCTGATCGCAAAAGGCGGTCTAGCGGTCCTGCTGGGTCTAGCGCCTGTTTTCATCGCAACGCTGCTCAGCTCGGCAACAGCCAATATCTTCGCAGCCTGGGCGAAAACGACTGTTGGCCTGATCATGGTCATCGTCGTTCTGACAGGCATCGTTTCTCTTATTCAGGCCCTTTTCAGCTCCGAACTGACCGCTGTTGAGGATGTGAACAATATGGAGGCCAGTGGCCGGTTTTTGGCGATCTGCATTGTTTCAATCGTGATGCTCACGCAGATCCCGTCGCTCGCGGGCGGGATGTCGGGTGCAATCGTTTCGGCATCCTCGGGTCTTGCCGTGGCAACTGGTGCTGCAGCAGCCGCAAGAAGTGCATTGGGCACTGCAAGCGACGGCGCAAGGGGTGCAGTAGCCGGTGGGAAAACTGCCGCTGCTATGGCTTCCGCAGCACGTGACGGGACTGGCGTTCGTGACAGCGCGTCTCGCGCAATGCAAGCGCGTCGGGACATAGCGCACAGAGCCCGAAATCAGGATGGGGCAGCTCGTCAGAGCTACGCCGCTGACCGTTACCGGCAGAGCATTCGACAAGCTCGCGCCAATAAATCTTCATAAATCGAGGTACAGAGCAAATGTCACACGTGACAGATCACGAAAAAGAACTCTTTCTGGGCGCACGCCGCGATGCCTTCAAATGGCAGGTATTCGGCATGGTCGGCATGGCAATGGGCGTGGCCTCTATGATTGGCTGGGCGATGCTCCTTCCCCTGAAGGAAATCCGCGCGGTGCCATTCTCCATTGATCCGGACACGAAACTGCCGGTCCTGCTGACTGAAAAAGTCGAAGAACTGGAACCTTCTGAGGCGATGGCCTTCCGTGAAGTCGCAAATTATGTGCGCGACCGGGAAACCTATGATGTCCAGGACAACAACGAGCGCCTGAAATCGGTGCTGCGTCGTTCTGATGAGCTGGCCGAAACGTCCTACCGCGAACTGTGGGACGGTTCGAACGACAACCATCCTGACGAAATCTATACGCCCAAGACAAAGGTGCAGACCGAAATTCTGGGCGTCTCGCCGGTCAACGATGAGACGGTGCAGGTCGAGATCCGCAAGTCCCTGATCGTGCCAAACCAAGCAACGGCCTCAGCCCGCTACGTGGTCACTGTGACCTACGGGTTTGAGGAAAAAATCGTGACGTCGATGGATGAGCTTCTGGAAAATCCGTTCGGCTTCGTCGTCACCAACTACCGCGTAGACGCCATAGGGAAGGTCTGATGCAGCGTTCTTTCAAAACACTCACCGCCACCGCCGCAGCAGTTTTGGCATTCTCTACGCCTCTGCTCGCTGAAATCACACCGACGCCAGACGGAAAGAATGCGGATCATCGCATCACGCATTTCCATTACGTCGAGAACCAGGTGTACCGCATCACTGTAGGTGAACGCCTGATTACCTATGTTCACTTTCCGCAGGGCGAGACCGTCCGCAGCATTGGCGCGGGCGACACTGAGAGTTTTCAGATCACCCGCCTGCAGGAAGGTCGCGTTATTGCGTTCAAGCCAGAAATCCTGAACTCGGATTCAAACCTGACCGTCCTGACCAATCGCGGGACATACAACTTCTATCTGGTTCCGGCCGAGAGCGCCGCCGAACGCAAACGTGTTCCATTTCGGGTCACGTTCTACAACAAAAACAACAGCGGCGGGACCACAACGCGTCGCGGCACAGTCGCTCGGAGCGAGCCGAAGCCAACTGGCCGGTTTGTGAACCAGAACTATTCGCGCTCGGGCAAAGCGGACTTTGCGCCCACCGCCGTGTGGGATGATGGCGTTCACACCTATATGCAAATCCCGCAGGATGCGGAGTTGCCGGGGATTTTCCGTGTCCTGCCTGATGGCCGCGAGCTGATGGTGAACACCACAGTCAAAGAGCGCGGCATTATCCAGGTGCAGGGCCTTTCCGACCTTTGGACACTGCGCATCGAAGACACTTCGATCTGTGTACGAAACGATGGCGACGCGTTTCAGCAGGCGAGTGCAACGGGCAGGCCCGTTACTTCACAGACAGTTAAACCGGGGGGCAGCAAGTAATGGATCGCAATCAGACAATTGCGGCACGGGCGGCGGCTGAACAGCCGTCGCAACGTGTCCGGAAGAAGTTCGACCCAAAGAAGCTGATAACCGTTGCGATCGCAGGAGCGGTGTTCCTGGGCTTTGTATGGTTTGTCATGGGCCATGAAAACAAAAGCACGAACACGGGTGTCCGCGTTGACGCTTTGCAACAAGGTGGTGGCGAGCGATACGGGCTTTTGACCGCACGGGGACCAGAGGCCGATGAGCCGGAACCAGAGGCTTTGCCCGAGGAAATTGAGGTGGCAACACCGGCAACAGTGCCGCAGGTCGATTCCGAAGGGCTGAAACAAGCCTTGAAAACTATCGAGCAACAGAACGGTCGGATTTCCGATCTGCAAGACGAGCTGACGGACGCCAAAGTTTCGCTGTCCGAAAAAGACGGTGAAATCGCAACGCTGAACCTGACCAATGAACGCCTTCAGGTCAGATATGATGAGCGAGAGAAGAAGTTCCAGACGGAACTTGCCCAGGCCATCGCAGATGCGGAGGCCCGGGCACTTGCCAGCGTAAGCCACCTTCAGGCGCAAGGTCTGACCGATGACGAGCGGCGCAGACTCGAAGAACTGAAGAAGATGCGCCAGCGGCAGAACCAGTCGGACGGCATTGTGTTCGATGAAAACCCATACGGCAGAAACTGATGGAGCTGACGATGAACAGAACAGCACTCACCCTCGCCCTGGTCACGTTGGCCTCAAGCGCGATGGCACAGGACGCACCCGGTCAAAACTACCAGCCGATCAATGGTGGATCGCAGCCGGTCATTTTCCAACCCTTCCCTGCAGCGCCGCAGCCGGTTCAAGTCCAGCCAGACGACACCCGCCTGCCTGAAGATCAACGCGGCTATCAGGAAAACCAAAACACGACATGGCAAAACAATCTGGTCGAAGAATATCCCCCCATCGTCGGGGCCTCGATCATTGACGATCCGTCGCGCACCCTGACGCAAGGCACGGTTTTGTCGGCTGTGTTCGGTGGCGCGGTCAGCTCGGAGTTGCCCGGCAGTGTCGTGGCGACGATTACACGTGGCGTCTACTCGATGGACGGCACGCGTTTGCTTCTGCCGCGCGGATCGAAGCTCTTTGGCGAGTATCGAGCGGACACGACATTGGCGCAAACGCGCATCATGATCGTTTGGAGCCGTGTCATCACGCCTGACGGCCTGTCAACTCAGGTCGGATCGGCTGGTACGGACGGTCAAGGCCGGACTGGTGCGACCGGCAGGGTGAACACACACTTTGGGAAACGGTTCGGAACTGCAGCGCTGTTGTCCATCATCGGCATTGCGCCGGTGGCACTGGTCTCTGACAACGATAGCAACAACTCGGTTCGCACTGATCTGGCAACGCAAGTGGGGTCTAACCTGCAGAACGCTACGGCAGCGGCGCTTGATGAATACCTGCGCATTACTCCGACAGTCTTTGTCGATCAGGGCAGTCGCATCAACGCCATCCTGCAGCGCGACGTTGTGTTCGATAGCTTCTGAGCGCGAGCCAATGAGCCGACCGCCTCAGCAGTCTTTCCGGCCGCTGCCAGCATGATCGAGTGCGGTAGCGGCCTTTTTTGAAGCAAATTCAGCACTTTTTGGAAGCAATGAATCTTATGTGGATGCCTTCGTGTTCGAGGCAAAGCCGAGATGCAGCGAAGGCAACCTCCAGTGTTCAAAAAAGTGCTCTACCAAGGACAAGAACATGAGCGGGCGGAACGGCAATAGCCTTCTGGAATACTATACAGGCAAGATCGAGCATCTGTTGCACGATGAAAGCCTGAGCGAAATTTCTGTGAATCCTGACGGATCGGTCTGGGTCGAAGAAATGGGCACAACACACATGACCAGGACAGACATTACTCTGAACAGAGATGATGTGGAAAACATCGGGCGCTGCGTGGCCGGATTCAGCGATGTGACATTCGGAGAAAAGAAGCCGATTGCGACGGCCAACGTGCCGACACAGCAGGGTAAAGCGCGGGTGCAGGTTGTGATTCCGCCAGCAACAACCGGCGTGGGGTCCGTGGCGATCCGCCTGCTCCGCGTGAAAACCGTCGATCTGGGCGCGTTCAGCTTCGCCAGCAAAGAGGCGGCGTTGGCAGAAAACAATGATCACAGCGCGCTTGAAAAGGCTCGGGCTGCTCTCGCTGCCGGAACAATGAACTTTGACGAGCTGGCCGACCTTGCGATGCTAAGCAAATGGAACGTGATCATTGCCGGGGGCACCTCGTCTGGCAAAACCACTGTTCTCAATGCAATGCTGAAGCGCGTCGATCCTGGCGAACGGATCGTGACGATTGAAGAAGTGGCCGAGCTGGACATCGAGCAACCCAATTCTGTCGATCTACTTGCTGACCGTTCCGAAGAAGATGGCCCTCGATCACCAACAAAGCTGCTGGAATCGGCGCTGAGGTTACGGCCTGACCGCCTCGTCTGCGGTGAAATTCGGGGCGACGACGCAAATATGTTCCTGGAACTGGTGAACACCGGCCACGATGGTTCTGTTTGTACCATGCACGCCAACTCACCAGTAGATGCCATTGGACGTATGAGCAAGATGGTGCGTCGCGGATCTCCGACCGTTCAAAAGTCAGAAGTGGTCGATGACATCCGGGCCACCATTCACATGATCGTTCACATGAAGAAAATCGGTGACGAACGGAAGGTCAACGGAGTGATCTTCCCACCCCTGATGACCGCTGATCAACTTATCTGAAGGAGAAATAGAATGAAAAAATTTGAGTATCGTAATGTCTTGATGCGGGTAGAGGAAAATGCAGGCGAGAAGTTTGCGAAGCTCGGGCAAGACGGTTGGGAAATGGTCGGCGTCGTACCTGCCGAGTTTGGCATCGTGTGCTTCTTCAAACGCGAGCTGACCGATGGCTGAGTTTCAGGATCTACCCAAAGGCAAGAAGGTCGCGATAGCCGGTACTATGGGCTTTATCGCTACCTCGGCTTGCGCGGTGTTGGTGGTCGGGCTGGCTCTCGAATACATCAACACCAGAGGCTTTCGCGGGCTGGACATCTGGGCGATCCCAGAGAAGTTCATGGCACAGCCTGCAGAGACGCAGCAGATCATGGGTCTGGTGGCGGTGGTCGCAGTGGGTGTTTTGACCTTTGCATTTGTGGCGGCTGCGCTGCGTGGTCCCTCAACGAAATACGGTGATGCGACCTTTGCAAAGGCCCCTCAGCTCGTCCAGGAAGGCTATGCGTCGGTTCTGAAGCTCAAAGACAAATTGGATAGTGAAATCGTGTTTGCCAAATTTGGTGAGCCAAAGGACAAAAACGCGATCTACTATAAGCCCGGCCCCGGTGTCCAAAAGCCGCACGCGATGTTCATTGCCCCGTCTGGTTCGGGCAAAACCAGCGGCTTTGTGATCCCGAATGGGTAGTGTCGCAAACTTTTTGAACGACCAAAGCCAGCGATATGCTAGACGCAGTTATCCTGCGATCTCAGCAAACATCCGAAAGCCGGAAGTCGTATCACTAGAGAATTGCCGCTTCCGGATCATGTTGGCGACCTCGATGCCGTCCAAAGTGGCGGAAGCGGATTCGAACGACTTAAACCCACACATGTGCCGAACACGCCGCTTTATGAACCGATGGTCCTGTTCGATCATGTTGTTCAAAAATTTGGACCTAATCGTCTGTACTTTGGCTGGGCAGCCGAACCGCTTCAGGATCCTGTTCACTTCTCGAATGCCAGCTGCATTTGCGCCACTTTTGTCGATGACGATTTTGTTTGGGATCCCGTTTGACGACATTGCTTTGGCAAAGAACCTGGTGGCTGCTGGACGATTTCGTCGCTCAGACAACATGAAATCAAGGGTGTTTCCCGCTTTGTCGACTGCTCGATAAAGATACATCCACTTGCCGCGCACACGGAGATAGGTTTCGTCCATGCGCCAGGAACTCAGCGTTGGTCGCTTCTTCGATTGCGCGCTCGCGGCGATCATCGACGAATACTTAACGACCCACCTGTTGAGAGTGGCGTGGTCCACCTGCACGCCGCGTTCGGCCATGATCTCTTCCAAATCACGATACGACACTGTGTACCGCAAATAGAAATACACAGCGTAAAGAACTGCATCCTTGGGAAAGTGGCAGCCTTTCAGAGAAATCATACTTAAAACCTGTTCGAAAACTATTCGACGGGAAGAGACTGCGAAACCTGAGTGCTCGTCAATCTCCGTTCAAAATTTGCGACACAACCCGATCACCAATCCTGAATGGGATTACCTGTCGATGATCCAAATCATCGACGAGGCGCACTATACTCTTCACGTGCTCTACGCCGGAGAGAGCGTTACGTTGACACCAGAAGACCTGACCACAGGACGCTACGTGTTTCTCAACATGCGGACAGGGTTGAAATCCACGGATGAGGCCGGACTTGCAGAGGCGCACGCGCATCAGGATGGCTTTATGGTCGAGTCTGCTTCGGCAGAGCCCTATTCGCCCAAAGGGTTCGATACCGAAAGCCTCGATGCCGTCAGGGCCTCGCTGGTCACGCGGGCAGGAGAAGCAAACAAGCCGGAGCTGTTCTTCGGCCGCCCGGAGGATGTGGATCCGGAAATGTTCCTTATTGCGACGGCCGTAGGTTGGGGCGGCTTGCCTTACAAGGATGCGGTTTACATCTCTACCATCGTTCCTGAGGGCGCGTCGGCGGAAGGTGCGTGTTCCGAAATGTCGCTGCCACGCCCACCTCTGAAGTTTGACGATGGTGCGTTTTTCTCGGTGACGACCTACAGTGCAGAAAGCTGGATCGTCGAAGAGAACTTTGCTCTGAACAATCGAGCGGCAAAGGAGAACGCGGACGGCTCAGTCACCTTCCGTTACAATTGCCCGGGACAGCCAAACAACATCGACGTGCAACCCGGCTGGACGCAGGTCATCCGCCTCTATCAACCGGAAAGTGCCGAAGCTATCACGGATTACGTGGCCCGAATTACCTCAGAGGTTAAGGTCGTTCCGGTCAAATAGCGAACACGCACCTGCAAGTCTTACAGATCACCGCCGGGCACTGCCCCTCCCCCTGATACGCCCGGTGGTTCCGGGGCGGTGCTCTTCCTGTCGCCGCCCCGTCTCAGACAGAGCGAAACTGGCGGATATTTTCAACGTTTAGCGCATTCTCAAAACGGCCGATCGAATAAACTCTTAGCAGTGATCCGTTCAGCCCTTTTGTCCGAGTATCCGACATCGGTGCCCCAAAGTTCTTTGCGCTGTGAATGAATGACCTCTTTTATTTTGCGGCGAAGTCATTGGATTTGGCAAAAAGTTCGCTGCATTTGCGAAAGGCGAACCAATAGCACCTCCGCTTCGGGCTCGGAGCCGCCCTGCGGCGGTGCAGAACAGAGCCCGGAAATTGCGCCGATTGAATGGCGGCTTCGATCATTGCAGCCAGGTTTGCTCGCGGCTGCAGCGAACTTCCGCTTCCCGCCCTTGACGCCGGAATCTTCCATTTATCCCGGGTATTCCGATGGGTTTCCGCGTGGCGCTGTGTTTTTAATAATGTGTTACTTTCAGCGCTATAGACGCTTTAAAGATGTACTTTTCAAAGAGAACCTCTTGCCTTTTCTTTTAAATTATATGATTTAGGGTGTCATGAACGCTGAAAGATCGCAAAATCTGAAGAAAGTTCTCGACTCAGTGCCCGCGGGATATCTCGTCGATGCCAACTGGCTCACCGCCCATGGCATAGCCTACGAAACCTTTCGCGACTATGTAAAACGGGGCTGGCTCGAACGCGTTCACCGCGGCGTTTTCCGCCGACCTGTTCCCAATCCGCCCGCATCAAACACCGTTGACTGGAAGGCCTGCCTGATCTCGATGCAACATATCATGGGCTATGATATTCATGTCGGTGGCAAAACCGCTCTCTCACAACAGGGCTACGACCACTACTTGCGTTTGGGCAACAACGCCCCCGTCTGGATCTATGGCTTCAAAATACCCAACTGGCTCACGAAGCTGCCACTCAATGCGCCTATAGAAACGCGCAATACGTCGCTGTTCGCTGACCAGGCACTTGGCGTTACAAATGACGACATAAAATCTGAAAACTCCCTCCCGTGGGACTGGCAACTGCGCATGTCGGCCCCCGAACGGGCGGTCATGGAAGCCATGGACGAATTGCCGGACCATGAGAGTTTTCACAACCTCGACATGGTGTTCGAGGGCTTGACGACGCTACGACCTAAGTTGCTCTCAGCGCTCTTGCTGAGCTGCAAGAAAATAAAGGTCAAGCGCCTCTTCTTTGTTTTTGCGGATCGCCACAATCACCCCTGGCGCAAACGACTTGATGCTGACGCCTTCAACCTCGGGACGGGGGATCGAGCATTGGTCGAAGGGGGTCGGATACATCCGCGATATCGCATCATGGTACCCGAAGAGTTCGTCACGACAGGGGCAGAAAATGGCGCGTAGGAATTATGAATCCCAGGTCGCCCTTCTCGTGCGTGTATTGCCTTACGTCGCGAAGGAAGAGATATTCGCGCTCAAGGGCGGGACAGCAATCAACCTCTTCTATCGCGATCTACCGCGACTCTCGGTTGATATCGACCTGACATATCTGCCGATCAAAGAGCGTGAACAGAGCCTCGCCGAGATCAACGAAGCCATGGATCGTATCGCTAAGTCGATCGAAAAGGGTATCAGCGGGGCGAAGGCTCAAAGAATAAAAGGAGGTGGGGGCGGCGCCACCCGCGTGCTTGCGCGTCTGGAAGGTGCAGAAGTCAAAATCGAGACCTCGCCTGTCACACGCGGCGTTGTTCATGACCCCGAAACCCGGGCGATCTCCGACGCCGTAGCAGACGCGTTTGGCTATGCAGAAATGCAGATCGTCTCATTCGAAGATTTGTTCGGCGGTAAGCTCCACGCAGCCGTGGATCGCCAACATCCACGCGATCTTTATGATGTAAAGCTGCTCTACGAACACGAAGGACTGACGGATGATCTGTTCCGGACTTTCCTGATCTACATCGCCTGTTCGGCACGTCCGGCACACGAATTACTGAATCCCAACCTGATCGCCCTAGATCAACCTTATGTGCGTGAGTTCGAGGGCATGACTAAGTCAGCCGTCGGCCTGGATGACCTACTAACGACGCGCAACCAACTGATTGCGGATATCCAATCTCGCTTCGACAAACCCACCAGACAATTCTTGCTCAGTCTGCAGGATGGCGCGCCGGATTTCGCCGTAATAGATCGACCGCAAGCCACCAATCTTCCCGCCGTGCGTTGGAAGCTTCTCAATCTGGAGCGCCTGATTCGGGACAACCCGAAAAAGCACGTCGAGCAAAGGCAAGAACTCGAGAAACTCCTAGGTCGCCTCTTCGACTGATTTAAATTCAGAGTCCGACCAATTGAAAGCGCGGGGACATTTCCGCGCCGCTTATTGTCACTGCGAATAATGCCGAGAAATTCGAACATCCCATTACGATTCAGGGGGCTCATTCTTCTCCGTCATGGGAGCCACCTGCCATCATGTCAAGAATCGTCAATCGGTAGGTAAGCCGTAAGGAAGTCAAATTGGGTTGGCTTCAGCGAATTTCCGAATGTACGCGAGAAATGCACGGTCGGGATCTTTGGGTGGTTCCATTCCTGCAGACCAGTCACGCCATTGGCCCTCAATGTAGTAGATGTCATACCCCGGATGGCGCAGACGAGCAGTTTCGTAGGTTTCGGTCTTTAAGGCGTCACCTCTTTTTTCTAGCCAGGCCGGACGCGGCTTGATGCTTGGAGCAACAGGCACTTGAACGTTTTCTTCCTGTTCTTGTGCTTTTGCCTTACGTCCAACGGACGAAAATTTTAGAGCACGTTCCGCAGCCCCCTGCCCTTCTCCGTCCTTTTTCCACCAGCGCATTTCGACGTGAGTCACACGGCGCCCGGTCTTTATCGGATCGATCGCCACCATGTAATCCGACAGCGCATTGACTTCAGCAATTGCAGGTTCGATCGCGCGTAGCTTCAGGTTGCTCCAGTTGGTTAGCTTACCCTTTGGTACACCTAGAATGCCGCGCAGATCATCGACGGAAAAATTCTCGGATGAGCGCCAGCGCAGATTGCCGCGCTTCTGTACGATCTCATACAACGTCAGCGCATATTTCGAACTCAGTGCGAACATGATCTCGCGCTGTAAACGGGCAAAAACTGTCGAATTGGAAATAATTTTGCGCAACCGCGCTGGGATCTCGTATTCAATTAGCCCGTCGCTTCGCACTGTTTCCACGTTGCCACCCAACAACTGGACCCGCTCGACCGCAGGTTCGCCATCCCATACAACTTCCACTTTCACAATGGCGGACATCAATCGCTCAATAGACTCCCCTACCCTGTCGTTCGAATTATGCGACCCACGCAGCATGGATTTCTGGATAACATGGCTGACAGGCTTGTCGATCGCATCCCAAGCGTTTTCCAAAAGCTGATTGTAAATCCGCCGATCGTTAAGCGTCAGCGGTGTTACCTCAATCACGTCTACAAGCTCACCAGGCTTGACCAGGCTTTCAGAATTTGGCCGTGCGTCCAAAGTGCGGTATGGTTTTTTTGACATGTACTGCCCAACACCTAATTATTACTTTTGTATGGCGTATGATGTAAGCATAGACATCACTGTTGTCTCGGTCCAGCACCCAATCTGTAATTTTTCGAATCAGCATCGAGTCTCGCGTGATTCGAAGGAAGTCTCACAAACCCCAATAAAACAAGGGTTTTTCGAATCAACTCACCCGTCCCCAAAAGTAGGATTTAGGCCCGTCCCGAAATGTAAGCTTTAACCATCCGAAACGTAAGGCAAAGCACCCCAATCTGTAAGGATTTGCGCCCGATATGTAAGGGAAACATACCACAAAGCATTGATTTTAAAGCAATACCACTCGTATGAACAATTGAATCCAAGAATCTTGAACAAGATTGTTTTTTATATTTGGTTTTTTGGGGGATTGGTACCAGGCAACATCGTCAGACATCAACTTCACCCGTATTAGATGTTCTGAGTTAGAATGTTGTTACTAATGACCTCCGGTTACCTCCAATTTCCGCTCCTGTGGCCTTTGCCTTCGAATTTCCCATTTTTTACGTGATCTGCCTCAAAAACCACACTTGAGCCGATTCACCATTCCGGGCATGATTCACGAAAGGCAGATTTCTACAGGACAAAACCTATGACCACCTCCCCCTTGCCTCCTGTTGGGCTGGATGAGATTGAGCAACTATCTGATCGTGCAAGTACCGTGATGGAGCGATTGCGCGATCGAGTATTCTCCCCCGATACTGAGAAAACGCTAAACCTAAATTTTAATGTTCGCTCCGCTGCCGAGATGGTAGGTCGATCAGAGAAGTTAATCCGTGATGCTGAAGCGGACGGCCGCTTGCCTGAGCCGGAAAAAGACCCAGTCACTGGAAGAAGGACCGGGTACTCACTGTCTGACATAAACCGGATGCGGGAAGTGTTCGGTACACTACCTCATCGTGCAACAGATGATCCAACACTGGTTTTGTCAGTTCAGTCATTCAAAGGTGGCGTTGGAAAGTCGACGGTAACGACCCATCTTGCCCAGTTCCTTGCGCTTAAAGGCTATAGAGTTTGCGTTATCGATTGCGACAGCCAAGCTTCAACGACTTCGATCTTTGGCCTGAATCCTGACATTGACGTGGATGAGACTGAAGATACGCTTTACCCATTCTTTCAGCATGGTGGGCCGCAGACGCTTCATTATGCTTTACGCGCTACGTATTGGCCTGGCATTGCGCTCATCCCTGCAAACCTCGGTCTCTATGACGCTGAGTATGAATTCGCAGCTCGGATGGCCAGGGATCAAGTTTTTGTGTTGGACCGTTTGCGAGATGGGATCAGCACCATAGCCGATCAATTCGACGTAATCCTTCTGGACCCGCCACCTGCGCTGGGAATGATTTCTCTTTCAGTGCTTCGAGCAGCAAACGCGATGGTGATCCCTGCCCCGCCGAATAATATTGACTTTGGGTCTACTGCCCATTTTTTGAAGATGATGGGCGCAACGTTGAATGAACTAGCCCAACATGGCGGAGCTCGTGATTATTCATTCGTCAAGATTCTGGCCACCAAGATGAACGACAACAAATCTGCGCATGCAGCCATCAAACGAATGATGGACGCGGTTTTTCCCCAAGACATGTTGGCCAGTGTTCTGAAAGACAGCGCCGAGATTGATAACGCCACAGCGAACTTGGGCACGGTGTACGAGATTACGGGACCAGCAGCTCGTACAGAAACCCACAAACGCTGTCGGGCATATCTGGACGCGGTGGGACGCGAGGTTGAAGTTTTGATGCGCAAAACCTGGCCCAGTCACCATGCTGCATTGCGCAAGGAGGGAGTGTTATGAGCAAGAAACATGACGCAATTTTCGATGACGTACTAAGCGGTCTCGATAGCGGCCCTGCCCCCAAAGCCGAACGCGCTGGCGCTCGCTTTCTAAACCGCTCTAACAGGGTTGCGGAACGGATGTCGGGGGATATCGAGGAGAAGTCCCTGAGGTGGGTTGATCCCGGAGAATGCCGTATGTGGGAGCGACATAACCGGGCGTATGACCTACTATCGGAGGACAACTGTCGAGATTTGATTGACGGAATCCGCAGTCAGGGTCGGCAAGAGTTTCCAGCTATCGTGCGCAAGACAAGCGATCCAAATCAGCCGTATGAAGTGATTTGCGGTGCACGGCGGCATTTTGCAATCAACTGGCTACGCGCAAATAACTATCCACAGTTTCGCTACTTGGTGGATGTTCGAGAGTTGACCGATGAAGAAGCTTTTCGATTGGGCGATATCGAGAACCGCGACAGAGAAGATATCTCCGACTATGAGCGTGCTCGTGACTATGCAGACGCTGTGACTCGTTACTACGGTGGTAAGCAAAAGGCGATGGCCGTACGGCTAGAGGTCAGTGAGGCTTGGCTTTCACGTTATCTGCAACTGGCCAAGTTGCCGAACGAGATCGTTGAGGCATTCCCTTCGATCCGAGAGATCAAAGAACTGCACGCCCGTACGCTAAAACCGTTTCTGGGTCGGCCCGAGGATCGTGAGAAACTGTTAGAAGCTGCGAGGCAGATGGCGACGGATGGGGTC
This sequence comes from Ruegeria sp. CL5, assembly GCF_056536485.1. Taxonomy (NCBI): domain Bacteria; kingdom Pseudomonadati; phylum Pseudomonadota; class Alphaproteobacteria; order Rhodobacterales; family Roseobacteraceae; genus Ruegeria; species Ruegeria sp. CL5. Next base: position 26,953 of record NZ_JBQFPS010000018.1, read on the forward strand.
AGCCGTGACGGCGTGCAGGTCATGAATGTCTTCAAGGCAGCGTTGAAACCTCCTGCTTCGACAAAAGCAGATCCAGTGACTCTTCAATCGTCACCCGAAAAGCCTGCGATGACATACAAGCGCAAAGGCAAAAAGATCGTGTTGGAGTTTCCGACCGACGTACGCAAAGATGAACTGCAAGAGGTCTTTTCGATCTTCTTGAACAGGCATTTTGACGCAGATCGAGACTGATCTACCGAAGCGAAACCGGAAATTGCCAATTGGCAATTTCCCTGCAATGTCGGTCTTTCGAAAAAAGTTGCCAATTGGCAATTTTGGTAATCCCCTCACTCAGAGGTCGTTTTAACCACTCGAACTGGCTGCATATCTGCCGGCGCAACCGAAACATTTACCTCAGCCATTGAAGAGGCTTTTATCCGCGACAAGTCCAATAGCTGAAGATTGGAATTTGATCTGCGTAACTTGAATAGAAGCCAGATGAGCGATCGCGCTTCAGAAATGGATCCAACTAGTGCGCAATCGAATTCTTGCCAGCGAATATTCGGGTTCGGAGCAGTTGGGAGGGAGTAGGGCGGCCTTATGGTGCGAGTTGGTTTTTTTGGCGAATGGTTACCCCAACAGGTCCGTCGCCGGGTTTTCTGCGATGTCGACGTCGTCATAGTACTTCTGCGCCTGGGCCATGGAGCGGTGCAGCGAAAGGCGCATGGCAGCCTGGATTGGGGCGCCGTCCAGTGCGGCTTGGGTTAGGAATCCGGACCGCAGACCGTGCGGCGAGGCGAAGTCCTCCGGCAGCCCGGCCAACTGGAGGCGATGTTTGACGATCTGATAGATAGCGTCGGGCGAAAGCCGACGTTTCAGCACACGATCCGCTTTTGAGACTGGTCTGAACAGTGGTCCGTTCTTAATCTGTCCAACCTCGATCCAATGCACCAGCGCTTGGGCTGCGCGTCCCTTCAGGACCAGCCGCGGCGTTTCACCTTTGGTTGTCGTCTTGGTCTCCAGCAGTGAAATCCAAACCAGGCTTTTCTCGTCGAACTCCTTCAGCGAGACGTCTTCAAACATCAACCCGGTGATCTCCGAGCGCCGTCTACCACCAGAAGCCCAACCCAGCATCAGGATCGCCCGATCGCGGCAATCCCTCCGGGACCCCCGACAGGTGGACAACAACTGCTCGAGCACATCGCGGGTAATTGGATGCTGTGACTTTGGGGCAGGGGGCCGGGCGGCGGCGCGACGCGCCTTGGCGCGGGCCTGTTTCACCTGCGGCGCACCGAAAGGGCTGGTCAGGTTCTTCATTCGATGAAAGGCAAGCCAGGAGGCGATGCGCCGGTCCAGCGTCGAGGGGGCAGGGCAGGCGAGGGACTTGCGCAGCCCCCGAGTAATCAGCGCTTCTGCGGTTTCACGCGCCACATCCGTTTCTGGTGCGTCATTCAGATCGCGGGCGTGATCGAGAATGAAGGCCAGCGCCGTGGCCTCAGATTCCGGCCAGTCCAGTGGCGACCCGAAGCGCGCCGTTTTCCAGGCCGTCACATAAAGCAGATCCCGTTCATAGGCGCGCAGCGTGTTGGCCGGCGTGCCGCGCACAAAAAGATCAGTGAGCGCCTCCTGGTCTGTGTCCGAGAGGGCAGGGGCGGTGGCGGGGAGGTATGGGGCAGGGGGCTTCATGCACCCATTCTGCGTCAATTTGGGCCAGATTTCAAATAACATGATAAGCGGGACTTATCGAATGTGATAGAGATTTGATAGCACCTTAAGAGTAACGAGCAAAAGTAATATTTTTTGCGCGCAAAGTGGATTGGACAGTTTGAAACACGATAAAACCAGGAACATATCGTCACGATACGTTAAGTGCTCGACGCTCACTCAAAAGGGGTCGAGCTAAATCAGTTATTGACTGTGTAGAGTTTGTTGTACGGCTCACTTGGCACTGGGCCAGCTTACGCAAATGGTCCGTAATCTACCTTTCTTGCTGTGCCAAAATGGAACGCCGTTTGTTCAACCGCTGAAAAACGATGTGTTCGACGCAATTCATTGCAGTGATCCCTCAAGGCGACGTAACTCTGCCCTAGACTAGGCGATCTCTCGTTGTCGAGCGCGGACTCAATCTTACGCGCATCCCGATCGAACAGATCTCGTTGCCGCCGGATTAGTGTTGACGATCGCAGAACTTGCAGCGTTAGCCCTTTGAGTATCGACGTGGAGGTGCCCCGGAGGCAAACTGAGCGAAATGGATAGATACTTCACGATCGACATGCCTTTCTGGCGCTTCGCGCGGAATACTCTAATCGTCAGTTTGGTTGCGCTGATCCCTTTGTTGCTGATCTATGTCTTGCTCACACCTGGCTTTGCAACACACCTGCTGAACAACGATGCGGCATCCGGTCGGTTTGTGCGTCAAGTAGTCACGAACGGATTGCCTGTAGTGTTTGCAGTGAACTATCTCAGTTTTTTTCTTCTCGCTGTTGGTGCAAATGCGCGGGGTAGGGGCCCCATGCCGACGTTGTATATACTGATTGATCTGCTGCTCCGGACCATTCTGTTCATCACACTGCATGCGCTGATCTATGCACTGTCCGCCGACTGGTTCGGATCCTTCGGTGGTAGTCCCGCGGTGGCACTGCAGGTGGTCGGACCAACGCTGGTGAGGTCAGCCTATTTTGAGAACATCTCGGGTGTTTATCTATACGCCACCTTAGTTGGAGCGCTGCCTCTGTATTTCACAGTTATTCAAAGCCAGATCAATCATGGCCTAGGAACTCTGGCGCAATTGGAGCGCCGCCTACCCAGGCAAGCCGGACCTGCAATTCTAGCCCTGATATTGATGGCAGTGTCGGTGGCAGTTCTCACCGGAGTTGCTGCGCTGATAGTCCGCTTTCAGTCGATTCGGAGTTGAACAGTATGACTATCATGCGGATCACGAACGACACCGTGTATCCGCGTCTAAGCCAGCGCCCATTAAGATCCTTGTACAGTTAGATCGTGCCCTCAGTACCCAACGTTGCGGCCGCCAATGCACCCGAATCTGGCACTGCATACCTTACCCTGATCCCAACGCAATATAGCTAGTCGATGCGTGGGGTCAGGTGGGAGCTGAAATTCTCAAATGGCTGATGCGACGCCACGGCCTGACGGACGGTCTGTTCACCGACCGGTTTTCTTCCTACCATGCCGATCTGCTGGAAATCGCAATGGCAGACCTGAAACGTACAGATCGACGGCACAACAATAGCGCCCAGAATTCACACTTGCATTGCAACGAAGAGAAAGCGCGATGCAGCACATACGTAGAGTGCGGAGTTTGTGGAGAATCGCTGCGATCTTGGTTTCGGTCTGCAACCTGTTCATCTCGAAACGTGGGCTCTGTTCCAGACACAACTTCGCTATCAATCGTGCACTTATTCTTGCCGTGTGGCGCGGTTTCCTTTCGGCACATGGGACAGCCATTCTGCCGTTGGAGAGAATGTCTGGCAGTTGTCTGTAGGCCCTCTATGAGGGATTAAAGGTTCAAAATTGCTTCAAATACATGGTGTGTTCAAATCCGCGAGCGTTTCGGGAATAAAATCTGCGCATTGCGAGTAAAGTGCCCAGATTAACATGTAACTTGAATGCAAGTTACAGAAATACCATTGGATTCGAACGAATAATTGAGTGGACATATTGTGTTTTGCAGTTGATTGTCCGCACCCATCTGGAAGATCCGGAAATTAAATCAAGCATCAGGAGCGCGATAGATGCTGACCAGACGACATTTTGTTGCAACTTCGCTCGCCATTATCTCTCAGCCGGTTTTGGGAGTGTCGTCGGCGGCGGCCACGCAATGGTCGGAGTGGGATGCGCAAGTAACGCCAGCCAACTTTGATCCCGCAACATCCAACCCTTGGGGGTTACACCCACGTTTCCTGCCTCAGCGTGTGCAAACCAATCGACCACTCGTTCCCGGTGACATTCATGTCGATGCGGTGGCACGATATCTGTATTTCATCGAAGACGGAGGTACGGCTATGCGTTACGGCGTAGCCATTGCCCGAGGCAATCTTTACGAGCCCGGTGTCTACGCAATCAAGCGAAAGGCCAAATGGCCGCGTTGGACACCCACCGCCGAAATGATTGAACGCGACCCAGATGACTATGCTCAATTTGCGGATGGTGTGCCCGGTGGGCCGACAAACCCATTGGGATCAAGGGCGTTTTATCTGTACGAAGGTGGTCGCGACACATACTTGCGAATTCACGGAACGCCTTATCCAAGATCTATTGGAGGTCGCGCAAGTTCCGGCTGCGTAAGAATGGCGATGCCACATATCATCGGACTGTATGATCGTGTCCGGCCAGGTGCCACAGCGCATCTTTACCCTCCCGAGCGGCTTCTGACCGCGACCAGCTGATAGGTACTTGTCAGGCGCGCGTACAGATTGGGCGCCCTTCAATCGTCCTGAGTGGCAGGTAGGTCGTTTCAACCGGCCCAACGTAGCGATACCAATAGCAACCGTCCTCGGGCATGATTTTCACAGCGTTCAGGTCCTGGCCCGGAGCAGCAATCTGGGCAACGGCGTCAGGAACTCGGGAAAGCGTTCCGGGCTCGCTATCTGCAGATATTGACGTTGTTTCGGAACAAGCGCCGACGAACAAAAGTACGCCCAGTGCTTGGAGTGCTTTCTTCAAGGACATGGTATTTCGCCCACTGTGATTATCATTTTGTAGTATCTGATACCTTCGCATCGGTGGGTGATCACATCAATTCACCAAGATCTAAGCGATTGTTAGCGTTGCTTTTTTGTGTTCGGCCGATACAAAAAAGCCAAGTTTTTCTCAAAGCAATATGGGGTTATGCCGAAGAAATGTTGCTTTTTCACAATGGCTTGATGATGTGAAGCCACCTTGAAAAACAAAGCCTCTGTGCCGACGGCAACGACAATCCAGACGAAATATCCCTTACGCAAAGCCTGTTGCTTGTTGACCTTCCAGCGCGGGAACCCGGCATACGAGCACTTTGAGTCGCGAACCACAAAAAGATCGTTTGGGATGGCAGGCATGAAGCAGACCAAGGAAAGAATGGTTGTTACGCGACGCGGAGTGATTGCCGCGTTTGCTGCAACGACGCTTTTTCCAGCACCGGCCGTTTGGGCCCAATCAACGGCAACTGAGGGGACGCGCCGCAATGTGTCGTCTTTCCGTGTTGCTAAATGGCAGGACCACTTTGATACCTTGAAAAACGGGGTGATCCTGTCCGATACACAGTCCAAGGTTCTGCAATATTGGTCAGAAGATGAAAGCGTCTATCGGCTGTATCCGACCAGCGTACCGCTGACGGAAGACCTTACAAGGCTGGGATACACCAAAGTTATTCGCAAGGTAGAAGGGCCATCTTGGCGACCAACGCCGGCAATGAAAGAGCGCAATCCCGCATGGCCTGACTATGTAGGCCCGGGTCCTGAGAATCCTCTGGGGACACATGCGCTCTATTTGAGCTGGCAATACTACCGCATCCACGGCACCAACGACACGCGCAAGATCGGGAGAAGATCCTCCAACGGCTGTATAGGCTTGTACAACGAGCAGATCGCAGACTTGTTCGAATTGGCCACTGTGGGCACGCAGGTAAAACTGATCTGACCTTGGTCAAGATGATTACTCTGGACAGGTGCTAAAGTTCGGCAACTGACAACGACGTGAAAAACTGAGATGGATAAACTTACACTCTTGATAGGCGGAGTAGCGATCGCAGGTGCCGCCGCTATCTTCTACAATCTCAATCAGCAACCAACTGGCCATTCGATGACGCCACCTGATACGTCGATGCTGGAGCCAGGAGACCCAATCCAAAACGTCACTTTACCGGAGCAGCTGAGCGAATTTGCTGCCGTCGGTAAAGTGGCATTCGACGCCAAATGTGCGGCGTGCCACGGCGTGAATGCAACTGGTCTGGAAGGGCTCGCGCCACCATTGGTGCATAAGATCTATGAACCAAGCCACCATTCGGACGAGTCATTTTTTGTCGCGGTCCAGAATGGAGTTCGGGCACACCATTGGAAGTTTGGCAATATGCCTCCGGTCGATGGGTTGACCCGCGCAGATGTGAAAGGCATCGTGGCGTACATCAGAGAGTTACAGCAGGAAAACGGGATTTTCTGAAAGTGACAAGCCGAATGCGCAGTGCAATTCGTTACATCATCCTGTCAATGGTGCTGACCATTGGCGGGTTCCTTGTGACGGCCGGCTCTGCTCATGCGCACGGTGGCAGCTCTCATCATGTGAGTGCTCAAACTGACTCAATCGATGTAGAGCATATCAAGCAGGGTCATCCCGGGCATTGCCATGGCGGAATGATTTGCGGTGCTGTCGGACTGTTCTTGACCGGCCCGACTCCGCCTTCTCCGCTTAGCGCGAAAAAAAGACTTTCAATTCCGCGAGCCCAATACCGGGTTCTTGGCATCACGGCGTTTGACCCACCGCCACCGCGTGTCCTGATCTGACCAGTCGAATTGCGCCCAACGCGGGCGCGTCGAAGCAGACCACAAGGACAAAACAATGAAAATTCTAAAAATGACCACTGGCGTTGCCCTGGTTTCTCTGATTGCGGCAGCCGCCTTGGCGCATGGTGGCGCAACCGGCATCGTCAAAGAACGCATGGACGGTATGTCCGCGATGAAGGACAGCATGAAGATCCTTACGCCGATGATGCAGGGGAAAACGCCTTACAATGCGGAAACCGTGCGAAGCGAAGCCGAGAAGATCGGGCGTCACGCTGGTGAGAGCATGACAAAACTGTTTCCAGAGGGATCTGATGGTAAACCCTCGGAGGCGAAATCGGAGATCTGGCAGGATTGGGGATCCTTTGCAGAATTGGCCAGCCAATTGGCAACCTACTCTGAAGGCCTTGCGCTTGCGGCGGACAACGGGTTGATGGAGTCCGGATCGGGCCATGGTTCGGGCATGATGGGCGGCGCATCCATGATGGGTGGCGGTTCTATGATGGGTGCCGGAATGATGGGCGGCAGTTCCAACCAGGCACAGCTTTCTGAAATGCCGGCAGATGGTGTGTTCATGATGCTGAGCCAGACATGCTCGGCATGTCACACGCAATTTCGGTCGGAATAGGAATGCGTCATGAGACCGATATTCCGATTGGGCCTTGCTGCCGCCGTAACGGCGTCAGCGGGACTTGTCGCCGTGATGGCTTGGCCGATTGGCCAGCCCTTACAAGCTCTCGACATTCAGGGTGACGTTAACCGCGGGGCTTATCTGGCAAGGGCAAGTGGCTGTATCGCGTGCCACACAGATTTTGCCAAAGGGGGCGCGCCCTTGGCCGGTGGGGTGGAGTTGGATACCCCGTTCGGCACGCTCTATTCACCGAACCTGACCACAGATCCTGACAACGGGATCGGTGATTGGACGGTCGAGGAATTTGCCCGCGCGGTGCGTCAGGGTGTGTCGCCTGACGGAGAACCCTATTACCCGGCCTTTCCTTATCCGTTCTATGCCAACTTCACGGATCAGGACATCGCCGATCTCTGGGCCGCCTGGCAAACGGTTGCACCGGTAGCGGAACCGTCAAAAGAGCAGGAAATGGCGTTCCCATTCAATCAGAGATGGGGCCTGAAGCTGTGGCGCGCGGCTTTTCTGGAACCACCCCGCACTGATCCCGTGCCGGGCAATGACGAAGTGTGGAACCGGGGTCGGCTACTGGTCGAAGGTGCCACGCATTGTGCGGCCTGCCACACCGGGAGGAACCTGGCTGGCGCAAGAAATTCGGACACGGAACACTTCAAGGGAAGTGACTCCCTGCCCGGCGGTGACAAGGCGCCGGCCATCGACCTTGAGACCCTGGAAAAGCGTGGTTGGACGGTAGATGATTTGGCCTACGCGTTGCGCACCGGCGTCATGCCTGATGGCGATGTCTTCGGCGGCGCCATGGGAGAGGTCGTAAACTATGGCACCAGCTTTCTGACAGACGAAGACCGGAAGGCAATGGCGACTTATCTGCTGGATGTGCACGACGGAGGGTAATCGAGTGAGAGATCAAATTTTCTTTGGAGGGAAGTCCTCATGAAGCTCAATCGCAGGCAATTCGTTGCAGGCACGTCGGCACTAATCGCAATGCCGACTATCGGGAGGGCAGCTACCGCCCCCCGAATAATCGAGGCGCGCTCAGGATTGGCACGTGTTGCCCCCGACAGCTATCCTGAAACCGAGATATGGGGATATGATGGCGGTGTTCCGGGCCCCGAAATTCGTGCCCGGCAGGGCGAAACGGTTCGCCGGACACTCCTGAACTCACTGCCTCAGCCTACGGCAATCCATTGGCATGGACTGCGGGTTCCAAACAACATGGATGGGGTGCCGGGTCTTACACAGGAGGCTGTACCAACAAGCGGCGAGTTTCAGTATGACTTGCCTCTGAAGGATGCAGGAACCTTCTGGTACCACTCTCATAACCAGTCAACGGAACAAGTGGCCAGGGGCCTTTACGGCGCGTTCATCGTCGACGAAATGGACCCGCCGGACACGGATCATGACATTACGATCCTGCTGGATGACTGGAGGTTGGGTCAGGACGCCCAAATCGTCGATGATTTCGGCGCGATGCATGACTGGACGCATGCAGGCCGAATGGGAAACTACGTTCACGCACACATATCGCCCATGACAGAAGTTCTGACAAACCAGCGTTTGCGACTTCGAATGGTCAACGTGGCAACTGATCGGATCATGTATGTCTCAGTAGGTGGCGCAAACGGGAAACTGGTCGCTTATGATGGCATGCCTGTAAGGCAGCCAGAGGATTTTGAAACCCTTGTTTTTGGGCCTGCACAGCGAGCAGACTTAATTGTTGATGTCACAGCGGAATCGAACGAAGCCGTTCAAATAACTCTTCACGAACGCGATGAATCGTTTGTCATTGCTGAAATCCCGGTTTCGGGAAGCGGTGCATCCGCAAACCGCGGTGCAATAGAAGCCCTGCCACCCAACCCTGTTTCCTTTCTCGAAGATGTTTCTGACGCTTTGACAATCCCATTAGTGATGGAAGGCGGGGCGATGGGCGGACTGCGTCAAGGCACTTTTAACGGCCAGGTCATGAGCACCAATGAATTGGTTCAGGAAGGGCAGATCTGGACATTCAACGGTGTCGCCGGGTTACCTGAAAACCCCCTTGCTGCCGTTTCGCGTGGCGACATAGTCCGGATTCAGATGCAGAACGACACCGTCTTTCCGCACGCTATGCACTTGCACGGGACGCACTTTCAGGAAGTTCTGCCAAACGGCAACCTAGGGCCGCTGCGGGACACAATCCTGGTTGACCGGATAGAAAAGCGGGAGATTGCGTTCGTTGCGGATAACCCGGGGGATTGGCTGTTTCATTGCCATATGCTGTCGCATCAGGCCGCTGGTATGAAGACCTGGCTGAGCGTGGCATGATGAACAAGAGTTCGGCGAAATGGGTGTCACTGGCTGCTGTAGTGATCATTGTCGCGGTCGCTGGCTGGGGCCTGAGTGGGCGTGCGCAGAACAGTGCATCAGCGGATTCGGCACGTGGTGCAGTTTTGTACGCCGAAAACTGCGCGTCATGCCACGGGGCAAATTTGGAGGGTCAGCAGGATTGGCAAACACCTGATCCGGATGGCGTCTTGCGGGCGCCCCCGCATGACCGAACCGGGCATACCTGGCATCACGGCGACAAGCTGTTGTTCGACTATACAAAGTTTGGCGGGGACCAAACTTTGAAACAGATGGGTGTCGCTGACGTCAAAAGCGGCATGCCAGGCTTCGGGGACACTCTGTCGGATCAGGATATCTGGGACATCCTCGCCTTCATCCAGGAGAGTTGGCCGGATCGGGAACGCAAGCTGCAAGAGCAACGCACCGAAGCAGAACAAACGGAAGGAAACTGATGTGAAACGAATACTTGCAGGCTTAGTCGCTATCGCCATGTCGATTGGCATTCCTATGGCACGCGCCGACGAGCTGTCTGACTCCGATGTAAAACGGCTGGCTCTCGAAGCCATTTTGGAAAACCCTGAGATCATCATGCAGGCGATTCAATTGCTTCAACAGCGCGAGGATCAGGCAAAAGCCGAAGCAATTGGAAGCGTCTTGGAAAATCAGCGTGAATTGCTGGAACAGGATCCGAATGCGCCTGTAATCGGAAACCCGGAAGGCGATGTAACCGTGGTCGAGTTTTTCGACTATAACTGCCCATATTGCAAACGCGCTGCCCCGGTCGTGAAGAACGTAATCGCGGGCGATTCCGATGTGCGAATTGTTTATCGAGAATGGCCCATACTTGGAGAAGGTTCCGACTTCGCGGCACGCGCTGCGCTGGCCTCACGAAACCAGGGAAAATACGAAGAATTTCATTGGGCGCTTATGGCTCTGAACGGTCGTGCCACTGAGGCCAGTGTACTGAAAGTTGTTCGGGAACTTGGCCTGGACGAGGATCAATTGCGCGCAGATATGGAAGCGCCGGAAGTCGACGCGCATATTCAGATTTCCATGGAATTGGCCCGACAGCTTGGCTTCAGTGGCACTCCTTCGTTTGTGATTGGAGATGCGCTTGCCCCGGGTCTGATCACCGAAGATGAAATGACCCGGTTAATCGTGGCAGTCAGAGACGCAAGATAGAACCAAGGGGGCGACAGCATGTGCGCTCCTAAGTTTATCATGCGATCGTGGCTTCGTATCCCTCGGACTTCAGCGCTGCAAGGATATGATCAAGTGAATTGGTGCTTAAGACACGTACCCTGCGGTTTTCCATGTCAAAGTCCAACTGTGCGGAGGAATCCACCGTGGCAACGGCTTTTTCGATAGCTGACTTGCAGTGCCCGCAGCTCATATCCGGGATATTTAGGGTCGTCATGGATGTTTGCTCCTGTGTTCCGTCGTCCCGGCTAAAGTATTCCAGCACAGGAAGGTCAAGTCGTGATTATTGGATCGTCAAAATTAGTGGCAAAGAAAGTCAGCCCCATCCCTTGACCTTCCACTTGCTGGAACCCTTATGTTTCCCGTCAGCAGAACATTGGTGGTGACAATATGACTGAAATTTCACATGCAAGGTTTCAAGTTCAGGGTATGAGCTGTGCGTCCTGCGTAGGGCGGGTTGAGCGCGCGTTGAAAGATGTGCCAGGGGTAGATGCCGCTTCGGTTAATCTCGCCAGCGAAAGCGTTCAGGTCGATTTCCGCGATCCAGCCGATAAAGCGGCCATTGCTGATGCGTTAAACAGCGCCGGATATCTGGCACGGACGGAAGAGGTAACGCTGGATATTCAGAACATGTCCTGCGCATCGTGCGTGGGGCGCGTTGAACGGGCATTGCAAGCAGATGATGGCGTCTTGTCCGCGTCGGTCAATCTGGCCACCGAAAGTGCAACTGTACGTTATGCTGAGGGAGTCACAACACCCGAAGCCATCGCGGCGCTTGCGGCATCTGCTGGCTATCCGGCGAGCCTGCGATCCGCGACGCAGACCGAACCACAAGACCGCAAAGCCAAAGAGATTCGCCAATTGGCCCGGCGAACAAGCTTTGCCGCCTTGCTCGCTTTGCCGGTCTTTATCCTTGAAATGGGCTCGCATGTTATTCCGGGCATGCACCACCTGATAGCGAGCACGATCGGCATCCAGAACAGCTATTACCTGCAATTCCTTCTAACCACGATCGTTCTTTTTGGGCCAGGTTTGCAGTTCTATACTAAGGGATTCCCTTCCTTGTTCAAAGGCGCGCCGGACATGAATTCTCTGGTGGCTCTGGGCACTTCGGCGGCTTATGGGTTCTCGCTTGTTTCCACCTTTGCGCCGGGTGTTCTTCCCGCCGGAACCGCAAACGTCTACTACGAGGCCGCAGCGGTGATCGTGGTTCTCATATTGCTGGGGAGGTTCCTCGAGGCGCGCGCCAAGGGGCGAACTGGTGAAGCGATCCGAAAACTGGTCGGTCTGCAGGCAAAAACAGCGCGCGTTGAGCGCGACGGATCGGTTGTCGAGCTACCGATCGAGCAGATCGTTGTAGGGGATATTGTGCACGTTCGACCGGGCGAAAAAATCGCGGTGGATGGTGCCGTAGTGACCGGCGCGTCATATGTCGATGAAAGCATGATCACCGGCGAGCCGGTTCCTGCCGAAAAGACCGAGGGCGCAACTGTGGTCGGCGGAACAGTTAATGGCGCGGGCGCATTGACGTACCGGGCTGAAAAGATCGGCGCAGACACTATGTTGGCCCAGATCATTCAAATGGTCGAACAAGCACAGGGTGCCAAGCTTCCGATTCAAGGCTTGGTTGACCGCATCACGCTGTGGTTCGTGCCGGTAGTGATCGCTGTGGCCGTAATGACTGTGCTGGTTTGGATGTTGTTCGGACCCGATCCTGCGCTCAGCTTGGCGTTGGTAGCCGGGGTTGCGGTACTGATCATTGCTTGCCCCTGCGCCATGGGGTTGGCCACACCCACCTCAATCATGGTCGGCACCGGCCGCGCGGCCGAGATGGGTGTCCTGTTTCGAAAGGGCGACGCCTTGCAAATGCTGCAGGAAACCACCGTTGTTGCGGTGGACAAGACGGGGACCTTGACCGAAGGGCGTCCGGAGCTGACCGACCTGATTGTGGCCGAAGGATTGGCCGAGGATGAGGTTCTGCGCCTTGTTGCTGCCGTTGAGGTCACATCCGAACATCCGATCGCCACGGCCATCGTGCGCGCGGCTGAAACCCGTGGTCTGGAGCTTTCGAAGCCAGAAGACTTCACGTCGATCACCGGTTACGGGGTAAGCGCCTCAGTCGAAGGCCATACAATCCTGATCGGGGCCGACCGCCTGATGAGTCGCGAAGGGGTTGAAATGGGCGCGTTGTCTGATCGGGGCGCTGAACTCGCAATCAACGGAAAGACTCCACTTTATGCCTCCGTAGACGGAGTTATCGCAGCCGTCATCGCCGTGGCGGACCCAATCAAGACCACCACGCCAGACGCAATTGAAGCTTTGCACGGACTGGGGCTGAAAGTAGCGATGATTACCGGCGACAATACCGCTACAGCCAAATCCATCGCGGCGCAGCTTGGCATCGATCATGTCGTGGCCGAGGTTCTGCCAGAGGGTAAAGTATCCGCGTTGCAAGATCTGCGCTCAAATGGCGGAAAACTGGCCTTTGTGGGTGATGGCATCAATGATGCCCCCGCTCTGGCGGCGGCTGACGTAGGAATTGCGATCGGGACAGGCACTGACATCGCCATCGAGGCGGCTGACGTCGTTCTGATGTCAGGCGACCTGACAGGCGTGGTCAACGCCTTCGATATTAGTCAGCGCACCATGCGTAACATCCGCCAAAACCTGTTCTGGGCTTTCAGCTACAACACGCTGCTCATACCGGTTGCAGCGGGGGTGCTCTATCCGTTTGGCGGCCCGTTGCTGTCGCCGGTTTTGGCTGCAGGTGCCATGGCGCTGTCCAGTGTATTTGTCCTGACCAACGCGCTGCGGTTGCGCTGGGTAAAGCCGATCAAAGTTGGGCGAGAACAAATCTCACAGAACACCGGTCAAGTGCTGCGTTCAGCGCCTGCTCAATAGAATAGGAGAACCGCTGTGAATATCGGAGATGTAGCAGAACGTTCGGGTCTGCCTGCCAAAACCATCCGCTATTACGAAGATATCGGATTCATCAAACCCAGGCGCGGCCTAAATGGGTATCGCCATTTCGACGAAAAAGAACTGCATAAACTAGCCTTCATCGGGCGGGCCCGTTCCTTGGGCTTCACTATCGAGGATTGCCGTTCACTACTGGCGTTATACGAGGACAAAGAACGCGCAAGCGCAGACGTTAAAGAAATAGCCAAACAGAACTTAAAAGAGATCGACGATAAGATTGCCGATCTGAAAGCCATGCATGAAACGTTGTCTCATTTGATCGATGAATGTGCCGGAGACCACCGTCCCGACTGTCCAATTCTAAAAAACCTGGGCCAAGCATAGTTGCCCTCGTTGTTTGATCTGCCTCCAAGTTGGGCAATCATTTTCTTCAGCCGCGGCAATCCGCCGTTTTCGAATGATTGCGGAATTAACAAATGTAGTTTTGTTGGCTTCGGGCTTGTACGTTTGCCACGATCGCACTACGTCCAAGGCATGGTGAGTGAGTTGATCACTGTTTTGAGGAAAACGCTTTTGATGTGCGTCTGCCTGGCGATGACAATCGTCGGCACGGTTGCCTATGCAAACAATAATTTCAAGACTTCAGACACACACAACCAATACGACGTTTCGATCGCATCAAAAGCATCAGAACTCAAACACGACCATAGCCGTTTACATTCTACAACTGACCAATATCACGCGGATGACCACGTGAACCACGGCGGGGAATGCCATTCCGGTATCTGTTGTGTTGGTGAATATCCGACTCGCTTAGGACTTGCGGTTTTGGCTGAAGCCTTTAGCCAGAAAAACCGTAACATGGATACTGACATCCATAACTCTCAAGCGCCTCTGACGCCCGACCGACCTCCACAAATCTCCTAACATCCACAGGCCCGTCAGCGCGGGTCTTCATGTTGTTTCGGTTCGAGCATGCACTGCGACCGTCGGGAGATTATTATGCGTGGAAGATATGCGGCACTATCAGTTCTTGCCTTGGCGTTTGGCCTGGGTGGAGGTGTCACTCTTGAAAGACTGTACCTGAATCCAATTGATCAAGGCCAGTCGAACGAACCAGAGGTCCTCTATTGGGTAGCACCGATGGATCCGAATTTTCGGCAGCCTGGACCTGGAAAATCGCCGATGGGTATGGACTTGATCCCTGTTTATTCTGGGCAGGAACCTACCGGCGACCCTGAAGAAGTCACCCTGAGCGCTGCCGAAATCAACGCAATTGGTGTGCGAACTGCGGTTGCACGCATGACGGATATCGAGCCTCGTATCGAGACAGTAGGTTTCGTCGGCTTTGACGAACACCTGACCAATCACGTTCATACACGCGTTGAAGGTTGGATTGAGCAACTGAAAGTTCGCGCGGTCGGTGATCGCGTTGAGAAGGGGCAAGTTCTATTCGAACTCTTTTCACCGCTGATCGCCGCTGCAACCGGCGATCTTGTACGCGCAGTCGAAGCTGGTGACCCGCGTATTTTGGACGCGGCGCGCAACAAGTTGATCAGCCACGGTATGTCCGCACGTCAGGTCGCAGAGATCGAGGCGGGCGGTGAGTTGGTTCGAAATGTGGAAATCGAGGCGCCTCAAAACGGTGTTGTCATAGCGCTGAACGCCGCTGATGGAATGTACCTGCAGCCAGGCACGCTTGCGTTTTCGGTCACCGATCTTTCCGAAGTATGGCTGATCGTCGATGTTTTCGAACGAGATATTGCACGTTTGTCGGAAGACATGCGCGCAATAGCAAGGTTCGAGCACCTACCCGGTCGCACCTTCGAAGGCGAAATCGACTATGTTTACCCTGAGCTTGATCCGCAAACCCGAACTCTTCCCGTCAGACTGAGTTTCGATAACACCGACGGCGTGCTGCGGCCGGGCATGTTTGGCAGTGTTAGCCTTATACCGGATGAAAGCCGGAATGTTCTCACTGTTCCATCAGAGGCGCTAATTCGTACTGGTTCGGCGGAACGCGTCATCTTGAAAACAGGCGATGGTACCTTTCGCCCGAGACTGGTGACTACAGGTCTTCGAGACAGTTTCGGCGAGGGGGGACGAACAGAAGTTCTACAAGGGCTTGAACCCGGCGAGGAAGTTGTCGCATCCGCACAGTTTCTAATCGACAGTGAAAGTGCTTTGAGCGCCGGCTTCACGCGTATGGCACCAACGGACACCGAACCAGCACGCGGGGCAGGTACCCTGGTTTCACTCGATGCCCAAAATCGTATGGCAACTGTTCGTCACGACGTTCTCGAAAGCCTTGATTGGCCCGCAATGACTTCGGAGTTTCCGGTGAGGTCTGGTGTTTCGCTCGACCGTTTGAATGCTGGCGACGCGGTTGCTTTCGTGATCGCGCGTGGTGCGGATGGGCTTCTGAGCCTGATGGAGCTTGCACCAGACGATGGTATTGCCGGCACTGGTGCCGGAATTGCGCGCGCCGTCACTTCAGACGGCAAGTTGACGCTTGAGCACGGACCGATCCCCGAGCTCGGTTGGCCGGCCATGACAATGGATTTGCCTGTTGTGGGAGTAGATCTCACTACCGTGCCAATCGACATGCCAATTGAGTTTGATCTGGCTGAGGGAGAAGGGGGGATGTTCTCGATTGTGGCAGTTCGCGAAGAGGGCTCGCCGCCGACGGATTCAGTTGAACCCGAAGAAACCATCACGCCTTCTGCTCCACCGATTGTAGTCACCGGCACGATCAACCTCGTTAATGCTGAGGCAGGAACTGCAACCATCACTCACGGGCCGATGACTGAGATTGGGATGCCGGGCATGACCATGGATTTCCCAATAGAGCCAACATTGGACCCAAACATGCTCGAAGTCGGTTCTGAAATGACTCTGACTTTCGCGCGTGCAGATGGCATGACAATGGTGTTGGCTGCGGCAACGCCTATTGCACCGCCGCTTCAGGTTTCTGGCCGGATTAACAGTATCGACCCGAACGCGCGTACCGCGAACGTAACACACGGTCCAATGGTCGAGATCGGCATGCCGGGCATGACCATGGACTTCCCAGTTGCGGAGGGGATTGAGGTTTCTAACTTGCCTGTCGGGATTGATGTTTCTTTGATCCTTCGCCGCAATCCCGACTTTTCGATGACGCTGTTAGAGGTCGCGCTTGATGGGAGTGTTACGCAGTGATCACGGCCATCATTCGTTCTTCTCTCGCCAACAGGTTCGTTATCTTGGCCCTCGCATTCATGATAGGAGTTGCGGGTATTTGGGCCATTCGTGAGACGCCGGTTGATGCAATCCCGGATCTGTCGGATGTCCAGGTAATTGTTCGCACGCCATATCCCGGGCAAGCGCCTCAAGTTGTCGAAAACCAAATCACATATCCACTTGCGACAGCCCTATTGGCCGTACCCGGTGCAAAAGACGTTCGCGGGTTCTCGTTCTTTGGAGACAGCTTTGTATATGTCGTCTTTGAGGACGGGACGGACCTCTACTGGGCTCGGTCGCGTGTGCTCGAATATTTGGGCCAGATTACCGGCAGCTTGCCTGAAGGCGTGTCACCACAACTTGGCCCAGATGCGACTGGGGTCGGGTGGATTTATCAGTATGCGCTGGTTGACAGAACCGGAAATCATGATCTGGCTCAGCTCAGGACTCTGCAGGATTGGTTTCTGAAATACGAATTACAAGCCGTGGAAGGCGTCTCAGAAGTCGCCACCATCGGCGGAATGGTCAAACAGTACCAGGTCGTCGTCGACCCAAACAAACTACGTGCCTATGACATAACACTTGCGCAACTGAGGACGGCTATTCAGGCGGCCAACCGCGAGACGGGCGGCAGCGTCATTGAGATGGGTGAAGCCGAATTCATGGTCAGGTCATCGGGCTACATCGATGAATTGTCAGACCTTGCAAGCGCGCCATTGATGGTCAACGAGCGCGGCGCCGCTCTGACGCTTGGAGACGTCGCTGAAATCCGCCTGGGGCCTGAAATGCGCCGTGGTGTCGGAGAGCTCGACGGGCAAGGAGACGCGGTTGGCGGAGTGGTCATCCTGCGATGGGGTGGGAACGCGTTGGCGACGATCAAAGCGGTGGAAGCGCGCATAGAAGAGTTGCGCTCAAACCTGCCGGAAGGGGTCGAAATCATAACGACCTACGACCGATCTGGTGTGATCGAGCGCGCTATCGATAACCTCCAGAAGAAACTGACGCAGGAATTCATCGTCGTTGTTCTTGTGTGCGCGGCTTTTCTACTTCATCTGCGGTCATCCCTCGTGATTCTTCTGTCGCTCCCGCTGGGCATCTTTGCCGCATTTATTCTGATGAAGGCGCAAGGAGTAAACGCAAACATCATGTCGCTCGGCGGCATAGCCATCGCTATTGGTGCGATGGTCGACGCATCGATTGTGATGATCGAGGCGATGCACAGGCGGTTGGAAAAGGAAAAGCTCACAGCAGAGAACAGATGGCGGATTGTGCAAGAGTGCGCTTCTGAGGTGGGACCAGCCCTGTTTTATTCTCTGGCGATCATCACGGTTAGTTTTCTGCCTGTCTTCGTTTTGGAAAATCAGGAAGGTAGGCTCTTCTCGCCACTCGCTTATACCAAGACCTACGCCATGGCTGCAGCCGCCATCCTTTCGATAACGCTGGTCCCGGTTTTAATGGGTTACTTTGTAAGGGGGCGTATTCTACCTGAGCGAAAAAATCCGCTAAATCGTTTGGTCGTGTTCGTGTACCGCCCATTTCTGGACGCGGCAATTGCCTGGCCATGGGCAACAACACTTTTGGCTGGCGTTTTGGTGACGTCCATGTGGTACCCGTACCAGAGAATTGGCTCTGAATTCATGCCCGAGTTAAACGAAGGCGATTTTCTCTACATGCCGAGCTTCTACCCCGGGATCTCGACGGGAAAAGCCCGTGAGGTGCTGCAGCAGACCAACCGCCTGATCGCGACCGTGCCTGAAGTCGAAACTGTTCACGGTAAAGTTGGGCGTGCGGAGACTGCAACCGATCCGGCACCACTGACAATGGTGGAGACAACTATCCAACTCAAGCCGGAAAAAGAATGGCGACCGGGCATGACAATGGAGAAAATCCGAAATGAGCTTGATCGTATCGTTCAGGTTCCGGGCGTCACAAATGTTTGGATCCAACCTATTAAGAACCGCATCGACATGCTTGCAACGGGTATCCGTACACCTGTCGGTGTCAAAATATCCGGCACCGACTTGGAGGTCATTACAGATATCGGGATCGAAGTAGAACGTGCGGTCGCTGATATTGATGGAACGGCTTCCGCCTACGCAGAGCGACCTGTTGGCGGGCGTTTCATCGAAATCGACGTCAAGCGAGATGCCGCCTCCCGATACATGATGAGTGTTCGAGAAGTTCAGGACGTAGTTCAGACCGCAATTGGCGGTATGCAAGTGTCGGAATCTGTGGAGGGGCTGGAGAGGTTTCCGATAAACCTACGGTATCCTCAAGCATGGCGAGACAGCCCGGAACGGCTCGAAAATCTTCCTGTCGTCACACCGTCGGGTGCTCATGTGCCACTGTCCGCTCTCGCCGATATTCGAATAGTTGACGGGCCGGGAATGATACGATCGGAGAACGCTCGACGAACCGGGTTCGTGTTCATCGACATCGCGGGGCGCGACCTGGGCGGCTATGTGGCCGAAGCACAAGAGGTGGTTGCAGAAAAGGTCGACCTGCCTCCAGGTTATTCGCTAACTTGGTCGGGGCAGTATGAGTACATAGAGAGAATGCAGGACAGGCTGACGATCGTTGCCCCTGCAACCCTGTTAATTATCACGCTCATGCTTTTCCTGGCGTTCAATCGGGTGATTGAGGTCGGGATAATTCTTGCGGCGCTCCCGGTCGCATTGGCCGGTGGGGTTTGGTTCCTTTGGTATCTAAACTTCGATATCTCAATTGCTGTGCTCGTAGGCTTCATCGCGCTGGCGGGAGTTGCCGTGGAAACAGCGATTGTCATGTTGTTGTACCTCAATCTTGCTTGGGAGAAACGTCGAGGGCTGGCGCAATCGGAACAGCGAAAGCTGACACGTGACGATATCGAAGACGCGGTGTTCGAAGGAGCCGTTCTTCGGGTTCGGCCAAAGGTAATGACCGTAGCCACGATCTTTGCAGCACTGATACCCATCATGTACGGCACCGGTACAGGCTCTGAAATCATGCAGCGGATCGCTGCGCCGATGATTGGGGGCATGGTGACAGCGACCCTTCTTACGCTTTTTGTCATTCCCGCAATATTCGTGATTTGGAAACGGCTCGCGCTCAGTCGCGTGAACCGAGAGATCTCCCACACGATTCAGGAAGTGCCCCCTGCGCTTCCGGCAGAATAATACCCACAACCTTGAAACAGGAGCATCTGATGAGAACTTTGACTGCTATTGTGGCCTTATTGGCCGTGTCTACGACAACCAGCATCGCGCAAACGAACCAGGGCATGGACCATTCCAACATGCCCATGTCTTCCGAACAGATGGAAGGGGCGGTTCACGCAAAAGCTTTGGTGAACTCAATTGGCGACGAAACCGCTAACGTCAGCCATGATCCGATCCCCGAGATCGGGTGGCCGGCGATGACGATGGATTTGCAGCTTCTTGAGAATGCCCAGATGATGGGTGAGATTAGCGCCGGTGACGAAGTCACACTGATGTTGGTCAAAAGTGATAATGGTATGTATGCGATCGGCGCGATTATGAAGAATTAAGACAACTTCTACGGCAGCAAACTCCGGGAAAATTGAGTGCACGGACGGTGCACTCATACACCCATGACGCTTCGAACTAAGAACAAGTATAGTGGGAGCCTGCCAAAAATAGGATCGTTTTCCTACGATCTGTAGGTCCGCTCAAATGAGTCGGTGCATAGTTTGATTAACATGTTTTTTGCTTCCTGATGGGTGATTGAAAACTCCTTGGATTCAGCGCTTTCCGACCGTTCTAAGAGGATGATTTAGACCATCAGTTCGGCATTTAGGCTCAAATGAGGGATCAAGACATGACAAAAGACCATGAGATCGGAATCCACGCGAACGGCCCGACCGAGGTCGCTTACGTCTGCCCCATGCATTCTGAGGTGCGTCAATCTGGGCCCGGCGACTGTCCCAAATGCGGGATGCACCTTGTGCCCGAAGGCGAGGTGGATGCGCATGCGCATCACCACCATTCCGCGCATCATGGCGCGACGGACGACAACGGTGAATATGACATCGTTCCGACAGGCTATGAAGGACCCGTATATACCTGCCCGATGCATCCGCAGGTGCGGCAAACCCATCCCGGGTCCTGCCCACTCTGCGGCATGGGGTTGGAGCTGGAAAGCGCGGCGATGGTGGACGAGGGGCCGAACCCGGAACTGGTGGATTTCACCCGGCGCCTATGGGTAGGTGCGGTTCTGACGCTGCCGCTTTTGGTTTTCACGATGGGCCCCTACGTTGGGCTGTCTGGCGTGCGAGCGGTTTTTGGTGAGCGTACAACGCTATGGATTGAACTTATACTTGGCACTCCGGTCGTTCTTTGGTGCGGTTGGCCATTTCTGGAACGGGGTTGGAATTCGTTTCGCACCATGCATCTGAACATGTTCTCGTTGATTGCCATGGGGGTTTCGGCCGCGTGGCTTTTCAGCGTTGTCGCCGTATTGATGCCCCACATATTCCCGGACGGTTTTCGAGATTCACAAGGCCATGTTGGGGTCTATTTCGAAGCGGCCGCAGTCATAATTACACTTGTTCTTCTCGGTCAGGTGATGGAGTTGCGGGCCCGCGAAGGCACCGGGAAGGCGATCCGCGCTTTGCTGGACATGGCCGCAAAGACCGCCCGTATTATCCGCCCTGACAGTAGTGAGGAGGAAATCCCGCTTGAAGAAGTACAGGTAGGCGACCGCCTTCGTGTACGCCCCGGCGACAAGGTGCCAGTAGACGGAGTAGTGCTCGAAGGACGCTCATCTGTTGATGAAAGCATGATCTCTGGCGAGCCGGTTCCGGTTGAGAAGGTACAGGGAGAGCCGGTCACAGGGGCGACAATCAACGGCACCGGTAGCCTTGTGATCGAAGCAACCCGAGTGGGCTCTGACACAATGCTGTCCCAGATTGTCGAAATGGTGGCCAACGCGCAACGCTCGCGCGCACCAATTCAGAAATACGCTGACAAAGTGGCGGGCTGGTTTGTACCGGCGGTCATAGGTATGGCTGCGTTGGCCTTTATTGCATGGGCAATTTGGGGACCGGCTCCGGCGCTCTCCTACGCCTTGATCGCAGCGGTGTCGGTACTGATCATAGCTTGCCCGTGCGCGCTTGGCCTGGCCACTCCGATGTCGATCATGACGGCCACGGGGCGCGGGGCGCAGGCCGGAGTGTTGATCAAAAATGCCGAAGCGCTGGAGCGGTTCGAGAAGATCGATACTTTGATCGTCGACAAAACCGGCACCCTGACCATGGGCAAGCCGAAGCTTGTGGCTGTATTACCCGAACCTGGCCATGACGAAGTCGAGGTGCTGCGGCTGGCCGCAACGCTGGAGAAGGGCTCGGAGCACCCGTTAGCTGAGGCAATTGTCACAGGAGCCGAGGAACGTGGCGTGGCCCTGTCCGACGCCAGTGACTTCGAGGCGGTGACTGGTAAAGGCGTGAAAGGCACGGTGGATGGCCGCCCCGTCGCGCTCGGCAACCTGAAACTGGTCACCGATCTCGGACTCGAGGCGGCCGAACTGACGGCCAAGGCCAATGCGCGTCGGGATGACGGCGCAACGGTAATGTTCGTGATGCTTGATGGCTCAGTGGCGGGGTTGGTCAGCGTCGCCGACCCGGTCAAAGAAACCACACCATCCGCACTCAAGGCGCTGCACGAGCTCGGCTTCAGGATCATCATGGCGACCGGCGACAACGAACGTACGGCAAAGGCGGTGGCCGAACGTCTGGGTATCGACGAGATCCGTGCCGACGTTCTACCAGAGGACAAGGCCCGCATAATTCGCGAACTGCAGGAGAAAGGCGCAAAGGTCGCCATGGCCGGTGACGGGGTGAACGACGCACCCGCATTAGCGCAGGCCGATGTAGGCATCGCAATGGGGACCGGCGCCGATGTGGCAATCGAAAGTGCAGGCTTCACGCTGGTCAACGGTAGCCTCGATGGCATCGTGCGCGCCCGAAGGCTGGCTCGCGCGACCATGCGCAATATCCGGCAGAATCTATTCTTTGCCCTGATCTACAACGCCTTAGGCGTTCCAGTGGCGGCAGGCCTTCTGTTCCCGCTTTTCGGCATCCTGATCAGCCCAATGTTCGCGGCCTTCGCTATGAGTGCTTCTTCGATTTCAGTGGTGTTGAATGCGCTGCGCCTGAGGGGGGCGAAGATTTGAGCGCGCACAAGCATATGACACACGAGGGCGTAGGCAACTAGAAATCAGGTTCGATATCGCTGATCGGTTTTACCTATGCGGTCAATCGGTCGGGAACCGTTCGGTGGGTTTGTGGTCCATCATCATGTCGGCACTCAAGATCGGCTGGATCGCTTTCTTTGGCTTTGCGCGGTGAAGTTGGGCACTTGCAGGGGATAGATCCGTTCGGACGCACAGGAGGAACAATGTGTCTGATTTTCTAAAAAAAGCCGCACGCCTAGCAACCTCGATCTGCCCCAACACGAATTTGTCACCGACACGCGGGTCAAAATTGGATGATGGTGTGCTGAAATTCAAAACTGTTCGACCACAGGCGCCATCGAACGCAGCTGTGGGAAATAGGCGCAATTCGGGCCTTGAACGGAGTGTGGTGGTGTTGCTCGCGAGTCTGGCTATCGCAAGGCCGGACCCAGAGTGGCAGGTGATGAAAAGGATGAGATCAAGGATTCCGTTTCCGAGCTGAGTTTGAGCTAGATCATTGTGAAAAATCCCTGTGCAGCCCAAAAAGCCATATCTGATGAGTATCGAAGGGTGGCGGACACGGTGGCCCTATTATTGCGGTCCACTATTAATCATACCAGTGCGATTATATATCGGTTTAAGACAAGCTTACCCAAGAGGGAACATGACAATGAATAACCTGAGCCGCCGCCGCTTGATGCAAGGAGCCGCGGCCCTTGCGAGCAGCGCGGCGCTTCCCGCGTTCGCCAAAACAAGCCCCTCAATCCATGTCCTGAAGGATCCGAATTGTGGGTGCTGCGGATCGTGGATCAAAATCATGCAGGCGGAAGGCTTTGAAGTAGGCGTGGAAAACAGTGCTTGGGAGGCCTTGAACGCTTACAAAACCGCCAATGGGATTCCGGAGGGCATGATGTCATGCCACACGGGCCGCGTGGAAGGCTACATGATCGAAGGACACGTCCCACCCGCTGACATTCGGCGCCTGCTGGGCGAACGCCCGGATGCTGTCGGACTGTCGGTTCCGGGAATGCCTTTCGGCTCACCTGGCATGGGACCGGAAAGCGAACGCGAAGCTTTTGACGTCTTCCTGATCCGCAAGGATGGAACCACAGAGGTGTTCGCCAGCTACCCGGCGGCATGAAGCACCGGTAGCGCTGGCGAGATCCTGAAAAACACGGCGCACGCTTCTTCTGCCCGGTTTACGTGACATTCTTCACGGCAAACCAATTGATCCGTGACTTTACGCCCGCCTTGTCCTATCGGGCAAGTTCCAGCCTACGGTGAAAAAATACCAGCGTCCGCAAAGCCTGATGACCGGCTTTGCGGACAAAACCGACATCACGGTCGCCGTATCAACCGCAGCATTTGTCGCCCGCCTGAATTGGCGGGCATGGGGCCGATCCGTAGGAACAGTAGACGCAGCAATCGCCGGGAAGTGGCTTCAGGACTTTTCCGCAAGATGTGCATTCGTAGAACCACTGGCACGCATCTGTTGGCATCGTTTCAGGTCTTGAATGTCCACATTCCGGGCAGATGATCGTGCTGACAAGGTTCGGGCGTTCTTCACTCATGGCGTCACATTAAGGTTATCAGGAAATCATTTATTCGGGTTTCGTGGAGTACGATAACCCAAGCGATAGTCGTCAACGCAAAACTGCCTGTCAGCCACCATTTGAGGCGGTCGAGTGAACCATGGCGGTACGCGACGATGCCAGAGAGAAACAGCAGGGCCGTCGAACCGCCGAGCACGTAATAACTCGCGGCGGCGATCTTGCCAAATACGGCCAGCCAGCTCCCTCCCAAGCCAAGTAAAATCAAGGCCATCGGCAAGATGCAGCAGGTCGCAACGCCAAATGCGGTAAACGATCCAAGAAAACTCGCCCCTACAAACTTGCTCATACTCAGCTTTCTCCGACTTTGACGATCTTGAGCGGAAGCCGGTTCGGCTTCCTCGATTTTTGCTTCATGCGATTTGTGAAACTCGACATCACGACCGACAACATGCAACCTGTAGTGGCTACAGGTTCAAGGGAATGGTCATCACATGATTGCGATTGGCGAAGCGGCGAGATTGTCCGGCCTGTCGGTCGAGACGATCCGCTACTACGAAAGGGAAGGCATAGTCGAGAAGGCCGGTCGAACCGCCTCGGGGCGACGTGCTTACACGGAACGGGAAATATCCGAGCTCAGATTCATCAAACGCTGCCGCGATCTTGGCTTTGCCATTCAGGATGCATGCGCACTTCGCGATTTGTCCAAAGCGCCTGAGCAAGCTTGTCGCAACGTCGAAGGCGTCGCAACAAGACACCTCGACAACGTTAGGTCAAAAATCGCAGCTCTCCAACGGATGGAGCAAGCATTGGTAGAACTTGTGCAAACCTGTACTGA
The DNA here is from genome assembly GCF_056536485.1 of Ruegeria sp. CL5. Taxonomy (NCBI): domain Bacteria; kingdom Pseudomonadati; phylum Pseudomonadota; class Alphaproteobacteria; order Rhodobacterales; family Roseobacteraceae; genus Ruegeria; species Ruegeria sp. CL5. The sequence goes on from NZ_JBQFPS010000018.1 coordinate 52,285, forward strand.
AGGAGCAGTTGCATGCCCCCTGCTAACGGCGTTGCTCAACGAGCCTGTCGTCAAAACATGTCATTAGCCGCCATTAATTGCAGCGCCCGGAAAAACCGAAACTGCCTATCTCAGTTTGTGGAGGAGCGGCTTCATTGTCCCAGTATTTCGTAACCTTAAGCGATGATGGCCGATCTCTGTTGTATTTTGTTGTTTCAGAGAATTGCGATCAGCTTTCCCTCTAATTCGCTCTGTTAGCTATGCCGGACTGGTGATGGCGCGGATGCTCTAATGCTGTCAACTAAGGAAGAAATACCAAATAATCTGCAAATTTTTGCCGCTTTACCCCTAGAGGCTAAGAAGCTGTTGCAATGCAACAAAGCACATGAAGGCTTGGAATAAAGTACATTGGTCCGGAAAGTTTGGATACCTTAGAGGAACGAGCATGGAGAAGGCAGATATGACAAATCCCACTTTATTTCTGGGAGTGTTATCGAAAAACCTGCTGGGTTATCTTCCAATGGTCTGTTTTACATGCAGCTTTTTTGTGTCTGCCGCTACGTCGCAAGCCTCTGAGCTTCCCTCGATCGGTCTTGATAGAAAGATTGAAGCGCCATCGGGTGCCAAAACACTATGCAAAGATTATACGTGGGCGTGCGCGAGCGCTCGTAGTTCTGGTCTGTCCGTGGCACAAGAAAATCAGATCGTTAAAACGATCAACACGCGCGTCAATCGAAGGATTCGTGCCGTTTCGGATCAAAGCCAATATGGGACAAAAGAGTACTGGACACTGCCGACACAAGGGTCAGGAGATTGCGAAGACTTCGCTTTGCAAAAGAAGTTTGAACTTGTGCAGAATGGTTTGGATCCTACGAAGCTACTAATTGCGACTGTCTTGGACACCAATCGCAATGGCCATGCTGTTCTTGTCTATCGCTCGAGTGAAGGCGACTTGGTTCTGGACAATGTTACCAACAGGATCAAAACGTGGAAGGAAACCAGGTATCTATTCCTAAGAATACAGGACCCACTACACCCTGACCGTTGGGTTCAGGTTTTTAGCGGCTAAACCGTTGGGTAGACATTAGTTGCTTTCGA
>NZ_JBQFPS010000019.1:0-45969 GCF_056536485.1 Ruegeria sp. CL5
CTTCAAGCTGACGCGCGCCGCCGCTCTCGCCGAGTGGCGTCAACTTTGTTCCGGATAGGTTCGCGGTTTCTGCGGCAAACTGAGACTGGTTCGAATTAGTCTGACAGCACCATTCTAGCTATCGGACAAACCAAATTATAGGCTGGAAACGATCAACAGGCGTTTTCTACCCAGGGCTGCCGTTTTACAGGCCGGAGTTCTCTGGTAGCGTCGGCTATCTGACAAAAAACTTAAAGCTGCGAACCAATTGGTAAAATACTTAGAAATCCAGCAACTATGTGATCCCAGGCCGATCCCGTCGGCTCGGATTGGTATTCAATTACAGTGCCATCATCGCCTTTTGTCGTCCATTTAAGCTGACCAGCTATCTCGAGCGTCACGTTATATGTGTATGCGGGTAGTGCGTCGTCCAAGGCACCCATGGTCTGCTCAGTCAATGCTGGCGAGTCAATCAGAATTCCCATCTCGGTGTTGATGTTGACAGATCGCGGGTCCCAGTTGAACGACCCTACGAACAAGTATCGGTCGTCAACTGCGAATGCCTTTGAATGTAGACCTGACCTGGATTGAGCCCAGTTAATACCCCGGCGTTGGACCTGATAGGCGTCAGGTCGCAGCTCATAGAGTTCTACTCCACCGCGTAGAAGTGCACGGCGTTTCTTGGCGTAGTGCGCGTAGACGGGTGCGACGTCATTAGATGCAAGTGAATTGGTTACAACCTTTACGTCGACGCCGCGGCTTTCCAATTCGGTCAACCATTTCACACCGTTGTTGCGCGGCACGAAATAGGCAGAGACGATGTTCACCTCACTGCTGGCATTCTCAAAGTACGGAAGCAATTGAGATGCCAGAACGGGACCTGAGTTCTCGAGACCGGCGGCTTTTGACGGCGGATCAGCATAAAGCTTCGCAGGCAGCCAATCCAGTAACAGGGCACCATCTGCGAAGTTCTCTTGTGCTGACTTTCTGAGAGCCGCGCCATACTGCGTTTGCTTCGCTTCATCGACCAGTTCGTTCAACCTGACTCGCGCATCACCAAGGTCAAATTCCTGAGGTTCTCCAACAACCACCCGAGCTGGAACGGCAAACTCGCTGTTCCAGTAAGAGTCAAAGCTACGCGACACCTCCCGTACAACGGGGCCTGCGGCCAGCACATCCAGATCAGCATAGTTCATTTCTTCCCGAGCGAGAAAGTACTCGGCACCGATGTTTCTCCCACCCACAATCGTGAACACGTTGTCTGCCGTCATTGACTTGTTGTGCATTCGGCGATTGATGCGCTTGAAGTCTGTCAAACCTGCGATCAACAGGCTTTGATCTCGCCAAAAAGGATTGAACAACCTGATCTCAATATTTTTGTGATTGTCCAACGCGGCCGTCATCGCGTCATAACTGGACGTATCCATGTCATCCAGTAGCAATCGGATGCGAACACCCCGATCTGCCGCCTGCAAAAGACTGGCTGCAAAAAGGTGGCCCGTTGGGTCGTTGTGCAGAAGGTAGTATTGCGCGTCTATCGTTTGCTCAGCCGCAGCCGCTAACAGCAAACGTGAAACAAGCGCTTCTTCGCCGTCACTGATCAGCTTGACACCCGACCGACCGTCTTTGGGATCGCCAAGCCGGTTGGCTGCCTGACTAAGAGCTGTGCGCGAGTTTGCCGGAAGCGAGGCCGATACCGTCTTTTCATAGGTGCGAGATTTTGGAGCGCAAGCAACTAGGGTCAGCGTGCACAAAATACAGACCACTAGCTGCCATCGTGTCATCAGTTTCCTCCATCCCCGTATCCTAGATGACTACGCCGAGACGGGTGATTGCAAGTTGGTTCTGTGAAGCATGAGGTTGTTTCGCTTGTCGTTGTTGATTTGGTGAAACCCTCAACTGTCCCGTGCAGGTATTTGATTTTGACGCAACCTCAATTCAAACGTACTCTACCAGCAGCCAAGCGCAAACGAGGACCATGTCTGATCCCGAACACCGAAATGACTCTGCCGCGGAACCTTCGCCGCGTGCTGTGGACGACGGTATCGGCGTGGCAACAGAGGAGTTCAGAATTTCGATGCCAATCGGGATCGGAGCTGTCTTGGCTGCTCTGGCTTCTTTGGCCACGTGCTATTCCGGGATTTTGCTGACCTATTTGGTTGGCTACGAAGCGCTTTCCATAAACCCACATGCGCAAGCGGTGCTCATGTGGGTGTTTGCATTGTTGGCGGTTAGTTTCTTATGGAGAGACCGGAAACGGCATGCCAAGGAGCTTCCACTCGTCCTCGGAGGGATTGCTGCCGTCATCCTAATTGTCACGCTGTACTTCGGCTATGACGAACGTGTCGAAGCGCTCGCCTATGTGCTTTTGGTGATCGCGGCTTTGCTAAACCAGAACTTTATACTCGATGCTTTGAACCACACGGTTCGCAACCAGACACATGAAATAGAGGCATTGAACGAAAGACTGACCGAGAAGGTAAAGCGCCAGGAAGGCGAGATTGACAGGCTAGCCCGACTCAAACAATTCCTTGCTCCTCAGGTTGCGGAGCTTGTCGTAGAAGAAAACTCTGACGAGCTTCTTAAAACTCATCGTCAATACATCGCTTGCCTATTCTGCGACATCCGCAATTTCACGGCGATTTCCGAGGCGATTGAGCCAGAAGATGTCATCACCCTTCTCCAGCATTTCCACGATGAAGTCGGTCATTTAGTTGCCCAACACAAGGGAACAATCGGATACCGAGCTGGAGACGGATTGATGGTGTTCTTCAATGATCCGGTTCCCTGCGATCAGCCCGTTCTGCAAGCCGTGCGGCTGGCTAAAGAAATAAGCGAAGCCTTCGAAGGAATACGAGCACCCTGGCAGAAACTCGGGCACGCGATGGGTTTGGGTATTGGGATCAGTAGTGGTTACGCGACGCTTGGGCTTATCGGGTTTCATGGTCGCGCCGACTACACCGCAATCGGTGGAGTTGTGAACACCGCATCCAGGCTTTGCGACTTTGCCAGCGACGGGCAGATCCTTTTGAACCAACGGGCGCTTCTAGACATAGAACAACATGTGGAGACCGAAGAACTGGGGGAACGGGAACTGAAGGGCATCGGTAGCCCTGTGCAGATTTTTCGCGTTGTCAGCCTCTCCCATCGGGCGAAGTGATACTCTCTCTTGTGAAGAGTTCAATCGTTCTTCGTAATTTGAAGATCTGCTTTGGGCTGAATGCGTTACTCTGAAGTAAAAATGCGGATGGCTGCAAAGTCCGCGAAGCAGACGCGCACGAAAATTCTGCGAATGACCGCACCGAGCCCATCCACTCCATTTTCCGCACTCCGCGGCATACGTTGCGGAGGGCGGTAAGCAGTCGTTCGCTTCGCAACTGGAATAGCGGTTCTCACCCAACTAAACGATCAGCCGTAAGGCTTAACAAAACGAAGAATCATTCATTTAGGAAGATTCAGCACGTGTTGGCGGGCAGGTCGCAGTTGCTTTCGAGGGGCTGCGGAAATGAACTCTAGTTTGGCCGCCATTAGATTGGCCACCAACGCGGTGGTAGCGTCAGTGGGATGAACCGCTAGTTCGCTCAGTAGTGAATCCGTGCAGCGCAAATATTGTCGTATCGCGGCGGCGGGATTGCCGCGGGCCAAATGGCAACGTATCGTCACTCGATGCATCGGTTCGTGTAGCGGATCATCCTCCAGTATAGAAGCGGCCATTGCAACAGCTTGATCGTACCGGTGTGCAGATTCATGTGCGCGGGCTAGCAACTCCAGCGCTGTTTGTCTGCGCCCCTCCAGGAAAGTGCGCTGCACCAGGGTCCACTCGTCGTAAAGCCCCTCAAGGAAAACGCCTCGCACCAAACTCAAAGATCGATCCAATTCGGCATCTGCGGCCGACGATTGCTCCAACTGAGCAACTTCCAACGCGTCGAGGAACCTCAGTACGTCCACCTCCGCTTTCTCTATTGCAAAGCGCACGCCGTCGCCTTCAGACTGGATAAGGCCAGCGGCGTCGGGGCTTACCTTGGCCAAGCGTTGGCGAAGCCGCCATAGCGCAGTGGAGAGCGCGCGTCGGGCGGAGGCTTGGGACATGTCGCCCCAGAACGTCGTGGCCAACGTGTCACGCGCCACGAAACGCCCGCGACTGAGCGCGAGATGAGCGAGAATTGCGCGGTCTTTGGTGGTTCCGCCGCCGCACCCGTCAACGCGCTGCCCGGCACGATGGATTGAAAACCGACCAAACAAAAGTACTTTCGTTTCCGTCATCAAAATACCCTCCGAAACCCAACCAAAACTAGAAAAAGAGATTCGAAATACGCCCCACACCCTAATCGATATCCACCAATACTTACAGCCGAAGATCGAAAAGGATGCCTTGGGCGCGAGTACTTGCCAAAGGGGGTCACGGCAGCCTCAGGCGCGGCATCGTCCGGCTGGCGGTGGTGGATTTGTCGGTGTCGCCTTCGCCCGAGCACCGGCGCTGATCGGCCACTGTCCACTGGCCAAGGTCCACCAGCCGCCGCGTCACCCTGGCTTTCGAAGTATCGGTAAGCGTTGCGATCAGGTCAGGGCAGAAATCGAGGTTGGCCAGCGTTTGCACCCCGGCAAAACTAATATCCCAGAATTCGGTGTCGCTGACCCTCCGTTTCAGTGCCTTGTGGTTGGCCATAAGCTCTTTTAGCCGCCTTCTGGAGTCTGGCGGAAGTGCACTGTCCCTGGCTTTCTGCTTCATGTGCCACAGAGGACCATACTTGCTGTCGAAGGCATCGATGAATTGGTCGGCGACGTGCTCGGTGCCTTCAGTGACATAGTCGCGGATGGCCGACCAGATTGCCCCAGCAAGCCCGACGATCACCCCGGCCAGCATCAGTACTTCGCCCACACCCGCCCAAGAGGTCGCCGCTCCTGCGGTCATCAGAAAGCCGATGACCGACACCGTTCCGGACCCCGCCTCAACCAACCCGAGCGCGAAGCCGATATTGTCGGCCCGATCGTATTTGTCGCGCGCGGTCTCGACCCCGCTGGCAATCGCAAGTAAGCCGCCGAGCGCCCCGAGTGCCTTGCCGCCGGTGCCGCGTGTAAGAGATTTGATTGCGCGGTTGTCTTTCAGCACCCGGATGGTCGAGAGGATTTTGGCGGTTCCGAGTACGGCGCCGGTGCCGCTGTCCAACAGGTCGGCCCATGCCTTGAGCGTCAGTTCCTCGTTGCTGCGCCACACCTGCAGCATCGCCGCGATGTTGAGCAAGACCAGCACCCCGCCAACCCCGCGCCCCGGCCACTTGTCCGAGATCATTGTTCGGGCCCTGGCCATGTCTTCCGGTGTGCCGGTGCCCACCAGCCCCAGCAGGATCTTGGATTCGTTGTCAGAAAGTCTCGCCACCGCTCGAAGGGCGCGAAAAACCTTGCCGCCAAAGTTCTGAGCCGCCCCTTGCGATTGCAGCCGCGCCATCAGACCGGGACCGGCGACGTTGAGAAGCGAGACAACAAAGGAATTTGGTCCCGGAAGATTCGCCACCGTGCGGCCGCCGAAATTGGCCCCGACCGCAAGGATTTGCAGCGCCGAGTTGAAGGTGAAGGGGCGCTGTTGCGTCATGACGGCGGCAGCAAACTCGGGATTGAAGTCGGGCGGAACGGATGCGGGCGGTGGATCAGAGGCCATCAACGCGTCCACCACGCCGCTGATATCATCCAGCGCTTCCTTGCTGCGCGGCGAGGCAACCAGCAGGTAATAGGCGTTGAGCAGCGCCTCCTCGATCTTGCGCCGCGTGGCCTGGCTGACCAGCGCGTATTGCGCGGTGACAACGCCCATCAGGGAAAGGAAATCGGGCGCGTGCAGCAGGTCATATAGCTCGTCGGTCGATGCACGAACCTGAGCTGTCCAGTATTCGTAACCGACCGGGCGGGTGATCAACACGTCGTCGGCTTGTTCGATCACCGTGCCCAGATGCGCGCGCAACCTCTCCAGCCGCTCTTCCTTGCGCTTGCTGTAGCCGTCGCCGCGAAACCGCTTCATCGTCGACAAGATCAGGTCGAGCGCACGCAATAACGCGACGGGTCGGGCGTGTTCTGCCGTGAGGTCGCGCTTGAGACCGATGCGGTTTTGCAATATCCGGTTCCTGGTCTCGATCTGGCCGATCTTGGCTTCGAGCGCCTTCAACGGCGCTTCCAGCAGGTCAGCCTTGGCCTTTTTGACGACGTAATCCTGGTAGGCCTTGAGCGCCTTTTGCATCTTTGCGTTGGCGGGCAGAACAATCGGGTGGTCGAGCGCGGCCGGGACATGGAACTGGTCGCGGGGCAACTGGTACGGGCCGCCGCGCCTGGTCGTGTTGTAGGGGTGATGAGTGCGCAGGTCGCGCCGCGCAGCGGCGGGCCCTTCCCACGACAGGGGCGTCTGGTCGTGTAGCGGCTTGAGCACATGCTTGTTTACGTTCTTCTGCACCAGCCAGCTCAGTACTGTTCTGGCTTCGGTGTGGAACATTCGGGCAAGTTCGCGCACGGTCTTGGGCCTGAACTTGCGCATGTCGATCAGGGCGACGGTTTGGCCACGCTGCTTTTTCAGCGTCACGCCGGGATAAAGGTCGCGGGGCTGGCGCACCCAGACCGTGCCTTCGGTCTGCACTACCACCTGCCGGGGCAGCGGATTCCCGGCGATATCGGCCACAATGCGGCCAACGGCGGTCCCTGTGTGACCCGGCGCAGCCACCAGCGCGTAATAGCCGGGACCTGCGCGCTCAACCGGAATGCCGCGCGCCGCCAGAGCGGCGGGCTGTTCCAGCGCATCCGACTGAATCTCGCCGTCGAATATCCGCCCACCGGGCAGGCTGCGGATCAACCGCGCGCCCTGCATCGGCGAGGGCGATGGGGCAAGTGCGGTCATCTCAGAGCCCCAGCTCGCGCTGCACCTTAGACCAGGACACGCGGCGGCTGATAAACGTGTTGGGGCGCGGGGAACCGAAAGCGAACCGTTCGGCGCGCCCCCCATGTCGGTTGACCCAGTTGACGAATTCGCGCTGGAAGCTTCGCCACAGATTGTGTCCGCCTTCGAACACCTTCCGGTTCAGAAACTCCAGCCGGTAGGTTGCCCGATCCGCACCACGGGTGTAGAACACGGCGCGCTGTTGGCTGCCGTGGTAGCCGAATTCGCGCGTTCCGCTGACCGGGTGCTCGTCGGAGTCTAACGGAATTTCCCGCGTCAGTGTGCTGAACCGCCAGCGCGTGGGCGTCGCGTCCGAACATACAACATAGGCGTTGTCGGGTCCCTCGATGTCGATGAAGATCACTGTCCCGACCGGGTTGGGCGAGACCCACCTTATCGCGTCGCGAACCGAGACCGGCGTGAACTCGGACAGGCCGATATCGAGGTAGTCGTTTATCTTGAGGCGGAAGCGACGGAACAGCGAGGCTCCGGTCATCTGCCTGCCCTGGTAGGTCGGCATCCGACTCACGTAGACCGGGTAGTAATCGAGGTTGATGTTGTCGCTCTTGGCGCCGGGGATGGTTTGCAGCCGGTATTTGATCAGCTTACCGCTGGCGATCTGTTTTAGCACCGCGGATGAAGGGCGAAATCGGATCAGGTCTTCCCAGTCGGCTACGCGGCTAGGCACAGTATAGCGCGGCTGCGCCTCAGTAACCGGTGGCGCCCATTGCTCCGCGGGGGCGGCTGTGGAGCCCTGGATTGCATCGGCGTAAAGATAATCGGTCGGCATGGCGTCCTCCGCTGCGGTTTCTGCTAGGTGCTGCGTGGTGGTAGCGGTGATGGCGGGCACTGCCAGATCCGCCGCCCTGTCATCGCCAAAGCGCCGCGCGGCCGTTTCGGCGGCGACGATGTCGAGAATACCGTACCCCATCAGATGAGCGGTTTCAGGTGTAACTGGTTCTGGGCGCCGGGCGCTGCCGAATAGGATGGCGCGGGTGTCGGAGATTTCTAGTGGGCGAGCACTGGCCTGAAAAATCAGTGCCGTCGCACCGGCCACGTGTGGCGCTGCCATGCTTGTCCCGCTCTTGGCGACGCTGCGCGGTCCCCTATAACCGTCGGGTGGCGTGGACTTCGCCGCGACAATCGCAACGCCCGGCGCCGCGATCTCGGGCTTGGTGCGCCCGTCGCGCGTAGGCCCTGAACTGGAGAATTGGCCGAACTGCAGACCCGGCGCGCGTGGATTGGTGGCCCCGACGGTGATCGAGTGCATCCCGTTTGCAAGGCTGCCCGTTGTCGAACGCTCGGTCATCTCAGGCCCGGTGAACGCGGGCGAGCGGCCACTGTCGCGCTCGATCCACGCATGGAACCTGCCGTCGCGCACATTTTTGCCGTGGAGTGTCATGCACCAGTCGCCCTCTGGCGCGTCGCGCCAGAGGAAAAGGTCGACATGGCGATCGCCGTTTCCGCCCAGCGGCTTTCGGCGGTGATGATAGATATGCCCCACCGAACGCCCTTCGGCGAAGATGGGTGCATCCTCGTCGAGGCCAACCGGCGGCGTTTCGCTACCGTTGGGCGCGGTGACGCTGACGGTTAATTGGTCGGCCACGCTGTAGAATAGTTCGATCTCCGACCGGGTCGGATCGGATGGCGGGACCGAGAACCGCAAGGGAAGGTTGGTGCCCCGCGCGACACGTCCCTGCGCGGCGATCCTCTTGTGGCGGTAATTTCCGGCCGAGTTCACAACAGCGCGCCCCGGTTGGGCGGTTACGGCGGCGTCGATGAATTGTTCAACCGCCGAACTGCCGTCATGCCCCGAGCCTTGAGCGCCCATCGATATGTTAACGACGCAGGGGCGGTCACCTGCGAGGTCGAAGACCCAAGCGAGGCTTTCGCAGATCGCGATGCTGTCGCCCAGCACGCCGCCAAAAAGGATCGGAGTTGTGCTGGCGATCGAGGCGAATATCAAGTCGGCGCGGGGCGCAACGCCCATCGGACTGCCACCTTCGCCGTTTCCGGCGGCGATGGACAGGACATGTGTTCCATGAGTGCCGACCCAACCGCCGTGCCGTCGCTGGCGCGCCCGCCGGTCAGCCTTGCCGGGATGATAGCCCAGCGCGGCGTAGGGATCATTGGTCGCCAAAGCGGCGTCGATGGCGGCGGCTGTGTGGATCTTCCCATACCCGAAGTGGTTGCCGTCGCTCTGCCCGCGCTGGTCCCAGAGGCCCAGAAGACGGGTGCCGCCTGTTCCGGGCCCATCCGGGCCGGGATGCCGGAAATCAGGCAGCGCGAAGTCGAGCCCGGTGTCGAGGCAGGCGATAACAACGCCTTCGCCGAAACCACTTACGCCCGCAGGGCGACGCGTTTCCGGGCCGGGCATCAGCGCGCGTAGGTCCCCAGTATGAGCCACGGTTTCGGTCTCGCGCACCGCACGCGCCGGTTCAGCAGTGTCAATGGCACCGCAGGTGGCCAGGTCGCCCAGTCGGTCGCGGCGCACCCGCAACGTGGCGATCGGGCCCATCCGTGACACCTGTCGCACGAAGTGGGGTAGGGGCGCGTCGTCATTGAGCCGCACCGCAAGGGCGATCTCGTCATCCCCGGTGCCGCCGCGCTGCACTTCGGCGAGGCCGGGATTAACAAAGCTAGGTTCTGTGTGACCGGACATAGCCGCCTCCTGCGTTTCTTGCGGGGTGCACGCGTGATGGGGGGCGTACACCCTGTGATCGGGTGAACGACAATTTGTGGCGAATGGCGGTCCGCGCCTTACGGGGTCTTGGCCTCAAGCGCGGCGATGCGGGCCTCGTGATCCTCGGCCGTTGCTTTAAGTTTAGTGATCTCGTCGGCGTCCTCACCGGGTACGAAACCAAGTTGCTCAACCCGGTTGGCGGCCTGCGCGGCGGTCTCCAGAAGCTCTGTGCCGCGCCCGGTGGATACCACCCAGACAAGCGTGATCTCGCGCCGCTTCTGAGCTTCCACCGAGGCCTTGCTTTTGCCTTCGCCAGTGATCATCGAGGCTGCTGCCGCGGTTGCGGCAACACTTGCACCGATGGACCGCGCAGCCGCAGTGGCGGCATCGCCGGCTTCGGGCGCGGTGCCCGGATCCTTCAGCGCCTTGACGGCGCGTGCCAGAACCTCTTCCAGCCTGGCCCTGTCGTTCTTGTCCTCCAGTGCGTTCTTGGCTGTCACGGCTGCCTTGCCCTGGTCTTCCTTGGCCTCGGAGGCTGACGACAGGCTGTCCGCCGGTGCTACCGACGCCATGGCTGCAACTGTCGACAGCAGCACGCGGTTGTCCTGCGCCTGCGTCGCGGTTACCGATCCGCCCGATCCTCCGAGAATGTTGGACAGGATCGGCACGTCGACCTTGAGGCCCGATGCGGTGGGTCGCCCGCCGATGATGGATGAAGTCGGTATTTTCAGTGACATCGTTTCAGCCCCCCTTGTTGAACAGGTTGCCCAGCAGGTTACCGCGTTGCAGAAGCAGCACGAGGCCACCGATCAGGTAGGGGTTCGACAAGGCGCCCTTGTCGAATGCACCGAACTTGGCGGCAGCGCGGGCGATGTTGCCGAAATCGATATTCTCGCCCTCGAACGCGGTGGCAACGTCTATCGCCGCATCGGTCCGAAGCCGGGTGCGCAAGGCGCGGATCTGGCTTGTCTGCATCGTGTTCACGCGCACCAGCCCGCTGACCCGGCGCTGCATACCGTTTACACTTTTGGTCAGCGTCTTGATGCCTGAGGCGTTGCGCGCGATCTTGCGGTCCTGCGCATCGGTAATCGTCTTCAGTTGGCGCTGCTGAACCTTCCGACTCGATGCGGGCGGGATGTAGCTGCGCCGCCGCGAAGCCCGGTTCACCCGTCGGCCCCGGTTCCTGCGTCGACGCCGGCGCTTCTTCTTGCCCCAGAAAAAGTCACCCAGGTCGTCGCCATAGCCATCGGCGGCCTCGCCGAGCAGGTCGTCGATCAGGTCTTCCGCCTCGTCGGGATCGTAATCGCTGTCGTAAAGTTCATCGTCGTCATCATCGTCCAGATCGTCGATGTCGTCATAGACGTCACCATCGTAATCTTCCATGATGTCAAGTTCTTCCGGGTAAACTTCCGTCATTTTCCGTCTCCTTTTGGTTAATGCCTTGCGCCGCGGCGAAGGGTGGGCCGGGGGCCCGACGCATGGCCCGCACCGCTGGCATAACCAGTTGGGTGAAGAGGGCAGGGTCGGGGCGCCGCGCACCGGGGCGGCCACGGCCGCGGCAGTGGTGACAGGCGTTGTCGCCACCCCAGCAGATCGCGCATGCACCGAGCGCGTCGGCGAGCGTGTCGTTGGCCTGCCGCAGCGCTTCCAGCTCCTCTTGGGACGCGTCGTCAAAAACGTCCTCACTGAGCCATGGGTCGGTATCTCCGAGGTCGTCGAGATCGCGATAGTCTGCGTCCTCGATCAGGCGGTCATCGAAGTCCTCTGCTGTTTCCCCGGCCTTTATCAACATGCTAAGCACGTCGGCCTGCATTGCGTTGCCCGTCATTCCGGTCAGCATTTGCTGCAACCCGTTCGCGTCGCCTTTTGTATCGAGCATCGCGGCTAGCATCGTCGCCAGCGCCTCGTTGCCGTCGAAGGAATGGGATTGCTCGGTCATTGGACATACTCCGGTGCGGGGCGGCGGGGAAAAAGGCGGTGGTGCAGCGCCGCACGCAGTTGCGCGGTCCGCTTGGTGTGGGCCTCGTCGGCCTCGGCCAAGTCGGCCATCAGCCGCGCCGCCTGGTCGGTGGGGCTAGCCATGTCGCAGCGGGGCACACCCGCCTCGCCGATGTAGTAGGCCTCGTCTTCTCGTGCGCTTGGCGTGCGTGCGGCCTCGGCGGCCAGCTCTGATATGGCATTGGCGATAGCGCTAGGCGGCACGGGTTGGCTGCCTACGCGTAGCGTCTTGCGGCCCTCCAGCCCAAGCGCCAGCGCCTGCAGGGCACGCAGGGTTTCGGGCCGGGACAACAACGCCAGAAGCTGGGCGGTTGCGGCTTGCGATTGCGCTGTCGTGTTTGAGGGCAGGGCAGCGGGGGTTGCATTCGCGGGGGCGGCACCAACTGGCGCTGTCGCTCCAACGGGTGGACTAGGGGCTATAGCTGGGGCAACAGCGGCGGTCGCAGTCGGTTTCGCGGGCTGTCTTATTGCCGCGAGCGCACCGCCACCCAGAGCACCGGCAACTGCGCCCCAAGGGCCGGCGATCGTTCCGCCTTGCACAGCGCCTTGGATCGCGCCGGGAAGTGCCTTTTTCGCGATCGGTGCCGCCGCTTTGGCAATCGGAGCCAACGCCTGGCCTGCTTTCGAAAGACTGCGGAAAAAGCTCTCAACAACTTCCGGATCGGCATTTGGAAATGCCGACAAGAGCATCTCCTCGATGCTCTCGTCGGTGTGGTCATGACCAAAGTCATTCATTGCTGCGCGAACATAAGGATAGGCTGTGTCACGCAACGCGCTATAGCGTCGAGAGGTGGTCCGTGCCCTCATTGCAATCGCCCTGGTCCAAATTGGTTATGAAAGATGGATCGCCGAATGCACTCCGGAATTTCATCAAGTGTTTCGCAATCGATCGGGGCGATTAATCTGAACCCTTCTGGTTCCACCGAAACTAGTTCAGCCCGCACTCGGGTGATTTTACCCTCGTCTACGGTCGAGCAAGATTTCCAGTGCACCTTTAGCATGAAGTAAAACACCCGGGGTTGATCGATGACACTCATAGGGAGCGAGATTTTCATCAGGGAGCCCCACTAAGCTCTCACTAACATCTCTTCAGCGTCACAAGGGTCTCACGGCTACGTCAAAAAAGTCCGTATTGCTTTATAAAGGTTACTTTTTCCGGAATACACTTGGTCGCAAATTTACAAAGATAGTCGGCGAGCTCGTGGCTGCTTCTGGACGGTTGCGCGCTAACTTGGCTTATCGGATGAACTTGGCTTGAGGCGAGGCAGGGTGGTCGATAGCCTCACCAGTCGACACCTCTTCAAGCTGAATCGCGCCGCCGCACTCGCTGAGTGTCGCGAGTCCGACGTGGCATAGGGACGGTGTCGCAGTCCCAGCAGAGATTAGCTCGAATTTGTTTGACAGCTCGGTCGCAACCGTCTGCTTTCTGCCATTCGAAGGCTGCAACTCGGCGGTAGAAAAATCCGCGACTTTCCCATTCGTAGATTTCGAGATTTTGCTCTCGCAGCGAAGGTCCGGAAAGCGGGCTGCGACAGCAGCAATTTGGTCCATTGTTGAGTGACCGGTACACGGCAAGAGGGCCGCACATTGTTGAACTTTTAGCGCGCGAAGATATCCCCGTGATGTGTCATCTTGGCCTGGTTCCTCGCAAATCCACTTGGCGGGGCGGCCTGCGCGCCGTTGGTAAGACCGCGGACGAGGCTATCGTGCTTTGGAATGCGTTTCGCTCAATGGAAGATGCCGGAGCCTTTTCGGTAGAGGCTGAAGTTATCTGTGACCGAGTAATGGCTGAGATTTCCTCGCGTACGTCGCTGTTAACATCGTCGCTCGGTTCGGGTCCCGGCTCAGACATTATCTACCTTTTTCAAAATGACATATGCGGAGAGCAAACCGAAAGCCCGCGCCACGCACGTGCCTTTGGTGATCTCAATTCACTATATGAACAGATAACACGCCAACGCCGAGTTGCACTTACGGCGTTCAGGGAATCTGTTGAAGAGGAGCAATTTCCAAGCCCAAACGAGTGCGCAACAATCTCGGACGCAGAGTTTGAGAGTTTTTTTGAGCGACTAAAATGATTTTTGGTAAAGGAATGTTGAACCCAGATCTACATTTTGAAAGCCGGAATTAATACCCATCGGCGATAGATGTACGTTGGTCCCCTTTGGCGACGAGTAAAAAAGAAGTTTGCCATCGCAGTGAAAGTCCCTTTCCCGCCCGACCTGCGGGGGGGGCGCCGTCGCGACCCGCCAGCAGTTGACGTTCGAGCAACCGCAGCGAATTCGGACTTTGTCAGCTTCTTGCCAGTTCATGCCCCACGCAGCGAATTTCGATCCGTACCAGACCGGCCGTTGCTGCAGATTGCGGCGAAAGTGTCAGGAGAACCCACTTTGATCAGTGCTTCACGGTGCCCCAATGAACGTACTGCATAGAAAACGGACTTTGCGAAGACTGAGCAAACGTCCCTTATCTCACTTTCTGATATCGAACTCGAACCCGCGCTGGTGATTTGAGTGTCGACCTGAGTACTGGCGCCAGCAGAGACTCTTTTGACTTTGGCATCGCTACCGGCTGTTGTGCATCACCCTATCGTACTGGGCTTACCCAGCCTTGTTTTCGTAACTCGCTTAGCACCGCTTCTGCGTTCTCGACGTCTTTGTGGATACTCTTGAGCATTGCACCTAATGGCGCATCCGGCCACGCACGCTCAAGTTCGGCCAGTTTGGCTTTAGCCGCATAATCTTGCCCCATGGCTGATAGCGCTGCCGTAACGTAGGCAAGCGAAGGAGCGCTGAGTGGATCGCCAAGTTGCTTAGCCTCCTCAAAGCGCTCTACGGTCTTTTCGTATTCACCAAGATGAAAGTAAGTCGCGCCCGAGATATTTCTGTTAGCAAATCGTTGGTTACTGGAACCTAGCAGAGAGAGTCTGTCAGCCGTTGCAATTGCTTCCTTGAATTCGCCCGAGAACATCGCCACTGCACCAAGAAAGTCGAGTACAGCACCATCATTTGGATCAAGTTTTGATGCGCGTCTACTGAGTTGCAGCGCGGCGTCATAGTCGCGATTGGCGAAAAAGGCCCAGCTTTTGGCAGACTGACTCCAGGCTTGGTCTGGGGCAAGGCTTACCGCTTGGTTCGCCAGCTTCATAGCGGCTTCAGTGTATTCGGTCTTGGCATCGGATGGCGGAGTTATCACCGCAAGCGACGCGAGTGCCTGCGCAGCACCAGCATACCCACCGAAATATTCTGGATCGATCTCGATCACGCCTTCGAATACGGACAGAACCAGTAGCTGGCGTTGTCGGTCGAAGATCGGAAATATCAATGTCCGCGCTTGTTCCGCCAAATTGAATGCTTGTAATGCAGCTGGGGATTTTTCGTAAATTGCCACGCGCTGCATGTACGCGTTCGAGTCAGTTATAGCTATGCCACCCACTTCGGCAGAAGCAGTTTCCTGTCCATCTTGGGCAAGACCAACCGCGACCAACGCACCAACGACGGCCCCAATGGTGAACGCCCCTATGGGCAGCCCAAAGCGTTTGGCTTTTGTTGAGATTGATACTGTACTGGTTTCTGAGGCAGTTTCGAACCGCGGCCTGTATCCACCGCTATCGATACACAGTCGTACCGGATCATCTTTTCCGATACCCTCGTAATGCAGTTCCAAGAACTGACGAAGCCGCCGTGCATCGACGCGAACGATGTTTTCCGGATCGGTCCCCTCCGAGGTGTCGCGGTCATATACATCCTGAGCGATAGTCTTGCTGCGAATTTGATCTCCCCGACCGGCGAGTTCTTCCTCGACGATGTACGTCAGGAACGCCTGAAGCCTATCGGATCCATCCAGATGAGCATCGGCAAGCAACCTGCTTAGGGCAGCGCGTTTCTGACCGCCTGAGATGTTTTCAGAACTCCTCACCATATTCGTATTTTTGCAATTATTGGCGCGTGAGTCACCCCGTTATTCACCGTGAGTCACTTACGTGAATGTCCCTAAGCCTTAGACTTGAAACCAAAACAGCGGGCCGGAGCGCGAAAATCCGCATTCCCAGCTTGCCAACCTACTAAGCGACTGGAGGATGACACATGACCCAACGTTTGAACTACAGGAATCTTGGCAAGCACTTCGCAATCGGCGTGGTATTTGGTGCTTGGGCTATTTCTCCTCGAGCGGTCACTGAAGCTGTCATCGGTTTAGTTGCTCCTTCAGCAGCGTACGCGCAGGAAACAGAAGAAATTTCACCGACGAAGGTGCGTGATCGCCTGCGCGATGTGTACTACCCCAACACCGAAGATCTCGCCGAAGATGAAATGCGGGTTATCGCGTGTGGAACCGGAATGCCCACAACGCGCGCCAGTCAGGCCGCAGCCTGCTTTTTGGTTGAGTTGGGCAATGGAGATAAGTTCCTTTTCGATATCGGCTCTGGTTCGGTAGAAAACATCAGCTCCTTGCAAATTCCCTACAATTATTTGGACAAAGTCTTCATCGGCCATCTGCACACCGATCACTTCGGTGCGTTGCATGAACTATTTGTTGGTGGCGCACTTATGGGTCGAAACGTGCCGTTAAACGTATGGGGGCCGAGCGGAGAGGTACCAGAGTTGGGAACAGCTTATGCGCTTGACCATATGAAGAAAATGTTGACTTGGGATCTCGCCGGTCGTGCGGGTAACGTGGACTTTCGCGGTTACCAGATGAACGTGAACGAGTTCGACTACAAAGGTGAGAACCAGGTCATCTATGAAGACAACGGGGTTGTTATTCGCTCTTTCCCAGCGATCCATTCAATCGATGGCTCGGTGAGCTTCGCCTTGGAATGGAACGATCTGAAGTTTGTTTACGGATCTGACACTTACCCCAACAAGTGGTTCATCGAGTACGCAAAAGACGCGGATATCGCGATCCACGAATGTTTCATCGCAGTACCTGATCTGGTCACAAAAATGAAGTTCAGCCCTGAATCTGCGCTGTTGGTTGGCACCCAAGTACACACAGCACCTGAAGCGTTCGGAAAGGTGATGAGCGAGATCAAGCCGCGCATGGCCATTGCTTATCATTTCTTCAATGACTGGGACACGGCGGGCGCAGTCGATGAGCGCATCCGCACGACATATGATGGCCCGCTTAGCCTCGCGGATGACCTCATGGTGTGGAACGTGACCAAAGATGATATTCGCGTACGGATGGCTGCCGTCGACGAAGATACATGGTCGCCGCCTTTAGCTTCTCCCGCAGAAGCGCCCAAAGAAGAGGATCGTGCTGACTTTGCTGATACTGTTGGTATGTCACCCGACGTTATTGGTTTCACCGAATTCATCGAGAACGGAAAATGGGACGTTGATGATGTACTACGTCCGATCTTTGAAGAAGCGTCAGAAACGCTGGGCAAAGAGTTCCCGTATCCGGGTGACAACTAATATCAAATTTGACCGGCTCGGCTTCAACACGCGCCGGTTCTTTCAATTCTGATCGGAACTCTCTATGCGATATACCCCATTGATTTCTCGCTATTTGGTCTGTGTTGGTTGGTTGCTTGTCGCGATATCTCATGCCGCCAACGCCCAGTCTCTTGCACGTTCTGAAGATGATGAAGGTGGTTGGCGGCACTCGATCACCCCTTATCTGTTCCTTCCGCTAAGCACTACGGGCACATCAACTATAGATGGAACAAGCGTCGATCTGGACCTGAGCCTGAGCGAAGTACTGGACGTGCTACAGGGCGCAGCTTCGGTACGTTACGAAGGCTGGAACGGCGACTTCGGGATCATCTCGGAAGTGTACTATGTAAGGCTTGGCGAAGACGGAACCCTGCCAGGCGGACGAGTAGACGTCGATGTTGATGTCCGGCAGACCTTTGTAAATGTTCAGGGAGCCTACCGATTTGCGAACGGGGTCAATGCTTCGGGTCGACGCTATGCAGCAGACGCTGCAATTGGCGTCCAGTGGAACCGGCTTAAACAAGAAATCGACATTGCTGGTCCCGGGCCCGGCGTAACGCTGGGTGGAACAGAAGATTGGTTCGAGCCGATGATCGCGCTCCGCTATGCGATGGAAATCAACGAGAAATGGAGCTTCGCCAGCCGCGCTGAACTGAGTGGCTCCGGTGTGAACGGCGATGACCTACAATACCTGCTTCTGGCTGGCTTTGACTGGAAAGGCTGGGAGAACACGTCCCTGCGGTTTGGCTATCAGTTCTATGGAATTGACTATTCCACTGACCGTTCGGGCGGGGAGTTTGCCTATGATGTTGACCAGAATGGTATCTATGCTGCCGTCGCGTTTCATTTCTAAGGTCGGCGATTGCGGCAAGACATGGGTTTGGGTGGGCGCGGCGCTCGCAAGTTGGGCGATTGGCGCTAACCCATCGATCGCTGACCTCGTGTCCCCCTACGGCGGAGAAACCGCCCCGAACTTTGTTGAGCTTTCGGTACAGCCTGATCATGTTCGCGTTATCCTTGAGGTCGATTTGGGCGACTACCCCATTTTCGTCATTCCAGATGATGGTTCAGGTAGGTCGCTGGCTGAGCGCACGGGTCAAAACCTTCAAGTCTGGGCAGATGAAGAGGAACTGACCAGCACAACGAATACGATTGATGTGCGCCCTAGAATTACCCGGCAAACAGCAGCGAGCGCTCAGTATCGACCGCGGCCGCGCAGCGAAAATGTCGTATTCGTGGATATGGAGTTTCCGTTCAATGGCAAGCCTGAACGGATCACGTTCATTCCCCCGGTAAATTCAGAACGGATTCCCTTGGCTTCACTCGGCGTTGTGGCCGAGCACATGGGTGTTCCGGTGACAGACTATCGTTACCTTTCTCAGGCTGAGACCATGCGTCCAGATTGGAACGATCCGTGGTTTACAAAGTTTGAAAACCCAAATCTCACCCGTCACCACAAGTCCCCTATGATGTCGTTCCTGGCCATGGAGCCGCGTGTCGTCCGGCACGAGATCATATTGCGTTTGAAAGATATCGAAACTTGGGCCGATCTGGGCTTGGGAGGCGCAGAGAGATTAACTCCAGATGATGTCGCCAGGATCAAGTCTGGCGTATCGGACTTTCTTGCGAATAGAAACCCGCTCGCCGTAGACGGCAAGCCGATGAAACCGGAAACGGTACAGGTCTCACGTATCGAAGTTGGGGCCGAAGGCTTGCGTGTTCTTCCGGATGAGGCGGAGGCAAACCGAAAGACGCTGTTACTGGGCGTTGTCCTTTCCTATCCGGTTGAGACCTTGCCGAACCGAGTTGATCTGGCATGGGAACTTTTTCCAGATGGTCTGGATATTATTCCGATCACCATCTCCGATCCGGCAGGGGCAGTCCCCTCGCAGATTTATGAATCCGATCCAGTTGTAAGTTGGAACAATCACTTGAAAACTTGGACAAACCCAAAGACGAGCCCGGTTGTCGTCAAAGTCGCGGGTGTAACACAGGTGCCCTCGTTTGCGTTCGGCTTAGGATTCCTGTGTTTGATATGCGCCTATTACTCGTTGCAGCGTGCAAATAGTCAGCGTCTGATCTTACTTGGCCTGACCGGGGCATTCGGTGCCGCTGCGATTGTCACGTATTGGCTGAACAACCCGTCGACAGCGCCCGAGCCGGATGACATCGCGACGCGTCAAATCATAGAAGGGCTAGTGACCAACATCGGAACTACGATGCTTGAGACGCGAGATGATAATGCCTTAGGTGCGATGGAGCCATATGTCGAAGCAATTAATCGCGACAAGGTTCAAGCAGAAATGCGTCGTGGCTTGTCAGTTACCTTGCCCTCTGGTGCCATGGCTCGCGTCGAAGCGATTTCAGACCTGAATGTCGAGAGCTTCACGCCCGGCGAAGACAGAAATCAGCATCAGGCCCTCGCCAATTGGACTGCCCGTGTAAGCGGAGGTCATTGGGGGCATCTACATAGGCAAGCGGTTTCTTATCGTGGCTTGCTAGATGTTTCGCGGCATGGCGACCATTGGATGCTCGATGACCTGACGATTATCAGCGCCAAAACAGGAGGGTAATTCAGTGGCTATCGCGAGGTTGTTTTATCCAACGTTCCTGTTTGCCATGATCTTATTGTGTTCAGGCAGAGCAGAGGCGCATTTCAATCTAAACCAGAATGTTCGTATCCATCATGTTGCCCATTCGGAAGATGGCCTAGATGTCTATTTGCGCCTTCCGATGCCTTATTTGGTTGCAGAACTCGTCGGTCCAGAAGGTACGGACGGTTTGCCCGAACCAGCTCCTTACACATACAATCTGATCGAAGATGGCGTGCTCATGCACTACTTGGATCAGGCCGCATTTCACAAAGACCCAACCGGCTTGGCTCGTATTGCTGAAAACAGCTTCGTGCTATCTATCGACGATCATCGACAAACACCAGAAATCGTCTCGATAAGACTGCACCCGTCGGGGCAAGAACCTGGATTTGCCACGCTTGATGAGGCGCATTCGGCATTTGCGCCAAGAGATGTGTTTCCCACAACCGAGGAGATTTATGTTGGCGATGTGATGGTTGACGTACATCTGCGCTTTCTGACGGGAGAGGTTGGAGCATACAGTTTATCCTACACTTCTGATCCGGGACTTCCTGAACAAGAAGAAACGGCGAACCTGATCCTCGACTATAACGGGCAGGATGTTCGGACATTTCGTGCGCGGGGCCTGATGCATACCCCGGTCGAAGTTTCCGGATCTGCAACCGCAGCCGCTTCGACCTTCTTTGTCGAAGGCATTCGGCATATTTTGGAAGGTCCCGATCACGTTCTGTTTGTGCTTTGCATGATCATCGGTGCATTGAACTTACACAGCCTATTAGCCCGCGTCACAGGGTTTACATTGGGCCACACGGTAACACTGATATTAGGTTTTTTTGGCTTCGCGCCGAACGGAGCGTGGTTCATCCCAACTGTCGAGTTGGCGATAGCACTTTCAATTATCTACGCTGCTGCGATGGCGGTTTGGCCACCAGAGAAAGGACACGGCGACCTGAAGGCTTTTTCCATCACGTCCGGGATTGGGTTGCTGCATGGGTTTGGTTTTTCCTTCATGTTGCATCAAATTCTACGAGTTGATGCACCAAACGTTTGGCACAGCTTGCTGGCCTTCAATGTTGGAGTAGAGGCTGGACAAGTCATGATCGTTCTATTGGTCTGGCCCCTGGTGTTGTTGCTGCGTAAACAACCAGGCCGTATCTGGGTCAGCTCTCGCGCTGCCGTTGCCGCGTGCGCAAGTCTGGTCGCGATGGTTTGGGTAGTTGAACGGGCAGAGTTCTTCCTCTGATACCTGTTTTGTGAAATTTGCACTGGTTTGCGCTATAAGCCGACCTTCACTTAGATTTGAGGCTGATCACGTAGCGATTGCGACCGGCGCGACTTGGCGAAAGGAGTATTTTGACGAAGAACGTTTCGTCCCGGTCGCAGAAGGAGCCGCCCTAAGTCGCGTTTTTACCCCCGATGACATCATGGATGGAAAGCTTCCCGATGGACCGACGCTCGTTTTCGATGGGGATAGCTATTACATGGCCAGCGTCATTGCTGAGAAGATACGAGCGCAGGGACATGCTGTATCGCTGGTCACACCGTCTGACAGTGTTTCTGATTGGGCGGGAAAAACCTCCGAACGTTGGCGCATCCGAACACATTTGCTTCGCCTAGGTGTCGAGGTCCTGCCGTCAAAATCGCTTATAAAGTTTGATGGCGAAATCGCGGAGCTAGAGTGTATCTATGGCGGGCCAATTGTGACCGTACCCGTTACTAACATTGTTATGGTTACTGCTCGCAAGCCAAACGATAGCCTTTACAGGGGGTTGCTCGGCCGGATCGGTTCTGAGGATTTGCAGTTCAGCCTTCGTCGCATAGGAGATTGTGATGCGCCGGCGATTATAGCAGCAGCGGTTTATGCAGGTCATCGATACGCTCAGGAATTGGAAGAAGTCGTGGATGAGGACATTCCACTTAAACATGATCGTGTGGACGTCGGGCAGCAGCCCATTTGAACGAACTTCGCGAACTCGGTTGTAGGCAATCAAAAAAACGCTGGAGGAATCACCCATGCCGGAAGGCTTAGTTATCCGCCCTCTCGAATTGAAAGATCACAAAGAGTGGCGCTGCTTATGGACGGCATATTTGGAATTCTACGAGACTTCTGTCTCAGAGGAAGTCTATGAGGTTTCATTCAAAAGATTGTTGTCAACGGATGCAGGTGAATACAATTGCCTCATCGCTGAGATAGATGGGATACCGGTTGGATTAGCGCACTATCTTTACCATAGGTTCATGTGGTCCCTGGAGGATACATGTTACCTTATGGATCTCTTTGCTGACCCGCAGGTTAGGGGAAAAGGTGTTGGACGAGCTCTGATCGAATCTGTTTTTCAGATCGCTAAGCAGCACGGTGTTCCAACCACCTACTGGACAACTCAAGAATTTAACTATCCCGGTCGAGTTCTGTACGACAAAGTCGCTAAAAGAACGCCATTTATAGTTTATGAAAAAGATGAATGACTGGTGGCCTTGTCAGAAGAACTTTGATTGAGCGGGGTAGGGTTGTTGCGTAGCTTTTGCCCATGACCAGACCTGCCTCATTCTAATACTTTAAAACCAGTCCCAAGATCATCGGCTCGGCGGTGATGCTGTACATCCGTTTCCCGCTCTCGCTTCGGAATGTCGAAGATCTGCTGCATGAGAGAGGCATCGACGTGAGCCACGAAACTTTCCGGTATTCGTGGAACAGGTTTGGCCCAATGTTTGCTGCTGAGATCAGACGGAAGCGTGTTCAGCAATGGAGAGCATACTCCAAATGGAAGTGGCACGTGGATGAGGTCTCTGTGAAGGTGAATGGCAAGCGGCATTATCTTTGGCGGGCCGTAGATCACGAGGGCGAAGTGCTGGAAGCCGTTGTTACCAAATGTTGAAACAAAGCTGTAGCACTTAAATTCCTCAAGAAATTGGTGAAGCGACATGGTTGCGCCGAAGAGATCGTCACGGATCGCTTCGCCTCATACAGAGCTGCTCTCAGAGAGCTCGGCGCTACCGAAAAACAGCAGGCGGGCAGGTGGCTCAACAACTGCGTCGAGAATTCGCACCTGCCGTTTCGACGGCGCGAACGTGCGATGCTGCGTTTCAGGCGTATGCGAAGTTTGCAGAAATTCGCCTCCGTCCATTCCTCAGTATACAACCATTTCAACAAGGAAAGATCGCTCGCCAGCCGAGACACCTTCAAGCCGACGCGCATCGCCGCTCTTGCCGAGTGGCGCGAACTTGGCGCGGGATAAAGGACAGCCATACTGGCTTACCAGAGACGAGTTCGAATTCGTCTGACAGCACCGTTGAAGATTTTTTTCACGTTGATATCCCCTTAGCCGAGAAGGTCGGCCAATCGGCTGGGTTTCGTCCCACTATCTCCTGCACGTAAGGATTCAGAGAACAAAAAATTGGATGTTGCATGCTCCAACTTTCATCTATGCTGTAGGCCTTGGCTGATCCTCGCTCCATAGCGATCACTATAAGAAATGAATGTTGCACGTCCAATATGCGACTTAGTCTTTTCCATTCTACTAAAGAGGCTGCAGATCCAACATAACACATTGATCTATAGTCAAAAAAGGAAATGATTAGGCTAATCCTAATGTTTAGTGAGGAAGTCAATTCTTAGGCAGGCAGCGCCGCCCGTATATACCTGAGTGCAAACTCGCGATGCTCAGGGGAGGCGCAATTGTCTGACACAGAAAATATCGCGATTGACGTGCGAGACGCGGTGAAACGCTATGGCGATTTTACTGCGCTCAAGAAGATCTCGCTGTCGATCATGGACAACGAGTTCTTTACTTTGTTAGGCCCATCCGGCTGCGGCAAGACCACTCTGCTGCGGATGATCGCTGGGTTTGAAGCCGTGACCGAAGGGGCCATCTACCTTTATGGCGATGAGATCGAGAACCTGCCCCCCAACAAGCGCCCGGTGAACACGGTTTTCCAGAACTATGCGCTGTTCCCTCATATGACCATTCTGGACAATGTGGCGTTCGGGCTGGAAATGCGCGGCACCTCGAAATCCGAGGCCCGCAAGAAAGCCGGTGAGATGCTGGAACTGGTGCAGCTTGGCCAGTTTTCGGCCCGCAAACCAAGCCAGTTGTCGGGTGGGCAACAACAGCGTGTTGCGCTGGCCCGTGCGCTGGCCCCACAGCCCAAGGTTCTGTTGCTGGACGAACCCCTCTCGGCGCTGGATTTGAAGCTGCGCAAGGCGATGCAGCTTGAACTGAAGCACCTGCAGCGCGAAACCGGGATTACCTTCATCTTCGTCACGCACGACCAGGAAGAAGCCTTGACCATGTCTGACCGTATCGCCGTCATGTCGGCCGGTGAGATGCAGCAACTGGGCGCGCCCATGGACATTTACGAACGCCCCCACAACATGTTTGTTGCTGATTTCATCGGTGAGACCAACCTGCTGGAAGTGTCCGTCGATGGCATCGAAGACGGGCGCGCGACCTGCCATCTGGGTGGCGGGCATGAACTGACCTGTAACGCCGTCAATGGCATTGGCATCGGGTCAAAAGTGCATATGTCGATCCGGCCCGAGCGTCTGTACATGTCCGACACACCCGCGGAATCCGAAAGCCTGAAAGGCCGGATCAAGGAAAACATCTTTGTCGGCACCGACATCACCACCATCGTCGATTTGCAGGATGGCCCCGATTTCATCGTGCGCACGTCCAACTCGGATCGCGGCAACAAGCGTATATTCGAGCCGGGCAGTGAGATGTATGTCAACATGGAGCTGGGGGCCGGTCGCCTCCTGGTGGACTGATGGCGGCGGGTGCAGCAAGCGGCGGCAGCGCAACCACAGACACCTATAATGAGGCCCGCACATGGCTGTTGTTACCCGCCTGGGTGACGCTGTCCATTCTGGTGCTGGCGCCCGTGATTATGATGCTGATCTACTCTTTCCTGACGAAAGAGTTTCGCGGCGGCGTGATCTGGGAATTCAGCCTTGCGGCCTATGATCAGTTCTTCTTTGATCGCGGCCTGTTCGGGGATGATCCGCCAAAGATCGAATGGACCTATATCACGATATTCTGGCGCTCGATCTGGCAGGCGGGGGCGGCGACCCTGCTGAGCCTCGTGATCGGTTTCCCGACAGCCTATTTCATCGCCACCCGATCCGAGAATATGCGCCCGGTCTGGGTGTTCTTGATCACCATCCCCTATTGGGTGAACCTGCTGATCCGCACCGTGTCGATGAAGTTCCTGCTGCGCGACCAGGGACCGCTGAATGATTTCCTGATCAGCATCGGCCTGATCGACAGCCCCCTGCATATCGTCAACACCAACTTTGCGGTGCAGCTGGGCCTGTTCTATTCCTACCTGCCCTTCATGGTTCTGCCGATCTATGCGGCGGTGGAACGCTATAACTTTGCCCTGTCCGAGGCGGCAGCGGACCTTTACGCCTCGAAATGGACAACGCTGCGGCGGGTTCTACTGCCGGCGATCAAGCCGGGTGTGTTTGCGGGTTGTATTCTGGTCTTTGTGCCTTCGATGGGCTCGTTCCTTGCGCCTGACCTGCTGGGCGGGGCCAAGAACTTTATGATCGGGTCTCTGATCGAGGAACAGTTCAAGGGCAATGCCGGTAACTGGCCGTTTGGCGCGGCAGCGTCGATGATCCTGCTGAGCATGGTTCTGATCATCCTGATGTTCTCGGCCCGGCAACAGGCCAAAGCGGACAAGGCGGAGGGCTGAGTGATGGCAAGTAAGCAATTCGACATCAAGACCTATGCTGGCTTCAAGGGGATCACCCTGCTGTGTCTGGTCATCCTCTATGCTCCGTTGGTTGTGGTCACAATCTACAGCTTCAACGCCTCGCAATCACTGACCAACTGGGAAGGTGTGTCGCTGCGCTGGTACGCGGATGTGTTCACCGGCCCGGAAAGCGCCAAGTTCAAGACGGCGGCCAAGAACAGCTTTATCATCGCAATCATTGCTGCCACCACTGCGACCACGATTGCGACGCTGGCAGCAACGGGAATGGTACGCGGCGGCAAGTTCCGCTTTCGGACCGTGTCCTTCGGCCTTATCAGCCTACCGTTGATGGTGCCCGAGATCGTACTGGCGGTTGCAACCCTGATCTTCTTCAACTCGATCGGGTTTGAGCGCGGGCTTCTGACCATCCTGCTGGCTCATATCGCGTTCTGTATTCCCTTTGCTTACCTGCCGATTTCGGCCCGGATGCAGGGGATCGAGGACAGCTATGAGCAGGCCGCGCTGGACCTGTATGCCACCAAACGGCAGGCCTTTACCAAGATCTTGCTGCCGCTGATGATGCCGGGGATTATCTCGGGCTTTCTGCTGGCCTTCATCGTCAGCCTGGATGATTTCATCATCACAAATTTCGTCAAGGGCGCAGGCGTTGAAACGCTGCCTACGGCAATCTTTGGCTCGGTCAAGCAGGGGATCAAACCGAATATCATGGCGATTTCGACCATGTTGCTGAGTGTGTCCATCGTCATGGTCACGATCAGCTATTTCGTCAGCAAATCTGACAACACAAAATAACCAACAGACGGAGAGACACATGAAACATATGATGAAAAGCGGCGTCGCTGCCCTTGCTTTGGCCATTGGCGCAAACGCCGCCGCGGCTGAGGGCGAACTGGTTCTGTACCACTGGTTCGAATACATCCCGCAAGAGCTGCTGGACAAGTTTACCGAAGAAACCGGCATCAATGTCACCATGGACACCTATGACAGCAACGAGTCGATGCTGGCCTCGCTCAAGGCCGGGGGTATCGGTACCTATGACGTGTCCGTGCCCGGCGACTACATGGTTTCGATCATGGCAGGCGAAGGCATGCTGGACACTATCGCCGATGGCGAGTTGAAGAACAAAGGCAACATCGCCGAAGAATGGGCCGATCCTAGCTTTGATCCCGGTCGCCAATCCTCGATCCCGTATCAGTGGGGTTCGACCAGCTTTGCGGTCAGCCGCGACGCCTATGACGGTGACATTCAGACCACCGACATCCTGTTCAATCCACCCGCCGAATTGCAGGGCCGTATCAACATGCTGGACAGCCAGGGCGAAGTGATGGCAATGGCCGCGCTACATATGGGTATCCCGCAATGCTCGTCCGACCGCGAACAGCTGAAGGCCCTGAATGCGATGCTGCAAGAGGCCAAGGCGCACTGGGCATCATTCAATTCGGACACCGCCAAAGAAGTTCTGGTCTCGGGTGACGCAGCCGTTGGCCAAATCTATGATGGCTTCGCTGCCAAGGCGCGTGAAGAAGGTGCCAACGTGGAATACGCCTATCCGACGCAGGGCTATATCGCCTGGATGGACAACGTCGTTCTGCTGAAAGATGCCCCCAACCGCGAAAACGCGCTGATCTTCATGGACTTCCTGCTTGAGCCTGAAAACATCGCAGCCGTGACCAACTTTGCGCAGTACAACGCCGGTGTGAACGGAGTGGGTGAATTCCTGGACCCAGCGCTGGCGGAACAGCCGGAAAAGAACCCACATGCCAACGCTGGTCCGGGTGTGTTCATCGAAGTCTGCGATGAGGAAACCCAGGCAGTTTATGACCAGATTTGGACCAACCTGAAAAAATAATTTTGACCCCTCGTGTTTTGGCCTTCTGGTCCGGCTCTGGCCGGTTCGGAGGGCTTTTTTGTCAAACGCGCGCCGAAAAGGAGATCGTAAAATGAGCATGCCCATCCGCCTTCTGCCCGACGGACACCCGGAAAACGGTTTTGTCCCATCCTCTATGGTTTCCACGGATGATTTCACAACCAAAGATCGGACGGAGCTGATCAGTGGCTTTTACGAAAGCGCCGATGGCAAAATTCTGTCCGGTGTTTGGGAATGTGCACCCTGCCTTGAAGTATTCGATGCCTATCCCGTCGATGAAATGATGACCGTCATTTCAGGTTCGGTAAAACTGACCAGCCCGGACGGGACCGCGCAGGAATTTTCCGCGGGCGACACGTTCTTCATGCCCAAAGGAACGCCTTGCACATGGGAGATCACACAGACCATGCGCAAATTCTATATGATTGCGTCCTGACCCGGGTGTCCCGTTCATGCCCGTCTGCGTAGGTTGCGCCAGATAGCAAGTGTGGCGATCAGCAGGAACATGATCTCGATCACAATCGCCCCAAGGTTGGGGCGATAGATCAGCGACACAGTCACCAGCAGTCCGCCGACGATATTGCAGGCGTTGAAAGGTATTTTATCGGCGGGCAAGATGTTGCGCGTCGCCAGATAGTAGGCCCGACGATGACGATCGACCCCAACAGGCCGATGCCATCCGCTACGATGAAATCGTTCAGCAAATCCATATGGTATCTCAGCGGCTGATATCTTCGAGAATCCGGTCCATCATCGCGTCGCAGACGCTTAGCTGATCGATCTCAAGATACTCATCCGATTTGTGTCCCTGCCGTTCCATCGACCCGGGGCCGCAGACAACGGTGGGAATACCCAGTTCGCTGAAGAACCCAGCCTCTGTACCAAAGGCGACCTTGGTGGTAGTGTTGCTTTTCGCCAGTTTCTGGGCATAGGCGATAATGCCTTCGGTCTCTGCGACATCCAGTCCGGGATAGGCGTTATACTGTTCAACTTCGATACGCGCTTCGGGGCTGAGGTCTTGATAGGCCGCGCCGACACGGGCGGCGGCCGCTTCGATCTGGAACAAGATATCCTTGCCCCGGTCTGCAGCCAAATGGCGGTATTCAAAGGTCAGTTCCGCGCGATCCGGCACGATATTCAGCGCCCTGCCGCCGGACATCACGCCCACGTGAAAAGTGGTGTAGGGTAACGAGTAGGCCGGGTCGCTATGACCGCTATTAGCGTATGTTTCCTGCAAGGCGCGTAGTTCCCCAACAAAATCTGTGGCCAGATGCAGTGCGTTGACGAATTTCGGGGCTAGCGCCGAATGGCCGTTTTGGCCGTGACACACCGCGCGCAGAGCGGCCTTGCCCTTGTGCCCCACGGCGACCTGCATCTCGGTCGGTTCACCTACGAAACAGGCGCGGGGCTGACCCAGCATCGGGGCCAGACGGTCCAGCATGTGCTGAATACCGACACAGCCGACCTCTTCGTCATACGATAGCGCGATCTTGAGCGGTTCGCGCAGGTCCGCCCCAGTGGTGCGATCCGCCAGCGCCATGACCGAGGCCACATAGCCCTTCATATCCGTGGTGCCGCGTCCATAGACGCGGTTGCCTTCGCGGGTCAGGCGAAACGGGTCTTTGGTCCAGCTTTGGCCTTCGACCGGCACGACATCGGTATGGGCCGACAGCAATACGCCATCGCCTTCGGGGCCTTTCTCGGCATAAAGCCCGGTCTTGTCGCCACCGGGATCGGTGATGCGATGCACGACAAACCCGCGCGCCTCAAGGAATTCTTCGACATAAGCGGCCAGATCAAGGTTCGAGTTCTTGCTGACCGTATCAAAGCCAACAAGCCGATCGAGAATATCCAGTGTTGAGGTCATCGGGTTGAACCTGTTTTCGCTTGGACAGCCAGCACGGTACCGACTGAGAGGGGCGTTCATTTCAACCCTATACCACCGGACAAAAACATAAATCCGGGAATGGCGAAGCAATGATTAGGCGTTCTCTAAGACACGCCGGTCACCCTTGTTCCCGCGCGCAGAGCCCGGGCAGCGTCCCGGACCGAACGGCTTTGGCACAGTGTTCGATGAAGGCTTTGGACGTGTTGGTCTCGTTTTCGGAACGCGCGCGCAATAAGCCCAGCCGCATCGGGCGTAGCTCTCCTGCGAGGGGGACAAAGATCAGTTTCTTGCCGTCAGGCGACAACACGTTCAACGGGCGGATATTGGCAATCGAGAACCCGAACCCATTGGCGACAAGGGACCGCATGACCGACATATCCGCCGTGCGTTCTGCAATATTGGGTTTGATATTAGCGTCGCGGAAGAAGGACAGGAAATACTCACCACTGAACGGCAGATCCAGCAGAACCATGGGGCAGTCCTGAAGGTCCGCGATAGACAGTTCGTCGCGGTTGGCCAAGGGGTGCCCTTCGCCCAAAACCACATAGGGCGGCAGTTCGTGCAGGGGCTGGAAATCCAGATCGGCGGGAATGTCCAGATCATAGGTCAGGGCGATGTCTAGTTCGGCCCGGCGCAACTGGCTAAAGATATCTGCCTGGTTCAGTTCGCGCTGTTCGATCCGGACATCAGGATAGGTGCTCTCAAATTCCCGCCGCAATCCGGGCAGGATAATCTGCGCGAAGGTGACCAGACAACCAACCGACAATATGCCCTGAACCTTGCCGGTGATCTCTCCGGCCAATGTGGCCAGCAACTCGGCCTCGCGCAGGACAAATTCGGTGCGTTCCATGACTTTGTGCCCAGCCTTGGTCAGCGATAGCCCGCGCGCGTGTTCGCGTACAAACAGGGTGACGCCAAACTCGACCTCTAACTGAGCAATCGCGGCTGAGATCGACGGCGACGACACGTTCAGCTTGTCGCTGGCGGCAGCAATGCTGCCCGCCTTTCCGACGGCCACAAAATACTCAAGCTGTCGCAACGTGTATCTGAAAGGCAAAGGCGCATCTCCGCAGTTTCGCGGATCAAGCCTTGTACTTGATCCACGTGGTTTTCAGGGCAGTATATTTTTCCAGTGAGTGCAATGACAAATCGCGCCCAAAGCCCGACTGTTTCATGCCGCCAAAGGGTGTCATCGCCGACAGCGCGTCCACCGTGTTCACCGAAACGGTTCCGGCCATCAGCCTGTCCGACACCCGGCAGGCGCGGTACAAGTTGTCGGTCCAGACCGACGCTGCTAGCCCATAGACCGAGTCATTGGCCATGGTCACAACCTGATCCTCGCTATCAAACGGAATGACCGATAGGACGGGGCCAAAGATTTCATCACGCGCCAGTGGATTGTCGTGGGCAACGTCATCAAAAATGGTCGGCTGAATAAAGCAACCCTTGCCCTCGACAGTGACACGGTCGCCGCCGGTCACCAGATTGGCGGTCTTCTTGCCGTCCTCGACAAAGCGCATGATGCCCTGCGTCTGCTTTTCGTCCACGATGGCACCCATTTTGGAGGTCGGGTCCAGCGGGTCGCCCGGTTGCATCGCCTGCGCGCGGGCAATCAGCTTTTCAACAAACGCATCCTTGATGGAGCGTTCCACGTATAGCCGCGAGTTGGCCGAGCAGACCTCGCCCTGATTGAAGAAGATGCCGAAGGCGGCCATGTCGGCGGCGGCGTCTAAATCCTCACAATCGGCGAAGACAAGGTTGGGGCTTTTGCCGCCGGTTTCCGGCCAGACCTGTTTCAAGTTCGACTGGCCCGAATACTGCATGAACAGCTTGCCTGTGGCGGTCGAGCCGGTGAAGGCCAGACAATCCACATCCATGTGCAGCCCCAGCGCCTGTCCTGCGGTGACCCCGAAGCCGGGCACAACGTTGAACACACCATCGGGAACACCGGCCTCGGCCGCCAGTTCCGCCAGACGCAGCGCCGACAGGGGTGATTGCTCGGCCGGTTTCAGTACCACCGAATTGCCTGCCGCCAGCGCAGCGGCGGCCTTCCAAGTGGCCATATCCAGTGGGAAGTTCCACGGCGTCACCGCACCAACAACCCCCAGAGGCACACGGCTGACCAGCGCCAGATCGCCGGGGCCGGTCGGGGCGACCTCGTCATACACTTTGTCAATGGCCTCGGCATACCATTGGAAGAAATGCGCAGATCCCGGCGCGTCGATGGTAGCCGCATCCGTGACCAGCTTGCCCATGTCCAGACTGTCCAGCAGCGCCATCTCTTCGAGATTGTCGCGGATCAGGTCAGCTAGTTTCAGCATCACCGCCTTGCGGTCGCTCGGTGCCATGCGTGACCAGCGGCCGTCCTCGAACGCAGCGCGGGCGGCCGTTACGGCGCGGTTCACATCCTCGTCGTCGCATTCTGCGACCTGGGTCAGCACCGCTCCGGTGGCGGGGTTGATGCTGTCGAAGGTCTTGCCCGAAGCCGCATCCACGAACTTACCGTCAATGAATGCTTGCCCGCGAAAGGACAGACCGGCGGCGCGGCTTTTCCAGTCGTCGCGTGAATAGTCTAACATCCTGTATCTCCCTTATTATTCGTCACCGGGCACGCCGTAAGACGGTGCCTCACGTGGATCGAGCGCGCGCTGGATATAAGCGTCAAGCTGCGGCTTATAGACATCCCATGCGGTTGCGATGGTTTCGATCGGGCAATCCTCGGTCCAGTCGCAGCGCAGATCGGCGACGGGCCAGCTGACCTTGTCGACGATCTTCATGCCTGCGGAATGCACTGGGCCCGCCTCGCCGCCTGCGGTCAGACCGGCGCGCATGGCGGCGATCAGACGGTCGCCGATATGGCCCGAGGACGACAGAAACCCATCGACGATGGCCAGCGGGATGCTGTCATTGGCCAGCAGGTTGCCGCCCGAGGCGACGTTTTCGGCCTGTGCCTGAGTCCAGATGCCAAGGCTGTTGGGTCCAGAATGTATCGCCGTGCGCCCGGCGCTGTCCACGGCCAGAACCTGCCGGTATTCGATGAATTTCGCGCGGGCGGTCAATTCGGCAATGGCCTCGGGCGCGGTTTTGCCTTGTTCCATCAGGTCCAGTGTCAGCGGACCAAGGCTGGGGTCGGTCACGTTTTGCGAGGCAACGGCCCCCACCCTTGCGCGCGCAAAGGAACAACGGGCAGCGACCGCGGGTGAGGACGACGAAATTGCCAGACCGAACATGCCGGTATCAGCGCAGCGGGCGACCAGAGAAAAAGTCATTTGGACCTCCTGAACGATAAAGACCGGGCTGCGCGGGGCGAGAGCATATGAGCGCAGCCCGGTTTCCTCAATTGATCGGCAAGATCAGTCGGGAATGACAGCGGTGCCGTCGATTTCAACCAGCCACTCAGGACGTGCCAGCGCCTGAACCACCAATCCGGTCGAGCAGGGGTGAACCCCTTTGATATACTCACCCATGGTGCGATAGACGGCCTCCCGGTGGCGGACATCGGTGATGTAGACCACGACCTTGACCAGATGCTCCATCGAGCCGCCCGCCTCTTCGATCAGCTGTCGGATATTTTGCATCACCTTGTGGGTTTGCTCTACCGGATCGTGGCTGTCGATATTGACAGCATCGTCCAAATCCTGCGGGCACTGGCCGCGCAGATAGACGGTTTTACCGCCATGCGTGACCACGGCCTGGCACAGATCGTTATCCAGGTTCTGTTCAGGGTAGGTTTCTTTCGTGTTGAATTTGCGAATGCGTGTGTGCGCCATTTCGGAATCCTGTTGTTTTATTCTGCGGCGGCGGGGGCGATGATGGCTGCCTCGCCTTCGTACTCGGCATAGGCACGCTGAATCGCGATCTGGTCGGCGATGTATTTTGCATCGTGCCAGACGCCCCAGATAAAGGTCGAGCCGCGGCGCGATTGCCAGGGCAGCCCAAGGAAGTAGATGTCAGGCTCGACAGACACGCCTCGCTGATGGATCGGTGCGCCTTTGGCGTCAAAGGCGTCTGCTTTGATCCAACTGAAATCCTGACGGAAGCCCGTGGCCCAGATGATCGTGGTGATGCCTTCTTTGGCAAAATCAACCGAGGTCAGCGGATTGGTCAGGCTGTCGGGGTCCGCAAAGGGTTCACGCGCCTCGGGTTCTTCCGGCAGATCGATGCCGGTGCGATCCACATAGGCGTCGGCCATATCCAACATCTCAAGGTAGTTGGCGTCGCCTGCGGCCACGTTGGCTTGCAGGTCGTCGGCGAAACTTAGCACGCCATTCTCAAAACCTTTGGTCATGCCTGTCAGTGTCACGCCCTCATTCCCCAGACGCCGGAAATCCATCGTATGGCCGCCATGGGCCCCGCTGACCGAGATCGTGACATGTTCGGTACCCGGTTTCTGTGCGGCCATGTCCCACAGGCCCAGAACGCCCAGCCACCAGACATTGTCACGGGTGCGATACCGGCGTGGCGGGCGGTCATGCGGGCCAACCGACAGGAACACCTTGCGGCCCGCGCGGTTTAGCTCATCCGCGATCTGTGCGCCGGACGAACCCGCACCCACAACTATCACAGCCCCTTCGGGCAGTTGTTCGGGGTTCTTGTAATAGAAGGAATGCAGCTGCTTGACGCCGGCCGTTTCCGGCACGATTGGCGGGATCACCGGATGCTGGAACGCACCGGTAGCAGCGACAATACGCTTGGAGTGAACCTCACCGGCCGAGGTTTCGACCTTAAATCCGCCTTCACCCGGCAGACGTTCGGCCCTGAGCACCTCAACGCCTTCGCGAATGGGGGCTTTGACCATTTCGGCATATTCAACTAGATATTCGGCGACGCGGTCCTTGGGTACAAACGCATCCGGGTCATCCCTGTTGAACTGGAGGCTGGGAAACCGATCATGCCAGCACGGGCCATTGGCAACCAGCGCATCCCACCGGCCGGTACGCCAAGCCTCTGCGGTGCGGTTCTTTTCCAGGATGATGTGAGGGACATTGTTGTTGCCCAGATGCTCGCTCAGTGCGATGCCTGCCTGTCCTCCGCCAACAACCAGCGTATCCGTTTTCTCGATGGACATGTGTCGGTTCCCTATTTCTGCGTTCAGAACCGGCCCCGAAAGGCCGTTGCAATCGCGCGTTGATTGCTGATGCCATGACAGCAGGCGACAGGTCGCCATGTCTGTCCGGGCGGGCCAGTTGAAATGACCAAAGCCAGGATCAGGGCGTGATGGTCTGTGCCACTCCAGCGAATTTCGCACGTTTCCCCAACAAGGTTTCACAAGTTCGACAGGGGCGAAATTATTGTCTGGCTATCTCTTAATTAGGCTTTGACTAACCCGCCGGTCACTACGTTGTTTTCCGGGCCACTTGCCCATGCTCCGAAAGGTAAGGCGCAATCAGATAATACAGTTCGCCCTGGGATGAGATCCCGCTTTTCCGGTATAACTGCTTGCGTAGAACCTTGACGGTCTGCGGACTGATGCCAAGCGTCAGGCCAATGGAAATCGACGAATGGCCCTGCAGGATCAACAGCGCCACTTCGGCCTGTCTGGGGCTGAGGTTGATGCCCTGTTCGGCAGACAAGCGGTGGCGTAGCTGATCGACGATATCGCCCGGTTCGTCCCCGTGCGGGGGTCTGAGGCCGGACCAGTTCTTTCTGACCAGCGCATTGACCACCGGGGCGGCCTGTTTGGCCGCAGTGTGGTCCCGGTTCGAGAATCGCGACGCCGTGGTGGCATCCCTGCCGATACAGACCGTGATCGATGTGCCCGGCGAAAGGCCGGCAAAGAAAGCAAGTTCATCCGTCAGGGTCGTGTTGGCGTAATAGGATTTGAAATACTCGTTGCGCTGAAACTGGTCGGGGGCGACATCGGTCAGACGATACAGCCCGTCTGCCGCGCCTTTCTGGTGCAAGCGAAAGAAAGGGTCCAGCAGATAGGCCCCTTTGACATAGTGGCTGTCGATACGTTCAAACACACGGCTGTCACGGGCATGGGTCGCCAGAACCTGCGGGCTGCTGGTTTGAAAAAAGGCGATGATCGCGAAATTGTCGAACGAACATGTCACATTCAGCCATTGGCGCAGCGCATTGCTGAAACGCTCGGACCCGGTGGCCAGAATGGCATCCGACAAAGCATCTGCGGCTGGAAGTAGCGACATGTGCGAGTACCCCTCTGGGGGTATATACCCCTCAAATTGACCAAAGTAACCTTTTTCATGAAAATGGGTGGTATATATCGCGATCAATTCGCGACGGGTCTTACCGCCACCACGCGCTAGCATCGGGGACCAAGGGGGTTGATCATGGCCAAAGATACGCTTGAAATTCTTGCGCAGGACGATCACCTGATTCAGTCCTTCGCCGACCTGAACGCACTGAAACAGCAAGGCGCACGCACCGTGATCTCTCGCGCCAAAGGGGCTTATGTCTATGACAGCGATGGCACCGAACTGATCGATGGGATCGGGGGTCTGTGGTGCGTCAATATCGGCCACGGCAACACCGAGATGATCGACGCGATCACCGATCAGTTGAAAACGCTGGACTATTATTCGACCTTCTACAACTTTACCCATCCCGCCGCTGCGGAGCTGGCCGAGAAGGTCGCGCAGCTTGCGCCCGGGCATCTGAATTCGGTCTATTTCGGCAATTCCGGCTCGGTCGCCAATGACAGCGCCATTCGGATGCTGCAACACTACAATATCCGCAAGGGTAAGCCGGAAAAGAAAATGGTGCTGTCGCGGCACGGGGCTTATCACGGCTCGACCCACCTTGCGATGGCGATGACGACCCCCGGCTATTCCGAGGGCTGGCACGCGGCCAATGATCTGGTGCATCACCTGCGCTCGCCCCATTACTGGCGCGAAGGGGATGAATTGACAGAGGCCGAGTTTCTCGACGCCCTGATCGACGATCTGACCGACAGCATCGACCGCATCGGCGCGGAAAACATCTGCGCTTTTATCGCCGAACCCATTCTGGGCGCAGGCGGTGTGATCTCAGCGCCCAAAGGGTACCACAAACGCGCGTGGGAGGTCTGCAAAGCCAACGATATCAAATACGTCGCCGATGAGGTCGTCACCGCCTTTGGCCGACTTGGGCACTTTTTTGCGTCCGAGGATGCATTCGGCATGGTGCCCGATGTTATTACCACGGCCAAGGGTCTGACCTCGGGCTATCAGCCGCTGTCGGCCACCATTGTCTCGGACGATATTCACGAGGTGATCTCAGGGCCGGATGGCATGTTCCTGCATGGCATGACCTATTCGGGGCACCCGGCAGCGGCGGCTGCGGGTCTGACCAACATCGCCATCATGGAGCGTGAGGGCATCCCCCAGCGTGTCCGCACAACCGGCAAACGGTTTGAAAACAATCTGCGGGGCCTGACCGACATCGAACTGGTCGGCGAAGTGCGCGGCAGCCATTTCATGATAGGGATCGAGTTCGTCAAAGACCGCGACACCAAGGAAAGCTATCCAGATGATGCGCAGGTTGGGCTGAAAGTGGCCCGCGCCTGTCAGAAACGCGGCCTGATCGCAAGGCCATTAGGCAACGTGCTGATCCTGTCCCCTACCCTGATCATGGACGAGCCCATGATCGACCGTATCGAAGACATCCTGCGCGACGCCATCACCGAAGTTGCCGCAGGCCTTTAAACGCCCTCGAAACCTATCAGCCAGCCCGAAGGAGCCAGCTATGCGCGACCCACGTTACGACATATTGTTCGAACCGATGCAGATCGGCCCCTTGACCGCCAAGAACCGGTTCTATCAGGTGCCCCATTGCAATGGCGGCGGATATCGCGACCCATCCGCGGCCGCAGCAATGCGCGGGATCAAGGCCGAAGGCGGCTGGGGCGTGATCTTTACCGAACAGTGCGAAATGCACCACACCTCGGAAATCACCCCCTTCATCGAGCTGCGCTTGTGGGAAGACAAGGATATCCCGCAACTGCGCAAGATGTCCGAGCAGATGAAAACCCATGGCGCGCTTGCTGGTATTCAGCTGGCCTATTCCGGCATCAACGGGCCGAACCTCTATACCAAAGAAGTGCCGCTGGCACCGTCGGCCCTGCCGATCCGTACCTTTACTAATGACCCAGTGCAGGCCCGCGCGCTGGATAAGCAGGACATCAAGGATCTGCGCCGATGGTTCGTGAACGCCGCGAAACGCTCGAAAGACGCTGGATTCGACCTGATCTGTCTGTACGGCGCACACGGGTTTGGTATTTTCCAACACTTCCTCAGCCGTGCCACCAATCAACGCAGCGACGAATATGGCGGATCACTGGAAAACCGCGCTCGGTTCAGTCAGGAAGTTATCGCCGACATGCGCGATGCCGTAGGTGACACAATGGCTATCACACTACGGGTCAGCTTGGATGAAACCATCGGCGAGTTGGGTTTTTTAAACGCCGAAGTGCGCGACTATATTGAGATGAACAAAGACCTGCCCGACCTGTGGGATCTGGCACAGGGAACGTGGGAGGATTGCTCAGGCCCGTCGCGCTTCAAGGAAGAGGCCGCGCAGGAAGAATTGGTGCGCGGGATCCACGAGCTGACCGACAGGCCTATCGTTGGGGTAGGGCGGTTCACATCGCCCGATGTGATGGCCAAGATGGTCAAGTCTGGCACGCTGGATTTCATCGGCTGCGCACGTCCGTCGATTGCCGACCCGTTTCTGCCGAAAAAGATCGAGGAAGGCCGGATCGAGGACATCCGCGAATGTATCGGCTGCAACATTTGCATCACCGGCGACATGACGATGTCGATCAGCCGCTGCACCCAGAACCCCACATTCATGGAGGAATGGCGCAAGGGCTGGCATCCCGAAAAGATGAACGAAAAGGGAGACAGCGACAACGTGCTGATTGTAGGCTCAGGCCCCGCAGGGCTTGAGGCCGCATGGGCGCTGTGCCGCCGGGGTTATGACGTCGCTGTGGCCGAGGCCCGCGACGTGATCGGCGGCCGCGTGGCCCGCGAACGCCTGCTGCCCGGTCTGTCGGCCTGGGGTCGCGTCGTGGACTACCGTGACTACCAGCTGAGCCAGCGTCCGAACGTCGAGATGTACCGCGAAAGCGAGCTGGACGCCGAAAGCATCCTTGAGTTCGGCTTTGAAAACGTCTGCATCGCCACTGGGGCCAAATGGCGCAACGATGGTGTCTCGCGCCAGCATGTCGTGCCGATGCCGATCGCCGAGGGTGCCAAGGTCTATACGCCGGACGATCTGATGGATGGCACCATCCCTTCGGGCCGAGTGGTGGTCTATGACGACGACCACTATTACATGGGAGGCGTAGTGGCCGAACTGCTGGCCAAGAACGGCGCGCAGGTGACGATGGTCACGCCGTCAGCCTATGTCAGCGACTGGACGAACAACACGCTGGAGCAGATCGCCATTCACCCACGACTGGTGGATGCGGGCGTCGAAATCGTATTGAACCAGGGTATCACGGAAATCCACCCGGATCATGTGGTCTCGAACTGCGTCTACACAGACCGCGCCTGGAAGATCGAGGCAAATGCGGTGGTCATGGTCGCCTCGCGTTTGGAAAACAACTCGGTCTTCAATGACTTGAAAACGCGCGAGGCCGAATGGGCGGATGCCGGTATCAAGTCCGTTAAATTGATCGGCGACGCCAATGCGCCGGGCCCGATTGCATGGGCAACCTATGCCGGCCACCGCTACGCGCGTGAGCTGGATGGCGAGGATATTGGCGATGCGCTGCCTTTCCGTCGCGAGATCACGGAATTGGCGGCCGATTGAGATCATTGACGAATGCAAGGCGGCAGATTTCTGCCGCCTTGCATGTTTGAACAACAGTTACCGTCTGCGATTTTTCGATTGATGCAGCGATCTTCAGCACGCTCAAAAGTTTGCTTTCATCGGTCAGCGGATATCTACGGCTTTCTTTCAAAGACTTTGAAGCGACATGATTACCTGCGTTATCTTTGAAGCCGACATTGTTCAGCAATAGCTGCAGGTTCGGAATTCCACTCGAGGCGTTTTGCTCTACAGTTGCAGATCGCACAAAGCGGTCGTTTGCTCGCAAAGTACCAACAGCAGTTTCGTCCGCTCTGCCGACCTCGGGCAACGCGTCAATCTCGCAGGCACTGCGAATGTCGGGTTCAATGAAGCTGCATTGCGGTGTGAGCCGACGTGCTGAATGGCCGCTTTGGGCCGGTTAAGACCACTTAGGCCGAAGCATTGAGTTGTTCGTCCAGTTCTTGAAACGACGTTGCCCAAAACTCCGCCAGAAACGCTGAAATCTCCCGTTCGGAGGTTTCCAACCTGTTGCCTTCGGCATCAGTCGCTTGTCCCATTGTATATCGCAGATCGGTGCCATTGTGCGATTGCGTCAGATGGTACGTCTCGGGCAGGCTTACTCCAGTGCGCGCCGGATCCTGGATGCAGGTCGAGAAGTAGTCGAACGGTTCCCAATCAGTGATGCGATAGAAAAAATCCGCCAATTTGTGAGAGCAATGATATCCCGACCCGTTGCCGAGGCGCCCTTGTGGGCTGTCGACGGTGATTTCCTGTACACGGTTCATCCATTTCAGCTTCAGTTCCGGCGCGACCAACGCCTCCCAAACGACTGCGATTGGCGCATCGAAATAATGGCGGAATGTCCAAACTCCGTCTTCCTCGATCAGGAAATGACGCTCGCGATTGGCACGCAAACGTTCCCACGATTTAGCCAAATTGTAGACTGACATCGAAACTTTGCCAAAATGCTCGATTTCCTGTGAAAATGGTTCCACTACGCCTTTGAAATCCATGGCGTTTGCAGCGTCCTCGCTCAACAGCGCATAACTGCGCACAACGGTGGCTTCAACAACGTTCGTCTTGGCCATTCGGTGGACCAGAATAACGTCGGCGCCGGAAAAGTCCTTTACCGGGCCAAGTTGCATTTCTTCGAACCGACCATGATGGGCGATAACCTTCAAATCCAGCCCTCCGACATTGGCACTCGCGTTGCAGGTACAGGTTGTGTTGGTAATTATGTCCTGCCGACGAAGTGCAAATACGTTGTAGAGGTTTTCGCAGATGGTCAGGAAGGTCTCGCCGGAGGGGAAATCTTGCCGTGTCGAATATGCCAGAACCGCTTCGCCTTCGGTTTTCCAAAAAATGAAGCGGATCACCCAATTGTTCGATCAGCACTCCGAGCAAAGATTGCAAAATCGGATTGGCGTGATCCATTTCTGACGATGTCAGAAATTGGGTGTATCCGGAAATATCGGCGATCAACAGATATCCAGTTTGAGTTGACATGGCGCCCTCCCCAAAGAGTGTTTGGCGGGATTACTTTTTCTGTGCACTGGCGATTAGCCCTCAAGGTCAATTGATGCCAGATCTGCGGAATGCTTGCGTTTCACACGGGGCTCAAAACCACTTCGGGCTTAAACTCGCTATAGACGGTAGTCATGAACCGTAGGCTGGTAGCTCAGAGGCTTAGTAGCAGGTGAGAGGCCGAAGTGGTCACCAATTCACGCCTCACCACCCTAAAAGACGGCGCCACTACTACGATCGCCCTATGCCCATCCGAGTTGTTTTAGAGAGTGCCCGTCGTTCCAGATCTTGGTCATTCGGGCGATCTTACCATCTTCAAATTCCATAACGTAGGCGTAATTGGTTGCAATTTCGTTGCCTGTGGCAGGAACCGGCCCACCCTCACCGGTTTGTTTGCCGCTGAATACTGCTGTGATCGTTACGATGTTTCGTTCGTGGTCAGTCGAGAAAGAGGTGATATCGTAATTGCCATCGGGGATCGGTGTTAAAATTTCTGCCGTCCAGCCAGTATAACCCTCGATTGTCGATATTTTAGCCAATGCATCTGCCTGACATGCAAATGAGGCACCGTCCTGACAGTATGCCTTGCAGACGTTCCATCCTTTGCCTGTTTCGCACGCATCAAAGAAGGCCATGGCCGCTTCGGAAATACTCATTGTGTTTCTCCTATCCATGTTTCCTTACGTCCGACGCTTCATCACCGTCAGTTCTGTTTGGATAGGATAGTTTTAGAATAGTATTTTAAAAAAACATTTTTAAAATAACTGAGTGATCGGCCTCACCCACGTATTTCTTTCATAATCATATCGTAAAAATTTGGTATTACGTGCTTTTTCTCGTCGTGCCGCCCATACAAAACAGTCCCGTGGACGCAAAAAGTTA
Organism: Ruegeria sp. CL5; assembly: GCF_056536485.1. Taxonomy (NCBI): domain Bacteria; kingdom Pseudomonadati; phylum Pseudomonadota; class Alphaproteobacteria; order Rhodobacterales; family Roseobacteraceae; genus Ruegeria; species Ruegeria sp. CL5. The sequence goes on from NZ_JBQFPS010000019.1 coordinate 41,241, forward strand.
CAAAGCTTGCAAGCTGCGCCGTGTCCTTGTCCGGCCCGATGTCTCCATCCGACTGGGCATTACGAAAAGCGGCTTCAACCAGCGATTCCACTTCTGCACAGAACGCGCCCACCTGTTCAGCGGCCTCAGGACTTATCACATGTTTCTGCGCTAGGTGGTTCATCATGAGGCAGCCCTTGTATTCCGACTTGGCGGCTCCCAAAAAAACATTTCTGAGAAACATTTCGACACCCTCTAAATTCGGATTGTCGATCAGAATACGGCAGCGCGGCCCGATAACATGATCGCGATAATGATCCAGGGCTGCCGAGAACAATCCCTCCTTGTCCCCAAACTCCTTGTACATACTGGCTGTGTTTAGCCCGGTTTCGCGGACGACATCACTTATTGACGTAGCCTTGTAGCCGTTTTGCCAAAAAACACCCATGGCTTTTTCAACCACGGCTTCGCGCGAATATGATCTTGGTCTACCCATCGGTGAATATTAAAATGATCATTTAAAAATCGCAACACAGACCGCCTGACCAAGATCAAGAAAAACCGTTCCGCAGGGTAGAAACTTCGTGAGTTGCTGCGGGTGCCCGGTCCCGCAACTGTATCTTGTCGGCACAGCTGTTCAGTTTGGGCTAAACGATCATGGAGAAAAGGCTCGGGTTGCCTTATCGACGTCAGATCCGGACCTAGGTGTGCGCCGGATCTATATTCATGATTCCACAGGTTGGTACGCGATTCTGGATGGGCTTCGCGCCTGCAGCGAATGTCCCGAAAGCTGGCGCGGGTGTAGCATCTGGACTGGCTGCCGGATGTCGGATCTGGACCGTTTGGCACACTTGACTGTCTTGTTTGGGCGAATGTTTTTCTTCGCGATCGTAATCAACATGCAGAACCCATTGAACCTCCAGGATTGTGGTAGCAGTCGTGTTGATGGTCTATTCTTGGCGGATAAAAAATGAACTCCAACAAAATACTGACTGCACTTAGAATTGCTCGAACATTGCGATTTTCACCAGTTGCTTATGTGAGCAACGGCCTGACGAACATCTAGCGGCAAAGCTCCGCCGTATTGTTCGATTGTACACAACTTTTTAACTAATTCCTCTAGCGTACGCTACCTTGGGTTGTGTTGCGGCGAGTCTCTCGTAGGCCGCTGCCTTTTTTCTTATCTATAAAGAGGTACTGACATGACGACCGTTTTAGCTGCTGGCGATATTGCGTTTACCGGTTTCAATTCTGACAACCCTGATGAGTTCACTTTCGTTGCCCTGACTGACATCGAAGCCGGGACTGAGATCAGATTTACTGACAATGGCTGGCTCGCAGCGGGCGGTTTTCGCAGTACTGAGGGTGTTTTTATCTGGACGGCACCTGCAAATATCGCGGCGGGAACCGTAATAAATCCAGCTTTCTCGGGGCCATCCTTCTCTTCAAGTGGGGATCAGATACATGCCTACCAGGGGACCGAGACCGCGCCGTCTTTTGTTGCGTCTGTTCATTTCAACGGCACTGGTTATGAAGCTGACGCAACTTCTTCAAACACTTCGGCCCTGCCCACGGGTCTGACTGTGGGCACCAGCGCTGTGGCTATTCCCGAGACCGACAACGGAGTCTATAATGGTCCGCTTACAGGTAACAAGGCAGAGCTACAGGCAGCCATCAACAACGCGGCAAACTGGGTGACCGATAATTCACGGATCGACGATATCGAACCGGCGAGTTTCACTGTCACTGATGCCACACCGTCGCCCTCAGTTATAATCAACGATTTGGACCTTGCCACCGATGAAGGTGGCATGGCGGATACATACGAAGTCACATTGTCTGTCGCACCTACGCAACCGGTCACAATCACCATCGCGGTGGGCGCTGATCTGGATGTCGTACCGGCCGAGCTTGTATTTGATGCGACAAATTTTGATCAGCCGCAGCAAGTTGCAGTGACCGCGGTTGATGACGATTTGCCGGAGGCGGCCGAGATCGCGGAAATACAGCATTCTGTCACATCCGATGACCCGGCATATGAAGGCATCCTCGCCCCTATCGTGGAAGTGTCTGTCTCGGCCAGCGACATCGAAATCGTTGCAATCTACGAGATCCAGGGCGCGGGTCATGTGTCTGATTTTGTTCTGGCCGAAGGGCAGACCACTGCCGAGTTTTTTGAGACCCTCCCCGCCGGCACATCGAACGTTTTTGGCGGTTTGGTTTCGACAAGCGGTATTGTCACGGCGGTGGATTCCAACGGGTTTTATTTGCAGGACCCGGATGGTGACGGTGATGATGCCACCTCCGACGCGATATTCGTGTTCACTGGTTCCAGCCCGACTGTCTCTGTCGGAGACGCAGTTTCAGTGGGTGGAACAGTTGCTGAGTTTTTCCCTGGCGGTACAGGCAGCGGAAACCTGTCAAGCACGCAGCTGACGAATGTGTTCGATCTTGAAGTCCAGTCTTCAGGCAACACCTTGCCAGATGCGGTTCTGATCGGCAACGATCCGGGTGAGCGGGCCGTTCCGAACCAGAGCATCGAAGATGATGCTTTTGCCTCATTCCAACCCACTCAGGACGGCATCGACTTCTTCGAAAGCCTCGAAGGCATGCGCGTGACGGCGACCGATCTGCGAGCCGTCAGCGGAACCAGCCGGTTTGGCGAGATATTTGCCGTTACCGATCAGGGCAGCGGTGCCACGGGTCTTTCCGAGCGCGGCACGCTGAATATCTCGCCAGATGACTTTAACCCCGAAAAAATCCAGATCGACGAAGACAGCGGGATTTTCGACTTTGACTTCCCGACGGTAAACGTTGGTGATCTTCTCGGCGACGTCACAGGCGTGGTTGGATACAGTTTCGGAAACTTCGAAATCCTGCCGACCGAGGATTTTACCGCGAACATTCAATCCGCCGGATTGGAACCGGAATCAACCGACATTGCCGGTTCGGCCAATGAACTGACAATTGCGACGTACAATGTGCTTAACCTCGATCCAAATGATGACGACGGTGATCAGGATGTGGCCGATGGGCGGTTCGACGCCATTGCCGCGCAGATCACCAACAACCTGGGCAGCCCCGACATCATTGGCCTGCAAGAGGTGCAGGACAATTCCGGCTCGGTCGATGACGGAACCGTTTCGGCAGCGGAGACCCTTGCGGAGCTGGCCGCGGCCATCGTTGCCGCAGGTGGTCCGGCCTATGAGGTGATCGACAATACCTTCATCGGCGACGGAACATCGGGCGGTCAGCCCGGCGGCAATATCCGCACGGCTTTCCTGTACAATCCCGAGCGTGTCACGCTGGTTGAAGGATCGGTGCAAACCATCGGTGGGCAAGTTCCCGGCGAAGCGTTCGAAGGCGCGCGCCTGCCGCTGGTCGCTGATTTCGTCTTCAACGGCGAGACGGTGACGGTGGTCAACAACCACTTCTCCTCCAAAGGCGGATCCGCGCCCATTCTGGGGACCGAACAGGATTTTGCCGCACGTCAAGAGGACGTTACAGTGAATGGCAGTCTGGATGAACGTCAGGCTCAAAGTCAGGCAGTGCAGGACTTCGTCAATGGTCTTGGTGCTGAGGCCAATGCGGTTGTATTGGGTGACTTCAACGAATTCGAATTTGTCTCACCTGTGGCCGATCTTGAAAACAACACCAGCCTTGTAAATCTGACAAACGATATCCCGGAAGACGAGCGCTATACCTTCGAGTTTCAGGGAAACAGCCAATCGTTAGACCATATTATGGTCTCCGAGGGATTGTATGCCGGCGCATTGGTGGACATCATTCATGTCAATTCGGAATTTGCTGCAACCAGCGCGCGAGCGTCGGATCATGACCCGATGCTGACCAGCCTGTTTCTGCCCGACACACAGACACTGGCGGTCGAGTTCGAGGCAGATGGGTGGTTCAGAACCACAGCATTCGAGAGCATCGATGGCGAAGTTGTGGATGTCGACCGGCTTGGTCCCGTGCGCAAAAGTCTCAAATTTTCGGATGTTGGTATTAAGGTGGAAGCGATTGACCCGACCAATTTCGAGTTTGTCGCCACCAAGCATGGCGCGATAGGTGTCTATTCCTTCGACGATCCGATCTTCGGACGCGAAGCCAGGTCAGTCGACGGTGATGAAAGCTTGATGATCGCGTTGGAGGACGCGGATCTTGAGGCGGTGGAGTTCATGTTTAGCTTCGACGAAAGTCATGGAAACGGCGAAGTGGAGGTTGCGTTCTACGATGACGGAGAGCTTGTGGGCACGCTGATCGCGGACGCCGCCGAAGGCGATTTCCAAGGCTCGTTGGGCCGCACGAGTTTTGACGCGGTGGAGTTGGCCGCAAGCGGTGATACTATGTTTACGGTTGATGAATTTTCCTTCGATGTGATTGATCACAACCTGATCGCGTAGTGTAAAGTCGCACAAGCTTCTTGTGCACTATGAAAACAGCAGCTTCGACGGCCGCATTGCTGTATCGCGATGCGGCCTAATCGGTGTGTTAATGGCTCCTGTAGAGCAAGAGAATTATGTCACGGCGATGGGCTGTGGGCAAAATCATGTGTTCGACCTGTTAGCGTCCGAATTTCGAAGCGCAGGAAGGTACGCATTTTGTGAGTTTGCCTGTCTTGCGATTTCTCTCCCGCGGTGAATTGCTTGTGTGGATGGCTCCTGCATAGCAAGATCCTTTTTGATCTGATTTGTATATTTGTCAGAAGCAGTCATGTGTCCGGCCTGTTTGCGCGGTTTTGACCGCTGGC
>NZ_JBQFPS010000020.1:0-35972 GCF_056536485.1 Ruegeria sp. CL5
AACTCATCGGGCAGGTCCCGCCAAAGGGCTCCGGTTCGGGAAATCCAGAAAATCCCATCAAGGACACGGCGGTGATCGGTGGGCTTTCGCCCAATTGGGCCACGTACGGCGTGAATGAAACGCTCAAAGAACGCCCTTTCCTCGTCGGTCATCAGGTCTCGGGCCAAACTGCTCCCAATCGTAGAAACCAGCTTGAATCACGCCAATCGTCCGATGTGAATCCCTTTTGTCAACATGAACTAAGATAGTTAAACTAGGCGGACCTAAAGCTCTGGATGGTATTTGAGCATTTCTTGGCATCCTGTCCGACGGAACTCAGTTCGGCGGCACAACCGTTGGGTGGATGCTACGACGGATCTATCGTCAGTGTGAAACTCCGCACTCACCTTCCCTAAAGAATCGTCTAAAAGGGCAAAATCGAATAGAATCAATTCGATGATAAAACTTTAGCAAACACATGGAATGAGGCAGACTATGCTGGTTCCGGTTCCTTCAGAAGCTAAGGTTATGGTCTGCTTTTTCCTTCTTGCCGTAACTACTTGATCGAATAGCAGGCAAGAGTCTTAGTAGGAATTTCAATTTTCTATCCAGTTTCATCCAAAACTCAATAGTTGTGTTGAGTAACAAGGCAGATGCCGTGTCTCCCCAAGGAACAAACACGTGACTGGCGGGTGTTTTAGCGGGCAGCTAGTCAAAACCGTCAATTTTCCAAGCGATTTCCAGGGCTCGGAACGTCACTGATATTTGGCTTAATCGACCTCCAAAACCTCTACAAATCGGCAAATCGCCTCACTCATCTCTGACCTAGACGTCAAACATTTTAGACCCCATCCGCGTCCGCCACTTGGCAGATCAGGAGGAACGGGCGCCTTTGGCGTCTGATCTGCAAATCAGCCCTGATTTTTTCTAATGGGAAGTCATGGTCAATGAAATCGCTCTAGGTGATGGTTGAAGGAAGTGAGGCGAAAATGGCAAGATTCTATCGCCGGTGGCAGAACTATGTGTCGCCTTACGAGGTGTGGAACGTCACCGATATTTGACTCAATCGACGGCCAAATACTCATTAAATCGGTCAAGCACGTCATTCATTTCTGACCTAAACGTCAAGCATTTGTGACCCCAAAAGAATTGCGGCCGCTTGACCAGATCAAAGAAAGGTTTTGTCTTTATGGACGGGTTATAAACAAGACCTCCCTTAGTGTCCTCAGCACCAAGGGCGGCTTGGCGTGACTTTTGACAACAGTGGAAAACACCCAAGTTTGGCAGTTAGACAAATCTGTTCAAATAATTCTCTAGTATTTCCTGGCGTCCAGATTGCGGCTCTGGGTTTATTCCTTCATCTAAAACGCGCGCGGAAATTTCATCCAGGCTACTGCCCAACATGGCATCCGCTTTTGGAGACTTCCAACCGGAATACCGTTGCGAAAGCGCGTTTTCCAAACCCCCATCTTCAATCATTGCAGCCGCTGCTTTCAAACCGCGTGCGCATATGTCCATTCCGCCGATATGAGCCGCCACCAGATCGACAGCGTCAATCGATTGCCGGCGAATTTTGGCGTCGAAATTTGTGCCGCCGGTGGTAAAACCACCAGCCTTCAGGATGTAATAGTAAGCTAGGGCAACTTCCGGTGTATTGTTCGGGAACTGGTCTGTATCCCATCCAGATTGGTAGTCGTTGCGGTTCATATCAATCGAACCCAGCATCCCCTCAGTAGTCGCAACCGCAATTTCATGCTCAAAGCTATGCCCGGCAAGGATCGCGTGGCCCTGCTCGATATTCAGCTTCACTTCTTTCTCCAAACCGTACTTCCTAAGAAATCCAATGCAAGTAGCTGCGTCATAGTCGTATTGGTGCTTGGAAGGCTCCTGAGGTTTCGGCTCCACAAGAATAGTGCCTTTGAACCCGATCTTGTGTTTGTACTCTACGACCATGTTCAGAAAACGGCCCATGTGGTCCAATTCAGTTTTCAGGTCCGTGTTCAGAAGGGTTTCGTAGCCCTCACGACCACCCCACAGAACATAGTTTTCACCGCCTAGTTTGTGAGTTGCATCCATGCAGGATTTCACTGTCGCTGCAGCGAACGCAAAAACGTCGGGATCAGGATTGGTACTGGCGCCAGACATCCAGCGACGATGACTGAACATATTGGCCGTACCCCAAAGCAGTTTGGTGTAAGAAACTTGCATCTTTTCACCGATGTAATCGGTGATTTCTTCCAATGTGCGCAGGTTATCAGCAAAATTTCCCTGTTCGGGCCGGATATCAGCGTCGTGCCAACAAAAGAATGGCTGCCCCAAAAGCTCAAACAATTCGAATGCAATATCTGCCTTCTGGCGGGCCCGGCCCATATCGACCTGAGGATACCATGGGCGTTCGAACGTAGGTCCACCAAAGGGGTCTCCGCCCTCCCACGCGAATGAATGCCACCAGGCCACAGCAAATCGTAGATGGTCTTCCATGCGCTTTCCCATGACAATCTCGTCCGGATTATAATGGCGGAATGCCAGCGGGTTGTCGCTGTCCGCGCCTTCAAACCGTATCTTTTCGATCCCTTCAAAAAATCCACTTGGCATTTCTGCCCCCTACTCTGCTTTTTGTGCTGGCTGTTTGCCGAGAATGATCATCGACAAAAGATCGTCGTCAGTGACGTCTGCGATATCGACCGCCCCGACCAGTTTCCCGTTCTTCATGACCGAGGCACGGTCACACAGCTCCATAACGGCATGCACATCGTGGTCGATCAGAAATATCCCGATGCCTTGTGCCTTCAGTTGGTGAATCAGATCCGCCACCATCTGCGTTTCATGTGGCCCAAGTGCCGCTGTCGGCTCGTCCATGATCAGAATACGGGCGTTGAAATAGACGGCCCGAGCGATCGCCACAGACTGTCTTTGGCCACCCGACAAGGCGGAGACCGGATCATTGAACTTCTGAAAGTTCGGATTGAGCTGCGCCATTATCTTTCGGCACTCGGCCTCCATGGCTGCGTCGTTGACCAAACCAAAAGGCGTCGTCATCTCGCGCCCAAGGAACAGGTTCGATGTCGCGTCCAGATTGTCGGCCAAGGCGAGCGTTTGATAGATGGTCTCAATATTATTCGCCCGGGCATCACGGGGATTGCCAATCTCGACTGGCTTGCCATCAATCAGAATCTCACCGTGATCCATCTGATAGGCGCCGGACAATACCTTGATCAACGTGGACTTTCCCGCGCCATTGTGGCCAAGCAGGCCAACGACTTCACCCGGATAGAGATCGACCGACACATGGTCGACGGCCTTGATCCCACCGAAGGAAATCGAGATGTCGCGCATCTCGACCAATGGCGGCGCGCCTGAACCGCGCCCAGTGCCGGAAAGATTTTTCTGAGTATCCTGAGCTTGCATCACTTGGCCCCCAGTCGCTTGCGGTAAACGATGTCGATATAGACGGCCAACACGAGGACGCTGCCGACGACGATGTTCTGAAACGGGGCGTCCACGCCAACCATTGCCATGCCCGATTGCAGCGCCTGCATGATCAATGCGCCAAGGATCGCGCCGTATATGGTACCGATGCCACCAGACAATGCGGTTCCTCCGATCACTGCAGCGGCGATGACGCGCAGCTCATCCAGTGTGCCAATGTCGTTTGAGTGATTTGCAAGGCGTGCCGAGGCGACCACAGCAGAAACGGCGCACAGGAAGCCCATAAGCGCAAAAATCTTCACGGTCAGCAGCCGTGTATTGATGCCAGAAAGCTCTGCCGCATCCGGGTTTCCGCCAGTGGCAAAGATGTACCGACCAAACCGGGTTTTTCGTGCCACAATCGTCAGGGTAACCGCTACGATGATCAGTATGAGGACAGAAAACGGTATGCCGTATCCTACAACCAGCCCTTCTGGCATTGTCTCGCCGCGCGCTTCGAACATACGTTGCAGCCGGCGCGTCGGAATGGCGTAGCTGTTTACGATGTAAACGTACCCAAGGATAGCAATTGCGACTATCCCGGCCAGAGTGGCCTCGGCCCAAACAGGTTTTACCGGGAAACCATGTGACGCTTTTGCGCGGCGACCACTCCACAACGCCCAGATAGCGATCGCAGTAGCGAACAGTCCAAACAGCCAGCTTGTCGTTGTTCCCAAAGTTCCGTTAGTCCCGCCAAACATCAGGAACGTGCTATCCAGAGGGCCAATCGTCTGGCCGCTGGTCAAATACCACGCCACGTTTCTCCAAACCAGGAATCCACCAAGGGTGACGATGAAGGCTGGTATCGTCAGATAACCGACCATCCAGCCGTGAAATGCACCAACCAGCGTGCCGACAAATAGCCCGACGACAATAGTGATCGCCCAAGTTGCCGGGTTGTTCAAACCCATCCCAAGGACTTGAGGCAAAAGCTCGGTTTGCGTCATCGCCATCACGGCCGAGGTTGTTGCCAGCAGTGCACCAACCGACAAGTCGATGTGCCGCGTGACGATAATAAATACCATCCCGCATGCCATAATGGCGACCGAAACCGTCTGGATAGACAGGTTGAACAGGTTACGAGGCGTCAGGAAGCGCCCATCTGTGAAGATGTTGAACCCGATGCACAGGATGACAAACGCGCCGATCATTCCCAAAAGTCGCATATCCAGTTCCAGTTGCTGGAACAGGCTGGGTTTCGCTTTTTCAGGTACCGGCTGAGACGAAGTTTCGGTCATTTCCGATCTTTCATATTCAGCATTTGCCCCAGGCCCGGACTAAAGGGCCCAGGGCTGAGTGGTTTAGTTACAAGGCGCAGGTCCGTTTTCAACGCCCTGGCACAGATCTTCCAATGGGATCCACCCAGCGTCCACGACAACGGACAGGTTGTCCTTGGTGATCGGAACAGGCGCTAGGAAAACCGAGTTCATCTCGGTGCCACCTGGTGAAGTCCAACTAACTGCGCCCTCGACATCAGCAGGACTTGTGCCGCCGCTGAGCGCAACCGCGATTTCGCCCGCCGCCTTACCAAGCTCACGCGCGTCTTTCCAAACAGAAACGGTCTGAGTCCCCAGCGCAACGCGGTTCAACGCTGCGTGATCGCCATCCTGACCGGATACCGGAATCCCTTCCATACCCTGAGCAGTTAGGGCCGCAACTACCCCGCCTGCAGTACCGTCATTTGATGCAACAACCGCATCCACGTTGTTCTCATTCGCGGTCAGGATCTGTTCCATGTTTCGCTGCGCGTTCGCCGGCAACCAGCCATCCGTATAGGCCTCACCAACGATTACGATGTCACCGCTGTCAACGGCTGCGCCGATGATCTCTTGCTGACCACCCCGCAGGAAGTCCGCATTTGGATCCGTGGGAGAGCCTTTGATCATGACATAATTGCCCTTCGGCATGGCCTCAAATACAGCGCGGGCCTGCATTCTGCCGACTTCCACGTTGTCGAAGGTCAGATAAAATGCTCGGTCGTCCTCGATCAGACGGTCATAGGCAATCACAGGAATACCTTCGTCTGCCGCGGCCTGAACCGCTGGACCAATGGCCTGTGCGTCCTGCGCTAGGATGATAAGCGCGTCTACACCTTGGGCAATCAGGCTTTCGATGTCCGACAACTGCTTTGCGGAAGACGATTGCGCGTCAGCCGAAATGTACTCGGCGCCCCCAGCTTCAAGCGCCGATTTGATGGCCGCCTCGTCCGTTTTCCAACGCTCTTCCTGAAAGTTCGACCAGCTTACGCCGACCACTGGCTCTGCGAATGCGGTCGAAGCCAACAAAGTGGCCACAGCCGAAAAGCTGAGAATTTTTTTCATGATTTCCTCCCATTTGCCGAGCCATCGCACTTCGATTCGCGGCTCTCACAAATTTCAATACCATATTTATTTCAGCCGGTAAAATATTTACTCTACAAGAGGCGTTAAAATTCAAATAGATTGGACCAACGGCAAGATTCGCGAGGACAAGATGCTGAAAAGCAAAGCCTCTCCGGTTTCTTTAGAACAAAGAAACGCAACCCGATTGCGGGTATTGGAGCACATCAGAGCCAAGGGATCCGTCTCGCGGATCGATATTGCATCCGCCTTGCAAACCAGCCCTGCGACTGTCACCGCCGCCACGGCTGATCTCATCTCGGCCGGGTTGGTCAAAGAGACTGAAAGCCAAGCACAGTCGATGTCGGGGAAGAGAGGCAGACCCAGAGTATTGCTGCAACTGGACGGCCAGATGCACCTTGTGGCCGGCCTCAAGGTGGCTCGGCAAGTAATCTCAGTTATCTTGGTCGACTTTGAAGGTAACGAAGTCGCATCCCATAAATATGCTCTGGATCAAGCCAGAATGTCGCCACAAGAATTTGTATCGGCGATCCGCGAAGCTCTTGAAGAAACCTGCAGTCAGATCGACCGTTCCGTCGCTCATTTGGCAGGTGTTTCTATCGGGGTGGCTGGACTGGTCGATGCTAACAAGAATTTTGTCCACTGGTCTTCCTCGATTACTGAGAGAAATATTGATTTCAGCCATTTGCTTTCAAATGAGCTGCCTTGCCCTGCATTCGTTGACAACGACGCCAATCTTGTCGCCAAGGCCGAACAGCTTTTTGGCTTGGGCAAGGGCCTAAAGAACTTCCTCGTCGTTACGATCGAACATGGTGTTGGCCTTGGTATCGTGTTGGACGGTAAACTATACCGTGGAGAACGAGGCTGCGGCGCTGAGTTTGGGCATACCAAGGTTCAACTTGACGGAGCCCTTTGCCAATGCGGTCAACGCGGATGTCTTGAAGCCTATGTGGGCGACTATGCTTTGATCCGCGAGATGACGGTCACCGGTCATACCAACGGCATGGAATCCGTTTCCGACATACATGACCGCTCTAACTCAGGTGACGAAAGAGCATCATCAGTGCTTGCTCGCGCAGGTCAGATGTTTGGCCTCGGGATCTCCAACCTGATCAACTTGTATGACCCAGAATGCATTATCGTCTCAGGGGCACAAATGAGTTTCGAACATCTGTGTTCCAACGAAGTAATGAACCGTATTCGAAATGGGGTCGTGAAGGTCGATGCCCCCTTACCCGAGATCAAAGTTCATCATTGGGGCGACATGATGTGGGCAAAAGGAGCCGCAGCATATGGGATCGAGCAGATCTCAATCCTCAAGGTTAAGGAGCTTTCTGCGAATGCGTCCTGAGCTTGCGATACTTTTGGCTTTTGCCTCTGTTGCGAACGCGAACACTGACGTTCCTAAGTTTTCAATCGTGGATGTGCCGAAACATATCTATGATGGCGGCTGGGAGCATTTTGTTGGCGGAGGCGTCGCCGTTTTTGATTGCAATGGGGATACCCTGCCAGAGCTCTTCTTAGCAGGCGGATCCAATAGCTCTCAACTGTTCATAAACACTTCGAGAGAACAGATATCATTTAAGATAGAAACACCAGAAAGCTTGTCGCTGAAAGGCGTGACCGGGGCTTATCCTCTCGACGTTGATGGTGACGGCATAATGGAACTGGCGATTTTGCGTGTTGGCCCAGACCTGCTTCTTCGGGGCCATCCCGACTGCCAATTCAGCCCTTTCACTGAATTCGGGTTTCAGTCGGAAGACCACTGGACCACAGGGTTCTCGGCAACATGGGAAAGCGGGCAAACTTTACCGACCTTGGCGTTTGGCACCTATGTTGATCGGTTTGATCCCGAAGGTCCTTTTGAATCCTGCGGACCAACCCTTTTGTACCGCCCAGAAGGCGACTTGTATCACGAGCCACTGCATCTTGAGCCCGGCTACTGCTCACTTTCTATTTTGTTTTCGGACTGGGCCCGAACTGGCCGCGCTGATCTTCGCGTCAGCAACGACCGTCACTACTATGTTCGCGGCGGTCACGAGCAGTTATGGGCGATGGAACCTGAGCCTCGGCAATACTCGGAAGACGACGGCTGGCTTCCATTTTCGATCTGGGGAATGGGGATCGCCTCTCGCGACCTTACAGGAGACGGTTTTCCTGAAGTTTATCTGACCTCGATGGGTGACCAGAAACTCCAGATTTTTGACCCAGTGACAAACGGCCCGACCTGGCGCGATGCAACTTACGAAAAGGGTACGACCGCTCATCGGCCGCATAACGGTGGAGACGGAAGGCCATCCACCGGGTGGCACTCACAGTTTGGCGACGTCAACAACGACGGCCGGGACGATATATTCGTGGCCAAGGGAAACGTAGAACAGATGCCCGATGCGGCTCTGAACGACCCCAATAACCTACTACTACAGAACTCCGACGGTCAGTTTATTGAAGCTGCAGCAGATGCAGGCGCTGCCTCGATGGCTAAGTCTCGTGGCGCGGCGCTTGCTGACCTGAACAACGATGGGAAGCTGGATCTGGTGGTCGTCAACCGAGGTTCTGAGCTCGAAGTCAGCCAGAACACTTCTCAGGGTGGCAACTGGCTATTGCTGGATGTCACTCAGGATCAAACCAATCACGCAGCAATTGGTGGATTTATTGAAGTCAAAACCTCGCTGGGTGTTCAGACCCGCGAGCTAACAATCGGCGGCGGTCACGCTGGTGGTATCGCTGGGTTTCAGCATTTTGGGCTTGGGAGTGAGGACCAGGTGCAGGTTCGTATGATCTGGCCGGATGGATCGAAAGGCGAGTGGTTGGACTATCCGCCCAACCAAATCATACGTCTTCACCGCTGATTACTTTTCAACCGGTAACCCGCTTGGAACTTGGTCGGGCACACCTAGCCGCTCTGCCGGGTCTTCAAGGCTTGCCAGAAATCTGAGAAGAGCGTCGATTTCCTGATCCGTTAGGTTAACACTCGATAAGCTGTTGCTTTGGGCAATCGCCTCCACGTGCTGATTGTCCGACATTGCCCTTTGATCTTTGGAGCCCTGGAAGTCCGGCAATGCGGCCAACTCGATCGAGTAGTTTATTAACGACGAAACCGCGTCCAGATGATGCCGCACGATGTCCTCAAGTTCGGCAAAAGCTCCGTTATGTCCGTACGGAGCTGTCAATGTCACATTGCGCAAAGATGGCGTGCGGAAAGCAAACGCGTCGTCGGGATCACCGGTCACGCGAAGACGCCCGTCGTCCCTGACATGGTTTTCAAATCGCGCCGCCTTTCCCGGGCCGATCTGCGGCATTGCAATCGAATGAAACTCGTGATCGGTCTGGAACCAGCCCGAGTGGCAATTGCTGCATCCGGCTTTTCCATAAAACAAGCCCATCCCAATCTCGGCTTCTTCTGAAAGTGCGGCCTCACCTCGCATTGCGCGATCAAACAGGCTGTCATCTGCACGCCACTCGAATGCGATAAAGTCCGCGATTACGTTGGCAATTGCCGTGAACGTAATTCCATCATCCGGTGCTAAGTCCTCAAACCTCTGCTCGTACTCTGGAATGGCTGCAACACGTTCTGCAATCAGATCCCACGCACCGCCTTTCTGTGTTAGAAATCCGAGGCGAACCGCTTTGCTCACGTCATTCTCAGAATAGTGACCCGCCATTTCGTCTGGCGACAAAACCGGGAACATGGCCTGTGCGGCCAGCGCTGAATTGAAACCAGACCGCATATGAGTACCCAACGGGGTTCTGATACCATCAGGTTGCGTTGGGTCTGCCTCTAGTCGCCCATCGTGGAAAAACGTCGTGAACTCAGTGGCTCCGAGGTTCCAAAGCCCTGGTGAGTTTCGAGGAATACGTTGTTCCGGGGTGTTCTCTGGGTCCAATGTCCGCTCTGGACCCAACCCAATTCCCCCTTCCCCGATACCAAGGGAAACACCGTCGGACGTGCCAAGCCTGGGATGATGACAGGTCGCGCAGCTGATATTCTTGTTGCCAGACAAGATCGGGTCATAAAACAGCAAACGCCCCAGCTCAGCACTTGCAAAGTCGGGTTCGAGGAACTCCGGCAAAGGGCCAAGCGATTGGGCACCCGCGCCACCCACCACAGAGATTGCTAATCCGAAAGCCAAGAATAGCGAAACTGCTCTCATGTCATTCCTCAGAAACTTCTAGATTAAGTTCCTGCCGGTACGGATTCTCCGGAGTATAGATGATTGAAGGAAACGACGAGGTATTCGGTGCGTTGGGATAACCCGATGGCTCGAAACACACTCCACGCGAAGCGCGAAGCGGTTTTGTCATCTCATAGCCCGAATAGACCTGTGCTCCGGGTTGGTCTGAGTAGACGGTCAACGCAAGGCCAGAGAGTGAAGTGATTTCCGCCACCGGAGTTTTTGGGTCGCGATCATGATCAAAACAGAAATAGTGATCGATCCCTTCCGAAACACTGCCAATCGTATTGGCCGTTGAAAAGTTCAACCCGTTTTCGTTGGTCGCAAGCACTCTGCCCGACGGAACACCCTGATCGTCGATTTCCAGATACCAATTTGAAGCGAGTTTCAGCTTATGTTCGTCTATGCCTCCTGCAGCACCCAAAGTGTAGTAGTTATGCTGCGCAATGCTAATCGGCGTCGGCCGATCAGGCTGTGCAGATATTGAATAGACCAAGCGTTGACCCTGTAGGCAGATCCTGACCTCGAAGCTGATCTCCCCTGGAAAGCCGCCCTCCCCGTCGCGAGAAACATAGCTCAGAAAGACTTCATTCTGTGCAATCTGTTTGAGGTCCCAAAACTGCTTAGACAGCCCATCGTCGCCGCCATGTAGGGTGTTTTTTCCCTCGTTGGCGTTCAGTTCAAAACTAGCGCCCTCCAAGTCAAACTTCGCGCCGCTGATCCGGTTGGCAACACGCCCTACAATTGCGCCCAGGTAACGCGTATCGGTGAGATACGCAGTTGGATCGTCAAACCCAAGGATGAGCCGCACGTCCTTGTACCACCAACCCTGCGTGATCGCCCCATAGTTTAAAACCGAAACGCGCATATTCCCATCGGTAAGAATAGCTGTTTCAATCTGATAGGGCTTACCCGTTTCTAGCTTCATCTTAATGCCAGCGGCGCAAGCGCCTGATAGAATTGCCTATATCTCCGGTATTCGTTTTCGTAGGCATCAATCAGGTCGCCTCGTGGTTCAATGCGTTCCCGAATTTCCGGCGGCGTCATAACTTGCGCCGGTTCAGCGCCGTTGACAGCACATATCGCGAGTCGCGCAGCGCCCAAAGCGGCACCGAATTCGCTGCCTTTTGGCAATTCCAGTCGAACTTGCAAAACAGTAGCTAAGGTTTCCAGCCAGAACTGAGATCGTGCACCTCCCCCTACTGCCATAAGGCTATTTGGCTGGGTTCCGGTGCTCTTCAGTGCTTCCAGGCAATCTCTCATTCCAAAAGAAACACCCTCCATTACAGACTGGGTCAACTCAGCGGGCTCCGACGAGATGTCCACACCCAATAACGCGCCACGAATATGGCTATTGTTATGCGGCGTCCGTTCTCCTGACAGATATGGCAGAAACGTGATCGCAGAAGGTCCGTTCAATTTTCCCGGCATAGATGCAGCGAGTTTCTCCACAGGTTCACCCAAATTGCGAGAAAGCCAATTCATGCTGTTCGTTGCTGACAACATGACGCCCATTTGTATCCATCGATCCGGGACTGCGTGGCAAAAGCAGTGCACGGCGGTTTCCGGATCCGGAGCATAGGCTTTCCGCGCAACGAGCAACACACCAGACGTCCCAAGAGAGACAAACCCGGTGCCGTCGTTGATGCTCCCTATACCGCAGGCAGCGGCAGCATTGTCGCCGGCACCACCAGCCACGACAACCGGATTCGAAAGCCCCCAATCCTGTCTCAAACGGACCTTCAACTCTCCACCCCGATCACTGCCCTCAACCAAGCTCGGCATCTGCTCGGCGCGCATGTGACCTATGGCTAGTGCCTTTTCTGACCACTGCCGAGTGTCAACGTCCAGCCAGGATGTTCCTGCGCTGTCAGACATGTCCGAAACATATTCGCCAGTCAGCCAAAACCGCAAATAATCTTTCGGCAGCAATACCTTGCCCACCTTTGAGAATACATCCGGCTCATTCGCGCGCAACCATTCGAGTTTCGGCGCCGTAAACCCCGGGAACACGATGTTTCCCGATATTGCGCGCATCTCTGGTGTTTGATCTAGTGTCCGCGCTTCGTCGGCTGACCGAGTATCGTTCCAAAGAATACAGGGTCTCAATATTTCGCCATCATGATCCAGTAGTGTGGCGCCGTGCATGTGTCCGCTTAGGCCAATACCTCGCAATTTTGAGAATGCTTCAGGGTTGCCGACGCGAAGCTTCCCAACAACCTCTTCGCAAGCGTTGATCCAATCCAAAGGATCCTGCTCAGACCAGCCAGGCTTGGGCGTCGAAGTGGAAATGCTGACTTCGGCATCCCCGACAACGTGTCCTGTGTCATCTACCAGAATCCCGCGAAGACCTGACGTTCCCAAATCCAAGCCCATATACATTGAGCACCACCTGCCTAAATATTTTAATGACTAAAATTTATTGAAACAGAGATCTTGTCAAGGCTCCGTCAAAGGAGTGCCCTCGAATCGTATCTGGATCAGAAAGCACGAACGCGGTGTCCTTCGATACCCCGGATAGCCGAAAGAAAGACTGAGCAAATCGTCAGACCGAACATGGCGCAAAACTCTTAGGAAAGCCACTTTGGCAAGAGGCAAGGGCTAAGCGAGTATTTCCCCAGTTTGACCGACAGCTAGCGTTCCACCATTAACCACTTCGACATAGACGCCCATATCCATATGGCCCATCAATTTCCGAATAAGGTAGGGTATTTTCAAGTCGCGCTCGGCCGTTTTCGGGTTCACTTCAGTTGCTGCACACCTTTTTGTACGTGAGAGTATCTTCAACTCGACATCGCCAAATCTTAAAACTGATCCAACTGCATCCAGCTCAGCAAACGAAGGTAATCCGTCTATCTCAATATTCGCTCGGAAGCGCGCCGGGTGGATTTCTGCGTTCAGTTGTTCGCCCAACTTTTTCACAGAGGCCAGATTCAAAACGGATATCGCGTTCATCATTTGCGATGATACGACAGATACATCTGTAAACCTATGAGGAGTAGAAGAGACAAACTTTGGCAGCTCTGGATCTTTTAAATCGATCTCTGAAGAAAGAAACTCTGCCGCCTTCTCACGATCTTCAGACTCTCGCATATCAAAGCGTCGTATCTTTCCATTCGCATTGATCTCAAGTGCCTGGGACTCAATCTCAAAATCGGTCTGAATGCCTGCCAGCGCAGCCTCGTTCAACAAAACGACAAAACGATCTTTCGGCAGTGGCCTCGGGTTCTGCATGTCGAAACCGGAGTTGTAGCGAGCAAATCCGAACAGGCGATCGCCCGGAATGCCATCTCCTGCTCGCAGCGTCACAGTGCGCATAGGCTCAGAACTCAAGCCTTTTATAGGGTAGCGGTTCAATCGGACGATGGAGAGATTGCTCATACGTCTGCACCTGACCAAAAAGAGTTAAGCACGGTCCCGAATTGTCCGCGCTGTTTGACGCTATCTCGAATTCTCAAAGGTATCGACCAAATAATAATTGAGCGCTTCAGAAGCGGGTTAGCTGAACCTGTTGGCTACATGACGGCTGCGCCCATTTAAGTCGATATGACCATTCGATACCTCGCTGCCGAAAATACATTCGCCTCAAAGTCAATGAATAATTTCTTTATAATTCAATAACTAAGAGAAAAAACTGGCTATCTCTTCCGATTTCTTGAGGTACGAACCTCAAAAATATCTGGACTTGAGGTGCGTACCTCAAATAGCCTTGGATGTATGCCGCGATTCGCACATCCTCGATTGACGGCGCAAAAAGGGAGGAATGGATGACTTACACAAAACTGGCCTCGACCAGCGCAATAGTCCTTGCCGCTACTACTCTTTCTACCAAGGCAAATGCTGAAGATCTAACGCTCTGTTGGGCTGCATGGGACCCGGCCAACGCGCTTGTTGAGCTATCAAAAGAATTTGAAGCAGAATCCGGCCACACCATGAACTTCGAATTTGTTCCTTGGCCAAATTTTGCGGACAGGATGCTGAACGAGCTGAATTCTGGGGGTAAGCTATGCGACCTACTGATCGGTGACAGCCAATGGATTGGCGGTGGCGCTGAGAATGGCCATTATGTCCAGCTGAACGAGTTCTTTGATGCTGAAGGCATCAGCATGGACGATTTCGCGCCAGCCACTGTTTACGCTTACTCGACCTGGCCTAAGGGCACACCAAATTACTACGCGCTGCCTGCGATGGGCGATGCAAACGGCTGGTTCTATCGTAAGGACTGGTTCGAAAACCCTGAAATCCAAGCCGCATACAAAGAGGCGACTGGACAAGATTTACGCGAACCTCAATCTCAGAAAGAACTATTGCAGATCGCACAGTTCTTCCAAGGCCGTGAGATTGACGGCAAGACGGTGTACGGGGCAGCGATCTTTACCGAGCGTGGCTCTGAAGGGATCACCATGGGCGTCACCGGAGCGCTGTATCCTTGGGGTTTCAAATACGAAAACACCCCGGGCTCATATGACATGGAAGGCGCGGTAAACTCTCCCGAAGCGGTTGAGGCACTGGAATTCTACAAGGAGTTCTACAAAACGGCGACACCTCCGGGATATACCAACTCTTACATGGGTGAGAGCTTGGACGCCTTTAAGTCCGGTCAAGTCGCCATGGCTATGAACTGGTTTGCGTTCTTCCCAGGTCTTTATGCCGACCCCAATACTGGCGGTGACAAGATCGACTTCTTCGTGAACCCACCACAAAATCAGGCAGGTTCGACACTGGGCGGACAAGGTATTTCTGTCGTCAGCTACTCTGACAAACAGGACGCCGCACTTGAGTACATTAAGTGGTTTGCACAGCCGGAAGTTCAGGCCAAATGGTGGGAGCTCGGCGGCTACTCGGCGCATAACTCCGTGCTGGAAGATCCTGGTTTCGTAGACAGCCAACCGTTTGCCGGCGACTTCCTTGAAGCAATGGGCGGTGTACAAGATTTCTGGCAAGAGCCTGCCTATGCGGAACTGCTGCTGGCAATGCAGAAGCGCATCCACGACTACGTGGTTGCCGACCAAGGTACAGCTCAAGAAGCGCTTGATCTTCTAATCGAAGATTGGACGGAAGTCTTTGAAGACGAAGGCAAGCTGTAGTCCGACGCAGACAGGAGCGGGTGCAAACCCGCTCCACCTTCACCCGTGAGTCCTAAACCAACAAGAACTGGCAAAGAGATGTCTGACAGGACAATAGATCGCGTTGCGCAGGCAACGCCCGAGCGAGTTGCGCGAAAAATCCGAGGATTATCCGACCGCGCGATCGCCTGGATATTCATCTCCCCAACGATCTTTCTTTTGCTGGCGATCAACATCTTTCCGTTGATCTGGACCATCCAATTGAGCTTTACCAACTACAAGGCCAACCGGATCGGGCGCGAAGTCAAAGATGTCGGCCTCAGGAATTACGAGCGTATCCTGACGGACTCGGACACCTGGCTAAATATGCAGGCGACGGCGCATTTCCTGTTCTGGACGATCTTTTTCCAGGTCCTGATCGGGTTTACTCTGGCGTGGTTGATCAACAAGAAATTCAAGGGCAACGATCTTTGGACCACGATTATCGTGCTGCCAATGATGCTGTCCCCGGCGGTTGTCGGGAACTTCTGGAAGTTCCTGTATCAACCTCAAATCGGACTGTTTAACTACATCGTGTCCTGGTTTACCGGCAAGGACCCGTCGAGCTTTGAAATGCTGGGATCCGTGACGTTGGCTCCGTGGGCGATCGTGATCGTCGACACCTGGATGTGGACCCCCTTCGTGATGCTGATCTGTCTGGCCGGTCTGCGCAGCATTCCCGATTACATCTACGAGGCGGCTGAAATCGACAGGGCCAGCAAGCTGCGACAGTTCTTTACGATTACCATCCCGATGGTGCTACCGTTCCTGATGCTGGCCGTGCTGTTTCGAGGCATAGAGAACTTCAAGATGTTCGACCTGGTTGTTCAGCTAACCGGCGGAGGCCCCGGTTCTGTAACGGAACTCACTTCGATCAACCTGAAACGCGAAGCCTTTGAGAAATGGCGTACGGGCTATGCCTCGGCCTATGCGATCATCCTTTTCGTCACCGTGTTCGGCCTCGCGTCGATCTACGTCAAAGCCCTGAACAAGGTGAAACAGAGATGAGTAGTTTTTCCGTCACCGAACCTTCGAACCGGTCCAAGTGGATCGCAGGCTTCCTGGTAATTACTTATGCGCTGATCACGATGATCCCGCTGGTTTGGATCTTGCTGACCGGCTTCAAGTCCCCGGCAGATGCGATCAGTTACCCGCCCAAAGTGGTCTTTGACCCCACGCTTGAAGGCTACGTCAATCTCTTCACCACACGAACACGGCAAACGCAGGAATTTCTGGAAGCAAACCCACCGCAGAACTGGGCCGATGAGATCGTGCGCCAATACGACATGGTGATTGTCGGGCCATCCAAGTTCGGGGAACGCTTTATGAATTCGGTTATCATCGGATTTGGCTCAACGTTCTTGAGTATCTTCCTTGGCACGCTGGCCGCCTATGCCTTCAGCAGGTTTAAAGTACCGCTTAAGGACGACCTTCTTTTTTTCATCCTCAGTACAAGGATGATGCCCCCGGTCGCCGTCGCCATCCCAATATTCCTGATGTTCAGAAACCTTGGTCTCAGCGACACGCATTTGGGAATGATCCTGCTGTATACGGGCGTGAATATTTCCTTGGCGGTTTGGTTGCTGAAGGGTTTCATCGACGAAATCCCAAGAGAGTACGAAGAGGCCGCCCTCATAGATGGCTACACGAGATTTCAGGCCTTCTACAAAGTGGTGCTGCCGCAAGCCGCAACCGGCATAGCCTCAACAGCTATCTTTTGCCTGATCTTCGCTTGGAATGAGTACGCGTTTGCCGTGCTGCTGACATCCGCGAATGCGCAGTCTGCGCCACCGTTCATCCCGACAATTATTGGTATTGGCGGCCTGGACTGGCCTGCTGTGGCGGCAGGTGCCACGATCTTCCTGATCCCCGTCATGATTTTCACCATCCTGATGCGCAAACATTTGCTGCGTGGGATCACATTCGGAGCCGTGCGCAAATGAGCGATTTTCTAATCGGATTGATGCGGCTCCGCCGCGGCCCGTGGGAGATGGTCGCAACCATCCTTATCGCACTGGGAGTCTTCATGCTGATGCAGCCCTTTGTCCTTTGGGCCTTCACCTATTCCTTCATCGTCACGCTGATCGGAACCGTCATGTTCATCATCGTCAGCCATTTCCCGGAGTAGAAATGGCCCAGATCGTAGTCAAAAACGTAAGAAAGATGTTCGGCGATTTCACGGCTGTCCGCGAAAGCTCGTTCACGATTGAGGACGGTGAGTTTTTCATGCTGCTCGGGCCATCCGGCTGCGGAAAGACGACGACGCTGCGGATGATAGCTGGATTGGAACTTCCAACATCGGGTGAAATCTATCTGGACGGTGAAGAGATCAGCCAGCGGCCACCTTCGGAGCGGGACATAGCCTTCGTGTTCCAGATGTTCGCGCTGTATCCCCACATGAACGTGCGCAAGAACATCAGCTACCCCCTAGTCTCGCAGGGCATGCCGCGTGCAGCCGTCAAAGCCAAGGTCGAGGAAGTCGCGGGAATTCTGGGGATCAACGACATCCTCGATAGCCCGGTAGGTGGACTGTCAGGCGGCGACAGGCAGCGCGTGGCGCTGGGTCGCGCGATTGTTCGGGAGCCCAAGGCGTTCATGATGGACGAACCCCTTGGTGCCTTGGATGCTGAGTTTCGGGAACACATGGCCGAAGAACTGCGTGCGCTTCATGATCGCATGGGGGCGACCACTGTGTACGTCACACATGATCAGCTGGAAGCCATGCAAATGGGCGACAAGATCGTGGTGATGAATAATGCTGTGATCGAGCAATTCGGTACACCCCAGGAAATCTACGACAAACCGGCTACGATGTTTGTGGCGGATTTTATCGGGTCTCCTTCGATGAACTTCCTGCCGTTTGAGGGAAAAGTCGAGCCTGGTTCGGAAATGGTTCGGCTGAATGGCCATGACGAAGCCGTGCCGAGGCTGATGGAAGGGGCGGAAGGTGACTTGGTTTTTGGCGTTCGCCCCGAGCATGTTTTTCTTTCGGATGGGAGTGAATACCGGGCCAAGGTCTTGGCCGCAGAATACTTGGGAACCACTCAGATCGTGACGCTGCAAAGCCCGAATGGAGAGCTGAAAGCCCGGATTGATGCACGCGAGGTCGTCAGTCCCGGTGAGACAGTGGGATTGGAGTTCCGCTCCCCCGCAGTAACTTTGTTTGAAAAGTCTACTGGGCGCGCGTTGAGGTCCGCTCTGAACGACGAGGTACTGAGCAATGGCTGAAGTCGTTTTGGAGAATATCTCGAAGTCATTTGGCAACGTCAAAGCGGTGGACGGTATTTCGATGACGATCCCCAACGGTGCATTTGTGGTGTTGTTGGGCCCGACTGGCGCGGGAAAAACAACGACGCTGAGATTGATATCCGGACTCGAGAAACTGGATTCAGGAACTGTGCACATTGCCGGGCGTGACGTTGGAATAGACACTCCCGCTCAGCGCGATGTAGCGATGGTCTTCCAGCAGTACTCGCTGTACCCGCATATGACAGTGCGGGAAAACCTGTCCTTCCCTCTACGGTCGCCGATACTGAAGACCCCAGAGGACGAGATCACCAGGAAGGTTAATGAGGTCTCGGAGATTCTTCAGATCCCGCACAAACTGGATAACAAGGCCACTGAACTGTCTGGCGGTGAAATGCAGCGCGTTTCAATTGGACGAGCGCTGGTGCGTGATCCCCAAATCTTCCTGATGGATGAACCGCTCAGTTCTTTGGACGCCAAGCTTCGGGCGGATTTGCGGGTCGAGTTGAAAAGGATTCAGGCCGATCTGGGGTCAACCTTGCTCTACGTGACCCATGATCAGGTCGAAGCCATGACAATGGCGACGCATATCGGCGTTTTGGAGAACGGCCGGTTGGTTCAGTACGGAACACCTCGGGACATTTATGAAAACCCGGGCAGTGTTTACGTAGCCAGCCGATTGGGTCTGCCGCGGATAAATATCCTGCCGTCCGGGTTGTTCGAAGGCGATCACAAAGGCCCGCAGATTGGCCTACGCCCGGAAAACATCATTGAAGGCGAAGGCAGTGAAGCGCGTGTCATACGTGCTGAGCATCTGGGGGATCAAACGCGGTTGCACCTTGACTTAAACGGTCACCCGGTTGTGACCTTGATTGATGTCCATCAGGATTATCCATCTGGAAAAGTTATAAAAATCCGCCCCCACAACCCTTTGTATTTTGACGCGTCCGGCGCGCGAGTGAATTAAGGAGCAAAAGCATGGCCCAGTTCCTCAACACAAAAGAAACTCTGGTGACAGAGGCGATAGACGGCCTTCTGGCCTCCTCCGGAGGGCAACTTACCCGGCTGGACGGATACCCACACATCAAGGTGATTTTCAGGTCGGATTGGGACAAGTCGAAGGTCGCCTTGGTGTCCGGCGGAGGATCTGGCCACGAACCCGCCCATGCAGGTTTTGTTGGCCCCGGTATGTTGACAGCAGCGGTGTGCGGCGAAGTGTTTGCTTCCCCGTCGGTAGAGGCGGTACTGGCGGGTATTCTTGCGGTTACGGGTGAGGCTGGGTGCTTGCTTATCGTGAAGAATTACACCGGTGATCGGTTGAACTTTGGACTGGCGGCTGAACGCGCCCGTGCATTGGGCCGCAAGGTAGAGATGGTTGTTGTTGATGATGACATCGCCCTGCCCGACCTTCCGCAACCACGTGGCGTGGCAGGTACGTTGTTCGTGCACAAAATCGCCGGAGCGCTCGCTGAATGCGGTGCTGACCTAGACACCGTTACCAAAGCAGCAACAAGCACTATAGCAAAGGTTGTCAGCATCGGTATGAGCCTGGACACCTGTACCGTTCCGGGATCTCCAAAGGAAGACCGGATCGCACCCGGCAAAGCGGAGCTCGGCTTAGGCATCCACGGCGAGCCCGGTGTACAGCAAGTCGAGTTCTCAAATGCTGTATCAGCCATGTCCACAGTGGTGGAAAAGCTGAAGCAAAGGGTGGGTTCTGGGGATTGTGTGGCGTTGGTCAACAACCTTGGGTCGACAACTCCGCTAGAAATGGCTGTCCTCACGCACGCCTTGTCCGAGACTGGTATTGCCCATCACATCATCGGCCCAGCGCCAATGATGACATCGCTGGATATGCACGGGTTTTCTGTTTCTATTCTGCCTGTAGATCAGGACGATTTAGCGGCACTTGAAGCTCCTGTTGATCTGGCGGCTTGGCCCGGCGTCAATTCCATCGACCCGATAAAAGTAGCGCCTTTGCCTGATGGCCTGACCCCTATCGATCCAATTCCTTCGAACAATCCCGCCACAAGGGAGACGATCACCCGATTGTCTGAACTGCTCATCAACGCCGAGAAGAACCTGAACGAGCTGGACGCGAAATCCGGAGATGGCGATACAGGAAGCACGTTGGCGACGGCCGCTAGAGCGTTGCAAGGTAGCCTTGACCGAATGCCGCTCGCTGACCTGACACAACTGTTTCCGGCGTTGGGCAATGAGTTAAGCCAGACAATGGGTGGTTCTTCCGGCGTGATACTCGCAATTTTTTTCAACGCGGCTGGAGATGCCTCTGCGAGCGGGGCTTCGGTACCGAAGTCTCTGGTCGAAGGTCTGAATCGCGTCAGCCAGGTTGGGGGTGCCAAGGTAGGTGACAGGACAATGATTGACGCCCTGGCACCGGCACTTGCCGCACTGCCATCTGGTCTGGCGCATGCGGCCGAGGCTGCCCGCGAAGGCGCGAACAACACCGCGAATATTCGACGTGCGAAGGCAGGCCGCGCAGCCTATGTTCCCGAAGAAAACCTAGTTGGACATAACGATCCCGGCGCTGAGGCTGTTGCTTTGTTGTTTGAGGGCTTAGCGCGGGAGATTGAGGGTTGAAAAACACGTGGAAGACCAAAAACAAAAATTAGAATTGGTGAAAAAGCCAACCGTCAATGACATCGCGCGCGTAGCGGGTGTCAGCCTGGCGACTGTTGACCGGGTATTGAACAGGCGCCCCGGCGTACGGGCCGTAACCGTACAGAAAGTACAAAAGGCGATTGATGAGCTGGGGTATGTGCGCGACACGGCCGCAGCAAACCTTGCACGAAACCGTGTCTACAATTTCCTCTTTATTCTGCCGGAAACGGACAACGAGTTTGTGGATGCAATCAGCAGTCAGATCGCAGAACAATCCCGCGACCAATTTATCGAGAGGACCCGCGTTGCGATAAAGAAAGTTGCCCCGTTTGAGCCGCAGGATATCGTTAACATTCTGGATGCTGTCGACAGTTTGGAGGTTGACGGGGTCGCCGTTTTCGGACCCGAAACGCCTTCTGTCCGCGACGCCGTAAAAAGGCTGAGAGACAAAGGCGTTCCGGTGGTTGCGTTGGTGTCTGACTTGCCGAGTTCTGAGCGAGACCACTTTGTAGGAATTGATAACGTTTCGGCTGGGCGAACCGCCGCTCAGCTGATGGGACGATTTGTGCATCGCAACGGCAAGGTCTTGGTACTTACAGGATCCCGTTTGGCACGTGACCATCTAGAGCGTCGTCAAGGCTTTGATTTAGTTGTGGCTGAGGAATTCCCACACCTCGAAGTCGTAGCGTCTGTCGAGGGCCGGGATGACCCGGATCTGATTTACAATATGATGCCCGAGATCTTTGAAACCTACCCGGATCTGGTTGGAATTTATTCCTCAGCAGCAGGCAATGCAGGCCTGATTCAATTTCTTTCCGAGAACAAGCTCAGCAAAGATCTGGTGATCATAGCTCATGAGCTTACTCCGCTCAGTCGTGAGGCGCTTACGCTCGGTACATTTGACGCTCTTATCTCGCAAGACACCGGGCATATTGTTCGTTCAGCCGTCCGTCTGCTGCGTGCAACTTCAGACAAAGTACCATTCAACAAAGCCCAGGAACGTATCCGTATCGACATCTATCTGAAGGAAAATTTACCGCCATAGAGGCTTAGGTTTTGGGGAGGAAATTTTATGAAGACAATCAAAGGTCCGGCTTTGTTTCTTGCGCAATTCGCGGGGGACGAAGCGCCGTTCAATTCGTGGGACGCGATCACCAAATGGGCGGCTGACTGTGGATACAAGGGCGTTCAGGTTCCTAGTTGGGATGGCCGGTTGTTCGACCTGGAACAAGCCGCGTCCAGCGCCAGTTATTGCGATGACTTCAAAGGCAAAGCAAAGGAAAATGGCGTCGAAGTCACTGAACTTTCAACCCACCTTCAGGGCCAACTCGTGGCCGTTCATCCGGCCTATGACAGCGCGTTTGATGGTTTTGCAGCCGAAAGCGTTAGAGGAAACCCGAAAGCCCGGCAAGAATGGGCGGTGGACCAAGTGAAAAAAGCACTATCTGCTTCAAAAAATTTGGGTATTTCAGCGCATGCGACATTCTCAGGCGCATTGGCATGGCCCTATGTCTATCCTTGGCCGCAGCGCCCTGCTGGCTTGATCGAAACGGCGTTTGATGAGCTCGCTCGGCGTTGGGTGCCAATACTGGATCACGCCGAAGAATGCGGCGTTGACGTCTGTTACGAAATTCACCCAGGTGAGGACCTCCACGACGGCGTGACGTACGAGATGTTTCTCGAACGGACAGGCAATCACCCACGCGCTTGCATGTTGTACGACCCGTCGCACTACGTGCTGCAATGCCTCGATTATCTGGACAATATCGACATCTACAAAGATCGGATCCGGATGTTCCATGTCAAAGATGCCGAGTTTAACCCGACCGGCCGACAGGGCGTTTATTCCGGGTATCAAGGCTGGGTCGATCGTGCCGGGCGCTTCCGGTCGCTTGGCGATGGCCAGGTGGATTTCGGGGCGGTCTTTTCAAAAATGGCGGCGAATAACTTTGATGGCTGGGCAGTTGTCGAATGGGAATGCTGCCTCAAACACCCCGAGGATGGAGCGCGTGAAGGCGCGCAGTTCGTGTCCGATCACATCATCCGTGTGACCGAGAAAGCCTTTGATGATTTCGCTGATGGTGGCGCAGACGAAGCCGCCAATCGTAAAATGCTGGGGATTGAGTGATGGTCACAGGACGCAGTGAAGAAGCCTCGGGACGCATTCGGCTTGGCATGGTTGGCGGCGGAAACGACGCATTCATAGGCGGCGTTCACCGCATAGCCGCGCGACTGGACGACAAGTTTGAGTTGGTTGCCGGTGCTTTGTCTTCGACGCCAGAGAAATCTCTTGAAAGTGGTCATGCATTAGGGCTCGAACGGGTCTATGAAGACTTCAAACAAATGGCGATCAGGGAAGCCCGGCTGAAATCTGGGATCGAGGCGATCTCAATAGTCACGCCAAATCACGTTCACTATGCAGCCGCACGCGAGTTCCTGAAACGCGGTATTCATGTAATTTGTGACAAGCCACTCACCTCGACCCTTGCCGATGCAAAAAAGCTGGTCAAAGCAGCTGAAAGCGCGAATGCCCTATTCATTTTGACCCACAATTACACGGGCTATCCGATGGTTCGGCAGGCACGTGAAATGGTTGCCAACGGCGATATCGGAAAGATACGCGTGGTTCAGGTTGAATACCCGCAGGACTGGCTGACCGAGCAACAGGATTTCAAACAGGCAGAATGGCGAACCGATCCCGAACGCTCGGGCGCGGGTGGATCAACCGGTGACATCGGGACTCATGCTTACAACCTCGCTTGCTTTGTAACCGGGCTGAAGGCGGAAAGCTTGGCGGCGGATTTGCAGGCCTTTGTGCCGGGGCGCAAAGTCGATGACAACGCGCATGTGTTGCTACGTTTCGAAGGTGGAGCGCGCGGTATGTTGTGGTCTTCTCAGGTGGCTCCCGGCAACGAAAATGCACTCCGATTGCGAGTCTATGGCGAAAAAGGTGGGCTGGAGTGGTCTCAGGAAGATCCTAACTATCTTTGGTTTACGCCCTACAACGAACCCAAGCGTCTAATCACCCGAAATGGAGCTGGGGCCGGTGATCCTGCCAATAGGTTGAGCAGAGTTCCTCCGGGCCATCCCGAGGGGTATCTGGAAGGGTTCGCGAATATCTATGGGGAGGCTGCGGAGGCGATCCAAGCTTTCCGAAACGGGACTTCACCTGACGCTTCGGTTGTTTATCCAACGGTTCGCGACGGCCTCAATGGCGTTAAGTTTGTAGCCGCATGCGTGCAAAGCTCTTCAAAAAATGCGGCTTGGGTCAACTTAACTTAAAAACTGGTTGTTGGCATAAGGCAGAGATCTTGGGAGGCATCGAGGGTATCTGCAAAAAACCGAAGCGCGCGCAACCTATAGATGCACGTTCCGGGACAACGAACCACGAACGTCACTGATCCATCAACCAGTTACGGTGATTGAGGGTTTCCAGCCAAAACCCCGGTTCGGATTGCGCGCCGGGTGGCAGAGGTTGGTCTTTGATCATCTCTTTTATCCCGCAAGAGTAGTAATGTAGCGCGCACCACCCGGCCTGACGAATGGCCGGGTGGAGTGTCAATTGTGCTTCAAGCGATGGACATTCCCAATGCTTCCAGTTGGCTCACCAGCGCGCTGTGCGCCTCGTCGATAGAATTCCAGTCATCTGCGGTGAGGTTACCGAGGCTCAGGTCTTCCGCCTGGATGTCCTGGAGCGTCATCGTATGGCCGCCGTTTCCGACAACTTCAAACACCATATCTTCGCCATTCTCGTTAACCGCAACATCTCCTTCACCGAGCGCATTGAAATCCAACACATCCTCACTCGCGTCGAAGCCCGTGATCTTGGTCTTTATCTGAGCAGCTCTGCAGTTCAGTTTCCTGAAAACGAATCTCTAAACCTGAGAGCGGCATTCAGGTCAGGCGCAGGACTGCATCTCGTAAGAAACTGCGTCGGTCCTGCAGCGACCAATGTCTTGGGTCGGCGGACTGCTCCCTTTAGGAAACGCCCTGCCTGCTAGCCGGCTGGTTGGACGCCCTTTCCATAGCGCTCTGAGACGAGTGTTAGTAACCGACCGTAAACGCAGCACGCGGGAACTTGGCTGATTGTGCCTCATCTACCAGCGCAACAGCAAAATCTTCCATCGATATCTCTGATTTGCCAGCTTCATCAACGAGCAGCGTGTCCGTACCGGTTCTGAACGCGCCTAGGCGTTGACCGGGCTGCAAGAGTGCCGACGGGCTGGCATAGGTCCAGTTCGCCGATGTTTCAGTGGCGCAGAGTTCCCATTGCGCCATCGATGCGCGGGCAATCGGAACGATGTTTTCAGGTAAGAAATCGGGGTCTGACAAAACCGTATGTGGACTTCCGTTTGGCAGATGGAGTCGCGCGGCGCCGCCAACGATGATCACCCGAAGGCCCGTGCGTGACGCAGCATTGAGGATCGAACGTGTCAGAGAGACAATCTCGCCTTCGCGCCCGGGCGGAGAGCGCAACGCGCTGATCGCCATTTCCTGCGATTCCATGGCGGCCGCGAGGGCTGCGGGGTCTGTCGCATCCGCGATGACTGGCCTGATGCCTTCCGGCAACTTGGCAAACGCTGCCTCGTTTCGGACAGCTGCTGTTACGTCATGCCCGCGTGCGAGCGCTTCTGTTACGACGCGAGAACCGACATCACCGGTGGCACCAAATACTATGAGTTTCATGGAAGCTTTCCTTTATACTGGATTACGGATGGGATGTTTCGGAAGGTTGGGTGGGTGGGCGCGCCCCGCCCTTTGTCCAAGCCAAATTGCGGCAAAAACAAGTGCGGCCCCAGTGATCTGCATCTGTGTCAGCGCCTGACCCAGCAATGCCCAGCCGATCAGGACGGCGGAAAGCGGGCTCAGAAAACCAAGTACCGAGACGGCATCTGGTTCTATCCGAGAGATGCCGCGGAACCACAGGATATAGGTGAGCGCAGCCCCGATGAGAGCAAGGTAAAAGATGCCGGAGAGGTTTCGTGCATCCAGTGGAGGAAGAGGCGGCTCGATGAAGACGGCCAGAAGCACCAGCAACAGACCGCCAGCGGTCAGTTGCCACGCGGTGAAGGTAAGTAGCGACACGGGAAGCTGCCATTTCCGGGTCAGGACTGTGCCTGACGCCATCGAGACTGCACCACCTACCCCCGCAATCACGCCGACCGGATCGAGCGATATGCCTGATCCCAGCACGAGTAGCCCGACACCCAGTAGGCCAAACAAAGCGGCCATCACAGCCAAAATTCTGATTGCGGTCCCAAGCAGCAGAGCGGAAAGGAATACGACGATCAGCGGCTGAACAGCACCGACGGTAGCCGCGACTCCCCCCGGTAACCGGTAGGCTGCGATAAAAAGAAAGACCCAGAAAAGCGTGAAGTTCAGCGCGCCAAGAATAAAGATGCGCAGCCACCAATTACCTTTCGGCAATCGAGGAGCCAAAACAAGCAGCAGCAGGCCGGAAGGCAGAGCGCGCAGGGCGGCCATCGTCACCGGATATCCGGCAGGAAGAAACTCCGTCGTCACATAGTAGGTGCTGCCCCATACCAATGGCGCAATGGCTGTGATTCCAATGTCGAGATGTCTCATCGCAGATCTCCATTATCTTGACGTCAAGATATACTGCTTTATCTTGACGTCAAGATATAATCCCGCAATATATATGCATGGACCACGTAGACCGCATCATTGCTCAATGGAACAAGGCCCGGCCCGACCTTGATGTCGGACCGATGGAAATCATCGGCCGGCTATCTCGTATGGCTACCAAGCTCCGAAGTGAAATGGATAAAACCTGGAAGGCACATGGGTTAAACGCCGCCAGCTTTGATGTCCTGGCGACCCTGCGCAGATCCGGAAAACCTGATGGCTTAACCCCTGGCGAGTTGCTGGATCTGACCATGGTGACCTCAGGAACAATGACCAATCGCATCGACCAACTCGTCAAACATGGCCTCGTCGAGCGGGTGCCAAACCCCGAAGACAAGCGCGGGTTTCTGATCCGTTTGACCGAACCCGGATTTGCGACAATCGAGAAAGCCGTCGGTGATCATGTCGAAACACAGCATCATCTTTTGCGGGGACTAACTCCGGCAGAGGCCGAAGATATGAACAGACTTCTGAAGACGCTGGATGAAAGGATGAACTCCGATAGTGGGACGAATTCACGCGAATGATCGTATCTCTGGGTACAACACATAACCGCGACCTGTTGGACTTATGTCGCTCCGATGCGGACGGCCCATACCGGACAATCAGCTGCGTTCTTCATTGCTGCGGACGCACTCACAAAGCCGTCGTTCGCCGCAATGGCAGATTTGTTCGGCGGGTGAACTGAAAGCTTGTGCAACAAACCCTTCTCTTTCAATTGATAATTTGAAAGATAACCTTGCGAAATATTTTAATAGTTTGCATGTCACTACCAGAACCCGAAATGACATTCGGCAACTTCTTCTTCGATTTCGGCAAATGGTCCGCGATTTTCTACTTTTCGTTGCCCGGCCGCGAATACGGTTTTGCAAGGCAGATCCAGCGTCAGGTTCTCTTCGTTGTCGCCGGTGAGTACAGCCAATCGCTTCTCTGTCATCCCGTAGACGACTACCCCGATCCCAGCCCAGTAACATGCACCAGCGCACATGCAACAAGGTTCCACCGAAGTATAAAGCGTACATCTTTCCAAATAATCCGGTTGATACTTTCTGCTTGCCGCACGGGCAACGTTCAACTCTGCATGTCCAATCCCTTTTTCATACGAATAGGTATTTCCAGCGCGGAGCAGAATATCACCTTGGGGACCGACTAGGATGGCTCCAAATGGATGATTGCCGGATTCCCGGCTCTCTTTGGCTATCCTGATGGTTTCGCGCAGATATTTTAGATCATTCAGCATTTATTTTCCAATTCCAATTGCAAGTTTGTCTAGCGCGATTTTCCATTGTTTTACGTTCTGCACCAAGATTGGTGCCACTGTTCACACGGGGCTGACCGCCCCATCCACATTATCGGCCAGAAAAGCCGCGCGGCGCTCAAACAGCCCAGGAAGCACAGTATGAACCTCACCGATCAGATCAGACATTTCAGCGGTCACAAGCCGTCCATCGCTAACAATCGGATTTCCGTCTACCATTGTCATGACTACGTCCGAGCCCCGCGCTGAATGCACAAGATTGTAATGGAGGTTAAAGAATTCACCCTCGCCAATCAAAGGCGTCATCCGCGGCGTATCGGTTCGTACCGCAATGATGTCAGCTTTCTTGCCGACCTCCAACGAGCCGGTCTCATCCTCAAGACCGACGCTTCTTGCGCCGTCGATTGTGCCCATTCGCAGGACCTCCCACGCGTCCAAAGCACTGGCGTCCAGATTGTTCAGCTTTCCAAGTAGAGATGTGCACTTCATGTCGTCGAACATATCGAGGTTGTTGTTCTCTTTTTCACCATCTGTGCCGATTCCGACTGCAACACCCGCCCTGAGCAGCTTTTCAACCGGTGCAATGCCACTGGCCAGCTTCATATTACTGACCGGGTTGTGGGCAACGCCAACGCCATTTTCGGCAATGACCTCGATCTCGGAATCGTCCAACCAGACACAATGGGCCAGCAGTGTATGTCGAGGCTCAAAGAAGCCCAGATCCTTGAGAACGTGAACTGAGCGCTTGCCGTAACGGCGATCCATTTCCCGTAATTCTATCTCGGCTTCATTACTATGCGTGTGGAAGCCGGTATCGTACTTCAGCGCAAGGTCAATGAAGTCCCGGTGCTTTTCGGGCGACGCATAGAACAAGTGTTCCAGGCCCACCCAGACATTGATCCGACCCTCCGCCCTTCGATGCCAGTCATCCAGAAGCTTTTCGTTGGATGCGAGAGTCTCAAAATAGTTGTAGTCCGGATGCTCACCAACATACGGCACAAGCACAGCACGTGTGCCGATTTTATCGGCGGCTTTCGCACTGCCATGCATGTACCGCCACATGTCCACGATTGTCGTCGACCCGGAAAGGGCTGATTCCGCATAACAAAGCCATGAAGCAGCTTCTGCCTCACGCGCATTGAGCACCCGGTGCATCGGGTCGATATACATGCGGAGCCAATCCCAAACAGGCAATCCCTCGGCAGTTCCGCGCAAAATGCCCGAATGGCAATGCGCATTGACGAGGCCGGGCATTAACAAGCAGTTGCGAAACTCCTGAATTTCGGCTTGCGGGTTTTCGCGGACCAGCTGATCTTGCGACCCAATAGCGGCGATTTCATGTCCACTCACGAGCACCGCTGCATCGTTCAAGACGGTATTTTGCGCATCCATTGTCAGTAGGTGCGGTGCGCACAGCAGGACTTCACGTGTCATCTCTCTACCCTTTTTAGAATTTAGTTAAGGCTAGGAGGATGTGGTGTTCCAATCTATGATAATAAACTGTACAAGATGATCGAAAAATTAGGACGCTACTATGCCGCTGCTTACTCAGGCCGCCCACGTTCTTGAAATTGTTGCTAGTTCAGGCTCGATCCGGAAGGCATCGGAAAGAGTGAACCTGGCCCCTTCCGCGATAAACCGGCATGTGCTGAACCTCGAGCGGGAACTGGGCACCCCACTATTCCTTCGCCATGCCAAAGGAATGAATTTGACCGAAGCTGGAAAGCTCGTCGTTGATTACATACGGGAATTCCAAATCCAGGATCAGACCCTGCGAAGTGAAATCGAAGTCCTGAAAGGGCGTGTCGGCCACGTACGTTTGGGAATTATGGAATGCTTTGCCGAAGGCTTTCTGGCGACGGTGTACGACGAGGTGAGACAAAAACACGGTTCCGTGGCCATTGATGTCGTCGTGGCCGGGACATCTCAACTGGTTCAGCAAATGCTTGCAGGCGAACTTGATCTAGTTGTTGCATTTAACATGCCCGGAGATCTTGGTTTCCGTTGTCACTATGAATCAAGGCTGGATATCGGAGCTGTCATGAAACCTACACCAGAGCTTCGATCAAAGGGTGTGGTTGGAAAAGACGAACTACAAGGACAGCAATTGGTGCTTCCGGATCGTTCCTTGTCATTGAACGCAACGGTGAAATCCATGATCCAGCGTATGGGCCTGAATTCGCAGGCGATAGCTAAATCCAACTCCGTAAGCGCGATAAAACAGCTTGTCATTCAAGGTGCAGGTGTCAGTTTTTTGACCTGGGCGGATGTGCGCGATGAAGTGACCAGAGGCGACTTGCTGTTCTGCCAGATCGAAGGCCAGAACATATACGAACTTCTGACCCTCAGTGGTCGCAACCCCGCGCAAATGTCAGAGACGACGCAAGCTCTGGCGAAAATATTAGTGCAGACCTTGGAGAAAATTGAAGCTGGTGCAAAAACCACGGCTGCGTGACGGGTTTATTTGTTGGAGGCGGCTTGCTGAGGCAGTTCACAAGTCGTGTACTTCCGCGAAACGCGGCTCGAAGGTAGTTTATATTCCATTGAAGACGGAACAGCCCATTACGGCGTTCTAATTTTGCGCACGCATCAAGCGAATGTATGCGCTTGATTGCATCGACAACTGATCAATAATTTTCCTCACCAAGTCCAAACAAGAAGCCGAAACAGTGCCAGGCTTCGTGCAACGTAGCAATGCGTGTTGTCACCCGATGCTTGCAGCAATTCGCGAGAACGGTGTCACGACCACCTTTGTTCGTTGCATCCAGTGGATGAAAAGGGAGGAAATTCAATGGAAAACTGGCTCAAATTGAAAACCCTAGCAGCAAGCGGGCTTTGCATTGCTGCTTCAATAGTGCTGGGTTCAGGACCAGGTTTTGCTGAGGAAAAACTGAAAATTGGATTTGTTTACCCAAGTCCGATTGGCGACAACGGCTGGTCCTATCGCCATGAGGTCGGACGGCAGGACGTCATTGCTCATTTTGGCGACCAGATCGAAACTACATTTGTTGAAAGCGTACCCGAAGGTCCTGATGCCACCCGCGTCATCACCCAGCTTGCCTTAACCGGCCACGAGCTGATTTTTACCGCTTCATTTGGCTTCATGGAGCCGACGCTGCAAGTTGCCTCAAAGTTTCCGGACGTCCATTTTGAAAACAACACCGGCTTCAAGACCGCACCCAATGTCAGCGTGTACAATGCGCGTTTCCACGAAGGTCGGGTTGTCTTTGGAACAATCGCTGGGATGATGACCGAAACAAATACAGTGGGCTATATCGCTTCTTTCCCGATCCCCGAAGTCATCATGGGGATCAACGCCTTTACGCTGGCCGCACAAAAGGTAAACCCGGATGTCGAGGTGAAGGTGGTCTGGGTCAACACGTGGTACAACCCGGCATTGGAAGCAGATGCCGCGCAGGTTTTGCTCGACCAGGGAGCTGACTTTATCACTCAACACACAAACAGCCCGGCCCCCTGCCAGAGAGCCGAAGAGGCAGGTGTTTTCTGCTTCGGACAGGATGCGGACATGTCACAATTCGCTCAAAAAGCGCACCTTACAGGTATCGTGAACAATTGGGGACCTTACTACATTCAACGGGTTCAGGATGTCCTGGACGGCACGTGGGAAACCGATCACACTTGGGATGGTATCAGTGGGGGACTGGTCATGTTGGCGCCATATAACGACGCGTTGCCAGATGACGTGAGAACTGCTGCAACCAATGTCGAGCAAGCGCTGATAGATGGAACATTGAACCCGTTTGCTGGCCCCATCACCAACGCAAATGGTGAGACGGTGATCGAAGAAGGCGAAGCGCTGACCGACAAGCAAGTTCATGAGATGAACTGGTTTGTGCAAGGTGTCGATGGCGAGCTGCCAACCTGACGAAAGTTGCGATCTAGCAAAAACGCGTGTTGCTGAACGTCTCCTGAGGCAAGCTTCTCCCCGCTTCAAGAAAGGAGAGTGCCGTAACCGCCAGGTGAGCGCGTCGAAACCGGCGCAATCACTCTTTCTACTATGTCGTTCACATAGGATTTTCTTGACCTTCGTAAGCGCGTCCGTGCGTTTCCAGCCCATTGCCATGCCTGATCCGCCAGCAATGGCCATCGCCGGGATGAGAATGTACATGCCTTAAAGCATCAATGCCTTGACGGTTGCGGCTGCCTCATGGTTTGCAAAGAGTTCGCTGTAGACCGTTGATGTCCAGAATAGGAGGATCGTCACAAAGCCGATGCCGCCCGCGATAGCGTGAATCGTTGTTTTCATTGCGGTTCCCTCAAATTGGCTTTTGAAAAGAGTTTCATCAGGCCGTGCAGCAATTCGGCACCGCAACCTTCTCGAACAGGTGGGGCGCTCTCACAGCGCTTGAGGGATCGTGGCTGAGCTGCTGCTGAAACTCGGGGTTTGAAAACGCAGCGCGAAAATCCGCAACAGTGTCCCAGACCGCGTAGTTCAGATACATGCTTCCGTCACCAATGGCCTTATGCAGCTGGGTGCTGATGTAACCCGGCTGCTTTTTTATCCATTGGGCATCGCTATTCCAGGCTTCAACCAAGGCGTCTTGGTCATTGAGTTAGCAGCCCACGTTGCCGACATTCGCGGCAAGCGCACAGATTCGATACAGTTCTTAAAGTTACCTGGGGCGGTCTGGCTCGTTGGGATTGCGCGAAATCAAGCTTTCTATTTCGTTCATTGCTTCAACTGGCAAGGCACCAAAGGTCAGTGCTCCCGAAATGCCTTCAATTTGTTTTTCTGTCCGAGCGCCCGGAATCGGTACGTATGTTTCAGATTGGCCCCATATCCACCCGAGAGCTCCTTGCACAAGCGTTCGGCCATTGGTGGTCAGCAGATCCCGAACCGCTTCGAGTTTTTGCATGAAGTCAGGGTTTACCCTTCCATCCGAATAGTACTCCATCCAGCTTTCACCGGATGCGCGCACGTCGTTTGGTGCCATAACACTGTTCTGATCGTACTTGCCCGAGAGCAACCCCATCGCAAGAGGTGAGCGGATTAGGGATAATAGCCCTTCCTCTTGGACAACTTGTTGCATACGGGGTGCGTCGAAAAAAACGTTCAACACGTATTCCACCGCCTCAAAACCATCACGGGTTGAGGCCGCTCGGGCACTTTCGGAATGGTCGGTGCTCCAACCATAGGCGCGCAACTTTCCGGCCTCTTTAAGCTGGTCCAGTTCGTCAAACACCGCCTCCCCCTGGGCAATTGGCATATCGTTCACATGCAACAGCAAGAGATCGATCCGATCCCGTTCCAGCCGCGAAAGGCACCCATCTACGGCAAGGCCCACCTGATCCGGGGTGAAGGGGTCAAACGAAATCTGCCTGCTTGCCTCATCGATCCCAACCCCGATCTTTGTGACAATCAGGGCGTCGGGCCGGTGCTTTAACGCTTTGCCTAACAAACGTTCCGAATGCCCCGCGCCATAGGCGGCAGCGGTGTCAAAAAGTGTGATTCCACCATCCAGTGCGGCGTGGATCGTACGAATTGAGGTTTCGTCGTTCGATCGGGTGTAACCCAGCGACTGTTCGCCCCAATACATCTTGCCGCCGATCGGCCAGCATCCCATGCCAAGGGGTGAGATTTCGGTGTTGAGAAAGTTCATCTGTGGCCCTCCTGACTGATCCTCCAGAAATAAAGCCATGACTCTCTTTTCATCAATAACACAGAATGTAATCTTCATTTCATGAATGAAAGTAACTTTGACTGGGACAACCTGCGGCTTTTCCTTGCGGTTGCCAGAGCGGGCGGGCTTGGACCAGCCGCTGAACAGACCGGCAAGAGCGCACCCACCCTGGGTCGGCGCATGATCGAGCTTGAGCGCGACCTGGGAAGCGAGCTGTTTCACCGCAAACCGCGAGGGTATGAGCTGACCGAAGACGGGCAAGCGCTTTTGAGGAAGGTCGAAGGAATCGAAGCACGTGTCATACCCGTCACGAAAAGCAGCCTTGCCACCGCGCCACCTTTGGTCAAAATCTCGGCCGGGAGCTGGGTGACAAAGGTTTTGATCGGCGCGGTCGGAAGGCTTACCCGTTCAATGCCGGTTCGGCTGCGATTCATCTCGTCAGAAGAGGTGTTAAAGATCGGACACCGGGAAGCCGCGATCGGCATTCGAAACCACCGACCAGAAGAGATTGGCCTGGCGGGTCGCAAGATTGGGCGAGTTCGTTTTGCGGTCTATGCTGCGGATGAGAGCATTTCGACCTGGGCGCGCGTGATGTCCAAAACACCCTCGGCCAGATGGCTGCGGGCGCACGCGCAAGAGGACGACGCAATCGAAGTGACGGCACCGCAAAATGCGCTTGAGCTTGCAAATGCAGGTCTTGCCCGGGCGGTTTTGCCAACTTTCATTGGAAACACCCAGCCGGGCCTGAAACCGGTCTCACCTTTGATTGACGATCTGGAACATGATCAGTGGCTGGTCACCCATCATGAAGATCGGTTTCTTGCAGAGGTGCGGCATGTCATAGATCGCACCCACGCAGTGATGTCGGAAGCTTGTGAAAACGGATGAACCTATGCTGCAAATGCCTATTCGCCTAACCGTTCCATCAACCGAGCATAGGCTGTTTGGCCGCGCCGGAAGGTTGGCAGACGGAAAAACTCGTCCGGGGCGTGTTGGTTTTCATCCTCATGTCCGAATGCAAACATGACGGCATGCAAACCCAGCTCGTCCAGCAGGGTCGACATCACCGGGATCGAGCCACCAACGCGGGTTTTGTAGGCGGGTTTGCCGTAAACCTCTTCGAGGACCTGTCCCGCGATGGCTGTTGCGTTGTGCCCGGCCGGTAAAAGGAACGGATCCGCGCGCCCAGGGTTGCGCGATACCTGAGCGGTCACACCCGGCGGGCAGTGAGCTTCCACATGGGCTGAGATCTGGTCAAAGACTTTTTCGGGATTCTGGTTAGCGACCAGTCGGCAAGTTATTTTGGCCGAGGCCACCGCGGGCAAAACGGTCTTTGTACCTTCCCCTTGCCAACCGCTTGTCAGCCCGTTGACCTCCAGCGTTGGACGCGCCCACAGATTTTCACGTGTGGAATATCCCGGCTCGCCCAAAGTCTCTGGCGCTCCGGTTTGGATCAGATAGGCTGCCTCATCCCATGGCACTCGCGCTATCGCAGCCCGGTCTTCATCGGTCAACGCGACAACGTCGTCGTAGAAGCCATCCACGGTGATGCGACCATCAGCCGATTTCATGCTGGCCAGCAACTGAGCCAACGCCATCGCGGGGTTTGCGACACCGCCGCCATGCATACCAGAGTGCAAGTCCGTTTTCGCGCCTTGAACCGAGATCTCAAGCGAGGTCAGCCCTTTCAGACCCAGAACCAGTTGCGGCGTCTCGGTATCCCACTGGCTGCCATCGGCGGAAAAGATCATATCAGCCTGAAGGCGGTCGAGATTAGCCTCGATAAAGGGTGGAAGGTCAGGGGATCCGATTTCTTCCTGGCCTTCAAAGAAAAACCGCAAGTTGACCGGCAGCTTTCCAGTCTCCGCCAGCAAAGCCTCGGCCGCTAGGATCGGGATTAACATGGCACCCTTGTCATCAGTCGCCCCGCGCCCGTAGATCCGATCCCCGCGGATCGTTGGCTCGAACGGAGGTGAGGACCAGAGCTCGAACGGTTCAGCCGGTTGCACGTCAAAATGACCATAGATCAGGATTGTGGGCGCATCGGCCCCGGCATGCAGCCAATCGGCACAGACCACGGGATGGCTTACTGTCTCCATCATCTGAACGTTTTCCATTCCCGCCGCGACCAAACGATCAACGACCCACTGTCCGGCCTTTCGAACATCGCCCGCGTTTTCGGGTTTGGCTGAAACCGATGGAATACGAATGAAATCGCACAGTTCTTGGACAAAGCGCGATTGATGTATGTCGAGATATTCGGTCCAGCTCATTCTATGACCTCTCTGATGCCGCGCTTAATCTACGAAACTATACGTCACCTGCAAGCCCGCGGGATACAAACTAAAACTCGGTGCAACTCGACATGGCAAACCAAGTTAGCGGCTCATTACGAACATTTCCCATAATGAAAGTCCCGCGTCGCAGCGTTATCAAGGCGCACTATGGTTGGCTGCAGAGGAAGTGATGAAACACGTTCAAACTTGTCATTA
>NZ_JBQFPS010000021.1:0-27301 GCF_056536485.1 Ruegeria sp. CL5
AATGCCAGACGTGTCGCCACCCGATATGACAAGACTGCAGAAAGCTACCTCCGCTTCATTGACATCACATCGATCCGACTCTGGCTGCGTCAATTGTCAACATAATCTAGGGCGGCAACCTCAGAAGCGACTTAATCGGTGCTCGAGCACTGCTCAGCTGCATGCCATAGATGGACTGATTGCCTAGTGACCGCGGGTTTGAAGCAGACTGATTTCGAGATGCACTGAAGGAAAAGTAATAAGAGACCGCATCGCCGGTCGAAAGCAGCGCAAGACGCTAAACAGGTACGAAAAGTACAGATGCAAACCATGAACCGGCACTGAGTTCATGTTTGGCAGGAACAACTGTTGGAGGTGTGTAGCCTCTCGCTATGACCGTTGCCCCAAGATCACCTTTCGGTCATTGCCCCGCAGAAACCCTCTACTACCGGCTACGAAACCTGAACCTAAGTTTGCATTCAGAATCGCAATATAGTCTGGCGCCTAAATGCTATCTAACCCTGTAAGTTCTGGTAGAGAAATTTGCAATGAATGGAGCAAGCGCGCAGGATTTACTACGATAAGTTGGGTTCGAGCGCTGCCGAATCCTTCGACATCGCCCTTTCGATCTCAATCAAGCAATTCTAACAAAACTGTTGCGGCTACAAACTAGATTGATTATTTTCAAGATATTGGGGTGTACAATTTTGTCGATGGGCAGGTTGACAAGTGTGGCCCGTGATGACGTATCAATATAGTGAGGACGCTGTATCTGAATTAATGATAGTCTTTTCAAGCAGACTGCGAGCGCATTTGACCAAGCACCGAGGTTGAATTTATGTTTCGATTTTCTGACAATTCCGACAAACGGACTTAGAAAATGTTCGTGCACCGAAAGGCTAAATCCCCTGACCTCCTTAGAACGTTGGGTCTCGAAGAACAGAAAAATACACTTGCAGAAACGCATTCCCATCAATTCTCATTTCACATCGTTGCGATAGCAAACGCAACGGACGGGGTTTGACATTGAGTTCAGACTTTCCCTCCAAACCTAGTCACATAGATGGTAGTACTTGGCTAAATTTGGCACGATTTAGGGCATCTATCGATTCTCGCATAGCGTCTCGATCATTTTCCATTTTTGAATCATTAAAAAATCGGACTCATTCATTTACCGGCTCACAGCCCACTTCGGTCCTTTTCATATTTGGGTGCCAGCGTAGTGGCACGACCCATCTTGAGCGCCTATTCCGCGCCGATCCGAGGTCCGTCGTTTTTGGTGAGTTTAGTGAATTGTCTGTGCAACCGAATAAAACGGTTTGGGCTCCAATAGCTCAGCTTGAGAAGCGGTTGCAAGCTGGTCGGGGTGCTTACGCTGTGGCGCGATCATTATTGGCCTCGCACCGGGCAAGCGAGATAGTTGACGCTTTTCCTACTAGCCGTGCCGTCTGGATGTACCGCCCTGCTGGACCGGTCGTGAATTCCATGTGGGTCAAATGGCGGGGCATGTTCAAAGAGATTTCTCGCCGGGTGGAAACTGATTTGTCAGGGCACTGGGACCTTGCACCGCTCTGGAAGCATCTAGAGCGGGACATGACGACACTTAGTAGTGCTTCACCAGAGACTGAAGCTTGGTGGCGTGACCTATATGGGCTTTACTGGCATGCCCGAAACGCCACATACTTTGACCTTGAACTACCGATCGATTCTCGAATATCACTGCTCGGATATGAGAGTTTGCAAGACCATCCAAAGGGAAACGTTGACGCACTAACCCGTGCAATTGGGATTAAGCCAGCGCGCGTCAGATTTCCTTTGAAGACCCGAACTTCGAAATCCAGCAAACCACATGGTGAGAATTTCTCTCCAAAGATTCAAGATATGTGCGACGCTCTACATGCTCGGCTGCAAGTCGCAGAGGAGCACGGGCAATGACGCTTGCAGTAGTCACGGATGATCCAAATTCGGTCGCGGAAACCTATGTCCGGCAGCATATTCGGTTGATTTGCCCAGGAGACACAGTATGCGTTAGTTTCTCCAATTCATCGCAATATACTGAAGTTCCATCGTTTTTTGCTCGGGATCGATCGCTGGGGATCAAAGGAAAAGTCGAAACTCTGTTGACGCGGCTTCGCACTGGGTACGGCGCTGCTTTGTCCCAGCGTGAAGAGGCTAGGCTCGAGACCTTTCTGGATGCACACAAGGTCACCGCAGTATTGGCCGAATTCGGTACTATTGGCTTATCGTTGCGTGTGTTGTGTAAGAAAATGCGGCTCCCACTTTTCGTGAATTTCCATGGCTATGATGCCACAGTATTAGCGAGCCGCAATGATGTGCGCCTTGGCTATCGCACCTTAGCAAGGGATTGCGAGGGGGTGATCTGCGGATCGCAGTATTTTGGCAGTAAACTTCAAAAACTTGGTTTTCCCGACGAAAAAATAATCGTCAACCCTTGCGGCGTCGAATTGGATCAGTTTTCCGCAACTTCCGAAAAAGATCCCAATCTTTTGGTGGCAGTAGGTCGTTTGACTCGCAAGAAGCGCCCCGATCTATCTATTCGCGCCTTCGGCATAGTGCATGCAATGTATCCCGATCTGCGGCTGGAGATGATAGGAGGCGGTGATCAATTAAAGGTATGTGAAGAACTCATCGCGGATCTTGGATTATGCTCGGCAGTTCGTCTGCGAGGGTCGCAACCGCATGACGAAGTAAAGAGGATGCTAGCGCGCGCAAGTGTTTTTGTGCAGCATAGTGTCACTGCAGAAAACGGGGACCAAGAAAGCCAAGGTATTTCGCTATTGGAGGCAATGGCGTCTGGCGTTCCGGTTGTCACGACCGACCACAACGGATTTTCGGAAACTGTTGTGGTCGGAAAAACTGGCTTCTTGTCGCCCGAAGCGGATGTCGAAGCAATGGCCGCCAATATAAAGCGCCTCTTCATGGACCATTCGTTGGTCGAACGGATGGGGCGCGCTGCCCGGGCCCATGTTGAGCATCGTTTTGATGCAAGACATCTGTCGGCTCGGCTACGATCTTTGATTTTTGATGACCAAGTGCGCGCGACTTATAAACAGAAACTTCAGGTTTCGTCATGATCCGCGTGGCGTTCGGTTCGGTTCCCAAGGATGGGGGAACCTTCACTTTCTATCGAAATTTGCGCCCTTCTTTGTTGCACCACGGAATTGACTTGCGATGTGTCTCCGTTGGGCGGGATCAGGCGGACATGACCGAGGAACAATTTGTTGACGACGGATGTGTTCAACTGGCCTCTAAGACATCAGATTTAAAGCGGCAATCGAAGCGGTTTGCGCAGTGGTGCGAGGACGAAGGTATTCATATCGCAATGGGCGTGAATTCTCCTGCGATCCTCAGCGCGTTGCCTCACCTGTCAGAGGAAGTGAGGGTTGTCGCACGGTGCGCAAACGGATTTGACGAAGGCTATCGCTTGACTATGATGGGACAAAGTCGACTTGCGCGTATCGTTGCCTTGGTGCCTCGATTGCAAAATGATTTAGTGGAGCGATTTGGCGCGGATCCCAGCTCCATCGTTTTGATCCCAAACGGAACATCTCCTGAACAATTCGCCGACGCCGCTGCCCGTGGACGTGGACGTGGGATCGCAAAGCCTATTTCGTTGGGATTTCTGGGGCGACTTGAGCACAATCAAAAGGGTGTGATGCATATTCCACCCGTGCTCGAAAGACTTGAGGCGCAGGGTGTAAATTATCGACTTAGGATTGCA
This sequence comes from Ruegeria sp. CL5, assembly GCF_056536485.1. Lineage (NCBI taxonomy): Bacteria > Pseudomonadati > Pseudomonadota > Alphaproteobacteria > Rhodobacterales > Roseobacteraceae > Ruegeria > Ruegeria sp. CL5. The sequence continues at coordinate 3,722 of NZ_JBQFPS010000021.1, forward strand.
GGAAAGGGTAAACACGAAGCTGAACTACGTGCGGCTCTAGCAACACATGTGAAGGATGGTCGAGTTATATTCGTGGGGACATTAGCTCCAAGTCAAATACCAGCCTTTCTTGGTGAAACAGATGTTTTTTTGTTTCCGTCGCACTTCGAAGGATGCCCAAATGCACTGCTTGAGGCTATGATGGCAGGTGCGGTACCGGTAAGTTGGCGCTTGAGTGGAATCACTGACTTTTTGCTGAAACACGAACGCGACGGGTTTCTCTTGGAGGTTGGCGATACGACCGCTTTTGCCAAGGCAATAGCAAATTTGGCGCATAATCCAGCGATTTTGGAAAGAATGAGCAAAGCAGTCGCCGAAGAGGCGCGTTCGCGTTTTTCTACGAGTGCTTGCGCATTGGCGTATGCAAGATTGTTTTCTGAAGTGATGCGCTGTCCTACACCAGAATTCCAACGGTTGCCTTGGTCAGAATTTAAGATCGATCCGTTGTTTCGGCAAAAACCATTGTCTCGGCTTCTTACACAGAACCAACGTCAGATCGTAAAAGCCAAACTCACACGAATGACAAGTTTAAAGCGATTGCCGCCTGTAGCGGCACCAAAGTCTCCTGAGATAGTAAAAAACTGCAGCCAACTGCGCGTGCACCAAATAATAAATAGCTTTGCGCATGACCGTGGTGGTGCCGAACGAGTGGTTCGTAACCTGCATCGCGGACTCCGTTCGGCGGGATTGGACTCTCGCCTTGTCTCACTCGAGAGTTGCGCTTTGACTAACCTTGAATCGGCCACTTCACTTGGACTAAGAAGCTCATATGACCCGCGTGCTTTGCTACGTTTGGATGCTTACGCCCGTGAGATTGGCCCAAACGATATAGTACATGTACACCTTTTTCCGGCGAGTGCGTACTCTGCAGCCTTGGCACAGTGTGGTCGTTTAAATTGTCATTTTATTTTTACTGAGCATAGCACTTCCAACCGCCGTCGGGAGAGTGCTCTCGGTGAATTTGTGGACAGGCAGGTTTATAGACCCTACGAAAAAGTAGTCGCCATTAGCAAAGGGGTAGAACACGAACTGCTGCGGGCGCGGCCATGGCTTGTGGGAAGAACGACTATCGTAGAAAATGGTAGTATTTTGCCGTTCAAAGAACCGCCTCGAAGACTGGTCGGAGACGTAACTCGGATCGTGTCAGTCGGACGCTTGAGTCCGGCGAAGAATTTCGAGCGAGCGATCGAGGCTATTGCTCTGCTAAAGAGGCGGAATATTCGCTACACGATTGCTGGAGACGGTCCGCTGAGGTCAAAACTTGAAAACCTTGTGTCTCGGCACGGACTTTCCGACATCATTGATCTGCCGGGATTCGTGCAAGATGTGCCTGGTCTACTTCGCAACGCAGATGTATTTTTCATTCCGTCGGAGTGGGAGGGCTTCGGTTTGGCAGCCGTTGAAGCAATGAATGCTGCCCTACCAGTCGTAGCATCCAATATTCCGGGACTAGGAGAGGTGGTCGGGCCCGAGGGCGGCGCAGTGCTGCGGATAGATCCCTCGAAAGTAAGTGGAATGGCGCAAGCCTTGTCACGCTTGATCGACGATCCGGAACTACGCTTGGCAATGGGCACTCGCGGATTTGAGCGATCACAAGGTTTCGGGATTGATCGATGCGTGGATGAGTATCTTGCACTCTACAGATCGCTTTGGGGGTCGCAGCAATATGGCGTATAGCGTAGAATAAAAAACTTCGGGATTCAGTTCTTCTATCTGTTTGAATTAGTCAATTAACAAGAGCTACGTTGATTAGTTTTCAGGGAATCAAACATTCGCAATAGTCTTACTGGACTTAGTTGATTAGCTTACAGAATTGTTAGAAGGGACAGGATGCAGGTGTGAGTTGGCCTTTGCAAATCATGTGTGTAACCTCAATCCCGTCCAATATTGCATCTAATCCATCTAGTGATGCCACGTTAACTTCCGTTTGGTTCTGCATGCCTGAAAATGGACGTCGGTGACATTGATGAAGTCATCGGCGATGATCTACTAGCGGAACCGCTTTCCTCCTCAGATCATCACGCACGCGGTGTGTCTGTACGTTTGTTTCGATCTGAGCCTGCGGGAAGACGATGCGATACTGCTACAGCCCGGGACCAAGGCGTCTTACGAAACCGCCCGGCGTTACTTTGCGAAGTCCCAGCCGCTACTCGTTCGAAAACTACGGCCAGGTCATGGTCGTCCAGATGTTATTCGGCATCTGGGCGAAGTTGTAATTAGGATCTCTGATCGAAAGTATTGCCACTGGCTCGGGGTCCATCGGCATGGCGTCGTTCTGGACGAAGTTCTCCAGCCGAATCGGGACAAACGGGCAGCAAAACGGCAGGTACGTCGCCTAACAATGCGTCTTGGTTTCATTCCCAAGGGGATCATTCCGCAAACTGTAATCATGTGGTCCCCATCTGGGGGAAGCCGCCATGAAGGCGAGCAATTGCCCATGTGACTACTACTTATGAAACTGAATTCCTCTTACGTGTTTAACGTCATGAACCTGGAAACTACTCATTGCCAGATCGACCGCGATAATCAAGACCTCGATATCGTAGTCCTTTTCGTTGCGCGAATATGAACCAAACGAATTTGAAAAATTAGGATGCCGTAAGGGAAGGACGGCAACCAACCCATCTACTTCAATACCCCAGAATATTTCTCAAGTTAAATGCCGGACGATAGGAACTCCTCTGAAGGCCAATTTCAATTTTTCATTTATGAAACTAAAAGCGGGTTTATCGGACTAAATCGCATTGAAAAAGAAAGACGCACAATCGAGCGCGTGCTAACTATCGGTTTCGAATTAGATACGGGGCTAGCAGTTGGCATGGCGAACGGAAGGTTGGTGGAACTAATTTTGTGGCAGTAGCGATCCTGGCCGTTTGCTAAACCGATGTATTGCGAACGTAGGGATGCCCTCTCCGCTTGAATTGCGCGCGACTCGAATGAACCGGGAAATGCCTGAGGCAAGTAAGCAAACCAATTATGAAGTAAAACATCATTGCGCCACGCGGTGTAGACACCATGGCATGACCAAAGACTGCCCATGGTGCAATTCCTAACACACAAGCCAACAAAGCCTGACTTAGATATTGGCCAATACCTGACCGCCGGCCTTTAACATGCTGCAATGCATAATAGAATGCGCTTGCTAGCAGGAACATATGAAGCATTGCTGCTAGCATGCCATTTGTATAATACGAAACGGCAAACAATGCGTGGTTCGCCTTTCCTGCGACCTCTGGTACGATGGCGTTGGAACGATTAATCGCGAGCCCTTGACCTGCAATAATAAACCTCGGATTTTCGATTACATGTTCGAAAGGCTCAACATAGGCCATCAAACGCTCGCTCTCGCGTTCGTCTTCCAACGGATTGTCAAACACCGCCGCTGTCCTATTGGTCAGTCGATCAAAAAAGAATACCTCTGAGTTGACGCCAACCATCATAACCAAAAACACCCCGAACCCGACAGGCAGTAAAATACCCTTTTTGATCTTGCTGAGGCCAATTAATAGGACGAAGATAATAATCAGCACTGTACCCAAGATTGGTCCTCTGGAGTAACTCATCAAAACCCCCATTGGTGCTAAGAAACAAGCAAGCATCGCAATGGTCCGCCATCTCCCAATGGGACCGGGCCAACTAAACAATAGTGCGGCCAGAGGCCACGTCATATTGATAAAGCTGGCGCCCAAAATTGACACACCTACCAATGTGCGCCCTCTGCTACCCGTATCATCCGTTGCAAGCTGCATAGCGGCTACCTGCCGCCCCGCTGGGTCGAGAAAAATGTTATCAAGGACATAGCGGGCTACAAAATCTCGAGTTTGAGGGAGAGAGGTCAAAATCATCATTGAGGCCGTGACAATCAGCCCGAGCGTTCCCGCCTTGATTACAAGCTTTAGGTCTTCGGAAGTCCGAATAAGCTGACCAGTCGCAAAGTAAACCGAAAATGCAAGCGCCATGCGCACCCCCTGGTAAACATGCTCGAAAATAGAACCTGTATAGATAAACCCTACGAGCTCTCCGATCATCGTGAAGACAAACAACGCCAAAACAATCCGTTGAAATGGTCTTCCATTGGAGCCAAAATCAGGACGTTGATTGGCATAGAAGACAATCAAGAAAATCAAAAAATCAATAATGTATATTGGTATTGGGCCAACACGTATGTTCAGTTTGGGAACCGCAGTCAGCACAAAAACGAAAATCGCCATTGCGATGACACCTTGGGAGTGCTGTCTAAACATTCACAATCTCGCAAATAAACTGGCGGTAAGCGCTGTTTTTGTGGAAGGCAGCCGTTCATCAAAGAGAGCCACACGCTGAAGAGTAAACTTTCTCATATCCTGCCTTTTCTGCAGATCATTGACCGGTAGCGCAATAGCTGCCCGATCACCTGAGATTCCTCGAGCAGGCCGATTGTTCTGTCGGCGCGCAAGATATCTGGTAGGCCCGCGCTGGTCTGATACAATTATAGCAGATCTACACAAACGTTTTCTACTGCTGCCAGCCCAAGCCCTTTCAAAGTGAAGATTATCTGGAGAATGCTTCCTGATGATGGCACGCTAACTTCCGAATGGTTGTTCATGCCTGCGAATGAACATCGGTGACATTCATGAAGTCATCGGCGATGATCTACAAGCATCACCGCTTCCCCTCCCCTCCTCAGATCATCGCGTACGCTGTGTGGTTGTTCGTTTGTTTCGATCTGAGCCTTCGGGGAGTCCAAGACATTCTGCTGCAGCGCGGGACCAAGGCGCCTTACGAATCCGCCCGGCGTTGATTCACAAAGTCCGGGCCGCTAGTCGCTCGAGATCTCTGGCAAAGTCAGGGTCGTTCAGATGTTGTCCTGCATCTGTTCCAATTTGTAACGAGAATAATTGGTCGCAAGTATTGCCACTTGTGCGGGGTCGCTCAGCATGTAGTCGTTCTGGGCGAAATTCTTCAGCCGACACGGGACAACCTGGTGGTAAAACGGCAGTTGCTCCACCTAATAAGGCGTCTTGTTTTTGCTCTTAAGGGGATCAGTACAACAAACTGCGCTCATGTTTGTCCCAGCCAAGGGAATGTCACCTTGAAGCCGAGCAATTGTCGGCGTGGGTGCTTCTTATAAATCGGAGTTCCTCTTACGTGTTGAACACCAAGGGCTTGGAAATTACTCTTTGCCAGATCGACGGCAACCATCCCATCTACTTCAATGCTGCAGGATATGTCTCAAGTTAAAGGCTATGCGCTAGAAACCCAAAATTTGTGATACTGACAGATAGATTCTGCGCGCATTAAAATGACAAATTTCTAACTAGTTTGAAGCCATTTTCCTAAACTCAAAGTTGTTTTCAATTAGCTCCTCGTACGTTCCTGTCTGACTAATTTTCCCCTTGTCTAGAAAGATAATTCGGTCGCAGTTTCTTATTGTGCTCAGCCGGTGCGCGATCATAATAATCGTCCGCTGGCCACTCATCTGAGAAATTTCACTAATAAGTTCGCGTTCTGTATTATTGTCTAAAGCGCTTGTGGCTTCATCAAATATCAGAACCTGAGGCTCGTAATAGAGCGCTCTAGCTATTCCCAACCGCTGTTGTTGCCCCCCTGACAGTCGAATTCCACGTTCGCCGATCACGGTTTCAAAGCCGTTTGGAAGATCATTGGTGATAAATTGATATAGTTTTGCCGTTTTTGCGGCTCGCTCTAATTTTTGAGTCGATATCTGTGATTTCTCGACGCCTATTGCAATGTTTTCTGCTACACTCGCGTCAGACAAGAAAATACTTTGCGGCACGTAACCAATATTCGCCTGCCAGTTGCGAACATTATTGGAGTCCACCCTAGTGTCGTCGATGAAAATGCTCCCACCGCTTGGTTCAAGTAGTCCAAGTAATACATCAACTAGAGTTGTTTTCCCGGCCCCAGTAGTCCCGACAATACCCAAGCTTTCGCCATTGCGTATTTCTAAATCGATTTGCTGGAGGCCAGGTGCGGACGCTTCTGGGTAATTATAGTAAACCGAATCAATTCTTATCGACTGGTCGAATGGCATAGGAGCAATAGCAGACCGTGGAAACTTCCGTAACTCATCCATATACTTAATGTCTTTGTACACATTATCAATTGCCGAAATACTTAGCCTAAATCTGATGAACGAGTTATACATGGTCTGCAGAATGGGAAGCAGTCGGATCCCAGCAAAAACATAGAGTCCAAGCAATGGAAGAGCAGAATCAATAGAACCGTCATTTTTCTTAAACAGCGTCAAGGTTAAAGCTATTATGCCACCAAATGCGATTATCTCTAAGCCGTATCTGGGGACGCGGCTAATCGTATTGGTGAGCGCTTTTGTTTGAGCAAGTTCTTTTGCGGCTTCTGAATAGCGAGTAAAAGCAAAATTTTCTGAGCTTGATAATTTTACTTGTTTAATTCCCGAGAATGTTTCGTTAACCCTTCTAAATCTAATCTGATTTGCTTTGAGCATTATTTCGCCCTTGCTTTTTGTCAGTCCTCTTAAACATAGATAAAGGAGAAGATAGCTGGTTCCTATTGCGGCAATCGAAGTTACCGTTATTAGCGGATTGGCCCAAACGAGAAGTGCAGAAATCAACACAAAGCTCGTTCCAGAATTGAATAAGTTAACAGCAGGCTGATAAACACCGGAGACTACGTTCTGAGCTTCCTGGAGAATTAAAGTTCCCATCTTGGACGTGTTACGGGTTAGGAAATATGAGTATGGCTGCCTAAGATAGGATTGTAGTAATTTACGTGACAAGCTTAGTTCGCGCGACGCAAGCCATCTATTGGTAGCATAAACAGTAGCAACTTTTAGGATCGCGCTCATAACAAGAACAAAGAGCACCAGTAGCCCAAGCATAAAAAGAAAATCTTCTACAGAAGTAGAGCCAATAGACTGATATATTCTTGATGCGTATGAATTTGTTTCAACTAACTCGGGTTTGGCGAGCACTGATAAGAATGGAAGTACTGAAGCAATCCCAATAGTTTCGGAAACACCCTTTAGAACGGTGAAACATAATAGCAAAATACCTGTCCGCTTCTCGCTGCGACTCAACATACTGAGGGATTTTTTGAGAACTTTCATTAATTTAAGCGGCCCATGCAATTTTCTGCCATGTTGTTCTCTTTCACTTGCGAAACCTGCATTCAAAAAAAGCTGAATATTCGTTATATTACTAAGTGTCACATACCAACGCCCTCTGTCCAGCCCCATTCTAAAGGTGTTGCCCTCGATGCGATTTGCGTGCTAACTGGACCAGATTAGCGATGACAATTTTACATTAGTTGCGAGGCCACCGAATAAAGCTGATGCTCGGAATTTGGGCTGCTTGAATGGGCATTCTAGGCACCAGTTGCTACATTCGTTCACGCTTTCGAAATGAGAGACGGATGTTTTCAGCTCGATTGCTCAATCCATTATTCGACCAATGCCGCAATCCTGGTGCAACTTATCCCTTGGCGGGGGCCATGTGAGTGCAGTTTGTCGTAATGATCTCTTGATGGAGGAAACTAAGACACCTTATTAGGCGGCATGCCGCATGGGGTTGGCAGTATTAGCTTCGCGTTAGTATTGCCGAGGCAATTTGAGCGGTTTTATTGGCCATGGCCATGGTTGCTAATCTTGAAACCTTTCGCTCCAATAGTGCGATTGCCCATGGATCTACGCGGTCCGAATTCTACTTCATGTTTCTCAGTTGTGTGTCCTATCTGATACCAATTGGCGTCTGACGTATCTGACTCCAATTTTTGAGATGCGCCCGAGGCGTACTTTGCCACCGCTGGATCGGTTCAAAGGGGTCAGTCCCAACAAAGCAGCAAACTCTCGTCCATCGCGAGATTGGTGCCCATCGCCCGCTGTAGCGATGATCGCCGAGGCCGTTGCGGGGCAAACCCCGGGAATGGTTCGTAATACAATGACCTAACGGTCTCTTCGACCTTCAAGCAGGCTTCGTTTACCATACCAGAAAATACGTAGATGCAGAGCCACCTCCTGATTGCACAGGTTCGTCAACACATTGATGGCTACTTCAGGAATGCTTGGACGATTACCGTCCAGCGACACCGTTGCAAATTTCACGGCGCTCCCAATTCTTTGGGTAATCACAATACCGAACTCGCTCAACAAACCGCAAAGCACATCGCTGAGCTGGGTCCGTTGCCGTACGACCATGTCTCGGGCACAGTGGAGGAACAGGACACCCTTCTGTTCTTCGGTCTTGATCGCTACGAAACGCATCGTGGGGCGCATCACAGCCTCGCAAATTGCCTCGGCATCAATGGCGTCAGACTTGCTCCGTTTGACGTAGGCCTTCACGTACATCGCAGGCATCAGCCGGAATTCGTGGCTCAACATTTGAAACTACCGCGCCCAGCAGTGGCTCGACACGCACGCTTCCATACCGATGAGACAGGGTACAAATTTTTCGAAAAATTACAAAAGCTTTGACCGCCTGAGCGACTTGTAGAACGCGACGGTTCCCTCCCCGGTGATCCCGTGCACCCAGACGATGTTCTTAGCCAGATCTAGGCCGATTGTTGTAAACTGCCGTGGGTGGCTCCTCTCCTAGCAGTAGACAACAGCTGCAATATGGCGTATGGAGACGCCGCTGGAGCAGGAGCCATCACCTCACCCGCTTAAACCGTCATCGATCAGTTTCTGAAGCCGTGTTTTAAGAGCTTCCGGTACAATTGCAGACCAGGGTTTTCTCCATTTCGGTTTCGGGGACCAGTGGTCATATGCGCTACACATAAGCAACGAACAGTTACCCATAACTCATATTTTTCAAAAACACTTGTGAGATGCGGCGCAATCTTTATGCGGCCCAACAATAACAAGACACTTCGTCTTGAGAAATTTTCTCGATGCCGTTCAACGAACTCGACAAGCATTTCATCCTCACCTTCCTGCATGTTGGAGGGTTGCTTGAATATCATGTTCATTGTTTCAAGTGCGCAGCCAATTTCCTTTTCGCCCTGCGCTACTCCCGAGTGATTGCTAACTCGCCTGCTGACAAATTCGTTTGAAATGCTCTGTCTGACTGCCGAACCAACACAGGTATGCAACCACACATCAACGTCATGTGATCCACCGAAATGCCTCGCTCGTTCATGAATTGTTTCTAACCCTAGAACAATGTGCCATTGAGGTCAAAGAGAAACACCGCGAAGAAGAAGATTTTCCCGAAACATTGTGCGCATTAGAAGCATAACATGAACTGATTTTCGTCATCATTTTAATGAAGATATTTGCCAGCAGGCAGCGCGAGCGTAATTAGTCAACAAACTGAAACCGACCCGGGCAACTGTCTACAATTCTACTGCACATAGTAGTCTTGGTATTTGCCTTTGTAGTAGTTGTATCCATCGTATGAATATTTCTTGGCTCGTGCTTCGTTCACCATAGTCATTACAAGACCCGCAATAGGTGCACCCACGGACTGCAGTTCTTTCAAACCCTCCAACACAGCGCCACGCGGGGTTTTGTCCCATCGCACAGCGTAAACCACCGCATTCGCCAGTTTTGATAGGATTCTCGCGTCTGTTACCACTAGCGCTGGTGGCGTGTCGAGGATCACCAGATCATAGTCGTTACATAGGGCATTTATCAGGTGAACAAATCTTTGCGAAGATAATACGTCGGCGGCATTGATCGAAGTTCTTCGTTCTCTGGTACGGGTCATGAGTACATGTACACCTGAAGTAGGCTCCTCGTAAATCGCGTCTTTGATTGATGCTGTTCCATCGATCACAGACAGCAATCCAGGTTGTTTACCAACGTCTTTGAGCATGTCCACGAGTGAAGGCATTCGCAGATCACAATCGACGATAATCGCCGATTTTCCCATCTGGCGACTCGTCATAGCCATCAGCATAGCACTTGTGGTTTTGCCTTCTCGCGGAACGCTAGAGGTGAACATAACCACTTTAGGTGGGTTGTCCACGTTTGAAAGCAGGATACTGGTCCTGAGGTTTCGGACGGATTCCGCTAGCGAGGAATTCGGTTTGGCTCTCAAATGATCCAGAATAGCTTGACGTTTCGTCCTAGAGCCAATCGAAGGCAGAGTGCCTAAAACCGTCATACCTGATAACTCTTCTAATTGTATGGGCGAGCGGAAGGTATTGTTCAGGAAGTCTAATAAGAAAATTAACCCCACACCAATCAATCCACCCATCGCCATTGTTAGAAGCATTGTGCGCCGTTGTTGCTGCGATTCTGCGCGGAGAGGGATTTCAGCAGGTGATAAGATGCGTGCGTCTGCCGCTTGCAAGTCTTCCTGTACATCGGCCTCCTGCAAGCGACCAAAGAAAATCTGGTAAAGACCTCTACTAGCCTCGGCTTCGCGCTCAAGTTGGCGCATCGCAACCTCATCTGCCGCCTGAGCAAACGCTTTCTCCTCAAGTTCGCGTACTTGCGCGATCAAAGCCGCTACTCGCTCTCGTGCAGCGATCTGGTCATTTTGTACAGCTACGACGATCTTACCGGCCTCTTCGAGAACTTGCTCGCGGACCTGTTCACGAACTTCTTCGAGTTGCCTTTTGGCAAGTACCAAAGACGGATTGTCTTGTGTTACCGATGCGTTCAGAGTTGCAACACGGGCGGCGATTTCGGTTTCCTGTTGCCTTATTTGTGAGATTACAGGCGATGCTCGGAATTCTGAAACAGTGTCCAAACGATCTGGTGCTTTCAATGCGTTGTTCAATCTTTTGTAATCTGACAGTAGGCGCGCGCTTTCACTTCGCGCCTGAAGTAGGTTCGCGTTAAGCTCCGCTAGTTGCTGTTGAGTTATTTCTAGGCTCTGACCTTGCTCTTTGGCGAGATCGGCGCGGGCAGCCTCAATTCTATCTTCCGCTGTTTTCACATCATCGCGCAATTGGTCCACCCGAACGCTGAGCCAGCTTGTAGCGGCTTGTGTCGCTTCGAGTTTGGCTTCTAGCTGGTCGACGATGTACTGATTTGCAATGGCATTCGCGACATTGGAAGCCGTATTCCGGTCCGTTGAGACGAACGAGATACCGAGCACATTGGAATTACCTATCGGATTCAATTCTAGATTACGCAAAACGTTTCGTACGATCACTTGGCGCAGCCGCTCTTCGCGTGCGGTCCGACGGGCCTCGGTGTCGGCAACAGGAGGCGAAGGTGGCGCAACGAGACCAAAGTCGTCCATGAGTTCGACGATTTTGGGCGGAAGCGAAATATAGCTCCCTGCGCGCTCCATAAGACTTGGCACGTACTCGCGCAACACCGGGTTGAATTCTGGGTCCTGGTCCAGGTCCAGTTGATCCACCACACGTGTGATCAGATTGGTTGAAGAGAGGATGAGCATCTGATCCGCTAGTCGAGACCTATCAAACCCTTCTTCATCCAAGATACTTTCGATGATGTTACTTCTTTCAATGTCGAACATCACCATCGCAGTCGCCCTGTATGTTGGGATGACTTGAGAATTCGACAGATAAGCAACTACATAGGCTATAAGTAAGCTAACCGCTATGATCCACTTTCCACGCCAGAACTTAGAGACAAGCCCACGAACATCAATCGTGTCGTTGATCTCACCGACAGGGCCTGGCTGAGATTGTGTCATATTGATCGGTTCTGAAAGGACAAAAGGCTCAACGGAATTCTTCAATTTATACCCATTCGAAAGATTCCAATTTTAGACCAAAAACGAATGTCTTGTGGTTGTGTAAACTTGTGCAGCAAGAGTTTCGCAAACCGCCATCTTTGAGATTTTGTATTCATGTAAATCATGTAGTTTCCTCATCCAAGCTCTTCAAGTTAGAGCATTCTTGCTTACGAGAGCCGGTACTCATTTGTATATTGCATTCATAAATGGATGATCTGGAAAAATATTACCATGATTTATTTTTCAAAACCCGAATAAATGAACGGGTTATTTCGCTGTTGTTTTGAGAGCGGCATAGATGGAGCTGGCGTTTCGACTATCCTGCCAGTTGTACAACAGATTTAACGAAGGGCGTCCATGCGTGAATTGACCATTGCGGATCATGTTAACAAATTCGATGTCGGCTTGGACGGGTGCAGCTGAAGCAAACGACCTAAACCCCAGCATGAAACTGATCCGGCGCTTGATAAACTGTTGATCCCGTTTAATGTTATTGCTGAGGCATACCCGCCTGACCATCTCACTAAGTATCGAAGAGCGATAGCTTCTTGAGCATCTTGTTAGTCACCTGGATTCCGGCCGAGTTCGCTTAGCTTTTGCCGATGTCAATTTTATGTGATAATTCGTTCACCTCTAGAATATGAGTGAAGTACTGCGTCGCCGCAGCTTTCTACCGCCGCTTGCACAGCATAGAATCCGACCTTCTTCTGAATTTGTCGATGGCTCGGAAAAGGTATAAACAATGATATTATACTTTTATATCATTCTCATCCCTGCCACGTGAACGATCTGCGGCACACTCAACGATATCGCGCTGCATCGCCCCTGAGGCCGGCAAAGCATCCCATCCGGTGGTTCAATGTCGCATGATCCACCGGGACGCCTGGTTCGGCCATGATTTCTTCCAGATCTCGAAAAGAAACAATGTGACACTGGTAGAAAAAGACACCGTACAAGATCATGCCCCTCGGAAATGCGCGCGTTTGATTGAGATCACTGCTGCCTGTTCCTCTCCAATAACCCAATGCAACGATAAGGTGGATTATATCTGATACAGCGGGCTTCAAAAATTCGCGACATATTCCGGCATTATTCAACAATACGTGCACTTTTATCAGATTGTTTACCTGCGACTCGCTGTGTGCGCATTTGGTCGATATTAACTGCTCCGAAATCGTGACATTTGCCAACTAAGTTGGTAACATCGTAACAAAGGTGCATCGGTGTGTGGGTATGGTAGTGAGAAATTCTGAAGAAGATGGCATTGAAAACACGGAGCGCAGAGAAGTTCTTGCAGCGCTTTTGAAGTATACCGCGGTCGTTGGGGGAACATCGACAGTCGTGCTCTCAGCATCCGAAGCAGTTGCTAAGTCGGCAGCGAGCGGGACTGGTTACCATCCAGACGATGAAGACGATGAGAGAGTCCGCTGGAAGAAAAAAAAGCGGAGAAAAAAACGGAAGAAACGCAGGCGCGCTAATCGTCGAGCCAGGTTGTTCTGGGGCGATGATAAATAGTAAAATCGCTAAGGTTGCTTGAGTTGGGCAGGTCGCTGGCTGGATTCGACGCTATCCAATGTGCGTCAAGAAAGCTGCAAACCGCCCCGATTGGGGAATCATTTGTGCTCCACTCGGCTTCGAGCGGCTGTATTGTTGTAACTAATGCTCTAGGCGTTGCAGTGTTGGAACAAGTCAAGTCCGCAGGCGCTGCATCCTACATTGTGAACCAATTGACGGATGTCCTTGAAGTCAGTTCTGCTGACAAACAAGCATATATAAAAGTCGTTTTTGAAATTATTGACACTTGGCGAGCTGCCGGACTCTTTGAAGCGAAACCGGCACCATTTCCCCGCCCCGCGAAAGAAAGTCCGGATGTTGTCGCGAAACGCATTAGCTTCAGTGGTCCTGGGGGTCACTTAGTTGTCGAATTGGACAGCGAAATTTTATCCGGTGAATTGAAGCAGATTTTAGCCTGTTGTGATCCAAAGCAGTCCAACGCTCCTGCATCAGAAGTATTTCGATGTGTCACTGATGCACAGGGTGGTTTCGCCTTGAGCCTAAATGGTATTCCAATATGGAGCAGAACCGACCGGGATGAAGCGCGGTTCCTTTTGTTGAAGGAAGCGGCACAGGTTCTTTTCAACCCTACCGAAGTGGGCGCGGTGCTACATGGTGCAGCTGTCTTAGCTTCGAACGGCCGCGCCATGCTTTTCATTGCAGAAAGCGGATCGGGAAAATCCACTCTCAGCCAGGGGCTCATTGCCCAGGGGTTTGGGTTTCTGGCCGACGACCATATTCCTCTTTCGGCTGATGGACAATCGGTGTTTTCCTTTCCAACGGCAGCTGCAGTCAAATCGGGGGCAATGTTCCTGCCGGAGATCAAACAATTAGTAGCGCTGCATGGAGAGCCAAAAAGCGCACGAGAAAATGTTACGTACTTGTCCCTGCCCGCCGGAGCATCTTTGGGCTCCAAAGTGGATATTGGCGCGGTTATAGTGCCGGAATATATTGAGAACGGGGCGTTTGAGCTGCAACCCATGTCACCTGAAGAAGCCTTTTCAGCTTGTATAGTTTCTGGTGCGCGCGCCTGTCGCCGTGACCCTCAAATCCGGCCACTTGCTTCCCTTTGTAACGCGGTTCCATTCTACAAATTGCGGTATTCTTCATCCAAGCAATCTATTCGAGCTTGCATGGATATCGTAGCAACATGACCAGCGCCAAAGTACGCTTGTCCGACGCGCATAGAGCAGTTCTGCTCATTGCAAAAGCCTATGTTTCGGATGTCGTGCCTCACGAGTTGCCAGTTTTATTGCGTGCAACACAACCCGAAAATCTAGTGAGAATTGCCCAGGGCAATCATGTTCATGCATTGGTCGGGAAAGTACTTATCGAAGTGGCCCAATTGCGTGAGGCGGTGCCAAGGGATTCATACATATATTTTAGAACGATGTACGAGGCTAACCAGTCGAGATTGTCACAGGCGAGAAGGCAGCTTGAACAGATCAACACAGCGTTTGCACGGGCAAAGATTCCGTGTGTCGTCATGAAAGGTGGCGGGGATCTGCTGGACCCTTTGCACCAAGATTCTGGTATCCGTTTCATCGGAGATCTGGATCTCCTTGTGCCTCGTGATCTTACTGAGGCTGCAAAAGCGGCTCTTTACGAAATTGGTGCGACTACAGTGCCTGTCGCGCTGTCTCGATCAAACGGCAACATCAACCAACGCGGCGTTGCACACCCCCAACATCACTTACCTAAGATCCTGCATTCTGACTGGGAACTACCAGTGGAGCTTCATTTTGAAGTTGGCCGCGACCCGATGAATCAGATTCTACCGGCAGAAGAAGTATTGTCCCAAGCCATTGCGACGACATGTGGCCGTCTTATGATTATGACGCCCGAAGACCGCGCCTGCCACTTGATTGCACATGCCGATCACCATACTGGTGAGCTTGATTTGCGTTCATGGTTGGATTGGACGGAATTGCGCAGCAGATGCGATCCCATCGCCGTGCAAGCACGCCTTGAAAAGTATGGTTTGGCGGGTAATTTTGTTGTCTTTGAGGATATGTTTGAATCTTTGAAGTCTCCGGATGGTAGTGAGTTCTTGAGTTTGGAAAACCCTTCGACCGTTTCTACAATCGGCAGATTCGGTGGCACGCGCGGCCGCAAAATTCAGTATGTCTCTCGTCTTTTTGCGTCCAAGGTAAAGGCTCTTTCGAAATCGCCCGAATATCGCGGGTACATATTCTCTCGCCTGTTAAACCTATCGTGGTGGCGTGACGTATGTAAAAACCACTGGGCAAGAATAAGGAACCAGCGATGAGGGCGCCTAACCGGACGGGCATAGCAACAAGAAACGGTTATTATTCAGCCTTGGGCGGAACTCATTATGATGTGTCAATCAAGCACTTCCGACCGTCCAGCTAGGCTCGACGTAGATCTATGCATTGTTGGCGCAGGTGCTGCGGGTCTGTCTGTGGCACATGAGTTGATCGACATGGGCATTACGATCGCAATCCTCGATACTGGCGACTTTGATCGGAACCTTGCTGCACAGGCGTTTTCCGACGTCGAAAGCCCTGAATGCGATGTACCGCGTCATGCGCGTATTCGCCAGTTCGGAGGGTCCACCACCGCCTGGTCAGGAAAGTGGTTGCCGTTAACACCCGAAGATCTGCAAGGGACAAATTGGAGTGAAGGCAGTGGTTGGCCCATCGGAGTCGAGGAACTATACCCACACTATGCGCGCGCCTCCATAATCCATAAAGGGCCTGCACTCGAAGACTACGCTCAATGGGCAACCGCACCGGATACGCGCCTTAGGCCCGCTTCGGTTTACTGGCTCGACAAGGGACAATTGGATTTTGGCCAAACAATAGGTAAGGTCGTCGTAAAAAGTGAGACGACGTCCGTGTTTCTGCAATGTACAGCAACAAATGTCGTCCTCGCAGATGATTTGTCCCGAGTGGCGTATCTGGAAGCTCATTCCAAACCGAACCAGAAAACGATGCGAGTGATCGCGCGAGAATATGTTCTAGCTGCGGGTGGCATTGAAAACGCGCGTCTTATGCTGGCGTCAAATAGCCAGATGAAAAACGGAATCGGAAACACACATGATGTCGTTGGTCGCTATTATATGGATCACCCGAGCGGAAGTGTTGCGACGGTGACGCTCAATCCTGGAATGTCCTTTCCAGGCAATCTTGGCATGGCATTTCCGCCGAATGGTCGGCACAGGATGGATACCGGGTCATATATGGCCCCTAAAACGCGCGAAATCGGGCGCTTCGTCAATTCGTACTTTGTGTGGCGGGCGGCGGTGGACGTGGTGCCCACCCCCGAGATACGCAAGCTCTTTTCGACACTTGTGCTAATCAAACACCGCCCGAACTATTTGAAACTATACGTCGAACTGTTGCGCGACCTGTATAAGGTCCAGAAATGCCTTGCCGTCCGATATTTGTGGTTTCTTGTATCAAGGAAGATGGGGCTCCGGAAGCCTGGCCGCAAGTTTCGGATCAACTATCATATGGAAATGATGCCGAATCCCGACAACAAGGTGACTCTCTCGGAGAGGCTCGACCCTATTGGAATGCCATTGTCAAAAGTGCGCTGGAAGGCATCAGAAGCTGAATTGCAGTCAATCCTGAAGCTGCATGACGAAATCCAGACCCTGCTGGATGACACCGGCGCTGGAACGCTTTCCTGGGATTCGGGCCGACCGCCGAAGATCGACGAGCTGCCCTATTCCAGTGCCTCGCATCATATGGGCACGACACGAATGGGCGAAGATCCGACTAACTCCGTTGTTGATGTGCAATGTCAGGTACATGGCATCGACAATTTGCACATTGCCGGGTCTTCAGTATTTCCCTCCGGCGGTTTTGCTAACCCAACTTTCACCATAGTTGCTCTGGCTCTTCGCCTCGCGGCCCGGCTTAAGGTAAAGCTCTTATGACGCAGAAAATCTCTATCATTGGTGCGGGAAAACGCGTCAAGTTCACGGTTCTACCCGCCATTCTGGCCTTGGGAGACCAGGTCGTGCTCTCTAGTATCCATAGCCGTAAGCCTCGTTCTGTGGCGCTACCAGATGGCACCCAGCTGTCCACGATCACATCCTTGGATGCGAAGTACTTTGAAGACATCGATATAGTTATCGTAGCTGTGCGTACGAACGCGATCCGAGACGTTCTTAATGCGCTCAACGATATTCCGCGCAGGAATGATATTTCCATTGTTATGGATACGCCGCCTCTGCGAATTTCTGATTTTGTAAAACCGCATACATTCTCAGACTTCAAGTCGGTCATCGTAGGGGAGGACTGGTTTAAGCTCTCCCCAATACTGCTCATCAAAGATCTCATTGCCCGCAGTGCGATAGGTACGCCGCAACAGATCATACTGGATCGCATGAGCTATCGTTATCACGGGCTGGCAGCCCTGCGATCCATTGCCGATACGCGCTGGTTCCGTTCGATAAAGGCAACAAAATCGGAAGATGGCAAAACGTCATATGCGATTGTCACCGGGAACGATATTTCCTGCCAGGCGATCATGCCAAGGGACTACACGCGCGGCTCCATATCTGTAACCGGAACCCACGGTTGGATATCCAACCATGCACCTGATGGTGACACAGGCGGTGGCCATCTATTTGGATTTCCGCAGGAGACGTCTGGCTGGTATCAGCCGATATCGCTCAATGGGGACACGTTGCCCGCCGATGCTGTTGAGCAATACATGGCAGGTCTCCCATACGAGTATCTCGAAGACAAAACCACAATTAATCGTCTGAAAATAAGAAGTTATGCAAGATTGATCGAAGACCTGATTTCCGATTGCGTGGAGTATGACATTGTTGACGGTCTCTACGACTACGTTGCCACCACAGCCGTGGAGCGATTAAAGCGATTTCGTGACCTGCAAATGCGTAACCCACAGCAAAGTGTCCTACGTACCACTCTGTGCTTTCATAGGCGAGAACGGTAAGCTACTGGGTATGACCTGGGTAGCTTTGCGTTGCAGAGGCCCTCTTGGTCCTCCGACAACCATTTTTCAATGATCCCCGTGAAACCATCGACCTTCGGATGCCGGGTCGGTGCTGACCGCCGATATTCAGGTCGGGTAAAGAACACTAGTATCTTGTGAACGCTGTCCGAGATATCTCGAATTACCGGGCCGCTTCTCGATCGCTCATGCCTTCGACACAGGCCAGACGAACTTGACGATTCAATTCCACAGGAACGATCCGCTCGCTCTCCTCAGTTACAAAAGGCAAGACGAAGATGGGCGACTTGCCTGCCGCCCGCAGTGGGATCAACCCGCCGCTACCGCAATCGAATTGCTAAACGCCGTTCTCAGGATTATTGAACATAGCAAATCGAGCCGTTCTTGGTCGATCACCGGTTGAAACCAATCTTTATCTTCAATTGCAAATCTATAACAGTAACTGTGTCGATAAAGCATCAAGGCAGAGCACAATTTTACCATACCCCGTCGTTAAATTGCTCGGGTTTCAAGTTTATACCAACAATCTCCGAAACAGCAGATGAACTATCATCAGCGCATCAATGGCGGCGTGGTAAGCGTATCTCTGCGATGCTGCAGTGCACTGTGCCGCCGCTATTTCAATTGTGCGAATGTGCAGCCAGCTTCAATAGATACCGACCGTAGTCATTCTTCTGATATCGTTCGGCCTGTGTTATGAGATCATCTCGGTCTATCCAACCTTGTTCGAACGCGATCTCTTCGGGGCACCCGATCTGTTGACCCTGGCGGGTTTCAATTGTGCGAACGAAATTGCTAGCGTCGAGTAAGCTGCCGTGCGTTCCAGTATCAAGCCAAGCATAGCCACGTCCCATGCGCTGGACACGCAGCTGATCTTCGGCGAGATACATTTCGAGCAGGGAGGTAATTTCCAGCTCTCCCCGTGCCGAAGGCCTTATAGCACGAGCTTTGTTCGGTGCTGTACCGTCGACGAAATAGAGCCCCGTTACCGCAAAATTTGACGGTGGAACAGAAGGCTTTTCAACAATGCCGCGTACAGCACCGTCCTTTTCGAAATCGAAGACACCGTAACGTTCTGGATCTGTCACCTGGTATCCGAAGACAGTAGCGCCTTCTACTATTAGATCGGCCGCAGCCATGAGTTTGGGAAGGCCGTGACCAAAGAAGAGGTTATCACCCAGTATCAAGGCTGAAGGATGCCCAGCCAGAAAGGATTCAGCGAGAATGAACGCCTGCGCCAATCCATCAGGGCTGGGCTGCACGATCCATTCAATCGTGACGCCAAACTGTGCGCCGTCACCCAGCATGCGCTGAAAATGTGCCTGATCTTCCACCGTGGTAATGATTGCGAAATCACGGATCCCTGACAGCATCAACACCGACAACGAATAATAGATCATCGGCTTGTCGTAAATTGGTAGAAGCTGTTTGGAGACCCCCAGTGTGATCGGGTAGAGTCGGGTACCAGATCCTCCTGCTAAAACAATGCCCTTGCGTGCTGTCATGTAAGTGCCTTAACTATTCTATGTGTTTCTCTGCGCCAGTCCGGACGCTTAATTCCAAAAATTGACGAGAGTGCGGCGCAGTCTAGGCGTGAATTTAACGGTCGCGCGGCGAGAGTCGGGTAGGCTCTGCTGGAAATGGTCTCCACGGCCACATCGCGCTGTGCGGCTTTAAAAATTTCGCGCGCAAAGTCAGCCCAAGAGACATCCGGTGCGCCCGAAAGATGATAGGTTCCGCCCTTGTCAGGTTCTATCTCGAGAGTTCGAGCAATTATTAGACAAGCTTCGGCAATAGCCTCCGCGGGCGTCGGCCCCCCAATCTGATCTGCTACTACAGAAACATTATTGCGCGATTGGGAAAGACGCAGCATAGTTTTTACAAAGTTGTTGCCATGAATGGAGAATACCCAAGAAGTGCGCAGGATAGCATAAGTACCGCCAACTTTCTTGATCCCATTTTCTCCACCCAGCTTGGAAGCGCCATATATGCCCAGTGGGCCGGTGGCATCTTCCGGTCGCCGCGAAGCCTTACCAGAACCGTCAAATACATAATCCGTAGAAATCTGCACGAATGGGATCGATTTCGCCGCTGCCGCTTCTGCCATAGCTGTGGGAGCTATCGCATTAATCGCCATCGCAGTTTTAGGGTCTTCTTCCGCTTTGTCGACGGCTGTATATGCTGCAGCATTTATCACGGCTGTCGCTTCGCTGGCCGCGATCACTGCCTTGCATGCGCTGGGATCATTCAGATCCGCTTGATCGCGTCCCAAACAGGTAACCCCGTCCAACCTAGCCAGTTCCATGGCCACCTGACCGGTCTTTCCAAAGACGAGAATAGTCATGTCAAAAGAATCCACCGCAAATGCGTAGTCAACATCTCGCGCGTGTAAAGCGCGCTCCCGACAAGCCTTGTTGCCTGCCTCAAATTACAATCCCCAGACGGGCACCTACACCGCCGCGATCCAGAAGAGCTCGCCACCAAAGTTCATTGTCGAGATACCATTGTACAGTACGCGCCAACCCTTCATCAAGCGTAGTGGTGGGTCGCCAAGCCAACTCCTCGCGCATTCTTGAAGGGTCAATCGCATAGCGTAAATCGTGCCCTGGACGGTCAGCGACAAAGATGATTTGTTCCAAATAGGAGGTTTCTTTCGGCAACTTTTTGTCTAATATTGCACAAATCATGCGTGCCAGATCGATGTTGCGTACCTCGTTCTCTCCACCGATATTGTAACTGCGACCTACCACTCCTTTTTCTAGTACCCTTAACAGCGCTTCAGCGTGGTCTTCTACATAAAGCCAATCACGTACGTTCTCTCCCTGGCCGTAAACAGGGATTGGCTTGTCCAAAAGCGCGTTGATTATGACGACTGGGATCAGTTTTTCTGGAAAGTGATAGGGCCCGTAGTTGTTGGAACAATTGGTGATCAATATCGGTAGTCCGTAGGTTTCGCCCCATGCACGCACTAAGTGATCACTGGCCGCCTTTGAGGCCGAGTAAGGCGAGCGCGGATCGTAAGGAGATTCTTCAGTAAACTTACCGATATTGCCGAGTGTGCCAAATACTTCATCTGTAGAAACATGGTGAAACCGGAACGTGTCTTGAAAGTCGCGCGCCGACCAGTAGTCGCGTGCTGCCTCCAATAGCTGGTAAGTGCCAGTGATATTGGTCTCAATAAAGGTTCCGGGCCCGTCGATAGAACGATCAACATGGGATTCCGCGGCCAGATTCATTACGGCATCGGGAGTATGCCTCTCAAAGATACGATCAAGGGCTACGCGATCACGAATATCGGCTTGCTCAAAGGTGTAGAGCGGGCTATTGCCTATCGAAGCTAAGTTGTCGAGGCACGCAGCGTAAGTCAAAGCATCAAGATTGATCACCTCATACCCCATCGACACTGCCAACCGCACAACAGCTGAGCCTATGAATCCTGCGCCACCCGTTACCAGCAATTTCACGAGGTGCCTCCCCAGACAAATGGGCTATCGAAGCATTCAAAAGCTTGAGCCTCAACGTCTTTTTGCGACAAGATAGGTTGAGCCCCGTTTAGCTTCCAGTCAATGTCGAGGCTATCGAACCGAACCGCACTCTCGCACTCTGGTGCGTAGTAATCCGAACATTTGTAGATGATCTCTGTGTCGGGCTCCAACGTAACAAATCCGTGCAGGAAACCTTCGGGAATTAGCAACTGCCGCCCATTCTCATAACTCAATTCGAATCCGACCCATTGCCCATAAGTGACGGAGCCTCTTCGGATATCCACGGCAACATCGAATAATGCGCCACGTCCACAGCGAATTAGTTTGTCCTGGGCATGGGGTGGAGCCTGAAAATGCAGTCCGCGCAAAGTACCCGCCCTTGATGAAAGTGAATGATTGTCTTGAACCCAATCATGATCGAGGCCATGTTCTGCCATTACGCACTTGCTCCAGCTTTCACTGAAAAAACCCCGAAAATCTCTGAACCGTTTTGGTGTTATTAGCAAAACGCCTTGTAGAACCGTCTTTTTAACCTGCACTACTCTGCCTTTCATGCTTCGCAGTCTCTGCTTACAAAAGCAGAAGCAAAATGCAATTGCTTCAGAATGAACAAATTGAAACCAGTCTTTGGACTTCGAACTTCATCAACACATTATAGGTACTTGCGCGTATGTCTAGAATTTCAGCCTTTATCTGTAGATTGGGACTTCCTCAGTTACCCGAAATGGCCCTTTGCAATCCTGGCCAATACATGCCTCGAAAAGGCGCAAAACGCAAATTTACGTAACACCATCTGTAGTCCCGCATCAGCCATTTCTCATATACGTCATGCAACAATACGATGACGTAGCGATGCAGGATGATCTAAGCCCCAAGCTTCCTTCATCTCACTGAGGGTCCTTGGGTTGGTTTGATGGCCTTACGCGACTATTTTGTTAATCATTGTTTTCATTGCGAATTCTCTCGATGTCAGGTTTCCGAGCGTCAAATGTGGTCTGTGGGATTGTAGTCCTTCCTCCATGCTTGCAGCGTGTCACGGGCCCCACCCAGTGAACTGAAGAGCGCCTCGTTCAGTCATTCATCTCTGGGACTTCCGATAAAGTTTTCGATGAACACGTTCTGTTGGGGTTTGCCGGGCGTGACGTCGTTCCAGTGTACGCCGGTTTTTTTGCACCAATCGCAGCACCACATTGCAGGTTAAACCGTTTGGTAGTGTCCCAGCCCCCTGCGCCTGGCCATCGGAACAACCATTGGCCTTCTGGCGCCAGAGGCCGCTTCCAGCCACCCCTACGGCGCATCTGGAGCTTTTCTTCACGGTAGGACTTTTTGTGATTCACCTCGAAACCTCGGCGCACTACCATCACAACAGCCGGCGAAATCCAAACCTGCGGCGCTCCTTCGCAATCGCCTTCATTGCATCGCGCAGTTCGCCTCCGACCCAGCGGGATTGATACCGGACAGTCGAGTAGTCCACATTCAGGGCTGCACACGCCCGTCGCTGGCCCACCTGATGAACCGCCACCTAGCGTCAGATGCTTACGTACCGGTATACTTGGGCTTGTGGAAGGCGCCTTGGCTGATCCTGTTACGCATGCACACGTTGGTCATTTTCTCCTCAGCCCCGTGCTCTTTGGTCATCTGAATGATCTGCTCGTCGCCGAATCTCGTCTTCATGTGTCCATCCTCTGATCGGGCGGACTTCACACAAAACTGGAGGAATTTCTGGGGCTCAGGTCAACGAGCTTTCCGCCGCATTGCAGGATGGAAAATGTGTTCGGGCGCGCTCGGAATCCATTGTGCGTTTACTGCTCCCTCCTAGATTATGTTGACAATTGACGCAGCCAGAGTCGGATCGATGTGATGTCAATGAAGCGGAGGTAGCTTTCTGCAGTCTTGTCATATCGGGTGGCGACACG
>NZ_JBQFPS010000022.1:0-23434 GCF_056536485.1 Ruegeria sp. CL5
AGAACGCCCTTTCCTCGTCGGTCATCAGGTCTCGGGCCAAACTGCTCCCAATCGTAGAAACCAGCTTGAATCACGCCAATCGTATGATGTGAATCCCTTTTGTCAACATGAACTAAGAGCTCGTTTTTAACACGCAAGCTTTCCCTGCGACTTTAGGAATAAAGGGACGACTATGACCACCTGCTCGTCGGACATACAGAAAAGCCCACTCATAACTCCGCTTTATTTTCAGGGGGAGAACCATGCGGCGATTCGAAAATTGGTGCATTCTGACCCTGCGCAATATGTAGGGTCTGCAGCAAACGGGCTTGCCTAAAATGCTACACAGTGTCGGGAAGACACACACTGCAGATTATTGCTATATTGAAAGAACTTTTGCGACAAGTGCGAGCTGCCATTCCTCACAAGTTTTGTTGATTTTTTTCCTTGTTTGCGCGATTGACAAATTTAAGACCGCACAGTTTACGCCTATAACTATGAGATTATGTCATCATGCCCGTCGTCGCCATCCTGCTTTCGGATAAACGTTCCGGATCCACTATGTTCCAAGAAGAACTGTGCAGTCACGAAGCGATCGAAACGGTTTCTTATTCGCCTCACTCAAATCTTGAAACACACTGGTGGCTTATGGCGGCTGTTTTGTTGCGCCGCCCGGGTACGCTTTTTGCGTCCGGGCGGCCGTACAAAGGGTATGGAAGTGCCGCGAACACCCGCGCATACATGTATGATTTGCTTGAAAAATGCGTCCCAGATTTCGAAATTCCAGAAAACGACCGCGACCTAGTTTTTGATGGTTGGGAAGCCCTTTGTACTGCATATGCAAGACCAGTTTTTTTTGAGAAGTCGCCACAGTTATTGGCTCAATGGGTTTCCCTTAGCCTTATCCTTGAATGGATGGAGCGTACAAGTTTTGACGTTAAAATTGTGAGCCTTGTCCGCAATCCACATAGTGTTCTGTATTCAGCCGCCAAACTTTTCGGCACTGATCCAGAGACACGTCAACTTGCTTGGTTGAATGGCTGTCGAAATCTGCTCGCTTTTTCGCAAATGATTCCAGCGGAGAGCCAGATGCATATGCGCTACGAAGATCTTGTTAGTGATCCTGTGAACCAGTTTTCTGAGGTTGCACGCTTTATCGGCATTGAACCAGATCCAAAGGTTGGTGTAAACGCCCACGCCGGCTCAAAACAGAAATGGGCAAGCAATCCTGACTACAGACTCTCCCTTGACCCTTCGGTAGTGCAGATGGCGGGTCACTTTGGCTACAGGCGCGAGGATTTGGAAAATCCAAACAAAGCACCGACTGGTCCTGAAACAAGTACCGTTTCAAGCATCAATCGGCGATCTTTTAGGTTGCGTATAAATCGGGTGCGTGATCGGTTCGTGCAACCAATGCTGATTCGGCTTCGCTTTGCATTTCGTAGGAAGGACTAGGTTCAGGTTTCGTAATCGTTAGATGATGGTCGCTGCGAGGGCGATGGCCGAAATTCGAATTGAGGTGCCTATAGATTTGTAGACACTTTGCCCCCTTTACTTTGTGACAAGATGCCAAGATGGGGACAAGCAACTACAGCGACGAGTTCAAACGGGATGCGATGCGCCAGTTCAAGGTGCGAGGCTATCTGGTTCGGGAAGTTTCCCGGCGTTTGGGCGTCAGCACACATTCTCAGTGCAAAATTGAGAAGCATTTCGGTGAACCGATACCAAAGATTCCTGACGTGGATCATGAAGCTGTGAGCCGGCGACTGAAGCGCGAGCTGGTCGGGGTGACGGAGGAGCGCGACATCCTTAAATGCAATGGTGTACTTTGCGCGAGGCCCCCAATGAATTATGCCTTCAGCCGCATGCCAAAGATCAATTGACTGCCAAATAATGGCGGCTCTGACGCAGATTGGTTTCGAGATGCTTTGAAGGGCAAGAGTATACGTGCCTGCATTCCCGGCCGTAAGCATCGCAAGATGCTGACCAAGTACGACATGTGCATATGCAAACCATGAACCGGCACTGAGTTCATGTTTGGCAGGAACAACTGTTGGAGGTGTGTAGCCTCTCGCTATGACCGTTGCCTCAAGATCACCTTTAGGTCATTGCCCCGCAGAAACCGTCGTCTTCCGGTCAAGAAACTTGAAACTAAGCTTGTAGGCTTTGATGAGCACCAGTAAAAGATCCAGGATGAACGGAACCTCAAGGCCCCCTCGATTTTTTGGCGAAAGTCTTAAGGTCTGATCTCGTACCTATTAGATTCGGCTCTGGCAAGCGCTGGGAGCGGAGATCGAAGTTTGCTCAAGTGCCCAGTTAGATTCTGAGGGAGTTTTTTCTGAGCGATCAATGCAGTCTGACGTTTTTGTAAGCGTGCGGACAAAACGCCAGTTTTTGCTGCGCGTCACCGAGTCTATCGAATAATTATGCTTTCGAGCCTCTGGTATGGTATTCACTGGGCGATATTAGGTGAACTTTCGAAGTTTTCTAGGTATGAACACATCGGTTGCGGATCAAGCCGAGATTGGACAACATAGTTACTTAACAATGGGTAGATTAGTAATCGGTTGCTCTGAGAGCCAGATCAAATCCTTCTCAGTGGTCCTTCCGCCGCATCGAAGGTTTCCACTTATGAATGCTTTAAAGCGCATTCTTGACATTTGTAGAACGGGAATAAGCATCGGAGCCGATAGGCGCTTAGGATAAGATATGAAACAGATTTATTTACAGGAACACCAGAAGCGTTTCAAATCAGGGGCCGAGGTCGACGGAGCCGACGTCCAGAAATCAAAGCCCAGAGTATCGTTTATAGAAAGTAAAACGCCGGACCTCGAACGTATTTCTTTGCTGCTGGCGGCTTGCCAGGAAGAAAATCAATGGGCCAACGAGGGGCCATTGTTCCATCAATTGATTGAAGCGTATCGGCAACACATGAACCTATCGCCGGATCACGCGCTCTTTCCATGCAGCAACGGTGCAGTTGCGTTAGAAGCGATGGCACGACTTCATGAATTGAAGCATGGTCGGCGCCTTCGCTGGTTGGCATCATCTTTCAGTTTCAGCAATTTAGGACGGGGTTATTTTTCTGATGTCGCTTTTCTCGACTGTGACGAATCAGGGCTACTCGACTTGTCGATCTTGGAAAACATTGGACTTAACTCCTATGATGGTGTGGTCGTAACAAATCCACATGGTATCTGCCGCAATTTCCAGCCGTATATTGAATTTGCAAAGCGGACGGGAAAGGCACTCTTGATTGATAACGCGGCAGGCATGTGTAAACGGGTTCCCGACTGGCCATGGCAGTGTTTCAGCCTGCATCACACTAAACCCTACGGTGTCGGAGAAGGTGGGTTGGCTCTTGTCCCAGTGGATGAATACGAACAGCTAAGATCTCTTCTCGTCTACGGGCCGGCGCCATTTCCGACCGCATGCTGGCAAAATAATGGTAAACTATCGGATATTTCTTGCGCTTTTCATCTGGATCGTCTCGCACGTTTCAAGGATTGGGCACCGCTTTATCTTGAACAGACCAGACGAGTAATCGAGATAGCCAAAACTATGGGCCTCAGCCCGTTAATTCCATTCGATGGAAGTGTGATCGCAATGAGCTGGCCACTTCTGTCACAGCAAGAGATTACATCGAAAAGATGTGACAGCTCGCAGTCAATCGCAGTAGCGAAATACTACAAACCGCTCGCATCAACGCCACGTTCCCGAGATATATTCAATAGGTTGGCTAATTTTCCGACTCACCCAGACGTCGCACAACTAAGCGACGAACAAATTTGCAAAGAACTACAGCAATTGATTTGAATGAATGCAACTAAGCCGAGGCTTGCGTCGCTCCCCCGATGAATTGGGCACCACAGAGTGACACAGGAAACACTAGCGATCAGAATACCTGCGGTCGATTACGGTGTCTTTTGAGCATTGGTAAAATGACATCATGGAGGTGTTGTACCATGAATACGATACTAGCTGGCTTTGTGCTTTCGCTGGCTGGACTCCCGGCAGCCGCTCAACTGAGCTCGTACGATTGCGCTGAATTGCAAAATGTCAACATATCCGGGGGGTACATCACATCCGGTCGCACCGTTGCAGCCTTGGGTACGCTCCCGGCTTACTGCGAAATTCGGGCCACAGCCTTGCCATCCATTTCAATCGAAGTCCGGCTTCCGATGGATGGTTGGAACGGCAGGTTCTATCAAGTTGGCTGTGGCGCGTTGTGCGGCAGTCTAGGACGTGCGGACGCTGGTACAAGCTGGGTCAATGCGATGCGGCCGGGGCTCGAGCGTGGTTATGCAACCGCGACGTCCGACAGCGGTCACCAAAGCTCGTCGATTGTTGATGCGGAATGGGCGTACAACAATCCGGATGCTGAACGGGACTGGGGCTGGCGCTCGATTGGTGAGACAAACCGCGTGGCCAATGTGCTAATCGAGGCATTTTATGGCACTCCATCGGAGCAGGCGATTTTTCAGGGCTGCTCGAACGGTGGTCGCATGGCACATATAGCCTCACTTCGATATCCAGATATGTTCGATGGTATTATCTCAGGCGCGCCGGCCATGGATTTTCCGGGCCTCGTAGCAACCAAAATATCGTGGATCGTTCAAGCAAACACAGCGCCTGACGGCTCTCAAATTCTCGGGCCTGAAGAAGCTGCCATTATCGAAAAGGCCGTTCTTGATCAGTGCGACGCCGTGGACGGTTCTGAAGACGGCGTGATCGCTGACCCACGTCAGTGCGATGTCAGCTACGACGGGCTCGGATTGACAAACCAACAACTCGAGACACTCGGTAAATGGCGTGAAGGGCCACGCAATGCAGCTGGCGAGCAACTCTACCCAGGTGGTGTGCCAGAAGGGTCAGAACCTTTCTGGTGGCTATGGCTGACCGGAAATGCGGAAGGGCGTGGGAAGCTTGGACCTGCCTTAGCAGACGGTTTTGGCAAATACATGGCGTTTGACGAAGATCCTGGCCCAAACTGGACGCCGATGGACTTCGATTTCGAGATGGACCCAGCGCGGATGGCTGCTTCTACAGCAGCTTTTAATGGTGACAATCCAGATATTTCAGCGTTTCTTGACGCAGGCGGCAAAATGATCGTTTATCATGGTTGGGCCGATGCCCTCGTGACGCCTTACAAAACGGTCGAGTGGTACGACCAGGCGTCCAAAGCGGTTGGCGGGGAAGATGCGCTTAAAGAAAGCGTCGCTCTCTTCATGGTGCCTGGATTGGATCATTGCGGAGTCATGCCGGGGCCTGGAGGGATAACCGCGGCCGTTCTGGATCCACTGACGCCCTTGGAGGCTTGGCTAAACTCTGGGAGCATTCCCCAGTCGATTATTGCGAAGTAATATGAGCATTTGGAAAGCACACCGTACCGCTGGTGAAACCGATTGGTAGAGTTGATGTGATGCAAAAGTGATCTTGTCGCGCCAAAACGCCATTACTAGCTTTCGGATAATCCTCGAACCAGAGACCGCTCATGCAACAACACTTAACCTGGGTCTCTCATTCGAGGCACCCTGTGAGTTCAGACCGCTGTACTGGTGTTTTCGGATCGCCTGCTTCCTGAGTACTTCTCTCGTCTTCAGGATTTTTGTACTGCGGCACTGAAAGGCCTCAGCGGTATATGCCCCTTCTGCGAAAGATACGAGAGAGAGTCGCGGCGCAGAGCAAAAGGAGTCAGTTTTGCTCATACGTCGTAACGAGAATTAATTTGTCTTCCAAGCTAGAACTGTTTCTGTTCTTTCCATCAATCGGCATTGCTGATGGAAAACTGCTATAGATGTGTGTGATAATTAGGCGTTAAAATGTTTAAGAGTTGATTCGTAGGAATTTTTCTTTGTGAGTGAACCGGATTCTATAAAAGCACAATTGGGAAACCCTTATCAGGTTAAACAGAGCCTCCATAAGAAACCAATTGTAATTTTTGGAGCTGGCCCCACGGCCAGAGTGGTAAGCTATTATCTCTCAAATGAACTCGATTTTTGTGTTTCCGCATTCACAGTGGACACAGCCTACCAAGACTGTGATTCGATAGATGGAAAACCTGTCGTGCCATTTGAAAATATCTCGAAGGAATTTTCCACAAAGAAATTTTCGATGTTTATCGCGATGGGTTTCCAGGATTTAAACACTGTTCGTGAAGCACGTGTGAATGCTGCCGAAGCTTTGGGATACGATCTTGTTTCGATCATTCACCCCCTAGCGCATATTCCTTCGAATGCCGAAATCGGAGTCAATAGTCTCATCTTACCGTTTGTCGCGCTAAACCCGAGTACGAAAGTTGGCAAGAATGTACAGCTCTGGAACAATGTGGTTGCGGGTCATGATTGCCGGATCGGAGATCACTCCTTCATATCTGCTTCGGCGACGCTCTTAGGGAGTGCATCGGTTGGTAAGAGATGCTTCATCGGGGCCAATGCGACTCTCACGCATGGCGTCACCGTCGGGGATGACTGCTTCGTTGGTGCGGGTGCAATTGTCACTCGAGACCTTAACAACCAGTCCGTGGTTCTTGGAACCTCCTCTCAAGTAGAAAAAATATCCAGCAAAAAATTTCTAAAATTGATAGCATTCAAATAAGCTTGGAGCAAAAATGAAAAGTTGATTCACAAGAGTACACGCTGTCGAACCTAGGGCTCTGACGGCAGTGTAATGAAACCAGCAGACACCTATTATGGAGAAAGTTCTTATGATAGAACTCCAAACTAAAATCCGTGAAGTGATCGAAGAACACGCCCGTCTATCATGTCCAGTGGCAAATTTGAGCGTAGATGACGATCTCTACAACGCCGGCCTGACATCTCATGCCAATGTGCAGGTTATGCTGGCGCTGGAAAATGCTTTCGACATCGAATTTCCTGACGAGATGTTACGACCTGAAGTCTTCGAAAGTATCACAGCAATCAGCGAGGCGGTCGCTACGCTAACCGACGCTGCGGCATGACCATCTTTGATGGTAAACCGAAGGTCGTGCAGAATATACATCCTTTAAAAGCACCTAGCGTCCAAGTCCTTGACACTAGGATTGATGAGATCGGGCGCGATGTTACGGCCCCGGCAGCCTACTACGTAGATAGAGATGCACGTTTCCCCGAGGAAACTTTCGCAGCGCTGCGATCAGCAGGCGCTCTCAGCGCGGCAGTGCCGCAGGAACTCGGCGGCACAGGATGCACTATCGAGCAACTTGCGCGACACTGTCGCACAATTGGAAGTCACTGCGGCTCCAGCGGTCTGATCCTTGCTATGCACCACATCATGGTTGCAAGTTTAGTTAGGCACAGCGATGACAACCCGTTTGTTAGCCAGTATCTTCGTCGTTGTGCGGCAGAACAGAGATTGATCGCATCTTCTACATCAGAGGTTGGTCCACGCGGCAACATGCGTCGGAGCGAATGCGCACTGGAAATAGCAGGACCCATTTTCACGTTAGAAAAGCATGCCACGACGATTTCCTATGGTGATTGCGCCAACGATCTTCTGGTAACGGCTCGAAACAACCCCGAAGCCGCGCCCAGCGATCAGGCCATGGTACTCGCGCTGGAAGGCGACTACTCGATTTCTGACAAGGGGTCATGGGATACGATCGGGATGCGCGGTACCTGCAGCGAAGGCGGAAGGATCAATGTACGCGCGCCCATCGAGCAGATTATTAGCAAAGACTTCCGTAAAGTCACGACGCTCACGAAGGTGCCGTACTCTCACATTCTCTGGTCTTCCTGCTGGCTTGGAATTGCCACAGGCGCGGTGAACAAGGCGCGAGCCGTACTCCGCAAGCAAGCGAGAAAACAGGTCGGCACTATACCGCAGGTCGCATATAATATAATAGATTTGGATGCGCGCTTGCAGTCCATGAAAAGCGATATTGATGCCGTCGTGCACGAATTCATGAGACTGGATGAATTGAACGATGAGGCGGCTATGGACAATGTAGCGTTCGCCCTTCGCTTGAATAACCTGAAGATTAATTCCTCCGAAGCTGTCGTTGATATTGTCACTGGCGCTTTGAGAGCAATTGGAATTTTAGCCTATATGAACGGCACTGAGGTTAGCCTTTCCCGACATCTTCGCGACGCGCATTCAGCGGCTCTGATGATCAGCAACGACCGAATTCGTACTACCAATGCAAACCTGATGCTGGTCCACAAAGGGGATTGAAGAAATGAATAAAGTAATGCCTCAGCGCGATTTTTTCGATTGTCTTGTTGCGGCCGGGCACATCGTTCCTACAGGGGTCAAAGGATATTATGGACGCGGAGAGGTGTTCGAAGATGTTGCAACGCGCTTTGCAGCACTGGTAGGCTCCTACTCGAGTGCAGACGGCGCCGAGCGCCTCAGCTTCCCGCCGATGATCCCGCGTGCGACGCTGGAACAGACAGGCTATTTGGAATCGATGCCCCACCTTGCAGGCTTCATTCATTGCTTCTGCGGCGACAACAGCGCCCATCTAACGTTGACCGAAAGAGTCAAAAAGAACCAGACTTGGGATGACTTGGTGGAAATGAGCGATCTGGCAATGAGCCCGGCCGCTTGCTATCCGCTGTACCCAACCTGCGCCGGGCAGCTGGATCCCAACGGTCGCTTTGTGGATCTTTCGAGCCCTTACGTCTTCCGGCGCGAACCGTCCGATGACCCAGCTCGAATGCAATCATTCCGTCAACGGGAACTGGTTCGTTTAGGCAGTCCGGTGCAAGTTCAGGAGTGGCGTTCACTCTGGCTTGAACGTGCACAGACACTTTTGAGCGGTCTCGGCTTAGATATCCAAGTTGACGAGGCCTCGGATCCCTTCTTCGGACGCTCTGGCAAGATGATGGCAGTGTCGCAACGGCAGCAGCAGCTGAAATTTGAGATAAGCGTTGAAATAACGGCTGAAGAAGAACGAACCGCAATCAGTTCTTTCAACTATCACCGGGATCACTTCGGAAGAACTTTCGGGATCTATACGCATGATGGCGAAGTTGCCCACACCGCCTGCCTGGGATTCGGAATTGAACGGACCGTTTTAGCACTGCTGAGAGCCCATGGGATGGACCCCCGTGAATGGCCAGCCGAAGTGCAGAAACAGCTTTGGAAATGAAGGATCTCGAAGTGCGATTGGATCCTGACGCTTACGACTCATTTAGTCGGCAATGCTGCAGCGTAAACTGGCCAGAAACGAACTGCTACACCGATGTGTACATCAGTATGTTGAATGGCCTTGGATTGGACGCATTCGCGTGTATGGCTTTCACCTTGGCAAGCGATTTTGAAGGTGACCACTTCACGTTTTTCAAACCGCCACTATCGGATATGAGAACCCTTTACGGACTCAACGTTCAGGAGTTGACACTCTGGCGCCCGCTCATCGATCACGTCGAGGAACATGTGAATGCGGGGCGTATTGTTTGTCCCGAGGTGGACTCTTTCTACCTCCCCGATACCCGCGCAACGGACTATCGAAGAGCACATGTAAAGACCACAATTGGCATCACGTCGATCGACAGGAAGACCCGGGCGCTCAGCTACTTTCACAACGCCGGACACTTTCGCCTGGATGAGGAAGACTACGACGGCATTTTTCGGATCGGTCGAGACGGTCCGGCTGACTACCTGCCCCCCTATTGCGAGTTGCTTGACCTCGATCGATTGACAATCCGTCCTACCGCAGAACTCGTCGAGCTTTCCCGCGAACTGGCTAGACAGTATCTGTCGTATCGACCTGAAAGAAATCCAATGCGGGCACTCGGTACCAGACTGAGCGATGATCTAGCCTGGCTGGCCGAGGGGGACTTGGAAAAGTACCACCTGTATGTATTCGCAACTTTGCGTCAGTGCGGCGCCAATTTCGATCTCACAGCACAGTATTTGCGTTGGCTCTCAAATGGCGGGGTTTCGGGTCTCTCTGAACCAGCAGAGCATTTCGTTGCCTTGTCCAACACCGCGAAAACCTGTGTTCTGAAACTTGCCAGGATCGTCAATACCCGCAAAGTCAGGGATCTATCGGTCAATATCACCGAACTGGAGGAGCATTGGGCGCGCGGGATGGACAAACTGGCGAGCGCCTTGACACCATGACCACAATCTCAGAGGTCGACTACGTTGACAGTTCAGCGCGTGCCTCGAGCGATGTACAGATCACGCTTGAGCACTGGCGCTGGCTCCAGACGGAACCTGGCGAAGTGACCGAACCGGGCGCCGCGGTCCTTTGCGAAGGCTGGATGCCAGTGCTTGCAGCTGGCACTGCAGGTGCGGCCGCAACTCAGAACGGCTTTGACGTTCATTCGGAATCTTACAATCTTGACGCATACGATCATTGGTTCCAATGCACATTCACCATCGACTCAGAACCGGACGCCCCCCACTCCCTGACCTTCGAGGGTTTAGCAACAGTCGCAGAGGTTTGGCTGGACGAGCAATCAATCCTCAAGAGCACGTCGATGTTTCAACCCCGTTGCCTTCGTCTGAGCAATCTTGCACCAGGACAACACCGTCTCCTCATCAGATGTGAAGCGCTGGAACCTATGCTCCAAGCAAAACAACCTAGGCCCCGATGGAAGACCCGTTTGGTGCGCCATCAGAATTTTCGTCTGTTTCGGACGTCTTTTATTGGTCGCATGCCAGGCTGGTCGCCAGTTGTTCAGCCTGTTGGACCATTTCGTCCGGTCACGCTCACATCTCATCACGGCCCTCAGATCAGCGACCTAAGTTTAGTGACATCGTACTCTAAAGAGTGGGAACAAGGCGAGTTGCACCTGCGAATGGGTCTGGACGAGCAGGAAGCTCCACAGTCGGCCCTGTTGCGAGTCGCAGGCCTTGAGCTGAACTGCAAAGTGCTCACGTCCAAAAGTCATAGGGTCGGCATCGAACTGGTTTCAGAAATTCAAGGTGTTCGACCGTGGTACCCTAGCACCCATGGTGAACCGGTTCTCTACCCGGCAGGCATCCTTCTCCAGTTTGCTCACCGGGCCATTGAAATCGATCTTGGGAAAGTGGGTTTCCGCCACATCGAAGTCAGCAAAGGCCCCGATGGAGATGATTTCCTTTTTATCATCAACGGGACAGAGATATTCTGCAGAGGTGCCAACTGGATCACTCCCGATCTCCAACACCATGGAGGAACTCGGGAAGAATATCGACGCCTTCTCACGCTTGCTCGGGACGCCGGGATGAACATGCTGAGGGTATCGGGAACCACGGCGTACGAAACCAAGGACTTCTACGAATTATGCGATGAGCTCGGGCTTTTGGTTTGGCAGGATTTCATGTTTGCGAACATGGACTATCCCTTCGCTGACGAAGCCTTTGCTGCTGTTGTAGAAACAGAAGTTAAAACGCAGATGAGGCGCATTTGCAGGCATCCGTCCCTTGCAATAATTTGCGGCGGAAGCGAAATCTATCAGCAAGGCGCCATGATGGGCTTGCCAGAAGAGACTTGGCAAGGTCAATTCTTCAAAGAGCAACTGCCCAGTCTCTGTGCCGAGATCGACCCAAACATACCCTATTGCGAGAACAGCCCGAGTGGCGGTGCGCTGCCGTTCCATACAGATTGGGGCGTGTCGCACTATTTTGGAGTCGGAGCCTATCTCCGTCCATTCGGCGATGAGCGCCTCAACGAGCCGAGATTTGCCGCAGAGTGCTTAGCCTTCTCGATTCCTCCCGATACCGCGCCTCTTCTAAGCTTGCTAGGTAACAGAGCGCCAGGGCACGATCCAAAATATAAAGAGAGAGTCCCGCGTGATGCAGGATCGGGTTGGGACTTCGCAGACGTGTCCGATCATTACCTGGAAGAACTGTTTGGTATCAGCACGCGTGACCTGCGCTATAGCGATCCGGATCGTTATCTATTCCTGAGCAGGATCACCGTCGGAGAGGTGATGATGCGCGTGCTTTCGAGCTGGCGCCGCGACGAGGCTCGGTGCCGCGGAGCGCTGATCTGGCTTTTTAAGGATCTCTGGCTGGGCTCGGGATGGGGGCTCGTGGACTCGATAGGAAACCCCAAGGCGCCGTATCATTACATCAAGAGGGTAATGTCACCCATTTCTGTGTTCTTCAGTGATGAAGGTCTGAATGGTCTTGATGTTTATGTGATAAATGACGGACCGGAAGACCTGCGTGGACAGCTCGATCTCGAGGTGTTCGACCATGAGGACCGTCGTATTAAACAGGTTGCTCTGAACCTCCATGTCGCTGCGAGATCAAGGTTCCGGGCGAATTTCGAGCGTCTGGTCGGTCACTCATTCGATCCGACATTCAGCTACCGCTTTGGGCCCAATCGGATCGCCCTAATTGCAGCCCAATTAACTGTAGCCAGCGCAAACGATAACCTGGATGATGACCGAACCATTCATGCTCACTATTTTCCCAACGGGTACCAACAAATCTCGAGATCGGACACGGGTCTGAAGGGCACTGCTTATTCAGATTCTAGCGGGAACTGGAAAGTCCGGATCGAAACAAAGAAATTTGCTCAATCTGTTTACATCGACACGAAGGAGTTTACCCCGGAGGATAACTATTTTCATATGGCGCCTGGGCACGAACGGATCATCAATCTGAGACCTTTGTCTGTTCCAATCTCTTCACTCCCCCCAAGGTTCAGCGGGCGATTACGCGCCGCCAACACCTCGGAATCGTTCAAAATTAGCTTAGACAATCTCAGTACCAATTGATCAACTGCCACAGAGACAGTCGAGTTCAGCACACCTCCATATTTCGGTGGACCTCTACAGCAAACTATCCGCGTCAGCGCTAGACATCGGTGCAACTGAGTTGACAGTAGACAGTCAAAAACGGTAGGGTGCCACCCTGGGCTTTTTCAGCCGCTCAGCTCTTCATAAGGCTGACTTTGCGCAGATTACACCGGCGATAATCTCGTTGATGCGCGCTTGTCCGAATTTAAGTCTGATGGTCGGCGAAAAAAATCAACGTTTGTCGCGGGTTTGAGCTTATCCGCGCACGCCTACAATGCGTCCGCAGATCATTACGTATTTGGCTTTCATGAAGAGACGGCGATGGTGACTTACCGACAAAACGCTTAGATATTTTAGTCTATGCGAGCGCTTGATGTAGTAAAAAGCACTTCTGAAATATGCTGCCCGTCATCAGGGGGGGTTGGGGCAGACGGCTTTCTTTTCGACTCAGACTCGCGCTACATGTGCTATCCGGAGTATGACACTATATCTTCAGCCAGGCACAAGAGCCACTAATTCATTCGGCTTCTCCAGACGCTCACTAATTACGATAATATCGATGACTGCTTGGTGCAGCCCACGACGTCGGAAACCAGCGGCCTGGCCAGACGCGTAAGATGAATGACCTTTCAATCCTAAAAGTGTTCCCGAAGTTTTTCGACAAACTTTCTAAGCATTTCATCCTCACTTTCCTGTTCCTTGGATATCTTATCGAGTAGTTTGCCTCGTGTTTCGAATGCCCAGTCGATTTCTTCATCGCCGTAGGCTATTCCCCAACGATCTCGTCGGTTGGTGAACTCGTTGTGTAGTGATTTGTCCAGTTGCGGGACCACTACCGGAATGCAGCCACACATTGCTGCGTATGTCATGTATTGCGTAAATGGATCATGGCTGTAGAGAATTTTTGTCTTATTGAAGACTTCAGCCTTCTCTTCATGTGTCATATCGTCAATGAGGATAGCAGCGTCTCCTTCAGGGGCTTCCGAGAGGCCGGTATACTTGCCTTTACGGATTAGACGGCAGGCGCCGGCGCGGTTAGGAAGCTTACGATCAAAGTACACGTCACTCCGGATCCAATTCACCCTGAGATGGTTCTCTTTATTAATTCCTGCTACTCCCTCGGCAAATCCAGAGTGCCAGAAATACGTAAGCTCGTTGGGGCCGAAGCGAACCGATGGACGAAAGAACCCAGGTTTGTGAAGGAGCCAACGCACAACATGTTTGCTTCTCAGGGGATTGCCGTCAACGGTTTCGGGATACACGACGATCGCATCTTTTAATGCTTTTCTATCCGCTATTGGCGTCTCAAAATCGGGATTGAGACGAAAGCCATTCTTGGCTCTGTAAAGCGCCCGCTTGTTGCGATACCAAGTTTTCAACTTCGTGCGGAGATCTACGTTGCTAAATTGAGAATACCCATGTTGCTTGGCTCTGGGGTAGACATACGCATTTTCACCCATGCGGTTTAGACGATCTACCAGCCTATGCAGCACGATAGGGCCACCCCTTGTTTCGTCAAAGGGGTTCGCGTAGACAACAATTGGTCGGTTAATTCTGCTCATTTTATTTGCAGCCTCCGGTTGATCGGGCAGTCTAAGTGGTGCACGACCGATTGAATGACCATTCAGATTGCGATTGATGAGAACCGCAGCATGTACTCAAGGCTAAGCATTATCTCCACAAGTGGAAACCCTCTATTTAGTGCCAGCCAATGGTCTATAGGTCTGATATAGTCGAGTACCGTTTCAACTCCAAGTCTGCGGACCCTGGATCCTGAGCCGCAGCATCGCTTCCTGATATGGCAGCCTTTCACTGACATGGAGAACAATCTGTTCCTGACTATCCAATGATATAAATTTGCCAGGATCCACGTCCAAATATTGCGAAGTACAAATCACAACCACCGGACAACCTCTGGACTCAGAGCGTCAAGCCGAATTTTTTAGAAGGGGATCAGCAGATAGTCTTGGGAAAATTTGGCGCGCAGTTTGCGGACCATACTGCGTGATTATTATGTCTTTGGAAGGCTTTGAGGACATGGTCCATGATAAGCGAAAAATTGCTCTGAGATCGGAAGCCTTTGCCAACAATCAACTTGCGCTAGTCAGTTTATTGTATTTCTATCTAATTTAGAGCCTGAGTCGAGGCGCCCGATTTTGCTAATTAATGTAATTGTTGTTTATGTAATGTCATTGCTGGAACTGGCGCTGCCTGATGCGACCAGTTGGCAAGTCGCCTCAATAGAAAATAGAGCTCCCCTCTTTCGTCGAGTGGAAACGCCCCTCCAAAACTGCGCTGAGCAAAACCATTGGGCAACGGTATTCCGTTTTTTGACAAGTTGACCAGGGCGTATCACGGTCATTTTGGATTGATGTCAGACCTGTCCGCCATTCCGGCTGCAAACTGCGGCATAGTGATCCTGCGCAAGGCTGATACAAGCAGCTATGATGGAATCGTGGTTCCCGATCACTTTGGGTCCTGTACCGGTATTTCAATGTATGTAGAATTTGAGAGACGTGCCGGCAAAGGGCTGATAAATTTTCCTTATTATGCTGAGCTAGAAGCGCTCGATGACTATAAGATCATTGATGAAGTCGGAAATTACCAGTCTTGCGCTCGTGTCTGATGAAGTGACTGGATCAGTTTCAAAAGAGGATGAGTAACTTGGTTTCTCCACTCAAAGGACAAAGTCACGACTTGACGTTCGCCGGCGGC
Source organism: Ruegeria sp. CL5 (assembly GCF_056536485.1). Lineage (NCBI taxonomy): Bacteria > Pseudomonadati > Pseudomonadota > Alphaproteobacteria > Rhodobacterales > Roseobacteraceae > Ruegeria > Ruegeria sp. CL5. Next base: position 15,378 of record NZ_JBQFPS010000022.1, read on the forward strand.
GGATTTTCTGCTGCAATCACACTGACCTATTTGTTGCGGAACCTTCGCGCTAACTGGAACAGCGGCTTCTATGCAGATACATTCACAACAAAACACTGCTTGGAGATAGCCGTTTTTGATGACCTAGCACGGTTTCCAAAAGGGTGTGCCTACTCGGAAGATGCGGACTCAAGTGCATTTTTTATCATACCTGCTTCTGAAATAATGCCACCGCTCCCACAGGGGGGAAACGCCTTTACGGCCTGGCTCTCGCAATCTCCTAGGACATGGGCGACCCGCTTGAGCAAATCAAAAAGTGCCCTCGTTCAAGCATGGTTGCCCAAGACCATCGATGCCGTCAACTCTGGTAAGTTTGCCAGCATTTTTGTACCGCGATCCGTGTTTGGTTGGTTCATTGAAGACATGGTCACTACAGAAATCGCCGTGGCAGAAAGCGAAGGCTATGCCAAAGTCAAGGTACTGCCACACGAGGTGCAACGTGTAGTTCGGCACGCCGAGACAAACCGGTTGCATCTTTCAACCATAGCGGGCGCCACTTACACAACCGCTAGCCTTGTTATTGCCATCGGCAGCGGTCAGTTCAAATGCGTGTCTCCAACCGTCGCAGCCAGCGCGTCCATGGTGACAGAGCCCCTTAAAAAAGGTGTGGGTCACTTACGCAGCAAGGTTCTGGCCTTAATCGAAAATGACTTCGCCGAAACCCCGGAAAAAGTATTGATCATCGGCTCAAATGCCTCGGCGCTTGACGTGATAGGTGTATTTTTGGACGTCATGCAAAAACGCGGGCAAGAAACCCATATTACAAGTCTATCATCCTCTGGGCACTTCCCACCTGCGCACAGAAGATCAACGACAGAAGGTGCTGATCCGGGTAGTTGCATGGCGCTGGCACATCTTTTGACCAAGGCACAAAATCTGAAAGCGCAGGAAATTTATGCGGCTGCGATGAAAGACCGAGCCCACCTTTTGCAAGGGGGTGTTGACCTCGGCGTGGCAAAAGACAAGGTGTACACATATGTCTTGCCGTTGATCGAGGAATTGGACGACAGCGGCAAGCAGGAATTTGTAGAAGTGTTCGGCAACAGGCTTTCCAGAGAGTTCCATATGACAAGCCCCGTGTATCATGAAATCTACACAGATGCGCTGGCGTCGGGAGAGTTGGACGTAGTTTCAGGTACAGTCAAAGATATACGGGTCTCGGGGCGTCAAATCGACGTTAGCTACAGCGCCCCCGCAGGATCGCAGACAGGTAGATTCGATTTAGTTTTTGATTGCTCCGGGTTCGAGTTCCCACTGTCCAGGTCTTCGTCTCCACTCGTACAGTCTCTGTTCCGAGATCTAGGTGCGATTGAGAATCGCTCCGGCCGGGGCTTTGCCGCGCGACCAGGCAGTTTCGACATTGCGCCTCGCGTTTCTGTGATTGGACCGCTTTACGCCGGCAACGTTGACCCGACGGGCATCTGCCGCTGGCACCTCGAAACCACACGCGGTATTTCTGAGACGGCTGACATTCTTGCAAAACACCTTTCGGAAGATTTGTTGCCCTTACGCGAGCTAAACTCTTAGTACTGAGTTCGCCGTTAACGTACCCGACCCGGAACCTGAACTGCGCAGATTCTCGTGAGTTCTGAAGCGTGGTTCAAATTAGTAAAGAGGATGAAACATATCAGCACATTTTGGGTCGGTCGCAACAAATGTACATAAACGGCCCATGATATCAACGGACTGATCCACAACAACGTCGTGAATAGTGCCATTTCATGGGCACCTATGGCCCCATACCGAGGCCGTCATATGCTCTACCCATCTGCTAGGATTCTCTTTGCCTCGTGCATCAAGGGCTTTGGAAGACAGATCTTACACACCATCAGGCCTACCCTAACTAGGTTATTCGTCCCGACACACCTTCAACGAAGCTGTCAACCGCGTAAAATGAGATGATCTGCCGGGCCTGTTCGTGGCCCATTCGCCAATGCTACGGGCTTGCGTCGACATGCTCGGCGAGTACGATTTCTCCAAAGAAAAACCCAAATACACCCTTGGCATCGTACCTCAGAAAACTTTGGTCCACTAGATCGTCTTCAACGTTACTAGACAACTTTTGACCGATACTCGGCTTTGGTAACTATAGGGGGTGCAGTTTACCGGAAATCCGTCGCATATTGGCAACAATCAGATGTTTCGGACCCTCTCTTGGACTAGACAAACAAAGTGGATGCCCCGTCTCATAATGCGCAGATTCATGGAGTGATATACTAGTTATGATTGTGAAAAATCTTAAGAAACTGAAAAGACTAAAAAATCCAAAGGATCGTAAGAGAAGGTTTCAGTATTTTTATTTCTCACCAAGTCTATCGAAATATTTGGATCAAAACGAGTCTCTTTTACATCAACGCCTTGCTGAGGAAAATCTAGCAAAGAAGGGCTACAACAAAGTGTTTTGTATTGGTGCGAACAAGACAGGAACTACCAGCCTTGAAGCTGTGTTTCACGACCTCGGGCTCAAATTACCCGACCAGCGGGTGCAAGAGAATTTGCTAAGCCACATATTGGTTAGTGGTCGGTATGATGTACTTCGGAAGTTCGTTGCCAGGTACGATGCCTTTCAAGATATTCCATTCGCGCATGAAGAACTTTATATTGCGCTAGACGCTTTGTTCCCCAACAGCAAATTTATTTTAACTCTCCGCGATCCTTCCGATTGGTACTCAAGCCTAGTGCGATTTCATAAGAAGGTATTTGGCTTTGAGAGTATAGAGGAAGCAGGGCCTGATTTTTGGGAGGGGATCAGAGGTAACTACTTCCTCGAGCAACAAAGAAGACTAGTAACTTGTGTGACAAACGGGCGTGAGACCGAAGATTGGAAGCTTCAGTACGATCGTGATCACTGCATTTCGAATTATACTCAACGCAACGACCGTATAATCAGGTATTTTCGGCAAAGACCGAAAGATCTACTGATTATTGACATTACAAAGACGAAAGACACTGCTGAGATATGTACCTTTCTTGAGTTTGGCGCCGACAAAGTCCGACAAATCCCTCATCTGAACGCTACGTGAAGGTTGGAGAGCTAAGGATTAACTCGCACCAACTTGTTTCAAACGTGCGGATGAATGTTACGGCGTTGACCCAGCTTCCTGACCCAAGCCGTTCATTTGTAGAATTCGTTCCTGTTATTTTTTCTGTTGATTTGTTGCGGTCAAAGCTTGCTGAGCTTTGAATGGGTTGCAGAATAATTGACAGAACTGCAATCGGCACAATTTCGCAATTGCTCGAAGGGGACTAAGCGGCATGTTCTTTGTGTAGAAAGGCCCGGGCGTATTTCGAAAATCGAGAGGCGGGGACAGGGACAATTTGTTCCAGATAGTCATCCGAGGTGGCTATTGGCGCTTTGATCTCGACGACTTCTTCGAAATCGCGGTATTGCCGCGCGCTTCGCGCAAATCGGTACCTAATATTAATATCAAAGGTGATACGCAGGTTTTCGTACTGGAAATACGAGCGCTCATAAGAGATCTCTACCGAAGGCAGAGTTCTTCCATAGTCCCGATCGAGGAATCCTACCTTGCTTATTCTTTCAAATTTTGCCTTTTGGATGGGCGTGACTGTCTTGAAACGCCCTTCGACGGACGACGTTTTGCGCTCAAACGCTAGAGCGCTCTGATCGTCATTGTACCAACGCACGCGAATTTTGAAACGAGGCAGGACGCCTTCTTCTGAATCGCTGAAGGCCCGCAAATCCGGCGTATCGAAATACTGGCTAGTTATCTTTCGATTGGGATGCAAAAGCGTCATCCCCTCTTTCGACAATTTCGCCCGCAGCTCTTTAGCGCCGCTAGATGTGAGTCGGAACTTTCTTTCTTTTCGAAAACTCATTGTAAGGGTTCATTCAACACAATTTTTGAAGCTGGGTCCTGGTTCACATCCCCGTCACATTGGAAGGCATCCACACTTATGAATCCCCCACCAAACTCCTGCTTTTTCTGAAAGGCCTCGACACAAATATCTACTTGATCGCCAGACAGCTGATCGATATGAACGCGGGAAAAGTCCTTGGAAGACACTCCAATCACCGCATTCTGAATATTAACCGTCGCCGCATCTAGCAATGAGTTTTCGCCGACGGAAATACCCTTGTCGCCGCAATCGACAAGAACAGCACGATTTATTTCGAAAACGCCCGCTGAAACATCAAAACAATCGTTGCCCGCGCGCATAACGACTAGCCGGTCAATCGTGATCTGTGAAAAATCAATGTCGATCGCGTCAGCGAATCCGGACTTAACCGCGAGTGAACGCAGCACCCCACGCGAAGAGACAATGTTGACGGTGTCTTCACATTGGCCTTTTCGGCCGGAAATCGCGACGTTGTGAAAAGTCACATCGTAGAAATTCAGGCAGCCAGTCAGACCAAACTCGTTGAAACGCTGGCCCTCCACCAGTCTCGGGCCTTGTAGCGCGCCATCAAAATTGACTACCCAGTTTTCCAATGAAACATTGCGGATCAACACCCAATCGGTCGCCGCTTCCTGGGTAACCGTAATGGTGCGATCGGCATGATTTACTTCGGCTCTAGCGCCTGTCGACAGAACGATCTCTCCCCCAAGAAACGGAACGGTCTGAGGGAGTTGTACGTCAGGAGCCATAGGTTCGTTCAACAGCGACACCTTTTTGCCGGCGTATGTATTTTTGCTCATGATACTAATCAGTTCTTCCGCTGACAGCTCGAAAACCTGATCCGCACTGGCATCAAACACAAAGCGTGCAAGATAGGATCCTGCTTCGGTTTTCCCGATGACATGAATGAATTGCATGTCTAGATCGTGCTCTTGCGCACGCTCGATCAGTTGTCTTTGCAATTTTTCCGGGTCTTCTGGAGTTTTTTGACTGCTGACGATTGTGCGTTTCATCATTGCGTCATAGTACACAAGCAATCTTTGACTGACTGTTGATAGTGCGTCGTCGTATAGAGCGTGTGCAACAATCTTGTCTTTACCAGCACGGTCAACAAACGCTTCATAGAATAAGGCATCAAATCTCAAAGCATCAATTTTTTCAGACGCTTCCAATATGATCTCGGGCGAGGCGTAATCCAAGAAACGTTCTAGTGTTTTTGTAAACTTGATTTGATCCCCAACATAGTCCGGCTTCAGAAACCTGATATTACCGTCATAGTAGATTGGTTCGAACGTCTGTGTGAAACTGTTAAAATAGAATTTCCGATTGTGTGGACGCAGTGCATGGTTACCGTGCATCGCGAGTACGATGAGCGCGTAGTTCTCGAACATATGCTCATCGACGCCTGTGTTTGGTATTAGCTCAACCCCATAGAAGTAGTCCTCTTTGTCAGCTTTCTCGACCCTTGATGCGAAATCTACATATGCAGCCTGAAGTTTCAGGTAGGCAGCGAGAGAAATTTGAGTGGAAATATCGCCTTTCTCGGCCCATTTAGAGTTCGATTGACGCGCGAGCGAGATATCCTGCAACTCAAATTCTCCGAAACCATCCAAATCCCATAGGAGACTTTCATCGCCTTCAAAAATTGGGCCTTCTCTGCGGTTTCGTCTTTCTAATAATTCTTTCTCGGCATTTTCCTGAAAAAGCATTTGGTGCTGAACACCATTAATACTAGTCGAAACCAGAAACGTTTCCGGGGACAGGTAATCGAGCTCTTGCAGCAACAGAGCAGCTAGCACTTCATTGATACCCACCCTTGTTTCGGGCAACAAAAGTTTGAAGCGTACGGCACTCAGAATGTTACCCTCTTGCAACCTAACATCGAGGCTGGACACCACATTACCTCCGGGCAAAAGCTTGATATGATCTTTCCAATCTCCGTTTTGCCGAACTCTTGCAGGATAAGCGCATGAGCCAAAGGGATATTTAACGTAGAGTGTTGCGCTTCTCCTCTTCTTGAACGGGTCTTCTATGATGGTGTTACTTGAGGCGAGGATGGATATACTATTTTTGAACCATTTCCGGCTTTTTTTGATTTCAACGTTTATGTGTTCGATTTGGGCAGGATTTGCCAACTCATCCCTGTAGGCATGCGTTGCGAAATCGCAGCCCGCGTTGGCAAGCGTGCCGAATGTTGACACCCATGCGGCGAAGATGAGATTAACGTAGCCTAAGCGCGTCATTATTTATTTAGTCTTGCATCTGTAATTGCGCGATTGCCCTCCAACGAAGCCATTTGATTTTGAAGTGTCCGAAAATTGTTGGACGCCAAAATGTAGGAATAGTTTCCTTCTTTGCGAGATTCCGATATCAGATCCTCGCTGTTTTGCAGGGTTTCAACCAACGCGTTGGAATCAACTTCCAACGTGCTCAAACGGTTTCCTTCGCTGAATGACGTCTCAAAGAACGGCTTACCTGTCGTCCATTGCGACATCATGCTAGCGAGCACTAAGGCGAGCATCGCCATTCCCATCGCGCAAACGAAGAAGATGAGCCACATAAGAGAAACCGATGCTGCAACACCCATCGTAATTGCGGCGAAATATACTGAAAGTTCAAATGGCGACTTTACCGGATTTCGGAACCGAACAATTGACAAGGCGCCTATCATGCCCAGTGACAAAGCGATATTGCCTGAGATCACTTTTGTGATGACGAATGTAATTATCGGCAGCGTGGTGAGCGTTGCTGTATGGGCGAAACTGGCAACCCAACGTTGTCCAATCATCACAAGGCCGATGCGGCCAAATATAGAAATAAGTACCAACAAGCAGACAGCGGTTATGTCCGGAAAACTATTAGATAACAAGAAATGACTCCCAAGTATGGACATCAGATTACAAACGGCACGACAATAGCACTGCTAGTATAAGCGAGTTATTAAGTCAAAAGAACGGAAATTTATTGGTTAGGGCATGTTGACATATTGGATTCACACTGGCGTGCTACCGTTGTTCAAGCTGGTGTCTATCATGTAGACTCGCTAACCCCGAGAACTGATGAGCGACGACGAATGGTCGCTGTTTGAACAATTCATTCTTTCTATCCGCATTGAGAAGGGGTGCAAGCCGACCAACTATCGCCTTTTTTAGATCGGATATTCTGGATCGCACGCACCGGATCAACTTGGCGAGATTTGCCGAAGAGTTCGGAAAATGGACCAACGTTTGCCGGCAAACCGAATAAAGTTCTCATGCCCAAAGTGAGTGTCTACAGTGTACCAATTTGTCAATTTCGCCGCTTCATACCTGCTGCTTGTTTCGAGTCTTAGGCGCGATTGTCTTAGGTGACCACAGGACGGCGCATACTCATAACGGTGAAACTCTTCCAGTCGAGGTCTTCAAACGGGGCTACGAACTTCGACTTGTTCAGAGTAACTAGGCCGTCTTGAATGAGTGGCTATTTGAAGCCTTTTCCCTCAATCCGCTTGTAGGCTATTGCGAGTCCGGTACTGTCCGACACGATCAGTTTGAGACGATTTGCGCATTTCGAACGAAAAATGAAAATGTCTCCATTGAAGTGATCGAGCTTAAATTCGTTCATCAAAATGGTGGCCAGAACCTCGGGTGCTGCTCGTCGATAGAGGCGATGACGTTGATCGCATTCGCAAAACCAAGAGCGATATTCTCACCAAATCCCAATGCACAAGACTCGAAAGATGCGAGGCGGGGTGAATCATGGGCTATATAGGCTCAGAGACATGGTGAACGGTGGTGCAACAAACTCAGGTATCCCTGCCGTGTCGCCACGCGATACTACAAAACCGCCGAAAGCTACCTTGGTTTCGTCGACATCAAATCTATCCGCCATTGGTTCCGCCATTTGTCAACATGACTTAGTGAAAAATTTCTTTACATGCGCATTGGATTGGATTGCTACGAGAGTGATAGATTGGTCGGATTTTAGGTTTGTGAGTGAACTAGATTCATTTATGAAACTGCTCAAAGCGCCTCATAAGTTTGATCAACGGCGCCATTGTTCGACGGCGTGGCATAAATGTGGCAGTCTGGACGTGACTGGGGCCTTGGCAAACGCGCTCCTTAGTTGGCGGCTGGTTTCGTAAGGCACCTTGGTCCTGCGCGGCAACACTATCTCTT
>NZ_JBQFPS010000023.1:0-20576 GCF_056536485.1 Ruegeria sp. CL5
CCAGGGTGTTTGAGTCCCCCAAAACAAGCAAAGGGGAAGAATGCTGAGTAAAGTCCTGCACTTCAAACCCAGCACCCGGTGTACCGCCGGCCAGAGTGACGTTGTCGGCCAACGCAATATTTTGCCCACTGATTTTATACATGTGATCAAAGACGAACACATCGCCGGGCTCCAGGGTCCTCGCCAGCGCGGCGAATTCCGCAGAGATGTCCTGGCCAGCTGTCCAGCCGAGATCGGAAGAGTGGATGATTGTCATTCTGGTTACCTATTTACATTGAGGGCAGCCATCACGCGAAGCAAAAGCAACTCGGATGATCCGAGATAGGGCCCGTGGATGATGTTGACGATCGTTTGCTGAGATGATGAGCATCGCCGCGCTTCTAAAGAAGCGGGAAGGCTCAGACATCCAACCAACATCGTGTTTAAACAGGGAACTCGTTCTGAGATGGCACAATTAACCAAACACCTTTGAGGCGGAGGGCTAAACTCTGCAACTTTTGTCATCTCTGCACTCACATACTTTGCCTAAACGCAAAAAAATATCGGTTGTTGTGGCCCGTTCATGGGTCGACTTAGATTTTCGGCCTCAAGGAGACGAATAGTTTCGACCCGGAACTGCCGCAACTCGTTTTGGGACGATACTATGCAAACCGGTGAACTCTTGCTTACCGGCAGGAAAATTTTCGCGCATATGATTTGACTTCGCAGCTGCTTCTCTCCCTTTTTGAGTTGAAGTTTTCCCCAAACGAGGAGACGTGCTGCATGCTTGAGTTTCCCAACGCATTCTTGTTTCTGCGATTTTCTCGTGAGCAATTTCATCCGATGTGGTCAACCTGATAGTTTGCGCCTCATTGCCCCTTTGGTCCATTGGTACGATGTTTCTGGTGCCAACGGACGGTAGTCCATAGCACTATGCGGTTGTTTCGTGATGTAGTGCTTTCTCGAATTTTCAATTATGATTTGCGCATCTTCTAATGAGTGGGAGATTCCCAGGTTCAATAGTTCATCTCTGAACCGAGCGTTGAAACTCTCGACGTAGCGATTCTCCCAAGAACCATCCGGCTCCATGAAGGCTGTCTTGGCCGCGACGGCTCCGCTCCAGTCTCGGACGGCTTGGATGACAAATTCCAGCGCATAGCACCTTTGGAATGAAGTTGGTTGAGAGGCTATGATTGCCTGCGTATCCCCCAAGTAGCGCAACAGGTGATCATAGCCGGGTCTCAGGCCCCTGACTCCGGTCGGCGCTTGATGCTATCAATCCACTAAGCAGTCAGAGATGTCGTATCCAATTTCCACGAAACGGATGTCAACATGACCTTGTTCATCCAAAGGCGGAAATTGGCGATCGTCGCTTCATGAGTGGAGGCTATGAAAGCTCCCGTGCCCTACTTAACCTGAGGTCATCTGACAAAGTCCTTTTGGAATAATCGCCCCCGACTGCATCACGATCTGCGACGCGAGAGAATGCCCGTACTTCATGGCTACGCTAGTATCTCCGGTCTGCAGAAAACGACCCAGAAAACCACCATTAAAACCATCTCCCGCCGCAGTTGTGTCGACCACTTTGTCCACCGCTCGGAACTGCGTATCTGGTTGCGGGCCTTTCAAGCATAGCGGACCTCGATGACCACGTTTCAGAGCCCCATTTTCGATACCATATGTCTGGAAGCGTTTGACAACCTGATGTTCTGAAATCTCGTCAAACAGGGTCAACTCATCATCCAACGAGGGCAAAGCAATGTCACATTGTCGCCAAGCAGCTTCGACCGCGGTCAACGCAACACACATAGATGGCCACAAAGACGGGCGATAATTGCTGTCGAAAACAAACATTCCACCCTTTGCGCGATAGGTTGGCAACCAATCGAGAAAGGCGTGTCGGATATTCGCATCGAGGATCGCAAGTGTGATTGCCGAAGCGTAGATAACGTCATATTTTTCAAGGGACTGAAATGGATGACGTTCATTCTGCTGAAAGAGCAGACGCGCGGCGGATTGATTGCGCCAGTATTGGAAACTACGCTCTCCGGATGGATCTGTTGCGATAGCATAGACACCGGGCAATCGATCTTCGATCCTTCCTAAATCGTTGACGCCAATACCCTCCGCCTGAACAAATCGAGAGATTTCGTCAGAGAAGTGGTCGTTTCCCAGCAGACTGACAAGACTGACACTGTGTTTGGCAGGCAAGGTGCGGCGCAAATAGATCGCTGTGTTTAGCACGTCACCCGCAACTCCGATTCTGGCTGTACCGGGAATGGTAGTGGCAATCAGTTCCATCATGACTTCACCGATGCAGGCGACTTTCAAAGATTTCATTGGCCGTACTCCTTACCGGAACATTGCTTTGCATCAGTGATTGTGTCTGAGGGCGAACTTTCGTTCGATGTCCTGAAATTTAGGTGCTTGACCTAGTACCATGCCTTCCGAAAAGGGTCGGACAGAGTCTCGGAACATTTGCTGCCATGGGGTTTGGCTTGCTGGGGCCTTGAAGCCTCCCGCGTTTTCCAGCGCCCTTCGTCGGTCAGCCAATTCTTCATCGGCGATCAATACATTGACCGTCCGATTGTTCAGATCTACCCGCACCCGATCTCCGGTCTGCAATATTGCGAGACCACCGCCATCGGCTGCCTCGGGCGAAGCGTTCAGGATTGAAGCGGAACCGGATGTTCCCGATTGCCGCCCATCTCCGATACAAGGAAGGGCGTGAACGCCTTGTTTGATGAGGTAGGACGGCGGTCGCATGTTTACCACTTCAGCACCACCCGGATATCCAATAGGCCCTGCACCCCGCATCACCAGAATGCAATTTTCATCGATTTCAAGTTTCGGATCATCAATGGTTTTGTGAAATACCTCTGGCCCGTCAAATACAATGGCGCGCCCTTCAAACGCGTTCGGATCGTTTGGATTGCAAAGATAGCGCCGGCGAAAGGCATCACCGATGACCGAGGTTTTCATAATGGCGCTGTCAAACAGATTGCCCTTCAGATTGAGAAAACCGGCATCCTGCAAAAGAGGATTTTCCACCGAGCGAATTACATCCGCGTTTGTAGCCTCAATCCCGGAGTTGTTTTGGGCGATCGTCTTACCGTTGGCGCAGATCACATCCGGATGCGGCAGCAATCCTGCGCGCATTAGCTCAGCGACAACAGCAGGCACACCACCAGCGCGGAAAAAGTCCTCACCCAAATACTGGCCTGAGGGCTGAACATTTGCCAACAGCGGAATGGCGTGACCCAGACTTTCCCAATCATCATTGGTCAACTCGATACCCAGATGGCGGGCAATTGCGTTCAGGTGAATCGGCGCGTTGGTCGATCCCCCCAGCGCAGAGTTGATGACGATGGCATTCTCGAACGCTTCGCGGGTCATGATCTTACTCGGACGCAAATCCTCTCGCACCATTTCGACAATGCGCAAACCGGTATAGTAGGCCATTTGCCCACGTTCCCGATACGGCGCGGGAATGGCGGCAGAACCCGGAAGTTGCATACCCAGCACCTCGGCGAGCGAGTTCATGGTGGATGCGGTTCCCATTGTATTGCAATAGCCAACTGAAGGGGCGGATGAGGCGGCAAGCTCAAGAAACTCTTCTGCGTCGATTTCACCAGCCGCCAGTTGTTGCCGCGCCTGCCAGATAACACTTCCCGACCCGGCCCGTTCACCCTTGTACCACCCATTCAGCATTGGCCCGACTGACAGCGCAATCGCAGGAACGTTCACGGTCGCCGCAGCCATTAACAGCGCAGGTGTTGTCTTGTCGCATCCAATGGTTAGCACAACCCCATCAATAGGATAGCCAAACAGTGTTTCCACTAGGCCCAGATAGGCCAAGTTCCTGTCCAGCATGGCGGTTGGGCGTTTTCCAGTCTCCTGAATCGGATGCACCGGGACTTCCAGCGCAATACCGCCAGCGGTTCGAATGGCCTCGCGCGTGCGCTGCGCGAGCTCAAGATGATGACGGTTGCAGGGCGAAATGTCGCTGCCGGTCTGGGCGATCGCGATGATCGGTTTGTCGGACCTCAATTCTTCCAGTGTCAGCCCATAATTCAGGTATCGTTCCAGATAAAGAGCCGTCATCTCAGGATCATCGGGATTGTTGAACCACTCACGCGAGCGCAGCTTGGTCATGTCACCGCCCCACCCATGCGCCGTCTTTGGCGGACGAAGATTGGGCCGCCGCTATAAACCACATCCCGCCCAGACCGTCCTGCAAATTCGGGATCAGCGCATTATCGGTGCCCGAGGAAATCACATCGGCGATGTCATTGTAGAGCGTTGCAAAACCTTCCAAATACCCTTCGGGATGTCCTGGCGGGATGCGCGTCCAATCCGGGCCCGTTCCGGCCCCACCCCGGGTCAGAATCTGTTTCGGTTCGCCAAAGCGCGTGTAGCTCATGTGGTTGGGGTTCTCCTGTGCCCATTCGAGCCCACCTTTGTCGCCATAGATGCGCAGGCGCAGACCGTTTTCGCAGCCCACCGCCACCTGACTGGCCCAAAGCATTCCCCGCGCGCCGCCTTCGTATCGCAGCAGGATATGTGCGTTGTCGTCCACCTTTCGGCCAGCACCAAAGCTTTGCAGATCCGCAGACAGCGCCTGAACCTTCTGTCCGGTAACAAAATTGGCCAGATTGAACGCATGGGTGCCGATGTCACCAATTGCTCCGGCCCCGGATCGGGTCGGGTCGGTGCGCCAACCTGCCTGCTTGTTGCCTTCCTGCTCCAGAGGTTCAGTCAGCCAGTCCTGCGCATATTCCGCTTGCACTAGCCTGATTTGCCCCAAATCACCGCGCGCAACCATGGCGCGGGCCTGCCGGATCAGCGGGTAACCCGTGTAGTTGTGGGTCAAAAAGAACCGGGCCTTGCTGGTTTCGGCCGCAACCTTAATCGCATCAGCTTCCTCGCTGCTGGCAGCAAGAGGTTTGTCGCAAATCACGTGGATACCTGCATTCAGGAACGCTGCGCTGGGACCAGCATGCATGTGGTTGGGGGTCACGATGGCAACCGCGTCAATACCATCTGGGCGCACCGCCTCGGCCTTTGCCATATCCTCGTAAGAGGCATATGACCGGCCCGGCGCGATTCCAAGTTCCGCCGCACTGGCCGCCGCCCGATCTGGATCCGAGGACAGCGCCCCGGCAACCAGTTCAAACCGCCCGTCGATACGGGACGCAATCCGGTGCACGGCGCCGATAAAGGCCCCTTGCCCGCCACCAACCATACCCAGTTTCAAACGTGTCATAGCCCCAACATTCCCTTGATCATTACCTCATCCCGCCCACCACCGGCAAAGTCGTCAAAGGCTTTCTGCGTGACCTCGATCAGGTGTTTTTCAATGAATGGCGCGCCTTCGGCCGCGCCTTGTTCGGGGGATTTGATGCAGCATTCCCATTCCAGAACCGCCCAGCTGTCAAAGCCGTATTGGGTCAGTTTCGAAAAGATCCCGGCAAAATCCACCTGGCCATCGCCAAGCGATCGGAACCGGCCCGCGCGGTTCATCCATCCCTGATAGCCGGAATACACGCCTTGCCGCCCGTCCGGATTAAATTCGGCGTCTTTGACATGAAACGCATTGATACGGTCATGGTAGAGATCGATGAACGCCAGATAATCCAACTGCTGCAACAGAAAGTGGCTGGGATCATAGTTGATCATCGCCGCCTCGTGCCCACCGCAGGCATCGACAAACATCTCAAACGTTGCACCGTCAAACACATCCTCACCAGGATGGATTTCGAACCCGATATCCTGCCCGTGATCGGCATAGTGGTTCAGGATAGGAATCCACCGGCGACCAAGTTCGGCAAAGGCTTCCCCGATCAGCCCGTCGGGCCGCTGTGGCCAAGGGTAAAGAAACGGGAACGCCAGAGAGCCGGTGAAACTGACCGTGTGCGTCAGGCCCAGCCGTTCGCTAGCGATCGCGGCTTTCTTCATCTGATCCACTGCCCATGCCTGACGCTTGGCCGGGTTACTGCGGCAGTCTTCCGGCGCAAAGGCATCAAATGCTGCGTCATAGGCCGGGTTTACCGCGACCAATTGGCCTTGCAGGTGGGTCGACAGTTCGGTGATCTCGACCCCTGCATCCGTACAAATACCTTTGACTTCATCGCAATAGGTCTGACTGTCAGCGGCCTTGTCCAAATCAAAAAGACGCGCGTCAAAGGTCGGTATCTGAACCCCTTTGTACCCAAGCCCGGCGGCCCAGGCTGCGATTTCAGAAAGTGAGTTGAACGGCGCGTTATCTGCCGCGAATTGCGCCAGAAACAGAGCTGACCCTTTGATCTGAGTGCTCAATTCGGTCTCCTTGATGTTCGGACGTTAAAGGCTGTGAAGGGCGCTACGGTCGGGCACTTCCAGGCATTGCATGGGTGAAATATCGGGGTTCTGGATCGCCTGAATTGTGGCCTTGGCGAGAAATGCTCCGGTCGTATCCACGTTCTCGTGCACCACAATGATCTCGGGGCGCACAAATTGCAGCATTGGAATGGCCTCTTTCGACACGATGTCGAAATCGCGCCCAACCCGGAAATCCAGGCTTTCCATTCCAGCCACAACCGCCATGGTCGCGTTGGTCGAGGCGCATATGAATCCGTCTATCTTGGGGTCTGCAGCCATCTTTCGCGTCGCCCATTCACGGGTTTCGAATGTGGTGGCATCGCTGTGCACCTGTTGTGCAACATGCAGATTCACACCCTGCTTTTCAGCAGCCGCCTTTGCCCCGTTCACCATTTCCAATGCATAGTTCTGGTCAAGCGGAGGGGCGACCAACACAAGATTCCGACGTCCCTTGCGAACAAGTTCATCAACCCCCAGCCGTGCATATGTGAAATTGTCGAAATCGTAATAGGCATGCTGTCCGGCCCATTTGGTGCGACCATGGGTGGCAAAGGGAAACTTGCGGTCCATAAGGTATCTGGCGCGCGGGTCCTCGGTCCGGACCTGGTTGAAGATGATGCCATCTGCAGTCTGATTTTCGACGATATATCGCACCGACTCCATTGGATCATCATCGGGCAGGATCGGAATCACGTTCAGATGATAAGGGGTCTCGCGAAGGGAAACCCCGATCGACGATAACAGGCGCGCCGTGACATTCATCATTTCACGTTCAGTCGACATCACCAGTGAGATCACATTGGTGCGTCCGGTCCTCAGACCAACGCCAGCGCGGTTCGGGACATAACCGAGGTCTTTGGCGATCTGCCGGATCTTTTTCTTGGTTGATTCGCTGATATCAGGCGCATCCGCCAACGCGCGCGAAACAGTGGGAACCGCCATTCCACTCACTTCCGAAATGGTCTTGAGAGTCGGCTTCCGAGAGCTTGATCTGGGCGCATGGCTTTTATTTTTCATCGTTTTCACCTTCGCTTTGCTGAGGCCGATCAGAACTGCAGGGCGGTATCTGATGGCGTCAAATCTATCCAGAAAGAAAACTGTTGCAAGTACAATCTAAAACGTTATAGAAAAATCTACAACGATTTAGTTGGGAGGAAAATGCAATGAAGATCAAAGCCGCACTGGCAACCACTGCAGCATTTGTTAGCGCTAGCGCTGTTGGCGCAGCCGATCTTGAAGTCACCCATTGGTGGACCTCGGGAGGTGAGGCGGTCGCTGTTTCGGAATTCGCCAAAGCCGTGAATGAAAAGACAGAGCATAACTGGGTGGACGGCGCGATCGCCGGATCCGGTGGTACGGCGCGCCCCATCATCATCAGCCGCATCCTAGGTGGTGACCCAATGGCGGCGACGCAGCTGAATCATGGTCGTCAGGCGGAAGAGCTGATCGAAGCGGGCCTGATGACGGACCTCACTGACTTGGCCGAGGCCGAAGGTTGGAAAGACTTTGTATACCCCTCGTCCCTGCTAGAGGGCTGCACCTACGAAGGGCGTATTTACTGCGTTCCGGTAAACATTCACTCGACCCAATGGCTGTGGCTCAGCCACGACGCGTTTGAAAAGGCCGGTATTGAGGTACCAAAGGACTGGTTCGAATTCGTCGCTGCCGCACCCAAGCTGGAAGAAGCCGGATTGGTGCCGATGGCACAGGGTCAGCAAGGCTGGCAGCAGGCGATCGCGTTCGGCGCATTGTCAATCAGTGTGGTCGGGATCGACACCTGGAGCAAAGTTGTCGTCGAAAAGGATGCCGACGTAGCCGGCGGACCGGAATATGCCAAGGTGTTCCAGGCTTCGGCTGATGCCCGCGAACTGGCACGCAACAGCAACGTTCAGGACTGGAACCTTGCCACCAACATGGTGATCACAGGTAAGGCGGGCGGACAGATCATGGGCGACTGGGCTCAAGGCGAGTTTGCCGTAGCTGGTCAAGTGGCAGGCGAAGACTACACCTGCCTGCCAGGTCTGGGCCTGAACCAGGTCATCGACACCGGTGGCGACGCGTTCTATTTTCCCGTCGTCGACGACCCCGATGTCAAGGCCGCACAGCTTGAGATGGCCTCGATCCTGATCTCGAAGGAGGCGCAGGTCGCCTTTAATCTGGCAAAAGGTTCGCTGCCCGTCCGGGGTGACATTGATCTGTCGACGGCAAATGACTGTATGCAGAAGGGTCTTGCGATCCTTGCAGCGGGCGGCGTGTTGCCCAATGCGGACCAAACTCTGTCCGCAGACACTCAAACTCAGATCAAGGATCTGATGGCCGAGTTCTGGGCTTCGGACATGACCGCCGAAGATGCACAGGCCCGGTACGCGTCGATTATCGCGTCTGCCGACTGAGCCCGACATGTCGGGGCGCGCCTCTCCCCCCGCGCCCCGACCCTTCACGGGGTTTCCTATGACACTTGCAGATACCGCACGCGTATCCGACAACCCGGTACGCCGTCCAAAACAACTGTTTCGCAACCTGAGCGCCAAATTCGCCTCGATCCCGATGATCCTCACGGCGCTGGTGGTGTTCGTTGGCGGAACGGCGTGGACAGTCGCACATTCCTTCACCAAGTCTCGCCTGCTGCCAAAGTGGGACTTTGTTGGACTGGACCAATATGAACGGCTTTGGAACAGCAATCGCTGGATCATTTCAGTCGAAAACCTGTTGATCTACGGTGTGTGTTCGCTGGTTCTGACCATGGTCTTGGGTTTTACCCTCGCGGCCCTTCTGGATCGCAAGATCCGGTTCGAGGGCGCGTTTCGCACCATCTTTCTATATCCATTCGCCCTATCCTTCATCGTTACCGGCCTGGCCTGGCAATGGATCCTGAACCCCGATTTCGGCATTCAGGGCGTTGTGCGCAACATGGGTTGGGAGAGCTTTACTTTCGACCCGCTCAACAATCCGGACATCGTTATCTTCGGCATCCTGATCGCGGGCCTTTGGCAGGGCACCGGTTTTGTAATGGTCATTATGCTGGCCGGTCTGCGCGGAATAGATGAAGACATTTGGAAAGCCGCACGAGTCGATGGCATCGGCATCACCAAAACCTATGTCCGCGTGATCATCCCAATGATGCGCCCTGTTTTCGTGACCGCCTTGGTCATCATCGCCAGCGGCATCATCAAGCTTTACGATCTTGTGGTCGCGCAGACCAATGGCGGCCCGGGCATCGCATCCGAAGTCCCGGCCAAATACGTCATCAACTACATGTTCGAAGCGCAGAACCTTGCGCAAGGCTTTGCTGCCTCAACCATGATGTTGCTGTCGGTCATCATCGTGCTGGTCCCGTGGGCTTATCTGGAATTCGGAGGAAAGAAACGTGGTTGATGCGACATCCCAAACCGCTGGACGGATTCTGGAAGGCCCGCGCGGAAGCAAGCCGAAATCGCGTCTCTCGCGCCGCAACATATTCCTCTATGGCACGTTGCTGTTGGTTTCGATCTACTACCTGCTGCCGCTTTACGTGATGATCGTAACCTCGCTGAAGGGGATGCCGGAAATCCGGTTGGGCAATATCTTTGCGCCACCTGTCGAAATCACTTTTGAGCCGTGGGTAAAGGCCTGGGCAGAGGCCTGTACGGGCATCAACTGCGATGGCCTGAGCCGTGGGTTCGGAAACTCGGTGAAGATCCTGATCCCATCGCTTATCCTGTCTATTTCGATTGCAAGCGTGAACGGCTACGCGCTTGCCAACTGGCGGTTCAAAGGGTCCGAAGTGTTCTTTACCATCCTGATCATCGGGGCCTTCATCCCCTATCAGACCATGCTCTATCCCATCGTGATCATCCTGCGAGAGATCGGGTTGATGGGCTCGCTCTGGGGGCTGGTTCTTGTACACACCGTGTTTGGGATGCCGATCCTGACTCTGCTGTTCCGAAACTACTTCACCTCGCTGCCGGAAGAGCTGTTCAAGGCCGCCCGTGTCGACGGTGCTGGGTTCTGGGGCGTCTATTTCCGGGTGATGCTACCCATGTCGATCCCGATTTTCGTGGTCGCGATGATCCTGCAGGTCACCGGCATCTGGAACGACTTCCTGTTCGGCGTGATTTACACAAAGCCCGAAACTTACCCCATGACGGTGCAGCTGAACAACATCGTGAACTCGGTCCAGGGCATCAAGGAATACAACGTCAACATGGCCGCTACGCTACTGACCGGCCTCGTCCCTCTCGTCATCTACTTTGTCTCCGGCAAACTCTTTGTGCGCGGTATCGCCGCCGGCGCCGTGAAAGGTTGACCCTATGAACATTCATTCCCATTCCGTCGAAGTCCGCGATTTGGACCTACACTTTGGCGAAGTCAAAGTTCTGCAAGAGCTGAACATCGACATCCATGAAGGCGAGTTTCTTGTGCTGCTGGGGTCGTCCGGTTGTGGCAAATCCACCCTGTTGAACTGTATCGCCGGGCTGCTGGACGTGACCGACGGGCAGATTTTCATCAAAGGTCAAAACGTAACCTGGAAGGAACCATCAGACCGTGGCATCGGCATGGTGTTTCAGTCTTATGCGCTGTACCCGCAGATGACTGTTGAAGGAAACCTGTCCTTCGGCCTCAAGAACGCGCGCGTTGCCAGAGATGAGATCGCCAAGCGCGTGGCGCGGGCCGCCGAAATATTGCAGATCGAACCTTTGCTCAAGCGCAAGCCGGGCGCATTGTCCGGCGGTCAGCGCCAGCGCGTCGCCATCGGCCGGGCACTGGTACGTGATGTCGATGTGTTCCTGTTTGACGAGCCGCTCTCGAACCTTGACGCCAAGCTGCGCACCGATCTGCGAGTTGAACTCAAACGTCTGCATCAGCAGCTCAAGAACACCATGATCTATGTGACGCATGATCAGGTCGAAGCGATGACACTTGCGGACCGGATTGCCATCATGAAAGGTGGCAAAATCATGCAATTGGGCAGCCCGGACGAAATCTACAACCGGCCACAAAACATCTATGTCGCAGGTTTCATCGGCAGCCCGGCAATGAACATGATCGAAGGCCGCATCGACAATGGCCATTTCGCCGGACACGACCTGTCGCTGCCGCTGGACGGCTACGAATTCGAAAGATCAGACCACCACGCCGGACCCGTTGTCATCGGTATTCGCCCCGAACATGTTCTGACCGGCGACGCGGTTGAGACTGCTGCAGCACAGGCAGAGGTCGAAGTTCAGATCGTCGAGAAACTGGGTTCGGATACCCTGGTTCACTCCACCCTTGGGTCACACAATCTACGGTTCCGCATGGATGGGCTTAGCCGCGTGGCCGAAGGCGATCGCCTGCGAATTGGTTTCGATACTTCACGCGCTTCGCTGTTTGACGCCGCGACCGAGACGCGACTGTAACCCGCGTCAGATGAAAGGACATATCATGCCTGCTATTTCATATCAGCTTTACGGTTCGCGAAACTGGCCCCTGCCGGACACGCTCGCCATGCTTTACGCAACAGGATTTAACGAGGTCGAAGGATATGGTGCCCTGTTCGCCCAAGCACCTTCGCTCACGGAAGACCTCGCAACGGCGGGGCTGAGAATGCCCACATTGCACTACGGCCTCGCCGACCTTGAACGCGACCCGGGCGCTGCGATTGATCTCGCCCAGGCTGTTGGAGCCGAAGCGGTGTTCGCACCCTTTCTAGATGCCGAAGACCGCCCCACGGATCGCGCCGGTTGGGAAGTATTTGCCGAACGTCTGGTAGCAGCCGGCAAACCGCTGCAAAAGGCCGGGCTGATCTTCGGCTGGCACAATCACGATTTCGAACTGGTCGATCTGGGTGGTGGCGTAACACCGCTGGACATCATTGCCGGGGCCTCGCCCGATCTGAAGCTCGAGCTTGATCTCGGCTGGGTCGTGCGCGCCGGGCTGGACCCGGTACACCTCATCCGAACCTACAGTGATCAGATACATTCGGCGCATATCAAGGACCTCGCGCCGCAAGGCGATTGCGTTGACGAAGACGGTTGGGCCGATGTGGGTTATGGGGTCATGGACTGGACCGCGATCCACGACGCGCTGCAGGACGCCGGTGTCTCTCGTTATGTTATTGAACACGACAACCCCAACGACCACCATCGTTTCGCGTCGCGTTCGCTGGCAACCGTACAAGCCCTTTGAGGATATTCCATGAGCACTCTTGGCGTCGGCATCATCGGATGCGGCAGCATCTCTACTACGTACCTAAAATTTGCGCCCCTTTTTAAAGGGCTGGAAGTCCGTGCGGTCGCGGACATCAATATGAGCGCGGCGCAGTCCCGCGCCAACGAGTATAATATCCGCGCCGAGTCAGTGGATGACCTGCTGGCCGCCAACGACATTGACGTTGTCGTCAATCTAACCATCCCCGAGGCCCACTTCGACCTGACCAAGCGTATTCTCGAGGCCGGAAAACACGCCTATTCAGAAAAACCTCTGGTCCTGACATTGGATCAAGGCAAAGCCCTGCGGGATCTGGCCGAAAGCAAAGGGCTACGCGTGGGCTCGGCACCGGACACGTTTCTGGGTGGTGCGCACCAGCAAGCACGCGCTGTCATCGATGACGGCCAGATCGGCCGCGTGATCGGCGGAACCTGCCACGTGATGTCACGCGGTATGGAGCATTGGCACCCAAACCCAGACTTCTTCTTCCAACCGGGCGCAGGGCCTATCCTTGATCTCGGCCCATACTACATCACCAATTTGATCCAGCTGATCGGTCCGGTTAAGGCCGTCTGCGCCATGACTGCTACAAGTTTTCCCACGCGTACAATCGGCAATGGCACCCGCGAAGGCGAAGAGATCCCGGTCAATACGCCAACCAATATCCACGCGCTTCTTGAATTTGAGAATGGCGCAATCGTAACCTTGGGGGCCAGTTGGGACATCCGCGCTCACACGCATCCTAATATGGAGCTATACGGCACCGAGGGCACGATGCAGGTGCCCGACCCAAACTTCTTCGGCGGAGACGTGATGGTTTCTGATCAAGCTGGCGACCTGCATCCCGTGCCTGGCTCAGAGCATCCATTTGGCGTTCCGAATGAAATCCACGGCGAAGATAGGCTTCTGGCCAACTATCGCACCGCTGGGTTGGCGGACATGGTTCAAGCAATACTGGAAGGACGTTCCCACCGTTGCAATATCGATTTGGCCCTTCACGCGGTTGATGTGATGACGTCCATTCTAGAAGCAGGGGAAGACCGACGCTGGGTTGAATCCTCGACGACATGCACCAGGCCCGATCCGCTAACCGAGATTGACGCGAGGTTAATGCGGGTCCAATAGCCTAACGGGCACTACCCGATAAGTTTGGACTAGTCTCTGCGAGGGCAGGTTGGCCGCCCCTTACGTCAAATCGTATGTGAAGCCTGGGAAAAACGACGCCGTGGATACCGAGGCAATCTGCGAAGCAGTTCGGCACCCGACGATGCAGCTTTGTCGAGATCAAGACGGAGGACCAGCAGGCTATTCTTTCGATACATCGGACACGCAATCTTGCCGTCCGACAGCGCGCGCAGATGGCCAAGATGATCCGCAGCCGGTTGCGCGAGTTTGGGCACATCTTGCCCATCGGGATTGAAGCGGTAACGGCCTTTGCAAAGCGCCACCTTGATGGTGACCACCCGGACATGCCCGAGATCGCTAACGGCCTGCTCGGTATCCAGTGCTATCAGTTCATCGGCTTGAACGCGCGCATCGAAGACTAATCCAAGGTGATCGAACAGCACGCCTTGCTCAATGCAGACGCGCGCAAGTTGATCCGCATGCCTGAAATTGGGCCAATCAGGGCATCGGCAATTGTTGCCACGATCGGGGGTGCACATCCGTCCCGACAGGCCGCGATCTGGCTGCCTGGCCAATTCTAACACTGCTCAACAAGTCGAGTAGTGGCAAGGAATGTTTGTGCAAGGTCTCCGGGAAAGGCGATCGCTACATTCGAAAGCTACTGGTCGTCAGTATGACATCGCGCGGCGTCATGGCGAAGCGCGTGCCCGAGAAGGTCGATCTGTGGTCGGCGAAGATCATCGCAGACAAACCGTTCCAATTGGCAACAACCACCATGGCCAACAAGACCGCCCGGATCGTCTGGGCAGTGCTCTCCCGCAACGAGCCCTACAGTCCACGTGCTGCCGATAGAGACGAAAGGAATAATGAGTTCGCAAGACCCGCGAGATGATGGTGCATAAGTCAGCCGCAAAAACCAGGACACTCCGCCGAATGGCGCGGGCAAAATAGCCCGCATTGCTGATAGGAACTTGGTTTGCGGAACCCATCAGGGCCAGCGGTCAAAACCGCGCAAACAGGCCGGACACATGACTGCTTCTGACAAATACACAAATCAGATCAAAAAGGATCTTGCTATGCAGGAGCCATCCACACAAGCAATTCACCGCGGGAGAGAGCCTGTCAAGTCGAACAGTCGAAAGCAGACATTCAAAGCAAGCCCAATCGACATCATACACCGGGCTCGGAAGACTGAATGCGGTCGGATAAAGCGTTTAGAACGAAGTTGTAGTTTTCACAAAACTCTATCAATACGCTCGCGCTATCACTTTTAGCGGTCGACTTCTTCCTAATCACTCCTTTGCACCCTGCTTTAGGAGGAACTGGTTCTTGAAATTCTTCAGCCCCGGCATGACGTCGGCGTTGGCAATATCGTTACTCGCGTGGATTTCATGTTCCAGAAAATCCTTTAATGCTTCGCTATCGTCGCTCACCAACTCGATAATCAGATCATAACGACCTGCGACCCACAGGATGAATACAACACGTGGGTTTCTTTCAAGTCGCTCGGCCACCTGTCTTGGGGTCACGCCGGTCGCCACGTTCAAGCCAATCATCGCGTCAGTGGTGTATTCCGTTGCCACCGGATCCGACATCGCAACAATCCGCAGCATGTTGTTGTCTCGCAGTCCGCTCACCCTGTTGCGAATGGTTCCCTCCGACACATCCAGTTGCTGCGCAATTTCAGAAAATGCCATCCGACCATCCTGCTGTAAGAGCCGGATGATCTGCTGGTTTAAATCATCCTTGGGGGATCGAATGCTCTGGGCGGCGCGCGCGTTCGGTTGCTTTTTGACTGACATAGGCCTGATGCTCGATTGCTGTATTCGCAGCCAAGGTTAAGAGAGCGCATCGAAATCCGCAATTAACTCTTAGGGATCCTCTGGAAGGAAGTGCGGAAAACGACATGCTTTGATCTTCTCGCCACAGTTTCCGAAGGCCAGATTGCCGAAATTTCTATTATTTAATGCTGGATTTGTGGATCTAACAGCCAGCGCAACTAAATTATTCGAAATTCGTATCGAAATGCCGCTTTTTGACCAGATCGCCTCCGATTCTTACCCGATAATTCATTGCATAAGCGAATATCGAAGGAGAATAGCCCGAAATAATGCGATATTCGTAGAGTTAGAATCTAAACCCGTCGCGGCGGTACAGAGCCTGCAAACAGGCCATCCGCGAGAAACGGTGAACCCATGCGCATGCCGTTGGATCGGCGGATGCTGGTGTCAGTGTCGAAGGGAGGACAAATGACAATTGCCGAGCGAAAAGTACGGGCGTCTTGCGGGCCTCAGCACGGTCTGACCGCCGACGCATATCGCAGCGAGGAGTTCTGGCAACGGGAATGCCAGACGGTTTTAGCCAAGAACTGGGTGTTTGTCGGATTTGCCCATCAGATGAGCAACCCAGGCGATGCACAACCTATCACCTGTGCCGGCTTGCCCCTGCTGGCGGTGCGTGGTCGTGAGGGCGACATTCTGGTGTTTCACAATGTTTGTCTGCACCGCTGCATGACGCTGGTTGATAGGCCCAAGAATGTCGGCAAACTGATCCGCTGCCCCTATCATGCCTGGGCCTATGATCTGGATGGCCGCCTGCGGGCTGCTCCACATTTTGCAGGCACCGGCAAGCAAGAATTCGACGGATTTGACATCAAAGAGCATCGGCTGAAACCCGTACGCACTTATGTCTGGCATGACTGGATTTTCGTCAATCTGGATGGGAACGCGCCTGAATTCGAAGACTATGCCGCGCCATTGATCAACCAGTTGTCGGGGATGGATTACAGCAAATTGGAACCCATTGGTCTGCTCGATTTTGGTGAGATCGACACCAACTGGAAGCTGATAATGGAGAACTTTATCGAGCCTTACCACGTCCAGTTTGTACATTCCTCGACGACGGATCAGCCGTTGGAGGATCACTATACTATCATTGATGGCACCTGCATCGGTAGCGCAGTGGACCTTGAGGAAGAATTAGGCACATCTGGCAGCTTGGGTGTGAGCTCGCGCTATCTGACGCTGTATCCCAACTTTATCCTTGGCCGCTATTTCCCGGATCAGCTGGGCGTCTATCTTAACGTGCCCATCGGTCCCGGAAAGATGCGCCAGTACCGAGCGCTTTACACCACTGAAGGCCAAAAGTTGAGCGCTGAGGAAATTGAGGCCCTCAGAAACCTCTGGTGGGACGTCCACAAGGAAGATCACGAGATGGTTGAACGCATGTTTGAGGGCCGCAAATCCCCGGTCGCCGAAGATGGGGGCCTGTTGTCGCCTGCCTGGGAAGATAGCGTGCGCGCCTTTCAGGATTTGATCGAGCGTGACGTGGCCGGCGCCTAAGTAAGAAGGAACAAGATCAATGAGCAACTCCATATCCAAAGGGTTTCGTCTGGCCCATACGATGATGCGGGTCACAGACATGGAGAAGTCGCTGGATTTCTATTGCGGAATCTTGGGCATGGAGGTGCTGCGGCGCACGGATTATCCCGAAGGGAAATTCACCAATACGTTTATCGGTTATGGGCCTGAGGCTGAGTTTCCCACGCTGGAGCTGACCGCCAATTGGGATCAGGACACGCCTTATGACAAGGGCGACGGTTGGGGTCATATCTGCATTGAAACTCCAGACGTTTACGCCGCCTGCGAGCAACTGGCAGCAGCCGGTGTAAACATCACCCGCCCGCCGGGGCCAATGAAAAACGGTACAAGGGTCATCGCCTTCTGCGAGGATCCTGATGGTTACAAGGTCGAATTGAACGAATCCATACTGAAACACTTGGCGCAGGAAGGCTGACCCAATGGGTGATACACCTCAACTTTTCAAATTCGACCTGGTTCAGAAACGCTACGACACGATGGGCGACAGCGATACGTACATTAAACCGATGGTGACCAGCGAGTTCAGCAAGTCGATGTGCGGTGGCATCAACGTTCTGAACAACATCAAGGTGCCGTGGGATCTGACCTGCGACGAGATCATTTATTGCCTCGAGGGGACGTTCCGATTGGTCTGTGACGGCAAAAGCTATGTCTGCAATCGTGGTGACGTGCTGTTTGTCCCCAAGGACAATCACATTTCCTACGAGGCGGACGGCAAATGCGTGATCTTCTATGCCGCCTACCCACACAACTGGAAACAACTGGCGGGGATCACACAAGTTCCCGGCATTGACCCTGACGATTTTGTTCCCGGCTGAACATTTTTCCGCCGTGTGACCGAGCAAACGAAACCTGAACCAACACCGAGGTGTCACCTCGGTGAAGTAAATCCAATTGCTATTCGATGGGAGGACGCCGAATGCCCAAGGACAATGCCAACGCCCGTATTTACTACGAGACATTTCACGACGCAGTAGAGCGGAACCGCCCGCGTATCCCAGAAGTTCAACAACGTTTGGAAGAGGCCGGCGTCAAATATGTGATGGCTGCCTGGATCGACCTGCACGGCATTCCAAAAACCAAGCCCGTCCCGATGAGCGATTTTGAACCGCTATGCCTCGGGAAAGGACCGCAATTTGCGGTGCATTCGATTTCTTACGTGCCCGAACTGAGCCCCGCTGACAGCGATCAGGTGGTGGTGCCGGATCTTGACGCCGTCTACGTCTGTCCGTGGGACACATCGATGGCAATCATCTTCTCTGATCTGTATTGGGAAGACGCACCTTACAATGTCTGCCCGCGTCAGGCCCTGAAACGCGCCATGCACGAGGCTGCGCTGGAAGGATACACAGGCTATGCCGGTGTCGAACCCGAGTTCATCGTGATGAAATATGACGATGCCGGCCAACCAGTGAAGGCCTTTGACGACGACCCTGCTATCGGCGTCCGTCCACGCCGTCAGGCATTTGGCTATGACGTTGAATACTCGATCGACTCGATGGCATTTTTGAAAGACATGATCGACATCATCGAAGGTCTGGGTTGGAACCTGCATGACGTAGTCGCCGAGGGTGCGTATTCACAATTCGAACTGGATTTTCACTATACCAACATGCTGGAGATGTCCGACCGTCTGGCGTTTC
The DNA here is from genome assembly GCF_056536485.1 of Ruegeria sp. CL5. Taxonomy (NCBI): domain Bacteria; kingdom Pseudomonadati; phylum Pseudomonadota; class Alphaproteobacteria; order Rhodobacterales; family Roseobacteraceae; genus Ruegeria; species Ruegeria sp. CL5. The sequence continues at coordinate 18,656 of NZ_JBQFPS010000023.1, forward strand.
TGCGGATCACCTTGAAAGAGGTGGCAAAAAAGCACGGGATGTTCGTAACCTTTATGCCAAAACCGACAGTTGGCGACTGGCGATCGGGTGCGCATATTAACATGTCGATGCAACATGAAAGCCGCCCCGGTGAAAACATCTTTGAAACCCCCGACGGGGAATGGAGCGACGAAAGCCGCTGGGCCGTTGGCGGGTTGATGCAGCACGCCGAAGCGATCACCGCGATCACCTGTCCGACGGTGAATTCCTATAACGGGTTGGTGCCTCGTGTCGGTGGGTTTGAGGGTGGGACTGTCACCTGGGCCCCGACCAATATCACCTATGGTTTCAACAATCGCTCTGCCCAGTTCCGCCTGCCGCAAAGCCGCCATTGCATCGAAAACCGCGCCTGCGATATGACCATGAACGTCTATCTGGCGATGGCGATGCACCTGAGTTGCAGTGTCAAGGGGATCAAACACAAGATCGACCCAGGCAAACCAACGGATTTTGATCTCTACTCAAAAACCGAAGCTGAACTTGCTGAACTGGGGATCCGTCGATTGCCTCGCACTCTGTTCAATGCGATCGAGGCTTTACGGGGCGACACCATGGCAGAACATGTGATGGGACCCGTGATGCGTCAGTCCTACCTAGAATACAAGAATGATGAGTGGGAGCGATACCACCAATCGGTCACCGATTGGGAAGTGCAGGAATACCTTCGGCTCTACTAAAAGCGGGAAGGGCCAGACAATGGCGGATTATCAGATCTACGAGTTGGGTGACCTTTCGCTCTTGTCGGGTGAGATGCTCAAGGATGCCAAGCTCGCCTATCAGACCTACGGCACATGGTCTGCGGCAGGTGACAATGTCATCGTCCTGCCGACATTTTACACCGGCACAAATACCCGCAACGAAGGCTTCTTTGGTCCGGGTCGCGCGATTGATCCGGCGCGGCATTTCATCGTCAGCCCCAACCTGTTTGGCAATGGACGTTCGTCATCACCATCGAATACGCCTGCACCGCAGGACGGGCCGCGGTTTCCGCTGGTACAAATGTGGGACAACATTGCTGCCCAGCACCGGTTGGTCCACGAACATCTGGGGATCGAAAAAATCGCCCTTGTTGCGGGTTGGTCTATGGCGGGCTGTCAGTCCTACCAGTGGGCAGCGCAATACCCGGACATGGTTCAGGCGATTCTGCCATTCTGTGCCTCAGCCAAAACCTCACCACACAATTTCGTCTTTCTCGAAGGGGTTAAGGCTGCCCTTTGCGCGGATCAAAATTGGAACGGTGGCAATTATGACAGCCCACCCGAAGCAGGGCTGAAGGCCTTTGGTCGAGTTTACGCAGGCTGGGCTTTCTCTCAGACCTTTTATCGCGAGGGACTTTATCGGCAGATGGGTTTCGAAACTATCGAGGAGTTGTTGCAGGATTGGGAGCGTGATCATGTGCAGGGCTGGGATGCCAACGACCTGTTGGCAAAGCTTGCAACCTGGCAGGCAGGCGATATCTCTGCCGGACCGCTTTACAATGGGGATTACAAACTGGCACTGGGTGCCATCAAAGCTCGTGCCATCCTGATGCCTTGCACGCAGGATTTATACTTTCCACCAGAAGACAATGAAATTGAAGCCAGCTTCATGCCCAACGCCATCTTCCGCCCGCATCATTCGCCCTGGGGCCATTGTGCTTCAAACCCAGGAAGTGACAAGGGCTTCACGACGCAGCTAGATGCCAATATTCGTGAACTTCTTGGACAATAGAAGCCGGCATATAACTGCGGGACTATTCCAAAGGCTTGACGGCTGCCCCTTTCATTCAATCGAATTGCTTGTGTGGATGGCTCCTGCATAGCAAGATCCTTTTTGATCTGATTTGTATATTTGTCAGAAGCAGTCATGTGTCCGGCCTGTTTGCGCGGTTTTGACCGCTGGC
>NZ_JBQFPS010000024.1:0-17424 GCF_056536485.1 Ruegeria sp. CL5
CGACGTGGTGCGCCGCGCCGACATCGTCGTCGCCGCCGTGGGCCGCCCCGAGATGGTGCCGGGTGACTGGATCAAGGAAGGCGCGACCGTAATCGACGTGGGCATCAACCGGATCGAACGTGACGGCAAGAACAAACTGGTTGGCGATGTGGACTATGCCAGCGCGGCCGAACGCGCAGGTGCAATCACTCCGGTACCCGGTGGCGTAGGCCCGATGACGATCGCCTGCTTGCTGGCCAATACACTGACCGCTGCGTGCCGGGCGAATGGCTTGCCAGAGCCCGAAGGCCTGGCAGCGTGAGATTTGCTGCCGCTCTTCACGCAGGCGATGGCAAGTCGGCCAGTTCCAAAGTGCTACAATATTGGCGATTGGCGGGCCGCGCCATGCGTATGGTGATAGTATCAATTGGCCACTCTCCGACGAATGTTGCACGCGTCCGCGCTTTGATAGCCCGCGCGGCACAAATAGACATGGCACTGGATCAGCAGCTCTGGGGCAAAGAAATGTCGCAGGACGAATGTCGAACTCAGATCAAACAACTAAACGAGTCGGTGGATGTCTATGCTGTCCTGCTTTTACCTGATGCGCCTGCGCATATTGACGTACTCAACTTGCGAAGTGAGTTACAGGGGCATAAAGACCTAATTCGCCCCGGTGCATGGCACTATCCCGGACCCGTTCGTCCGGGCGAAGTTGATTGCGTATTAAACAGTGCGATTGCTGCCCATCAGACCCAAAGGGATGCGCTGGATAACGGATATGCTCAGATCGCGAGATAGCCGATTCCCGCAAAAGCGATAATGCATCCAAGCCATTGAAAGAAAGTCACTTCCTCTCGCAAAATTGCCCAAGCCAAAACAACAGTCAACAACCCGAAGATCGAGGCTGCAACGGACGCGTATTGGGCATTAGGCAACCCACCGGCAGACATGACGCACAGAATTGCCACCGCATCGAGCGCACCCATCAGGCACAACAGGGGCAGGGCTCGTGTGCCCGGCCAAAGCGACTTGCGTGATGCAATGGCGATTATCGCCAGCACAGGGATAGCGGTCAGACGGCCAATCAGTGAAACAATGAACTCGTCGCCCAATTCGGCTGCGTACTGACCCAAAGCAAATGTTGCAGCGAACCCAATTGCAGCGAGTACAGAAAAGGCAATCGTCGGCCCGGCGGCAGGGTATTCCGTACTGTCGTCGGATCGGGTCGATACGATGGAAACGCCGACACCAATGGCAATGATCGCCAGCCATTGCCAGATGCTGACCTCGGAACCACGCCATATCGCAAGTGTGACAGACAAGACCGGATAGCTGGCGACAAGCGGTGCGACGAGACGTACAGGCCCGCGTTGAAATGCGGTATACATACTGAGGCCAGCCAGCAAATAAAAGCCGCCTGCTACAACTGCGTAGGATATTGCTTTGGCGGACATGGGGGTGAACCCAGCCCATATTGCCACAAGACCGAACTGTAGCAGCGCCCCGGCAACCAGTACGGCCATCAATGCGGCAATGACGCTCACGGACTGACTGATATATCTCACAGCGAGATCGTGAAAACCCCAGCACAATGCTGCCAGCAGACCCAGAGAAAGGGCGCTCATCCGGTCGCCTCGCGTAACTGGGAATGCCCAGAAATTTCGTATCTTTCTCTCGATATCAACCGCGCCAACATGTCACTGGTGATAAACTTATTTTCCTGATATGCAATATTTATTGACAGTGGCAACTCGGAGAAGAGACCTATGTCATCGGCTTTGGATCAACTCGGTGGCGAAGAAAAGCTGCGGACTCTTGTCGAACGTTTCTACGACCGAATGGAGACCGACCCGGCGGTGCATTCGCTGCACAGGCTACATTTTCGCGGTCATGGATTATCTCATACAAGACAGGCGCAGTTCGAATTCCTGAGCGGGTTTTTGGGCGGTCGTGCTTATTATCGTGAGCGATTTGGTCATATGGACTTGCGAGAAATACACGCGCATGTGCCGATACGTGAAGCGGATGCCGAACTTTGGCTGGAAACTTTTGACGCCGCGTTGGCAGATTGCGAAATGGACGGTTCAGTGGTGGGCAAATTGCGCGCAACATTGCGCCGCGCTGCGCTAATGCTTGTCAATGATGTCCCCGATTGGAGAGTTGAAGCAGACAGCGAAAAGAACCTTGAAGTTCCCGGTTGATCGCGTGTGATCAGATCTGTCGCAATCTGTTATAGAAGCTGGATGTTATCCTGAATTGTTCTTCAACTATTTGGTCACTGTCAGAGACCATTTCCCACGCAGCATCTGCGGAACCTAGCCAATCAACAGCGCATTGATGGTTGGCGGGATCGTTCATCCACGATTGGATTGTACCCTGAACGAGCTCGGGGTGGAATTGTACGCCCCACGCACGGTCTGAAACCCGCAAGGCCTGAACAGCACAGGCATCAGATTGTGCCATAATTGAAAAGTCGGCTGGCAGATCAACAGCTTCAACTCCATGCCATTGAAGCACCCGGAACTGATGAGGCAAGGGCTCGAACAGCGGATCGCCCCGCGTATTACCAGTCAGATTGATGGAATGCACGCCGATCTCGGGCTTTTGCATGCGTGCGCATTTCCCACCCAGCGCGTCAACCAAAAGTTGGTGGCCAAGACAAATACCAAAGTAAGGACGTTTGAGCTCTTGGACCCAGGTTCTGATTGCTTGCTTTTCACGCACAAGCCACGGATGTGCTTCGGTTTCCCAGACGTCCATCGGACCGCCCAGAACAAGAAGCAAATCAAATTCGTCAAGCTGCGGGATCGGTTGACCATCATAGAAATGCACAATACCGGCCGTATCACCGCATGACGAAATGTGCTCCAGAAACGCTCCGGGGTTTTCGCCCGGCGTATGCTGGAAAATCAGTATGTTCACGAGGTGCGGGTCTCCGCTTAACCGAAGGGGTGGGGCAGCAGGATGCCTGCAGCCCCTGATTTGTTTAGATATCGAGCGTGTGGTCTTTTTCCCAACGTGAGAAATGGCTGACGAAGGAATTCCATTCCTGGTGTTTCATTTTGAGGAATGCGCTTGAGAATTCCTGACCCATCATGGCTTTCAACTCGGTATCGTTGTCATATTCGCGCAACCCGTCGAGCATGTTCAGCGGTAGTTTGGGAGCGTCAGTGACGGTATGGCCTTCGGCATACATATCGATGTCCCAGCGACGTCCCGGATCGGCCTTGGAGCGGATGCCAGACAGACCTGCGGCGATAATGACCGCCTGCAGCAGATAGGGGTTGGTGGCCCCGTCGGCCAGGCGCAGCTCAAACCGGCCAGGTCCCGGAACTCGGACCATGTGAGTGCGGTTGTTGCCGGTCCATGTCACGGTATTGGGGGCCCAGGTCGCGCCCGACATGGTGCGCGGTGCGTTGATGCGCTTGTAGCTGTTCACCGTCGGGTTGGTGATCGCCGCAAGCGCACTGGCATGTTTCATGATACCGCCAAGGAAATACTTGCCCTGTTCGCCAAGTCCCACCTCGCCGGTCGGACCGTCGCCTTCGCCGGCAAAGACGTTGGTTTTGGCGTCTGCTCCGGGTGCATCCCAGACCGAGATATGAGCATGGCAGCCATTACCGGTCAGCCCTTCGACTGGCTTGGGCATAAAGGTGGCCCGCAGCCCATGCTTTTCGGCCACCGACTTGGTCATGAACTTGAAGAACGAGTGCTTGTCGGCGGTTTTCAGAACGTCATCGAACTCCCAGTTCATTTCGAACTGGCCATTGGCGTCTTCGTGGTCGTTCTGATAGGGCCCCCAACCGAGTTCCAGCATATAATCGCAGATCTCACGCACCACGTCATAGCGGCGCATCACCGCCTGCTGGTCATAGCAGGGCTTTTCGGCGGTATCGAACGGATCACTGATCTGCTCACCATCGGGGGTCAATAGGAAGAACTCTGCCTCGATTCCGGTTTTGACATGCATGCCCATCTCGGCGGCCTCGTTAATCAAGCGGCGCAGCACATTGCGTGGGGCTTGGGCGACATCCTTGCCTTCCATCACGCAGTTGCCTGCAACCCAGGCGACCTCAGGCTTCCATGGTAGCTGAATCACCGATGACGGGTCCGGCACCGCCAGCATGTCAGGATGCGCGGGGGTCATATCCAACCAAGTGGCAAACCCGGCAAAACCTGCGCCATCTTCCTGCATCTCGGCAATCGCCTGCGCGGGCACCAGCTTGGCCCGCTGCCCACCGAACAGGTCGGTGAACGAGATCATGAAGTATTTGACGCCTTTTTCTTTTGCGAAAGCTGCGAGATCTGTCGTCACGATGGCTTTCCTTTCCCTGTTGAATTTTTAATTTCCAAAGCAAAAACGCGGCCCCCGTTAAGGAGCCGCGCAGTATCAATTCAGAACCCTTCCTTGCCCGGGTACCAGCTTGTCCCGGCCAGCGGGACACGCGCCATTGCGGCGGCCTCCATCGTCAGAGCACACAAATCCTCGGGTTCAAGGTTGTGGAGGTGATTATGACCACAGGCCCGCGCGATGGTCTGCGCTTCAAGTGTCATCACCTTGAGATAGTTTCGCAGACGGCGTCCGGCCTCGACCGGGTTCAGACGGGCCGCCAAGTCGGGATCCTGTGTGGTGATACCTGCGGGGTCCTGACCTTCGTGCCAGTCGTCATAGGCCCCGGTGGTAGTGCCCAACTTTTGGTACTCGGATTCCCATTTCGGGTCGTTGTCACCAAGCGCCACCAGCGCGGCGGTGCCAATGGCCACTGCGTCGGCGCCAAGGGCCATTGCCTTTGCCACATCGGCCCCGGTGCGGATGCCGCCCGAGATCACCAGTTGTACCTCGCGATGCACGCCCAAGTCCTGCAGCGCCTGCACGGCAGGGCGAATGCAGGACAGCGTCGGCAGACCTACATGCTCGATGAACACGTCCTGCGTCGCGGCAGTGCCACCCTGCATACCGTCCATCACCACCACATCGGCCCCGGCCTTTACCGCCAGCGCGGTGTCATAGTAGGGTCGGGTCGCGCCAACCTTGACATAGATGGGCACCTGCCAGCCGGTAATCTCGCGCAGTTCGAGGATCTTGATTTCCAGATCATCTGGGCCGGTCCAGTCCGGGTGACGACAGGCTGAACGCTGGTCGATGCCCTTGGGCAGCGTGCGCATCTCGGCCACGCGGTCGCTGATCTTCTGTCCCAGCAGCATACCGCCGCCGCCAGGCTTGGCACCCTGACCGACCACAATCTCGATCGCGTCGGCCTTCCTCAGGTCGTTTGGGTTCATGCCATAACGAGAGGGCAGATACTGATAGACCAGCTTGCTGGAGTGACCGCGTTCTTCGGGCGTCATGCCGCCGTCACCGGTGGTAGTCGACGTGCCAGCTGCCGACGCGCCCCGGCCCAAAGCTTCTTTCGCCGGCCCAGAGAGAGCGCCAAAGCTCATGCCCGCAATGGTTATCGGAATGTCCAGTTCGATCGGCTTCTTGGCAAAGCGTGTGCCCAGTGTCACCGAGGTGTCGCAGCGTTCGCGATAGCCTTCCAACGGATACCGTGAAACCGACGCGCCCAGAAACAACAGATCATCGAAATGCGGTACCTTGCGTTTGGCTCCGCCACCGCGGATATCATAGATACCGGTGGCCGCAGCGCGGCGGATTTCCGCATTGATCGGATTGGTGAATGTCGCCGACTGAATCGGCAGGGTGCGGGGGATCTGATCGTCCATGTCTTTCATACCCTTCTTCCTCAGTAAGCAGCGGCGTTGTCGACGTCGAAGTTATAAAGCTGACGGGCGGAACCGTAGCGTTTGAATTCTTCAGGGGTTGCATCTGCGCCAGCGCGATCCAGCAGGTCTTTCAGGATATCCAGATGCTCGGGGCGCATCTCTTTCTCGATGCAATCGGCGCCCAGGCTCTTGACCGAGCCGCGTACAAACAGCTGCGCTTCGTAAAGCGAGTCTCCCAGTGCATCGCCTGCATCACCGCAGACCACAAGATTACCGGCCTGCGCCATGAACGCTGACATATGACCGATATTGCCATGCACCACGATGTCGATGCCTTTCATCGAGATGCCGCAGCGCGAACTCGCGTTGCCCTTGATGACCAGCAGACCGCCATGGCCGGTGGCGCCAGCATATTGGCTGGCGTCGCCTTCGACAACGACCTGACCGGACATCATGTTCTCGGCCACGCCGGGCCCGACCGAGCCTTCGACCTTGACCGTGGCCTGCTGGTTCATTCCCGCGCAGTAATAGCCAGTTGAGCCCTTGACCGTCACTTCGATGGGCGCATCCAGCCCAACGGCAATGGCGTGGCTGCCTTTGGGGTTCACGACTTCCCAATTGGTCTGGTTAGTCTCGGTAGATTGCGACTGCAGGGTGGCGTTCAACCCACGCAGGCCATCTGCTTCAAGATCATAGGTTTGCATATCATGCGGCCTTTTCGTTGGTCGTGGGGCTGGCATTGTGGGACCAGAAGTAAACCGTTGCTGGCTCCGGCTCCCAGACGCGGGCCTCGTCGATACCCGGCAGGTTCACCAGCGCCCGATATTCGCTGCCAAAGGCCACGTATTGATCGGTTTCGGCCATCACCGCAGGCTTACAGGCGATCGGATCGCGGACCACGCCGAACCCATCCTTGGTGCCGACGACAAAGGTGAAGAAGCCATCCAGATCCTCAAGGCTGCTTTCCAGCGCCTCACCCAAGGTGGCCCCGTTCATCATCTTCCAGGTCAGATAGGCGGCTCCAACCTCGGTATCATTCTCGGTTTGGATCACTACACCTTCACGGCGCAGTTTGCGGCGCAATGAATTGTGGTTCGACAGCGAGCCGTTATGAACCAGACACTGATCTGGCCCAGTGTTGAACGGGTGCGCGCCCATCGTCGTCACGGCAGACTCTGTAGCCATGCGAGTGTGGCCAATGCCATGTGTGCCGCTCATACTGCTTATGTCAAAGCGCGCGGCCACGTCCTTGGGCAGGCCCACCTCTTTGTAAATCTCCAGCATCTCGCCCCGGCTCATGATCCGGACTGAAGGCCGGATTTCCGCCAACGCGGCCCGTGCTGCTTCAAACTGCCCTGCTGGAATGTCCAGAACTGTATGCGTGTCATTATCAGTCTGGCTTACCACCACGCCCAAGTGCTGCCCCAGCTCTTCGGCTAGACCGGCAAAGTCGTCCTTGGGATTGGGCGACTGCAGTGTCACCTTGGTCTTACCACCTGATTCCTCGCCATAAATCGCTATACCCGCGCTGTCGGGCCCGCGATCCGTCATCGTGATCAGCATGTCTGTCAGCATATTGCCCAGTTGGGGCGCAAGAGACTGGTCTTTGAGGAATAATCCAACAATTCCGCACATGGCTGGCAGATCTCCTTGTGTGTTTCGCTATGATTCTACGGTACCAACAATTCAAACGGACATCAATAATCATAGGAAATAAATTTTCCTGAGAGGCAATGGGCAAGAGTTTAGATTTATGCCCATTGCCAGCTTTCAAAGCTGGATCAGTATCGTTCCAGCTGTGCTTTCACTTTTTCTTCGTCGCCAGTGTGGCGGGCCTTCTCGAGGTGTTCACCTTCTCGGACAAATTGGATGCGATGCCAACCTATCCAGAATACGACGCCCACGATGACCATAAGGGCTTCGTAACCTTGGAAGGGATAGATCGGTCCGACCTCGGCCAGATCAACAGCCCAGCTTGTATATCCATTTGTAGACATTCTTTTTCTCCCTTACTCAGCTGGTACGCCACGGGCAGCCAGTTCTTCTTTGTCGGCTGCAATGATCGCGGCTTTGGCGTCTTCATAGGCATGGTGTTCAGCGTAATCGAGGCCCTGAAGTTCGACTTCTTCCGGAATTCGAAGCACACCTGCGGCCGATTGGATTTTCGCAAGGATCCAACCAGGCAAGAAGCCAAGAACAAAGAACATGATGACCGCGCCGGTGATCTGGCCGACCGGGTTGATCGTTGCATAGCCTTCGTATGGCGATGAAGGAACTCCCCACAGGACAAAGCCGGAAATCACCAGGCCAACGAACCCTGCATAGCCATGCACGGCAACGGCACCAACGGCATCATCCAGCTTGAACCGACGCTCGACCCAATAGTGCAGCTTGTACACGATCACGACACCGATCGCGGCGATGATCATTGCCTGCACCGGGTGATAAAGATCGTTACCGGCAGATGCGGTGATAATACCGGCCAAACCGCCCGAGAACGTCCAAAAGGCGTCACCTTTGGAAATGACATACGCTGCCATCAACCCGCCAGACAGAGACATCAGGAAGTTGAAGGTAATCGCGGAAAGCGTAGTCGGAGCCAGATAGATATTGGTCGCGGTCCACGTGACACCCGTTATCTGACCGTCGATTGCCTCCGGAGATATCGCCGGGACATTACATGCGGCATAGAATCCCCAGAAACCTGTGTAGATCAGGAATATCCCGATGGTCAGCAACCATGGGTTATGCGGCGGAATATCCCGCGGCGTACCATCTTTGGCAAATTTGCCTAGGCGGGGACCCAGAACCATGATCACCCCAAGTGCATAGCCGCCTGCGATTGCGTGAATAACCCCGGAAGCATAAGCATCGTGGTACCCAAGAACGCGCACCATCCAACCGCCGTAGTGCCAACCCCACGCGGCGTCGATGATCCACCAGACTGAACCAATCATCACGGCATGGACCCACAAGGCCGAAGATCTAATCCGCTCGATCACAGAGCCAGATACAATCGAGGCTGCCGTCCACGAGAACAGCAGGAACGCCGCCCAGAAGACGCCGGTGATTCTGTCGCCCAGATTGGTCGCCATGGTGTCGGCCCATGGCAGATTTGCAGCGCCCGCTTCGGTATCTAAACCACCCCAGAACGGAAAGTTCGGAAAGGCCCAGTAAATCCACCAGCCGAAGAAGAAGAACGTGACCGTCACCAGCGGGATGATCATGATGTTTTTCATCAATGTGTGCATATGGTTACGGGCACGGCTAGCACCGACCTCGTACATGCAAAAGCCCACATGGATGAGGAACATGAAAACGACCGTTACCCAGTAGTAGAACTCGGTAAAGACCGTCGTTAGTGCATTTAGATTACCATCCACTTCGTAGTCTCCCTGTTGTTGCAGCAGGAGATCTTTCTGCGAAGAATTTCCTGCTGGGAATAATTATCTACTCAGGGGACAATTTCATTGGCGACCTGTCAATAGATATGTGGGGCAAACATCTTTTAGGCATTTGGTTCATGCACTTTAGGACCCGTCAAAATACAACCCATAACATTGATAAATAATCACTTTTACCGTTCTCGATAATTTGTACTAGGGTGCACAAATTGCAGCCTAATATTCCCAACAGGAAAAAAATCTGCACATGGGTGTTGATTTTCAATCTGACATCGGCCTCAATATGGCCAACAAAAAAGCAATCAACGGGAGAGCTGAACAATGGCCATTCTTTGGAGGACGTCCGCCCTTGCGCAGCGCCATGCCGAGATCGGCGGCGAGCTTGAGGACTGGAACGGTATGGGAACCGCATGGTTCTATGACCATAGCCCGGAACGCGCGGAAGCGGACTACGAAGCCATCCGCACCAAGGCGGGTCTGATGGATGTGTCGGGTCTGAAAAAGGTTCATGTGGTCGGCGAAGATGCGGCTTATGTCATTGACCGCGTCACCACTCGGAATGTGGAGAAAATCATGCCGGGCCGGTCGACCTATGCGTCGATTCTGAATGCCGAGGGCAAATTTGTCGACGATTGCATCATCTATCGCCTGTCAGTGAACACGTGGCTTGTCGTGCACGGCACCGGAACGGGGATGGAACAGCTGACTTCGGTGGCCGCAGGTAAGAATTGTTCGGTTATTTTTGACGATGACTTGCACGACATGTCGTTGCAAGGCCCGGTAGCAGTTGATTTTCTGGCCAACTATGTGCCGGGTATTCGCGATCTTGCCTATTTCGGGATCATGCAAACCAAATTGTTCGGTTGCCCGGTGATGATTTCGCGGACCGGCTACACCGGTGAGCGTGGTTATGAAATTTTCTGTCAGGCCAAGCATGCCGTGCATCTGTGGGACAGCATCCTGGCCGAAGGCAAGGAAATGGGTATTGTTCCGGTCCAGTTCTCGACGCTCGATTTGCTGCGCACCGAAAGCTACCTGTTGTTCTATCCCGGCGACAACTCAGAAACTTATCCGTTCGACGACGAAACATGCGGCGATACGCTTTGGGAACTGGGCCTGGAATTCACGGTCTCACCGGGCAAAACTGGTTTTATCGGCGCCGAGAACCACTATGCCTCGCAAGGCAAAGAGCGGTTCAAGATCTATGGTGTCAAACTGGATGGCACCACCCCGGCGGATGAGGGTGCTGACCTGCTGCAGAACGGTGAAAAGGTCGGTGTTGTCACCTTTGGCATGAATTCCGAAATCAATGGGCACAATGTGGGTATCGCACGGATGCCGGTTGACTGCGCGTCGCCGGGCACAAAGCTGACGGTCCGCAATAGCGACGGAACCGAGATTGCGGCTACAGCTGAAGAGATGCCGTTCTACGACAGGGACAAGGCCATCCGAACCGCAAAGGGCTGATACTCAGGGGGCGCGACGATAAAATCGTGGCGCTCTTTTCTTTTTTGAGGGCACAATGTCAAAGTTCGAATTTCCCAAGTCAATCGCAAGCCGCCCGGTCTGGGGCACGCTAGAGGTTCGCGCAGGTGAACATCATCTTATGATCGCCGAGGCCGAAGGGGCCGAAGCAGTAATTGACATAGCGACACCTGATCTGATGGCTAAAACCCATCTGATCTACATACCGAAAGGCACAGATTTTTCGGAAAGGCTACAGGCGCTAAACCCCGCACAATTCTACGAAGGTCCGTCCTATGCGGCCGCGTTGCATCGTATTCGTCGCGTTCTCGAGGACGCGCATATGGGATTACAAGTCTATCTGACCGGCACCGAAGGCATGATGGGTCAGGCCATGAACGAAGTAATGGCCGCCGGCCTGCCGCATACTGCGATTCAAACTGAACATCGCGGTTCTGTTGCACGCCGGATGCAATGTGTACATTGCAAAGGTGTCACCGAATATGTCGAGGTCGATCCGTTTGTTTGTTCGCACTGTGGTCTCAACCTGTTTGTGCGCGACCACTATTCCCGCCGCCTTGCCGCCTATCAAGGCGTCCGAGTTGATGCCGAGGACCATGGCAACGTGCCCGAGCCGAAGGGGATCTACGAATGAGTGGTGCCGAGAAAATTCAGGTCAAAGTGACCGAAATTACCCCGCTGAACGAATTGGTGACGCGCTTCCGGTTTGAGCGCGTTGACGGCAGACAGTTGCCAACCTTTTCGGGCGGTGCACATACCGTGGTCGAAATGCAGGATGGCGGCATCACGCGACTCAACCCTTATTCCCTGATGTCCGATCCGTTCGATCAATCGTCCTATACGATCTCGGTTCGGCGCGACGATCAGGGCAGGGGAGGGTCGTTGTTCATGCACCGTCAGGTCAAGCTGGGCGACGAGATGACCATCAGTTACCCGGTCAACCTATTCTCGCTTGATTTGCGGGCCCGCAAACACCTATTTCTGGCCGGTGGTATCGGGATCACCCCGTTTCTGGCGCAGATCAAACAGCTCGAATTGCTGCACGGTCATTGGGAACTGCACTATGCGTGCCGTAATCAGGCGCTAGCATCTTATGCGGATCAACTGACAGACAGGCATCCGAACGCAACGCATCTGTACTACGACGATCAGAGCCAGGTGATTGATCTGGAAAACCTTCTCAGCGGGCAACCTTTAGGCACGCATGTCTATGTCTGCGGCCCAAAGGGCATGATCGATTGGGTGCGCAATACTGCCGCCGCCGAAGGCTGGCCCGAAGATTGTGTGCATTACGAAGAGTTCTTGGCGCCTCAGCCGGGCAAACCATTCGAAGTGCGTCTGGCGTCTTCCGACAAGGTCATTCATGTGGGCGAAAACGAAAGTCTGCTTGAGGCCATCGAACGTGAGGGAGTCGACGCCCCGTACCTGTGCCGCGGTGGGGCCTGTGGTCAGTGCGAAACCGTAGTTTTGGATCACGACGGCAACTTTGTTCACCGCGATCACTGGCTGACCGACGAAGAAAAGGCAGCAGGCAAGAAAATCATGCCCTGCGTATCGCGTTTCGAGGGAAAGTCCCTTGTGCTGGACCGCTAAGAGGAGGCCCAACATGACCATTCAATTCAACGACGAGTCCTTCCGCGACGACTATACGTTCCACAATTCGGAGTGGGCGATCAAACGTTTTCCGTTTCCATTCCACGAAGACAGCTACATGTATTCGGTCAACATGGAGCAGCATCGGGGCGGCCCCGAGGGCTCGGTCTACGAGATGCGGTTTGATGTGGACGAACACTACGTGTCCGAGATGAAAGACCGTGCGATTGTTCTGGATCAAGATCCGCTGCGTTGTCAGTCTTTGCCGCACATGACCTTGGCGGGTTGGGATTTGTTGGAACTGATCATGGTTAGCAAATCCGAAGACTATCCGGACCTGTTCGAGCTGCATCGCAACGGCAACCAGTGGCGATGGATCAACAAACCATTGGGAATAGATCACAGCTTTACCTTCATGGATGAAACCACGCTGCCTTACGGGCCGATGGAGTACATAACTCGTCAGGCGCAAGGCGATTTCGCAGTGCTGGACCAGCGGGACGAGATGCTGTGGATGGACGCAGGTATGGTCACGACCCAGGCCGATTGGAGCCTGGATTTCGACATCGGCATGAACTTTTTTGAATGGCATGCGCCGGTTCCAAAAGCACATGAGATGGGGATTTTCAAGCGTGCGCTGAAGTTTCTGTTGAACATTCAACAGGGCGCTCCGGCGCGCCGGTTGAACTGGACCATGACAGTGAACCCGCTGCTGGATACCAGCCCGGAAAACTACCACAAATGGGGCATCCAAAAGACTACACTGACGCCCGAAAACATAGCCCACAAACAGCATCTTCGGGTCGAGTTGCAAACCTTCTTCCGCCTGCCGCGGTCCAACGCGCTGGTGTTCCCGATCCGCTGCTATCTGTGCAGTTTTCAGGATCTGATGACTGTTCCAAAATGGGGTCGTCGTCTGCACCGCGTTGTACGTGATCTGCCGGTTGAACTGGCGACTTACAAAGGGTTCATCGACAACCGTCCAATGATGCTGAATTACCTCAGTCAGTTTGATGATGGATTGCCGACTTCCCCCGGAGTCTGGCCGGATCTGGAAACGGAACCGCCTTTGTCAAAATAAACGAGCATTATGAAGTGTTTTGGCTTTATGACTGAACCGGACAAAACACTTTGGCTAATTCCTAGAGATGATGCCGCATTGTATGACGCGCTTGCGCTGCTCCGCTCGTCATTTCAGTACATGGATGCCCGGATCGACCCTCCGTCTTCTATCCATAGTCTGACCGTGGGCGGGATGCAGGCGCATTGTCGGAAAGGCGGTGAAATCTGGGCCATGGGCCGACCGCTTATTGCGTGCATGTTTTTGACGCCCAAAGCCAACACCTTGTACCTTGGAAAGCTGGCGGTGAAGGAAGGAATGCGGGGGCAGGGTATCTGTCGCACATTAGTAGATCACGCTGCAAGTCGTGCAGCAGACCTTGGTCTATCAGCGTTGGAACTGGAAACGCGTGTGGAACTCACTGAAAACCACCGCGTGTTTTCAAGGCTTGGGTTTACAATCGTAGGTACCGGCAGCCACGTCGGCTATGACAGACCCACGGATTTCTTGTTACGCAAGCCGATCAGTTTGTCTGCGGATAACTGATCACTGAAATGTAGCGTGCTGGCAGGTTGACCAACCGTTCAGGTCCATGCGGCGCATCGGCGTCAAAGAACAAGGTATCACCCGGTTTCAGGGGGTATATCTTGTCGCCGTGTCGGTAATCTACCTCGCCCTCAAGCATGTAGATCGTCTCGATTCCGCCATGTTGAAACGTTGGGAACACGTCGGATTCAACGGTCAGGGTGATCAGGTAAGGCTCTACAATTACGCCAGAACCATTGGCACCAATATGCCCCAACAAATTATATTGATGGTTGGCGCGTGTTCCTTCGCGCTCTAACTCGACGCCTTCGCCTGCTCTGGTATGAACCGCCTCGCGGCGCTCTTCAAATTGTCTGAAAAAGCTTGTCAGAGGAACTGAAAGCGCATCAGCGAGCGATTGGAGAGTCGTTAAGGAAGGCGATGTGTTACCGTTTTCGATCTTGGACAACATACCAATCGACAATCCGGTCAGCTGAGCCAATTCCGCAACCGTCGTATTCTGCTGTTTGCGAAAAGCACGAACCTCGCGACCAATGGCAACTTCAAGAACTTTTTCTCTGTCACCCGAGCGTACAGAATGCGGGTCCTGTGTCAGATTTGTCGCCATTTCTTTGTCGTTATTTTTCAATTTCATTCTTTCAATGTCTTGCTACACTTGTCCAAACGGGCTCTGCAAGAAGACAAGCTGCATTACCCAGTCCAGTTCGGGCTACCATAGCATCAATTTTTCCTGTTAGTAAAATAATCATGCTGACAGAAAAATACTAGAAATCGAATTCCAATGGTTTTACGGCCTTCCGATAGCGTGCCTAACCTCAGTCATAAAGCCGTTGCGGATAGCAAATGAGATTACACTGAATCTGGATTCGTGGTCGTCCAAAAGTCTGAATGTTCGTACTGAACGCAACTATTTCATAATCCAAAAGCGGGAAAGAGCCAAACATGGCTATTGGTCTACAACTCGGCTACAGCGGTTCATGCTACCAGCTTGAGCATTCGGAAGCCTGATTGCGCTCCGGCAGTTAATCGCTCCGCATCAATAATCCGACTTCACCAACTCGCAGTCTTTGGCGTTTGAAACTCCACCACTTGCTCGGCTTGAAATTCGAACATCAGGATTACTTTGTTGACCCGAAGTATATGTCACGACGCCTCTGCACCATTGATCACTTAGAAACCCGGAGATCGCTAATAACGGATCTAAAAATCTGCCGTTTTTTCACCCGCTTTCACGTGTTAGATCCAAGCATCAATACCTGAATGTCGGCAACATTGGTTCCGGTTGCTCCGGTCATCAAAAGATCACCCGACAGCGTCAAAGCCTTATGACTATCGTTGCTTGCCAACAGGGAGGCAGGGTCATGTCCAGACGCGTGGATTCGGGCGAGCGTCCCTGCATCCACTATCGCGCCAGCTGCCGGGGTTGGGCCGTCGCGGCCATCCGTACCGCCGCTAAGAAAAACCCAGTTGCCGGGTATCGTGCGCTCATGCGCCAATTGGGCGACGCGGAGCGCCAATTCCTGATTGCGCCCGCCGCAACCTGTTCCTGTCAGGCGTACAGTCGTTTCACCGCCAAACAGTAAGGCTGTTGGTTGGCCAAATTTGGCAGACATGGCTGCCTGAAAAATCTGTTCGGCTGCATTGGACACGTCTCCAATCAACGCGTCGGACAAAATTTCAGCCCTACAGATCTGCGTCGCACAGCGAAACGCGGCTTCAAGACTAATCGTGTTCGATCCAATCAGGTTGTTTGTCGCCTCAACTGCTATAGAACGTTCAGGAATACTCTTCTCCAGGTGGGCACGGGCGGCTTTTGGGAACCGGTGCCAAATCCCGGCCTCGATGCAGGTCCTGCGGGCGTCCGCATGGCTGCCGATTGGTGAGGCAGTTGGTCCGCTGGCTACGGCCCGAATGTCATCGCCTATGACATCCGACAGGATATACGCCGTGATCGGGGCAGGCGAACCATGCCGCAAAAACCCGCCGCCTTTGAGCTGGCTCAGGTGCTGACGCACAAGGTTCATCCGAACGATGTCCAGCCCGGAAGATAGCAAAACCTCATTGACCGCGATTTTGTCCGAAAGAGTCAAGCCATCAACAGGCGCGGGGACCAAGGCCGACCCCCCGCCAGAGATCAGTGCAATGATCTGATCCTGCTTACGTGCTGCGCTGAGCAATGCGATGATCTGTCGCCCGGCTTTCAAACCGCGTTCATTCGGGATGGGATGCCCGCTGGTCAATACCGTCGCGCCGGGAACTTCATTCCAGTTGTCGCTGTGGGTTACAATCAGAGCGACGTGATCGCCCTGAACATGCTGCAATGCCTCCTCCATCATGGCAGGGGCAGCCTTCCCAATTGCGATCAGGATGCTGCGCCCGCTATGTTCTGGTGATGGCAATGGGTCTGATTGCAACCGTTGGCGCAGAGACATCGCTGGATCTGCTGCTGCGACGGCCTCGGCAAAGATGGCGGCGGCGCTGTCGCGCAGCGATACGGACGATTGCACAGTCATGATGCGATCAAGCTGCAGCAATCTGTCCGGCTTTTTCCACCAGCACTTCGGCCTGACGGATGGAGGCATAGTCAATCAGACGACCATCCAGAGAAACGGCGCCTTTGCCCGCGGACTCAGCCTCGGCCATAGCGACGAGAATTCGCTGTGCTTTGGTGACTTCGGCATCTGAAGGTGACATGACCTCGTTAGCCAGGGCAATCTGGCTGGGGTGGATGGCCCATTTGCCTTCACATCCCAGAACTGCCGCCCGTTTTGCCGCGGCTTTGTAACCGTCCGGGTCCTGAAAATCGCCGAAGGGTCCGTCGATCGGGCGCAGGCCGTTGGCGCGCGCGGCGACCACCATGCGAGCCAGCGCGTAGTGCCACATGTCGCCCCAATGCGTCATACGTCCTCCGTCAGCATCCGGGTCAGTCAGAACTGAATAATCGGGGTTTACACCGCCGATGATCGTGGTCCGGGCACGGGTAGAAGCGGCATAGTCGGCAACCCCGAAATGCAGACTTTCGTTGCGTTTGGAGGCGGCCGCAATCTCGCTGACATTCTGCATGCCAAGCGCGGTTTCGATGATATGTTCGAACCCAATCCGTTTCTTGTAGCCTTTGGCGTCCTCGATCTGTGTCACCATCATATCGACCGCGTAAACGTCAGAAGCTGTACCAACCTTGGGGATCATGATAAGGTCCAGTCGTTCGCCGGCTTGTTCGACCACGTCCACCACGTCGCGATACATATAATGTGTATCCAGCCCGTTGATCCGCACCGACATGGTTTTGCTGCCCCAATCGATATCGTTCAGGGCTTCGATGATGTTCTCGCGGGCCTGTTCTTTTTCGTCAGGCGCAACCGCGTCTTCCAAGTCGAGGAAGATCACATCTACATCTGTTTGTGCAGCCTTTTCGAACATTCCGGGCTGGCTGCCTGGGACGGCCAGTTCGCTGCGGTTCAGGCGTGCAGGGGCTTGGTCGATGTTATGAAAACTCATGATTTGGGTCCTTCGTATTACAGGTTCGGATAGATCGGAAACTTGGCGCAGAGGTCTGCGACTTCGGCTTTGACCTTTGCTTCGACTGCGGCATTGCCTTCTTCGCCATTGGCGGCCAGACCATCGACAACT
>NZ_JBQFPS010000025.1:0-16364 GCF_056536485.1 Ruegeria sp. CL5
GTTCAAATCCTGCTCCCGCAACCAACGTCAGAAAATATCAGTATAGCCCGTTCAGACTACAATTGATCACACGGTTCAATTGCTTAACCTCTTCACCTCGTCAGGCTCATAACCTGAAGGTCGCAGGTTCAAATCCTGCTCCCGCAACCAGCATCAGAAAATCTCAGTACAGCCCGTTCAGACTACAATTGATCACACGGTACAGTTGCTTAACCTCTTCACCTCGTCAGGCTCAAAACCTGAAGGTCAGAGGTTCAAATCCTACTCCCAAAACCAAATTCCAAACAACCCGTTCGATCTACAAACAGTTCACCAAACTGCTTGCTCCACGATCAATCCTCCTCAGCACCATAACCGGAAACTCACACGGGCAAATGTAGGCGTTGCATCTGCTCCTATGGTGCGGACTGATTTGGAGTGCGTTCCCGATAATGACAAGCTGAGCGCAACTTACCACAATGCCTCAAAGGTCTTTCTCTCGTAGTCGCTTTGGCTGTCCTCGTTATCTACCGTGTATGAGACTTGCACCGAAAGTATGCTTATTTCTGAACGTTCGAAACGCACCCATAGGTGCAATTTACCTCTTGGAAACCCGGCCTATCTGTCCTAAGTAGACCTGCGGAATAAAGCGTGCGATTCGTCGTGCGCTTTATTTTGTTTCGTCCAAGACGGTGGGTGGTGCCATGCGGCCCCTTAATTCCCTGCCTGAGACGGGTAAGACCAAAGAATTCTGAGGGTCACGATCCTCGGGCGAGTTTTGGCCCATCCCGTAACAACGGACCTGAACGCCGGAGCGTAAGCTGCGGCAAATATGAGCCGGGGTGAGATATCGCCCCTAACTTGGAGAGAACTGTGGATAGAGCCCAGAAAGAGAAAGTGGTCGAGGAACTCGGCCAAATCTTCGAAAGCTCTGGCGTCGTAGTGGTTTCGCACTACGCCGGTCTGACAGTTGCCGAGATGCAGGACCTTCGCGCACGTGCTCGTGACGCTGGTGGTGCCGTGCGTGTTGCCAAGAACAGGCTCGCCAAAATCGCCCTTGAGGGTAAGCCGTGTGAAAGCATGGCCGACCTGCTGACAGGGATGACCGTTCTGACCTATTCCGAGGACCCCGTGGCAGCAGCCAAGGTGGCCGAGGACTTCGCCAAGGATAACAAGAATTTTGAGATCCTCGGCGGTGCTATGGGCGAGAACGCTCTGGACCGCAAAGGCGTCGAAACAGTTTCGAAAATGCCGTCTCGTGAAGAGCTTATTGCTTCGATCGTTGGCTGCATTGGCGCACCTGCTTCGAACATCGCCGGCGCGATTGGCGCACCTGCAAGCAACATCGCAAGCATCCTTTCCACCATCGAAGAGAAGGCGGAAGCTGCGTAAGCGGTTGGCACTGAATGATCTGCGTAGGGAAATATCCCTGACGTTGGAACACACACTGTAAACGGAAAGAGCTGATAAAATGGCTGATCTGAAAGCACTCGCAGAAAGCATCGTGGGTCTGACCCTGCTGGAAGCACAAGAACTGAAAACCATCCTCAAAGACGAATACGGCATCGAGCCCGCAGCTGGCGGCGCCGTAATGGTTGCAGCTGGTGGCGACGCCGGTGGCGCTGCTGAGGAAGAAAAAACCGAATTCGACGTCGTTCTGAAGAACGCCGGCGCTTCGAAAATCAACGTGATCAAAGAAGTTCGCGGCATCACCGGTCTGGGCCTGAAAGAAGCCAAGGAACTGGTCGAAGCTGGCGGCAAGATCAAAGAAGGTGTGTCGAAAGACGAAGCCGAAGAAGTCAAAGGCAAGCTGGAAGCAGCTGGCGCCGAAGTCGAGCTGGCCTAAGCCAACCGACAGGTGCATCGCTGATGCGCCGCAAATTTTGGCTGGGCCCGGAGAAATCCGGGTCCAGCCGAACCTGTCTTAGAAAGGGCCTCATTATCTGGGGCGTTTTCTAAGACACGGTTTTCGGATCGGGAGGCCACCTTCGGGACGGTGGCCACGAATTGATCCGGACGTGTCGTCTCGAATGTGCAAGATGCCGGGGCCCGACGGTGTCTTTGCCCGCTGAGAACATCGAAAGGTGACATCTGACATGGCTCAAACGTTCCTTGGCCAGAAACGTCTTCGTAAATATTACGGCAAAATCCGCGAAGTGCTGGAGATGCCAAACCTCATTGAGGTCCAGAAATCTTCTTATGATCTTTTCCTGCGCTCCGGCGATGCAGAACAGCCCACAGACGGCGAAGGCATCAAAGGTGTGTTCCAGTCGGTTTTCCCGATCAAGGATTTCAACGAAACCTCCGTTCTGGAGTTCGTGAAATACGATCTGGAAAAACCCAAATACGACGTCGAAGAGTGCATGCAGCGCGATATGACCTACAGCGCGCCGCTGAAGGTCACCCTGCGTCTGATCGTGTTTGATGTCGATGAGGACACCGGCGCCAAATCGGTCAAAGACATCAAAGAACAGGACGTGTTCATGGGCGACATGCCCCTGATGACACCGAACGGGACGTTCATCGTGAACGGCACCGAGCGTGTGATCGTGTCCCAGATGCACCGCTCCCCCGGTGTGTTCTTCGACCACGACAAGGGCAAGACCCATTCCTCGGGCAAGCTGCTGTTTGCCTGCCGCATCATCCCGTATCGCGGCAGCTGGCTGGACTTTGAGTTCGACGCCAAGGACATCGTGTTCGCCCGTATCGACCGCCGCCGAAAGCTGCCTGTGACAACCCTGCTCTATGCGCTGGGTCTGGATCAGGAAGCGATCATGGACGCGTATTACAACACCGTGTCCTACAAACTGGATAAGAAGAAGGGTTGGGTCACACCGTTCTTCCCCGAGCGCGTGCGCGGCACCCGTCCGACTTACGATCTGGTTGACGCCAAATCTGGTGAAGTGATAGCCGAAGCGGGCAAAAAAGTCACTCCGCGCGCGGTCAAGAAACTGATCGACGAAGGCAGCGTCACCGACCTGTTGGTTCCCTTCGATAACATCGTCGGAAAGTACGTCGCCAAGGACATCATCAACGAAGAAAACGGCGCGATCTATGTCGAAGCCGGTGATGAGCTGACGCTGGAGTACGACAAGGACGGCGACCTGATCGGCGGCACCGTCAAGGACCTGATGGATGCAGGTATCACCGACATCCCGGTTCTGGACATCGACAACGTCAACGTAGGCCCCTACATGCGCAACACCATGGCTCAGGATAAGAACCTGAACCGTGAAAGCGCGCTGATGGACATCTACCGCGTTATGCGCCCGGGCGAGCCGCCCACCGTCGAAGCTGCGTCGGCCCTGTTCGACACCCTGTTCTTCGACAGCGAGCGTTATGATCTGTCCGCTGTTGGTCGCGTGAAGATGAACATGCGTCTGGCTCTGGACGCGCCGGACACCCTGCGCACCCTGCGCCGCGAAGACATCGTGGCTTGCATTAAGGCGCTGGTTGAGCTGCGCGATGGCAAAGGCGACGTGGACGATATCGACCACCTCGGCAACCGTCGTGTCCGTTCGGTCGGCGAACTGATGGAAAACCAATACCGCGTCGGTTTGCTGCGCATGGAGCGCGCGATCAAAGAGCGTATGTCGTCTGTCGAGATCGACACCGTCATGCCGCAAGACCTGATCAACGCGAAACCGGCTGCGGCTGCTGTCCGCGAATTCTTCGGCTCGTCGCAGCTGTCGCAGTTCATGGACCAGACCAACCCGCTGTCGGAAGTCACCCACAAACGCCGTCTCTCGGCGCTTGGTCCCGGTGGTCTGACACGTGAGCGTGCGGGCTTTGAGGTGCGCGACGTGCACCCGACCCACTATGGCCGGATGTGCCCGATTGAAACGCCGGAAGGTCCGAACATCGGTCTGATCAACTCGCTGGCCACCTTTGCCCGCGTGAACAAGTATGGCTTCATCGAAACACCGTACCGCGTCGTCAAAGACGCCGAGGTGACCGATGAGGTTCACTACATGTCCGCCACCGAGGAAATGCGTCACACCGTGGCGCAGGCGAACGCGACTCTGGATGCCGATGGCAAGTTCATCAACGATCTGGTGTCGACCCGTCAGGCCGGTGACTACACGCTTGCCCCGCGCGAGAATGTGGATCTGATCGACGTGTCGCCGAAACAGCTGGTATCAGTAGCTGCATCGCTGATCCCGTTCCTTGAAAATGACGACGCCAACCGCGCTCTGATGGGCTCGAACATGCAACGTCAGGCGGTTCCGCTGCTGCGCGCCGAGGCACCGCTGGTTGGTACCGGGATCGAGGAAAAGGTTGCCATCGACTCGGGTGCTGCGATCCAGGCGAAACGCGCCGGTATCATCGACCAGGTTGATGCCCAGCGTATCGTTATCCGCGCCACCGAAGATCTGGAACTGGGCGACGCTGGCGTTGACATCTATCGTCTGCGCAAATTCCAGCGTTCGAACCAGAACACCTGCATCAACCAGCGTCCGCTGATCAAGGTGGGTGACACCGTCCAGAAGGGCGAGGTTATTGCCGATGGTCCGTCGACCGATATGGGTGAACTGGCCCTTGGTAAGAACGTGGTCGTCGCGTTCATGCCTTGGAACGGCTACAACTATGAAGACTCAATCCTGATTTCGGAACGTATCGCGCGCGATGACGTCTTTACCTCGGTCCATATCGAGGAATTTGAAGTCGCCGCCCGAGACACCAAGTTGGGTCCGGAAGAGATCACTCGCGACATCCCGAACGTCGGTGAAGAAGCGCTGCGCAACCTCGACGAGGCGGGCATCGTTTACATCGGCGCGGATGTTGAGCCGGGCGATATTCTGGTCGGCAAGATCACTCCGAAGGGCGAAAGCCCGATGACCCCGGAAGAAAAGCTGCTGCGCGCCATCTTTGGTGAGAAGGCATCTGACGTGCGCGACACCTCGCTGCGCGTGAAGCCGGGCGATTACGGTACGGTCGTTGAGGTCCGCGTCTTCAACCGTCACGGCGTCGAGAAAGACGAGCGGGCGCTGCAGATCGAGCGTGAGGAAGTCGAACGCTTGGCCCGTGACCGGGACGACGAGTTGGCGATCCTTGACCGCAACATCTATGCGCGTCTACAAGGCCTGATCCTGGGTAAAACCGCTGTCAAAGGCCCGAAAGGCGTCAAGCCGGGCTCGGTGATCACCGAGGATCTGCTGGAAACGCTGACCCGTGGTCAGTGGTGGCAACTGGCGCTGGAAGGTGAGCAGGACGCTCAGATCGTTGAGGCTCTGAACGAGCAGTACGAAGTGCAAAAGCGCGCTCTGGATGCCCGTTTCGAGGACAAGGTCGAGAAAGTCCGCCGTGGCGACGACCTGCCGCCGGGTGTGATGAAGATGGTCAAAGTCTTCATTGCCGTGAAGCGCAAGCTGCAGCCGGGCGACAAGATGGCCGGTCGTCACGGGAACAAAGGTGTGATCTCCAAGGTTGTTCCGATGGAAGACATGCCGTTCCTGGCCGATGGTACTCCGGTAGACTTCTGTCTGAACCCGCTGGGCGTGCCTTCGCGTATGAACGTTGGTCAGATTCTTGAAACCCACATGGGTTGGGCCGCACGCGGTCTGGGTCTGAACATCGACGACGCTCTGGGTGAATATCGCCGGTCCGGCGACCTGACCCCGGTTCGCGAAGCGATGAAGCTGGCCTATGGCGAAGATGTCTACGAAGAAGGCATCACCGGTCTAGACGAGGATGGCCTGATCGAGGCTGCGGGCAACGTGACCCGCGGTGTTCCGATCGCAACCCCGGTCTTCGACGGTGCCAAGGAAGCAGACGTCAACGATGCGCTGGTGCGTGCCGGCTTCTCGGAAAGTGGTCAGTCGGTTCTGTTCGACGGTCGTACCGGTGAGCAATTCGCACGTCCGGTGACCGTGGGCATCAAGTACCTGCTGAAACTGCACCACCTGGTGGACGACAAGATCCACGCGCGTTCTACCGGGCCGTACAGCCTGGTTACCCAGCAGCCGTTGGGTGGTAAGGCGCAGTTCGGTGGTCAGCGCTTTGGTGAGATGGAAGTCTGGGCTCTGGAAGCTTACGGCGCCGCCTACACCCTGCAGGAGATGCTCACCGTGAAATCGGATGACGTCGCCGGCCGGACCAAGGTCTATGAGTCGATCGTCAAGGGCGAGGATAACTTCGAAGCGGGCGTACCGGAATCGTTCAACGTTCTGGTTAAAGAAGTCCGTGGTCTCGGCCTGAATATGGAACTCCTGGATGCGGAGGTTGAGGAGTAAGGGCCTTGCCCTTTCTCCCGTCCCCCCTTCCGCAAGATTTGAGGTAACAAATGAACCAGGAAATCACCAACAACCCGTTCAACCCGCTGACGCCCCCGAAAGTATTCGACGAGATCAAGGTCTCGCTGGCGTCGCCCGAGCGGATCCTGTCTTGGTCCTATGGCGAGATCAAGAAACCCGAAACCATCAACTACCGGACGTTCAAGCCCGAGCGTGACGGTCTGTTCTGCGCGCGTATCTTTGGCCCGATCAAAGATTACGAATGCCTGTGCGGCAAATATAAGCGGATGAAATATCGCGGCGTTGTCTGCGAGAAATGCGGTGTGGAAGTCACCCTGCAGAAAGTCCGCCGCGAGCGTATGGGCCACATCGAACTGGCCGCGCCTGTTGCACACATCTGGTTCCTGAAGTCGCTGCCGTCCCGCATCGGCCTGATGCTGGACATGACGCTGCGCGATCTGGAACGTGTTCTGTACTTTGAAAACTACGTCGTCATCGAGCCCGGTCTGACTGACTTGACCTACGGCCAGATGCTGACTGAAGAAGAGTACATGGACGCTCAGGATGCCTACGGCATGGACGCGTTCACCGCGAATATAGGTGCCGAAGCCATCCGTGAGATGCTGGCCCAGATCGATCTGGAAGCCGAAGCCGAGCAGCTGCGCGCTGATCTGGCCGAAGCAACCGGCGAGCTGAAGCCCAAGAAGATCATCAAGCGTCTGAAGGTTGTTGAATCCTTCCTCGAGTCGGGCAACCGGCCTGAGTGGATGGTGATGACCGTGATCCCGGTCATTCCACCGGAACTGCGTCCGCTGGTTCCGCTGGATGGTGGCCGTTTCGCGACCTCGGATCTGAACGATCTGTATCGCCGCGTCATCAACCGGAACAACCGTCTGAAGCGTCTGATCGAGCTGCGCGCACCTGATATCATCGTCCGTAACGAAAAGCGGATGCTGCAGGAATCCGTGGATGCTCTGTTCGACAATGGCCGTCGTGGCCGCGTGATCACCGGCGCCAACAAGCGTCCGCTGAAATCGCTGTCGGACATGCTGAAAGGTAAGCAGGGTCGCTTCCGTCAGAACCTTCTGGGTAAGCGCGTCGACTTCTCGGGCCGTTCGGTCATTGTGACCGGTCCGGAACTCAAGCTGCACCAGTGTGGTCTGCCCAAGAAGATGGCTCTGGAACTGTTCAAGCCGTTCATCTATTCGCGCCTTGAAGCCAAGGGTCTGTCTTCGACTGTTAAGCAGGCGAAGAAACTGGTCGAGAAAGAGCGTCCCGAAGTGTGGGATATCCTCGACGAGGTGATCCGCGAACACCCTGTCATGCTGAACCGCGCGCCGACGTTGCACCGTCTTGGCATTCAGGCGTTCGAGCCCGTTCTGATCGAAGGTAAAGCCATCCAGCTGCACCCGCTGGTCTGCTCGGCCTTTAACGCCGACTTCGACGGTGACCAGATGGCCGTTCACGTCCCGCTGAGCCTTGAGGCCCAGCTGGAAGCCCGTGTTCTGATGATGTCGACGAACAACGTTCTGTCGCCTGCAAACGGCGCACCGATCATTGTTCCGTCGCAGGATATGATCCTGGGTCTGTATTATGTGACCCTGGAACGCGAAGGCATGCCCGGCGAAGGCAAGGTCTTCGGTTCGATCGAAGAAGTTCAGCATGCGCTGGACGCGGGTGAAGTGCATCTGCACTCGAAAATCACCGCGCGGATCACGCAGATCGACGACGAAGGCAACGAAGTTCAAAAGCGCTATGAAACCACTCCGGGCCGTCTACGTCTGGGTGCGTTGCTGCCGATGAACAACAAAGCGCCGTTCGAGCTGGTCAACCGCCTGCTGCGGAAGAAAGAAGTGCAGCAGGTGATCGACACCGTCTACCGTTACTGCGGTCAGAAAGAGTCGGTCATCTTCTGTGACCAGATCATGTCGATGGGCTTCAAAGAAGCGTTCAAGGCGGGCATCTCGTTCGGTAAGGACGACATGGTCATCCCCGATGACAAGTGGGGCATCGTTGATGACACTCGCGGTCAGGTGAAGGACTTTGAACAGCAGTACATGGACGGCCTGATCACTCAGGGCGAAAAGTACAACAAAGTTGTCGATGCCTGGTCGAAGTGTAACGACCGCGTCACCGAGGCGATGATGAGCACCATCTCGGACGTTGCCAAAGCCGAAGACGGGTCGGATCAGGAACCGAACTCGGTCTACATGATGGCCCACTCTGGTGCGCGTGGCTCGGTTACTCAGATGAAACAGCTGGGCGGTATGCGCGGCCTGATGGCCAAGCCGAACGGTGACATCATCGAGACACCGATCATCTCGAACTTTAAGGAAGGTCTGACCGTTCTCGAGTACTTCAACTCGACCCACGGTGCCCGTAAGGGTCTGTCGGATACCGCTCTGAAGACGGCGAACTCGGGTTACCTGACCCGTCGTCTGGTGGATGTCGCTCAGGACTGCATCGTTCGTGAGATCGACTGTGGTACCGAGCGTGCGATCACTGCCGAAGCCGCCGTGAACGACGGCGAGGTTGTTGCCTCGCTGGCCGAACGCGTGCTGGGCCGTGTAGCTGCGGACGATGTTCTGCGTCCGGGTACCGATGAGGTGATTGTCGCTGCTGGTCAACTGATCGACGAACGCATGGCGGACACCATTGACGAAGCCGGTGTTGCTTCGATGCGCATCCGCTCGCCTCTGACCTGTGAGTCCGAGGAAGGCGTCTGCGCCACCTGCTACGGTCGTGACCTTGCACGTGGTACCATGGTGAACACAGGTGAGGCTGTCGGCATCATCGCCGCGCAGTCCATCGGTGAGCCCGGTACACAGCTTACCATGCGGACCTTCCACATCGGTGGTGTTGCGCAAGGTGGTCAGCAGTCGTTCCAGGAAGCTAGCCAGGAAGGTGTCGTTTCCTTCGAGAACCCGCAGATTCTGGTCAATGCCGCAGGCGAAAGCCTGGTCATGGGCCGGAACATGAAGCTGGTGATCAGCGATGAACACGGCGAAGAGCGTGCCAGCCACAAGCTGGGCTATGGCTCCAAGCTGTTCGTCAAGGACGGCACAAACGTGGCCCGTGGCGACAAGCTGTACGAATGGGACCCCTACACTCTGCCGATCATCGCCGAGAAGGCCGGTACTGCGAAATATGTCGACCTTGTTTCGGGCATCGCTGTCCGCGATGAGACCGACGATGCAACTGGTATGACCCAGAAGATCGTGATCGATTGGCGCGCTGCCCCCAAAGGTAGCGACCTCAAGCCCGAGATCATTCTGGTCGGCGAAGATGGCGAGCCGGTCCGCAACGATGCGGGCAACCCGGTTCACTATCCGATGTCGGTGGATGCGATACTGTCGGTCGAAGATGGTCAGCAGATCGAAGCCGGTGACGTTGTCGCGCGTATCCCGCGTGAAGGTGCTAAGACCAAGGACATCACCGGTGGTCTGCCGCGTGTGGCCGAACTGTTCGAAGCCCGCCGTCCGAAAGATCACGCGATCATCGCAGAAGCCGATGGTTACGTGCGCTTTGGCCGCGACTACAAGAACAAGCGCCGCATCAGCATCGAACCGGCTGACGAGTCGATGGAGACCATCGAGTACATGGTGCCCAAGGGCAAGCATATCCCGGTTGCCGAAGGGGACTTCATCCAGAAGGGTGAATACCTGATGGATGGTAACCCGGCTCCTCATGACATCCTGTCCATTATGGGCGTCGAAGCGCTGGCGGATTACATGATCGACGAAGTGCAGGACGTTTATCGTCTGCAGGGCGTGAAGATCAACGACAAGCACATCGAAGTCATCGTGCGCCAGATGCTGCAGAAGTGGGAGATCCTGGATTCAGGCGACACCACCCTGCTAAAAGGCGAGCATGTCGACAAACAGGAGTACGACGCAGCCAACGAGAAAACCATCTCGCGCGGCGGTCGTCCGGCGCAGGGCGAGCCGATCCTCTTGGGGATCACCAAAGCCTCGCTGCAGACGCGTTCGTTCATCTCGGCGGCGTCGTTCCAGGAAACCACCCGCGTGCTGACCGAAGCTTCGGTTCAAGGCAAGAAAGACAAGCTGGTTGGCCTGAAAGAGAACGTCATCGTTGGTCGCCTGATCCCCGCCGGTACCGGTGGGGCCACTCAGGCCGTGCGCCACATCGCGCAGTCGCGTGACAACGTGGTTATCGAAGCCCGCCGGGAAGAGGCCGAAGCGGCCGCTGCTTTGGCCGCTCCGACATTCGACGACGATATGGTCGGTGATGAGCTGGACGTTCTGGTGGAAACACCGGAAAGCCGCGAATAAGCACCGCAGCATAAAACAAATGAGGCCCTGCAAAATTGCGGGGCCTTTTTTATTTAGCCCGCGGCGTACCGTTTTAATCGTTCCTCCAGCGTACCGCTGTGCAGTTCAAACATATGGTTGTCGTAGTCACAAAAATAGATTGATTGCCCTTCCCCGGGTACGCGGGATCGACCCTCCCGGATTTCAAGGCCCAGCGACCGGATGCGTTGCAACCTGTCGTCATATTCATCTACGCTCATCTTGAACGCGACGTGATTGTAGGTTTTTTCGGACAGCGGATCGCCCTCCATAATCGCGACCCAAACACCCCCGATATCGAAAAACCGCTCTTTTGAAAGCGAGAAAGTCCGATCGCCGCTGTCGTAGATTTTTTTGGCATCCAGAATTGTTGTCAGTACCTCTTCCATCTTGTCCAGATTTCGGGTGATGAAGGTAATATGGCTCAGGCCCTCAATCACAGTGCACCTCTTCAGTTTGACCGGACTTCAAAATAACAATGTACCGGTCAAAGTCAGCCTCTAGGTCCATCCTGACTCACCTGCGATGGCTGATTATCCATTGCAGAGTTGACATTGGGTTTGCCTGATTGGCCAATGGGCACATTGTAGTGGGATCGGGCGAAACCAGAATGACACCAAATCTAAGGGGCGCCTTGCTGATGATGGGCAGCATGGCTGCCTTTACCGTCAACGATACGCTCGTGAAGGTGGTGGGGCAGGATATGCCGCTGTTCCAGTTGGTCGCCACACGAGGGGCGTTGGCAACGATTCTCGTGTTCTTTCTTGCACGCCATCTTGGGGCGCTTCATTTGGATTTTTCCCGCCACGATAAGTGGTTGGTTGTGTTTCGATGCCTTGCCGAATTGTCGGCGACATTCTTCTTCCTGACTGCGTTAATGCACATGCCGTTGGCCAATGTAACGGCGGTGTTGCAAGCGTTACCCTTGACTGTGACCCTGGGCGCTGCGTTGTTTTTTCAGGAAAAAATCGGGTGGCGGAGGATTGTCGCGATTGCAATGGGATTTGTTGGAATGTTGCTGATCGTTCGGCCCGGCCCGGATGGCTTCAGCATTTACGCCATTTATGCACTGATTGCGGTTGCATCGGTTACGGCCCGTGATCTTATCACGCGACGCATGTCCGCAGAAGTGCCATCCATGGTTGTGACGTTGGCAACATCGGTTTCTATCACCTCTGTTGCTGCAATCGTGTCAGTTTTCGAGGGGTGGGTGCCGGTTTCGACCGCATCAGGTGCGATGGTCGCCAGTGCCGCGGTCTTTGTTTTGATGGGGTATCTGTTCAGCGTCATGGTGATGCGCGTGGGGGAGGTCGGTTTTATTGCGCCATTCCGCTATTCCAGTCTGCTTTGGGCGCTGGGGCTTGGATGGGCAGTATTTGGGGACTGGCCCGATTCGATTACCCTGTTTGGCGCGGTATTGGTCGTCGGGGCAGGGATGTTCACACTGTTCCGCGAACGATCGCGTCAGGCGGAGGACTGATGTAACCGCGCGAACCGCGGATTTATCGCGAAACGTGTGGCAAATTCGGATTCGATCTCCGGTGTTATCGGAGCAAGTTGCGCCTTCTGTTTCCCTGCGCGTGGCGAGTCGTTGAAATTGTTCAGTGACCTGATCCACATCGGGTGATCGGGATAGCTGATAACCGGCATGAAACGTCCGATCCGGTTATGGGTGAAGCTTATGATTGTGTGAGTGCATCCGCCCGAGACCAGCATGCCCAGTCCAACCCCGAGCAAAGACTTGTAGACCTGCGCTGCCTGTGTGCCTGCGGGTCTAAAACTGGCCTGATACCCGTTGTTGAAATCTATCCCGATCGCTTGATTTTTCTTGATCAAACCTGCGCCGTCATCTGCGGCTTCTCGGAGTTTTTCCACGAAATCTATGGAAACGCTGTCGTCATCGTCATGACGGAATTGAAGACAAGGCCGGTCTGGATGCGAGCGCGCGATTTGAAGGATTTGTTTCATGACTTGCCGGTGTTTCTGATCTGGATCGACTGCTCTTTGGATGATCTGAACCTGCTTGATGTCAGTGGTTAGATCTTTGAGCCGGTCAAACGCCGCCTTCGGAAGACACTCTCCGACGGCGATCAGAAGCTGGAAATCCTCATCGGTTTGTGCGCGAAAGCTGGGCAAGGTTAGGGATTCAAACAGGCGAAACCGCTCTTCCAGACGGGTAGGGTGGTATAAATGGCGCCGCCGCTCTTCGACCGTGTCGTGTTCGATTTGGAAATCGCCGAGGGCAGGGAATGAAAATCGGCACAGGCCAATGACTTGCATGGATCATCCAATGGATAGCGGGACGCGCCCACTATGCACGCGGTAGGTATAAGCCGCAATGCGGGCGAACAGTGGAATTCCCAGCCCAATCCTGATAAATGGCTGATATCTTGATGTGCCACACGCCTTTGTTGCATGGCTGTTGACACTCGGGCCGACTCCCCCTATTACGCGCGACATCTCGGTACCGGGGGCCGCCCCGTAACCGATTTCAGTAATGAACTGGTCAAGGCCCGGACACTTTTATCGTTCGCGCCCTCTGATAACAAACCGCGACGTTCACCTCGGAATGGGAACGCTCGCGGGTTTTGCGCTTGTGGACGCATAAGTGCAGCGAATTTAACCGCACGCTGCCGCGTGCATGTCATGTGTGTTGCAAAACGGGGAAGAAACCGGAATGCCAACTATTCAACAGCTGATCCGCAAACCGCGGCAGCCCAAAGTAAAACGCTCGAAGTCCATGCACCTGGAGCAGTGCCCGCAGAAACGCGGCGTCTGCACCCGCGTGTACACCACCACACCGAAAAAGCCGAACTCGGCGATGCGTAAGGTTGCCAAGGTGCGCCTGACCAACGGGTTCGAGGTCATCTCGTACATCCCCGGTGAAAGCCACAACCTGCAGGAACACTCGGTTGTTCTGATCCGTGGCGGCCGTGTGAAAGACCTTCCCGGTGTGCGTTACCACATTCTGCGCGGTGTTCTGGATACTCAGGGCGTCAAAGATCGTAAGCAGCGTCGTTCGAAATACGGCGCGAAGCGTCCCAAGTAAGAAGGAGAGGCTGATATGTCACGTCGTCACGCCGCCGAAAAACGCGAAGTCCTGCCTGACGCCAAATTTGGCGACAAGGTACTGACCAAGTTCATGAACAACCTGATGATCGACGGCAAGAAGTCGGTCGCAGAGCGCATCGTTTACAACGCATTTGATCGCGTTGAGAACAAGGTGAAGCGCGCACCTGTCGAAGTGTTCCACGAAGCGCTCGACAACATCAAACCGTCGGTCGAGGTTCGCTCGCGCCGGGTTGGTGGTGCAACTTATCAGGTTCCGGTCGAAGTGCGCCCCGAGCGCCGCGAAGCACTGGCCATCCGTTGGCTGATCACTGCTGCGCGCGGCCGCAACGAAAACACCATGGAAGAGCGCCTTGCAGGCGAGCTGCTGGACGCCGTTCAGTCCCGCGGTACTGCCGTCAAGAAACGCGAAGACACCCACAAGATGGCCGAGGCGAACAAAGCCTTCAGCCATTATCGTTGGTAATCCGAGAGGCTTAGACCAATGGCACGCGAATATCCGCTCGAACTGTACCGTAACTTC
Organism: Ruegeria sp. CL5; assembly: GCF_056536485.1. Classification (NCBI taxonomy): domain Bacteria; kingdom Pseudomonadati; phylum Pseudomonadota; class Alphaproteobacteria; order Rhodobacterales; family Roseobacteraceae; genus Ruegeria; species Ruegeria sp. CL5. The sequence continues at coordinate 14,115 of NZ_JBQFPS010000025.1, forward strand.
GGTATCATGGCGCACATCGACGCAGGTAAGACCACCTGCTCGGAGCGTATCCTGTATTACACTGGTAAATCCCACAACATCGGTGAGGTGCACGATGGTGCAGCCACCATGGACTGGATGGAGCAGGAGCAGGAACGCGGCATCACCATCACTTCGGCTGCGACCACCACTTTCTGGGAACGCACCGAGGACGGTCAGACCGCAGAAACTCCTAAGCACCGCCTGAACATCATCGACACCCCCGGCCACGTTGACTTCACCATCGAAGTTGAGCGTTCGCTGGCGGTTCTCGACGGTGCCGTCTGCGTTCTGGACGCAAACGCCGGTGTTGAGCCCCAGACCGAAACCGTGTGGCGTCAGGCTGACCGCTACAAGGTTCCGCGTATGGTTTTCGTCAACAAGATGGACAAGATCGGCGCTGACTTCTTCAACTGCGTCAACATGATCGAAGACCGCACCGGCGCACGCGCTGTTCCGGTTGGTATTCCGATCGGCGCCGAGTCCGAGCTGGAAGGCCTGATCGACCTGGTCACCATGGAAGAGTGGCTGTGGCAGGGCGAAGATCTGGGCGCAAGCTGGATCAAAGCTCCGATCCGCGACAGCCTGAAAGACATGGCTGACGAATGGCGCGGCAAGATGATCGAAGCGGCCGTCGAAATGGACGACGACGCGATGATGGAATACCTGGAAGGCAATGAGCCCGACGTTCCGACCCTGCGCGCCCTGCTGCGCAAAGGTACGCTGGAAATCGCGTTCGTTCCGGTTCTGGGTGGGTCTGCGTTCAAGAACAAAGGCGTTCAGCCTCTGCTCAACGCTGTGATCGACTATCTGCCCAGCCCGCTGGACGTTGTTGATTACATGGGCTTCAAACCCGGTGACGAGGAAGAAGTTCGTGACATCGCGCGTCGTGCAGACGACGACATGGCCTTCTCGGGTCTGGCGTTCAAAATCATGAACGACCCCTTTGTTGGCTCGCTGACCTTTACCCGGATCTACTCGGGCACCATGAACAAGGGCGACTCGATCCTGAACTCGACCAAAGGTAAGAAAGAGCGCATCGGTCGTATGATGATGATGCACTCGAACAACCGGGAAGAGATCGAAGAAGCGTTTGCAGGCGACATCATCGCGCTGGCGGGTCTGAAAGACACCACCACCGGTGACACCCTGTGTGACGCGAAGGATCCGGTGGTTCTGGAAACCATGACCTTCCCTGATCCGGTGATCGAGATCGCGGTTGAGCCCAAAACCAAGGGCGACCAAGAGAAGATGTCTCAGGGTCTGGCCCGTCTGGCCGCCGAGGACCCGTCCTTCCGTGTGGAAACCGACCTGGAATCGGGTCAGACCATCATGAAGGGCATGGGCGAACTTCATCTGGACATCCTGGTTGACCGTCTGAAGCGCGAGTTCAAGGTCGAGGCGAACATCGGTGCACCGCAGGTGGCATACCGTGAAACCATCTCGATGCCGGTTGAGCACACTTACACCCACAAGAAACAGTCGGGTGGTTCGGGTCAGTTCGCGGAAGTCAAGCTGGAGATCCAGCCCACTGAAGCAGGCGAAGGCTATTCGTTCGAAAGCCGCATCGTTGGTGGTGCCGTTCCGAAGGAATACATCCCCGGTGTTGAAAAAGGCATCAACTCGGTCATGGATAGCGGCCCGCTGGCTGGCTTCCCCGTGATCGACTTCAAGGTTGCCCTGCTGGACGGTAAGTTCCACGACGTTGACTCGAGCGTTCTGGCGTTCGAAATCGCATCGCGGATGTGTATGCGTGAAGGTATGCGCAAAGCTGGCGCGAAACTGCTGGAACCGATCATGAAGGTCGAAGTGATCACGCCGGAAGAATACACCGGCGGTATCATCGGCGACCTGACCTCGCGTCGTGGCCAGGTGTCTGGTCAGGAACCGCGCGGCAACGCGATCGCAATCGACGCGTTCGTTCCGCTGGCGAACATGTTCGGCTACATCAACACTCTGCGTTCGATGTCGTCGGGCCGTGCCCAGTTCACCATGCAGTTCGACCATTACGATCCGGTTCCGCAGAACATCTCGGACGAGATCCAGGCGAAATACGCATAAGCGAAGATTTGAGGGAGTCCGGATCACGGGCTCCCTTCATTACCGAAAAAGGAGGCCATCATGGCAAAGGAAAAGTTTGAGCGTAATAAGCCGCACGTCAACATTGGTACGATTGGCCACGTTGACCACGGCAAGACCACGCTGACGGCAGCAATCACCAAGTATTTCGGT
>NZ_JBQFPS010000026.1:2500-6283 GCF_056536485.1 Ruegeria sp. CL5
TCAGTTGGTCCTCTTCGGAGGAGGTTTGATTAGGGATGTTTCCTCGTCCCTCTTTGAATATCCCGGCTGAAACGAACAGAGTTGTCCAAGTCAAGTACACTAACCCGCATGATCTGACGATCATGCATGTCTTCTATCCTCTGCGTGGGGCCGACCGACATCGGCAGCGCGGGTTCCAGGATGGAAGGCGGGAAAGTATGCTTTTGGTTCAGAAGAAAGATCGCCTTTAGTTACCAGCTGGGCGATCACGATTGACCTGATCGAACTGTGAAGGCCGCAGGCCGGAAGAGTTCACGCGCTCAAGTAGCCGAATAGGCGGTAGCGCAAAAAGTCATGTCTTTCTTTTTCTGGATCAAATCAAGCGCGAGAAGGGCGTTTGGTGAATGCCTTGGCAGCAAGAGGCGATGAAAGACGTGATACTCTGCGATAAGCCATGGGGAGCTGAGAATAAGCTTTGATCCATGGATCTCTGAATGGGGCAACCCACCTGAAAGCTTCATATTGTTATCTTTGATACTCAATATGGGGTTTAAACAGGTACTTAAGACCTGAATACATAGGGTTTTAAGAGCAAACCCGGGGAACTGAAACATCTAAGTACCCGGAGGAAAGGAAATCAATTGATACTCCCCTAGTAGCGGCGAGCGAACGGGGACCAGCCGAGCCAGATAAGTGACTAGAACACGTTGGGAAGCGTGGCCATAGCGGGTGACAGCCCCGTATAGGAAGCTTTGATGGACGTATTAAGTAGGGCGGAACACGTGAAATTCTGTCTGAAGATCGGAGGACCACCTTCGAAGGCTAAGTACTCCTTGCTGACCGATAGCGAACCAGTACCGTGAGGGAAAGGTGAAAAGCACCCCGACGAGGGGAGTGAAACAGTACCTGAAACCGAACGCCTACAATCAGTCGGAGGCTCCTTGCGAGCTGACGGCGTACCTTTTGTATAATGGGTCATCGACTTGGTCTCACGAGCAAGCTTAAGCCGTTAGGTGTAGGCGTAGCGAAAGCGAGTCTTAATAGGGCGTATGAGTTCGTGGGATCAGACCCGAAACCGAGTGATCTAGGCATGGCCAGGTTGAAGGTAAGGTAACACTTACTGGAGGACCGAACCCACATCCGTTGAAAAGGATCGGGATGAGCTGTGCCTAGGGGTGAAAGGCCAATCAAACTCGGAGATAGCTGGTTCTCTGCGAAATCTATTTAGGTAGAGCGTCATCCGAATACCCCGGGGGGTAGAGCACTGGATGGGTAATGGGGCCCCACAGGCTTACTGATCCTAACCAAACTCCGAATACCCGGGAGTACTAGATGGCAGACACACTGCGGATGCTAACGTCCGTAGTGGAGAGGGAAACAACCCTGACCTACGACTAAGGCCCCCAATTCATGGCTAAGTGGGAAAGCAGGTGGGACGACCAAAACAACCAGGAGGTTGGCTTAGAAGCAGCCATCCTTTAAAGATAGCGTAACAGCTCACTGGTCTAAATAAGTTGTCCTGCGGCGAAGATGTAACGGGGCTCAAGCCATGAGCCGAAGTCTAGGGATGCGTAAGCATCGGTAGCAGAGCGTAGTGTGACATAGCACTTATCTTGTATTATCGCCGGTCATTTGGTGCGAGCAATCGCGCTCAAGTAGCCGAATAGGCGGTAGCGCAAGATAAAGTGCTTTCGATGAAGCCGGGGCGTGAGCCATCCGGTGGAGAGATCACTAGTGAGAATGATGACATGAGTAGCGACAAAGAGTGTGAGAGACACTCTCGCCGAAAGTCCAAGGGTTCCTGCTTAAAGCTAATCTGAGCAGGGTAAGCCGGCCCCTAAGCCGAGGCCGAAAGGCGTAGGCGATGGGAACTAGGTTAATATTCCTAGGCCAGGAGGATGTGACGGATCACAGGTGTAGTTCAATCTTATCGGATTGATTGGGCTGCTGAGTGGTTCCTGGAAATAGCCCTCCATCAGACCGTACCCTAAACCGACACAGGTGGACTGGTAGAGCATACCAAGGCGCTTGAGAGAACGATGTTGAAGGAACTCGGCAAAATACCTCCGTAAGTTCGCGAGAAGGAGGCCCGGTTCCTAGGCAACTAGGGGCTGGGGGCACAAACCAGGGGGTGGCGACTGTTTATTAAAAACACAGGGCTCTGCGAAGTCGCAAGACGACGTATAGGGTCTGACGCCTGCCCGGTGCCTGAAGGTTAAAAGGAGAGGTGAGAGCCTTGAATTGAAGCCCAGGTAAACGGCGGCCGTAACTATAACGGTCCTAAGGTAGCGAAATTCCTTGTCGGGTAAGTTCCGACCTGCACGAATGGCGTAACGACTTCCCCGCTGTCTCCAACATCGACTCAGCGAAATTGAATTGCCTGTCAAGATGCAGGCTTCCCGCGGTTAGACGGAAAGACCCCGTGCACCTTTACTACAGCTTCGCACTGGCATCAGGATTGTGATGTGCAGGATAGGTGGTAGGCTTTGAAGCGGAAACGCAAGTATCCGTGGAGCCTCCCTTGAGATACCACCCTTCGCACTCTTGATGTCTAACCGCGGTCCGTTATCCGGATCCGGGACCCTGCGTGGCGGGTAGTTTGACTGGGGCGGTCGCCTCCTAAAGCGTAACGGAGGCGCGCGAAGGTTGGCTCAGAGCGGTCGGAAATCGCTCGTTGAGTGCAATGGCAGAAGCCAGCCTGACTGCAAGACTGACAAGTCGAGCAGAGTCGAAAGACGGCCATAGTGATCCGGTGGTCCCGAGTGGAAGGGCCATCGCTCAACGGATAAAAGGTACGCCGGGGATAACAGGCTGATACTGCCCAAGAGTCCATATCGACGGCAGTGTTTGGCACCTCGATGTCGGCTCATCTCATCCTGGGGCTGGAGCAGGTCCCAAGGGTACGGCTGTTCGCCGTTTAAAGAGGTACGTGAGCTGGGTTTAGAACGTCGTGAGACAGTTCGGTCCCTATCTGCCGTGGGTGTAGGAGACTTGAGAGGAGTTGCCCCTAGTACGAGAGGACCGGGGTGAACGATCCACTGGTGGACCAGTTGTCGTGCCAACGGCAGTGCTGGGTAGCTATGATCGGACAGGATAACCGCTGAAGGCATCTAAGCGGGAAGCCCCCCTCAAAACAAGGTCTCCCTGAGGGCCGTGGAAGACCACCACGTCAATAGGCCGGAGATGTAAGCGCAGTAATGCGTTCAGTTGACCGGTACTAATCGCCCGATAGGCTTGATTTGATCCAGTAATGGAAAGACAAAATCAAAAGCATACACTGACCTTGAGTTGGACAATTACGTCGCTTTTGCTACGCAAACAGCGACGGTGTTGATTGATGTGAAACCCCGTAAGGGGTGACATAACAACCGTGCGGCAACGCGCATTCGCTTCGCGAATACGCTGCCTGCCGCGCGTCGCCTTTTTGCACTGCAAAAAGAGCGACGGGGATTTTCCTCGGTTTGGTGGTCATAGCGCAAGTGAAACACCCGGTCCCATCCCGAACCCGGAAGTTAAGCACTGCCGCGCCAATGGTACTTGGGCTTAAGCCCCGGGAGAGTAGGTCACCGCCAAACCTAGTAAAATCCCCCTTCTCTCTAAAACGATGAAAAGAACACTACCCGGTCTCAAGTAGCCGAATAGGCGGTAGACCAACGCTAAGTGTCGCGGGATGGAGCAGCCCGGTAGCTCGTCAGGCTCATAACCTGAAGGTCGCAGGTTCAAATCCTGCTCCCGCAACCAACGTCAGAAAATATCAGTATAGCCCGTTCAGACTACAATTGATCACACGGTTCAATTGCTTAA
>NZ_JBQFPS010000027.1:0-4294 GCF_056536485.1 Ruegeria sp. CL5
ACGCACGCCTCTTCACGCTTTGCATGTTGAGTTGGGTGGTAAGTTGGTTGATTTTGCTGGGTGGGAGATGCCTGTTCAGTATCCATTGGGGATTATGGGGGAGCATAAGCAGTGCCGTGAGAAGGCGGCGGTGTTTGATGTGAGCCATATGGGTCAGGTGATCCTGAAGGGCGAGAATGTGGGCGAGAAGCTGGAAGCTTTGTGCCCGCAGGCCTATGCGACGTTGAAGGAAGGCAAGGCGCGGTACGGGTTCTTTACGAGCGCGGATGGCGGGATCATGGACGATTTGATCGTGTCGAATGCGGGCGATCACTACTTTGTGGTGGTGAACGCGGCGCTGCGGCATCAGGACATTCCGCATATGCGCGAACATCTCGACGGTGTTGAAGTGATCGAGATCTTCGACCGCGCGCTGGTGGCGGTACAGGGCCCTGCGGCGGAAAACGTTGTGGGCGAGCTCTGCCCTGCGGCGCGGGATCTGAAGTTCATGGAAACCACGGTGGCCGATATCAACGGTGTTGAATGCCGGATCTCGCGGCTGGGCTATACCGGCGAGGACGGGTATGAGATCTCGATCCCCGAGGACAAGGCGATTGAGATCACCAAGGCCTTCCTGGCGCATGAAGATTGCGAGGCGGCCGGTCTGGGCGCGCGCGACAGCCTGCGGCTTGAAGCCGGGCTGTGCCTTTATGGCAATGACATCGACCAGAGCACCTCGCCGATCGAGGCCTCCCTGGCTTGGGCGATCCAGAAGCGCCGCAAGGAAGAGGGCGGTTTCCCGGGCGCGGACCGTGTGCAGAAGGAACTGGCCGAAGGTCCCGCCAAAAAGCTGGTGGGCATCAAGCCCGAAGGCCGCGCACCGGCGCGTCAGGGCGTTGAGATCCAGTGCAGCAATGGCAATACAATCGGCCAGATCACCTCGGGCGTGTTTGGCCCCACCGTGGGTGGACCGGTGGCGATGGGCTATGTCGCGGCAGGTCATACCGAGCCGGGCGAGACGGTGAACCTGATCATCCGGGGCAAACCGCAACCGGCGCAGATCGTGGCGCTGCCCTTCGTCAAACAGAATTACAAGCGTTGAAGTCAGGAGAGAGAGACATGGCAACCTATTATTCCGAAGAACATGAATGGCTGGCTGTTGAGGGCGACACCGCCACGCTGGGCATCACCAAACACGCCGCCGAGCAGTTGGGCGACGTGGTGTTCGTGGAACAGCAGGAAGCAGGGGACGAGTTCGAAAAAGGCGGCGAGATCGGCGTGATTGAATCCGTCAAGGCCGCGTCCGAGCTTTATGCGCCGGTCGATGGCGAGATCACAGAGGTGAACGAGGCGCTGGCTGACAATCCTGGTTCTCTGAATGACGACCCCGAAGGCGAAGCCTGGATCTACAAGATCAAGATTGCGGATGCCTCGCAGCTCGAAGATCTGATGGATGAGGCCGGCTACAAGGCCTTCATCGGTTAACTCTCAATTGGGGCCCTGTTTCCGGGGCTCCGCCCGTTCGGGCCTGAAACTGTCCCCTGGACAGTTTCCAAGACGGCCCTCACCCCACGCCGGAGGCTCCCGCAGCCGCCGCCGGACCTGACCTATCCTTGAGGAGCGCAACGATGGCCTTCAAACTGACCGACTACGAAGCCTATGACTTCGCCAACCGCCGCCATATCGGGCCCAGCCCGACCGAGATGCGCGACATGCTCAAGGTGATCGGCTTCAAGACACTGGACGAGTTGATCGACGCCACCGTCCCGCCCGCGATCCGGCAGAAAGAGCCGCTGGACTGGGGCCCGGCGATGACGGAACGCGACGCTCTGTTCCACATGAAAGAAGTGGCGAGCAAGAACAAGGTTCTGACCTCGCTGATCGGTCAGGGCTATTATGGCACCACCACCCCGGCGCCGATCCTGCGCAACATCCTGGAAAACCCGGCCTGGTACACGGCCTATACGCCCTATCAGCCCGAGATCAGCCAGGGCCGCCTTGAGGCGCTGTTGAACTTCCAGACCATGGTCAGCGACCTGACCGGGCTGGATGTGGCCAACGCCTCGCTGCTGGACGAAGCCACAGCTGCGGCGGAAGCGATGGCCATGGCCAAGCGCGGCGGCCGGTCCAAGGCCAACAACGCGGCCTTCTTTGTCGACAAGAACTGCCACCCGCAGACCATCGCGGTGATCAAAACGCGCGCCGAGCCTCTGGGCATCGAGGTACAAGTCGCCGATCCGGATACGCTGGATGCGGGCGCGGTCTTTGGTGCGATCTTCCAGTATCCGGGCACGCACGGCCATGTGCGCGACTTCACATCGGAAATCGCCGCGCTGCACGAACACAAAGCCATCGCCATCGTCGCCGCTGACATCCTGTCGCTGGCGCTGCTGAAGTCACCGGGTGAGATGGGCGCGGATATTGCCATCGGCTCGACCCAGCGCTTTGGCGTGCCGATGGGCTATGGCGGGCCCCATGCTGCTTACATGGCGACCACAGACAAGCTGAAACGCTCGATGCCGGGCCGGATCATCGGTGTCAGCATCGACAGCCGCGGCAACAAGGCCTATCGCCTGGCCCTGCAAACCCGCGAGCAGCATATCCGCCGCGAGAAAGCCAACTCGAACGTTTGCACTGCGCAGGCGCTGCTGGCGGTGATTGCCTCGATGTATGCGGTGTATCACGGTCCCGATGGCATCAAGGCCATCGCGCAATCGGTGCACCGCAAGACCTCGCGCATGGCTGCCGGTCTGGAAGAGGCGGGCTTCTCGGTTGAACCCGAGGTATTCTTCGACACCATCACGGTCGAGGTTGGCCATCTGCAGAACGTCGTGATGGAGGCCGCAGTGGCCCGCGGCGTCAACCTGCGTAAAGTGGGCGACACGAAAGTGGGCATCAGCCTGGACGAACAGACCCGCCCCGAGACCATCGAGGCGGTCTGGGGGGCCTTTGGCATCGATCGCAAGGATGACAGCTCGAATAAGCAGTACCGCCTGCCGGATTACGCGCTGCGTGAAAGCGAATACCTGACCCATCCGATCTTCCACAAGAACCGGGCCGAGGCCGAGATCACCCGCTATATGCGCCGTCTGGCCGACCGCGACCTGGCGCTGGACCGGGCGATGATCCCACTGGGCTCCTGCACCATGAAGCTGAACGCCACGATCGAGATGATCCCGGTCACCTGGCCCGAGTTCGGCAATCTGCACCCGTTTGTGCCGCAAGATCAGGCGCAGGGCTATCACGAGATGATCGACGATCTGAACGACAAGCTGTGCCAGATCACCGGCTATGACGCGATCTCGCAGCAGCCCAACTCGGGCGCGCAGGGTGAGTACGCGGGCCTTCTGACCATCCGCAACTATCACTTCGCCCGGGGCGAAGGGCAGCGCAATGTCTGCCTGATCCCAACCTCGGCGCATGGCACCAACCCGGCCTCGGCCCAGATGGTGGGCTGGCAGGTTGTGCCGGTGCAGGCGGATGACAAGGGCAACATTGACCTGAACGACTTCCGCGCCAAGGCGGAAAAGCACTCGGATCATCTGGCCGCCTGCATGATCACCTATCCGTCCACCCATGGCGTGTTCGAGACCACCGTGCAGGAGGTCTGCCAGATCACCCATGATCACGGCGGTCAGGTCTATATCGACGGCGCCAATATGAACGCCATGGTGGGCCTGGCCCGTCCCGGCGATGTGGGCGGTGACGTCAGCCACCTGAACCTGCACAAGACCTTCTGCATCCCGCATGGCGGCGGTGGCCCCGGCATGGGTCCGATCGGTGTCAAGGCGCATCTGGAAGAGCACCTGCCCGGCCACCCGGAATACGGCACCGCCGTGGGCCCGGTCTCGGCGGCCCCCTTCGGGTCTCCGTCCATTCTGCCGGTCAGCTGGGCCTATGTTCTGCTGATGGGCGGCGCGGGTCTGACCCAGGCCACGAAAGTGGCAATCCTGAACGCCAACTACATCGCGGCGCGGCTCAAGGATGCCTATCCGATCCTCTACACGTCCGAGACCGGCCGGGTGGCACATGAGTGCATCCTCGACACCCGACCCTTGGACGAGGCCGCCCATGTCAGCGTCGATGACATTGCCAAACGTCTGGTCGATTCCGGCTTCCATGCTCCGACCATGTCCTGGCCGGTGGCCGGCACCTTGATGGTGGAGCCCACGGAATCAGAACCCATGGATGAGCTGGACCGCTTCTGCGACGCCATGCTGTCGATCCGGGCGGAAGCACAGGACATCATCGACGGCAAGATCGACGCGGAAAACAACCCACTGAAAAACGCCCCACACACGGTGCGCGATCTGGT
>NZ_JBQFPS010000028.1:0-3419 GCF_056536485.1 Ruegeria sp. CL5
AAGAGATAGTGTTGCCGCGCAGGACCAAGGTGCCTTACGAAACCAGCCGCCAACTAAGGAGCGCGTTTGCCAAGGCCCCAGTCACGTCCAGACTGCCACATTTATGCCACGGAAAGGGAGAAGTTGCACCAGGGTTTGAACATTGGACGAGTAAGCATTGAACAATCGAGCCGAGAATATCAACCTCTCCTTACGAGAGCCGGGACGAATAATGCAATGCAAGCGGTCTCCAGAAGGATTACAGAGGTTCTTGGCTATCGACTCAGTTGTCCGAAAGTGTTTCTGTATCCCCGCAAGTCGCCGCTTCGCATTAACAATTCGATATCACTGCCTTTAGGCAATTGAATCATGGAATGCCTAATCAAGCTGCCCAAATCCTTAGCATCAGCATCCCTCGCCCCCCCCTGCAGCCAAATCAACTTCACCGCTGTAACTCTAAGAAAGGAATCATCTGACGGATTGCACCAAACCAACTATTGAGTAGGCAAAAACTCGCCGCTAAACACCAGTGATTCAAATTGAGTGTCGAAAACCCAACAAGGCCCACGCATAGTATCCAAATACAGGCAGTGCTGAAAAAAAGGACAATAAAATAAGATGGCAGTGTTTCTGTTTGGAGTTCTAATAGGATGGGCGCTGACGATTATCTGTTGGTCTGTTTGGTCGTTCGGCGTTTTGTCGGGCCTGCTGATCGGGTCTTTGGCAGGGGTAACAACAATATTTGTGTTCTTTACTGCTCGGTCGATAATTTCGATAATGTTTAGTGCTCGTGATTGTGGAGATGCATCTACGAGCAATCATACGCATTCCGTACTCAAGAAAGTTATTTAGTGTCATTTCTTGTCGGTGTTATCGACGTTTAAGGGTAACGTACTTTGGAGTGCCCCATTTGATTTGGATTGCCGTTAAGTTTGAGAAACGGAGGACCGAGAATATCGTTTATGACAAAAACGGGAATGTGTTGGGATCAGATTCCGGTGGAAGCTGAACTCTGCTTATGTAATTAAACTCCAAGTCAATCCCTTTATTCTTCGCAGCAATATTGCCCTCATACTTTTCGACAACGTCCTGTGTGTCGAATGAATTGCTGATTTGACATCAGTTCAATGTCATGCAGAAGCGTTCCAGCATGGTTGAATGTGTGTCAGTTCGGTATTTTGGCCAACAACAAGTCTGCCCTATAGCAAACACCGAGTAAGCTTTTGCGGCTCTCACCGTCCTTAATAGTCAGACGGTGTCGGAGCTTTTTGCCCGGAACTGAAATCAAAACAGGCTCGGTCCGTGCAATACTGGTATCGGTCATAGTCGGTCTCCCTTGCGGTGTGGTTTGTTGCAAAACCGCTGTAGGGGCCTGAGATCCGGCTATGATCACCTGTTGCGCTACTTGGGGGATACGCAGGCAATCATAGCCTCTCAACCAACTTCATTCCAAAGGTGCTATGCGCTGGAATTTGTCATCCAAGCCGTCCGAGACTGGAGCGGAGCCGTCGCGGCCAAGACAGCCTTCATGGAGCCGGATGGTTCTTGGGAGAATCGCTACGTCGAGAGTTTCAACGCTCGGTTCGGAGATGAACTATTGAACCTGGGAATCTCCCACTCATTAGAAGATGCGCAAATCATCATTGAAAATTGGAGAAAGCACTACATCACGAAACAACCGCATAGTGCTATGGACTACCGTCCGTTGGCACCAGAAACATCGTACCAATGGACCAAAGGGGCAATCTTGTTCCAATAATCAAACTGGACCAGTCAAATTTGGCCAACTAACTTCACCAATTGGGTGATTTTGACTGGATTGTAGTGTGGCTCTTGCATCGCGTGATGTTTCATCAAATTTTTGTTGCATTTGTTTTGATTTTGGTTCAACAGTTATCCAAGTTTATTATGTTGCTGGGGGTATAAGTTAGAGACTGTCAAGCTGCGGGCTATGACTCAAGGGGCAGTTGTTCTGGCCTCAATTTTACGCAAAACCCAGTTTTTATAGTGTGTTATAGTGTAAAGGTATCGGTGGTATGAGTGATATGAGTGACCATTCGGTTGCCAGCAAAAACTGGACTATCGAATCAAAGATCTCCGGAAAGACTGCACAAAAGAGCAAATCTGTCTATTTGGTTTCCAAACGTATCTTTGACGTAGTCGTAAGCTGTGCGGCGCTTCCTGTTTTTTTGGGCCTGTGTTCCATTGTTTTTATTTTGAATATTTTCTGGAACCCAGGGCCTTTGATATTTCGTCAGGAGCGCATGGGAAGGGATCAGCGCAAGTTTTTGATGATAAAGTTCCGAACAATGTTGCCGGAAGACAATGAGGTCAAGCGTGGCCCCTTCGATTCGTTGGAAGAGTGGCGGATAACACCTTTTGGACAATGGATGCGAAAAACACGCTTGGATGAAGTGCCGCAAATTTTGAACGTTCTCTTAGGTGATATGAGCTTAATTGGCCCGCGCCCCGAAGTGTTCGAATTTGCCAAAACCTATCTCAAAGAGATGCCGGGATACAATCTGAGAGGGACAGTACGACCTGGAATAACCGGGTATGCACAGGTAAAGCAAGGTTATACGGACTCTGAAGAGGCTGTACGCACAAAGACTAAGCTGGATACATTCTATGTCCAGAACATGGATTGGAACCTTGATCTCAAAGTGCTTTTGAGGACGGTACTTATTGTCTGTACCTCTCAGGGAGCGCGATAGCGATGTAGTCAGTTTGTTAGGTGTTTATGTAGTTTCCGGGGTCGCTCGGAGACTCTTCATGTCTAATTGTTGAACTCATACATTAATGAACCTGTCACAATAGAATTATCGCGTATGACAATCTTGATTTCAGGCATTCGACTTGTAGTCGACAACATATCCTACAGCTTTGATGTAAAGGTTTTAGCCGCGGTCCTCCGCTGATGTCATCGCAATGCTCCACGATCGTAGTGTTTTGGGCTATGTAGCGAAAAGAAGCGCGACGTGAAGGCCAACCAGTATGCAAAATTGGTCCCAGCATTTTGGGCAACCGGAGTTAAAACTTGACCCCCTGAAATTTAGTTTCGATAGCATCTTAAAAGTTTTGAGGGAGCGATTTGGGAATGTTAGTTGCGGAGACGATTTCCTAGATAAGATGTCAAAGTTCAGGTGGTCAAATTTTATCCAGTGGATTTCGGTCAAGCGGGTCCGGTGTGAACGGCGAAATCGCAAAAAACCGTGTTTGCTTTTGTACGCTTCGGGCAGATTTGTTTAGTTATGAGCGGTCCACACAACTCTGACCTAAGATTGATATCTGGCGGACATATCTGAGTGAAATGTTGGCTGATTATTCCCTAGTTCATGTTGACAAAAGGGATTCACATCGGACGATTGGCGTGATTCAAGCTGGTTTCTACGATTGGGAGCAGTTTGGCCCGAGACCTGATGACCGACGAGGAAAGGGCG
>NZ_JBQFPS010000029.1:0-3079 GCF_056536485.1 Ruegeria sp. CL5
CGTGGCATAAATGTGGCAGTCTGGACGTGACTGGGGCCTTGGCAAACGCGCTCCTTAGTTGGCGGCTGGTTTCGTAAGGCACCTTGGTCCTGCGCGGCAACACTATCTCTTTGACACCCCGCAGGCTCAGATCGAAACAAGCGTCCAACCACACCGCGTGTACGATGATCTGAGGAGGAAAGCGATGCCGCTTGTAGATGATCGCCGATGGCTTCATCTATATCGTCAATGTCCATTCTCAGACATGAACAACCAAACGGAAGTTAATGTGGCATCATCAGGTGTAGGTCAATTTTCTTTTCGATTCAGGCCGATTTTATCCCGTTCTGGTAGTCATGCTCTGGCGCAGTGGGCCAAGCACCCCCACAAGCAAAACCAGTTTGCCTGCCTAATGCAGCCTGCCAACCAATCCCAAAAGTGCGCCTGACCACGGTCTGCCAGTTACCAACAAGCCCGGATAGATCAATAAATCCCAAGCAGGCTCGGGATTTTGCCTGAAAGCAGCCAAGCTGAAGACGTCGCACGCGACCATGATCACCCAAAAGTTGATAACGCAAGCAATGCGGAATCAAGGCCAAGAACTGAAGGACCTTTGAAGCCCTAGAAAAATCGTAGTTCGGTCGCTGTCATCGTTGTCCTGTTCGTCCAATGCAGTATAGGAAATTCCGCTGACCACCTGCCAATTTTCGGTCAGATCATGACGATAGTTTAGCCCGACTTCGATCCGCCGCGCGTCATCCCCATCGTTATCCAGCGCGTTGCGATCGAAAACACTTATACTGGCCCCTAAACTGGAAACGGGGTTGATTTCCTGATCATAAGCAGCGCGCAGAGACGTATTGATATCTTCATTATCCTGATCATCGACGACAACCCGCTGACTGAGCCCAAAGGTAATCTGAGCAGCGGGCAGATCATAACGATAATTCGCCTCAATCAATGGGTCCGAACCCACCGCGTCGGCACCTGTTACACCTAACGATACATCTAGCGCCCCAAGGGGCAGGTCCATACTCCGGCTGACGGCCAGAAAGGACCGCCGACCGTCAGTATTGGCAAAAACTTCTGACGCATAGCGCAATCCGAGGGTCCCATTGGGCATTGCGCGTGTTATACCGATCTCGCCGCTGATCCCGTCATCGTCCTGGTTGGTTCCACCTCTGCGTTCGATGTCGGTGTAACTCACCCTGGCATCCACGGTTAAGATCGGCGTTACCGCAAACTCAGTGGCGAGGCCTATGTCTTTTTCTTTGCGGTCCGTGCCATCTGGATCCTCAGTATCAAAATCAAGGTACCGTCCTGTCAGGCTCAGCGTGACACGGGGATTAATGCGAAAATCCACTTGTCCGGAAAATTGATCCAGCGTGTTGTCAAAGTCATCGTCGGTATCTTCGAAATTTATCTCGTTATAGTCCCAATCGAAACTAGCCCCCAGCGGCGCCTCTTCTCCGACGGCACCGCGCAAGGCATAGCCAAAGACTTTCCGCGTACCTTCCGTTTGGGTGATGATATTGCCATCCTGATCAAAATCCTGATCGGTAAAAGTGAGGTCTCCATCAACATCCGATTGACTATAGCGCAGGTTTGCTCCCACAGAGGCGTTGCGGGTCGCTCGGCTGTAGTCGAGCCTCGCGAAAGAGTTGTCGAAATCGAAATTCTGGTCATTGGTGTCACGGAACTCTTCGATGTCAGTTCCCAGGTTAAGCGAAAAATTCTGGATGCTGGTCGCGCTTTCCAACCCAAACCCCAGAATCGTGCGCCCAAAGAAATCAGAGTCCCCGTCTACATCCAAATCCGGATTGTCACTCCACTCTAGCTGCTGTGTGACATCTAAGGTCATAAGTATGCCCGAGGGCACATCCTGAGCGCGCACACCCGGAGTGACACAAATCAAAACCGCACAGGCCAAAGGGCCCCGTCGTACTACAATAGATTTTTGCCTGTACGCTGTTTCGCTACTCGAATAAGCGCCTTGTTGGGACCAGAATGACATCTCCGTCCTTTAGCTCGATATCTGTTGTCACGGCTCCATTCGCGAGAGCCTTATAGTTCAGAATTGTTACACGTTGTACGCCGTCAGCACCAGTGCGTCGTAATTGAATACGTTTTATAGCAGCAAAGCGGGATACGCCGCCGCTGACAGCCACTGCCTGTAAAAGAGTGGTTCCACTTTCAACCTCGACGCGGCCTGGGATATTCACTTCTCCTATAAAAAACACGTCAATCGTTGGGCCTGAGAGGCCGCTAAACGTTGTCAGGTCCTGAAACGGTTGGACACCCACAAAAATCGTAGGCGGGGCCGCAAAATTCGAACTTAACGCATTGCGTAGCGACGCCTGCAGTTGGCCGATGGTTCGATCGCCCGCGCGAAGCGTTCCAGCAAAAGGAAAACTGATCTGCCCGTTTGGCAGGACTGCCACCGTACGATTGAGACTCGGATCTTCCAGCACTTCGATTTGAAGTAAATCGCCAGGTCGGATGCGATAATCACTTTGTGCATCGGCCGTAACCGCACTTAACAGCACTACCATGACCAAAGAAACTAAATGAGCGAACTTCATAGTGGATGCCTTTGTTACAACAGCAGAAATGCTCAGTAAAATAACATAGCAATACAATGCCTAGAAGAATAGCCCTTTAAAATCGATCCCCTATTGTAGTGATTAAGTCACGTTTTCGGAACTTGGAGTGTTTTGAGACCAAGAGCTTCGTTCTGGAGTTTAGCCCACAAAGTAAACTACGTTCAATATCGATCAACGACATCGCCAAGCTGTTTGCACAGACCCGAATTCAATCTGACCTAAGTCTTTCAGGCGGTCATTTCGAAAGAATAGCTGTACCAAAGGTCGAAAGCGTCAGTTCTGGCGTTCGGGAGGAACCTATCGAGATTTGATAGCGGCGCGGGCGAAAGGTTATACTGATCTGGTCGTGAGCAATAAGAAACCTTTGCGCCTACTTTGGCGATTTGAACCACCTCATGAGCCTCTCACGCTTTCGCGTGGGTGTGTGAGACCATTGAATCCGATTGCTCAACCCGACGATATCACCTAACTCCAATCAAGCGCATGAACAACTAAAC
>NZ_JBQFPS010000030.1:0-2798 GCF_056536485.1 Ruegeria sp. CL5
CGGTTGATGCCCACGTCGATTACGGTCGCGCCTTCCTTGATCCAGTCACCCGGCACCATCTCGGGGCGGCCCACGGCGGCGACGACGATGTCGGCGCGGCGCACCACGTCGGGCAGGTCCTTGGTGCGGCTATGCGCGATGGTCACGGTGCAGCTGTCGCCCAGCAGCAACTGCGCCATCGGCTTGCCCACAATATTCGAGCGGCCAATTACAACAGCATCCATGCCCGACAGAGAGCCATGGTGGTCGCGCAGCATCATCAGGCAGCCCAGCGGCGTGCAGGGCACCATCGATTTCTGACCCGTACCCAGCAGGCCGACATTCGAGATATGGAACCCGTCTACATCTTTCACCGGATCAATCGAGTTGATCACCAGATCCTCATTCAGGTGCTTGGGCAGAGGCAACTGCACCAGAATACCATGCACTGCCGGATCATTGTTCAGCTTGTCGATCAGCGCCAGAAGGTCTTCTTCGGAGGTGTCTGCATCCAGTTTGTGCTCGTATGAGTTCATACCGACTTCAACGGTCATTTTTCCCTTCGAGCGGACATAGACCTGACTGGCCGGATCCTCGCCCACCAGAACCACCGCCAGACCCGGTGTGATGCCGTTTTCTTCCTTCAGTTTCGCAACCTGGTCAGCCACCTGCGCGCGCACTTTGGCGGCAAAGGCCTTACCGTCGATGACTTGAGCTACCATCCTTTGATCCCTTCTTTCAAAAAACGGATCGGGCGCACAAAGCGCCCGGTCATTCAGTCGGGGCCGAGCACGCGTTCTTCGCGCGCAATCGACCAATCAATCAAGGTGCGCCATAGTTTTTCGGCAAGGTCAGGATCCATACCCAGCTCGTCCGAATTCATACGCACTTTTTGCACCACATCCTCGACACGCTCCGGAATACGTGCAGGCAAGCCCTCGCCCGGCTTCAGCGCGGATGCGCGGTCGATGTAACCTGCACGCGCCACCAACATCTCGATCAGCTGCCGATCCAGCTTGTCGATCTGAACCCGCAACTCCCGCATTGAGTGGCAGTCTTTTGGAGGTGTCAGAGTGGGCATGTTTGTCTCCTCATGGCCCGGGAATTCCCCGGACCACGAGATGTCTTATTCGGCGGCTTAGAACAAGCCCTCGATCTCACCTGCGTCATTGAGGCATATGGTTTCCGCGGCCGGCTTGCGCGGCAGACCGGGCATGGTCATGATCTCACCGCAGACAACCACGATGAAACCGGCACCGGCGGACAGGCGGACCTCACGCACCGGAACCGAGTGGCCGGTGGGCGCGCCGCGCAGGGTCGGGTCGGTCGAGAACGAATACTGTGTTTTCGCCATGCAGACCGGCAGATTACCATAGCCTGCCTCTTCCCATTCTTTCAGCTGGTTACGGATCTTGTTGTCGGCCAGCACCTCATCCGCGCGATAGATGCGCTTGGCGATGGTTTCGATCTTCTCAAACAGTGGCATGTCGTCGGGGTAAATCGGCGAGAAGTTGGCGCTGCCGCCTTCGACGATCTCGACAACCTTCTCGGCCAGCGGCGCCGAGCCTTCCGAGCCCAGCTCCCAGTGGCGCGACAAAACCGCCTCGACGCCATGTTCGCCGCAATAGTCGCTGACCGCCTGTACTTCGGCATCGGTGTCAGTGACAAAGTGGTTGATGGCGACAACAACCGGCACACCGAAGGATTTCACGTTTTCGATGTGACGGCCGAGGTTGGCACAGCCCGATTTCACAGCGTCAACGTTTTCCGCACCTAGATCGGCCTTGGCAACGCCGCCGTTCATCTTCATTGCGCGCACGGTGGCAACTAGAACAACAGCCGACGGAGCAATGCCCGCCTTGCGGCACTTGATGTTCATGAACTTCTCGGCACCTAGGTCAGCACCAAAGCCCGCTTCAGTAACGACATAGTCAGCCACTTTCAGAGCGGTCTTGGTGGCGATGACCGAGTTACAGCCATGCGCGATGTTTGCGAACGGCCCACCGTGAACAAAGGCCGGGTTGTTTTCCAGCGTCTGCACCAGGTTCGGCTGCATCGCGTCTTTCAGCAGCACGGTCATTGCGCCTTCGGCCTTGATGTCGCGGCAGTAAACCGGGGTCTTGTCACGGCGGTAAGCTACGATGATGTCGCCTAGACGCTTTTCCAGATCCTTCAGGTCGTTTGCCAGACACAGGATCGCCATGACTTCTGAAGCCACGGTAATGTCAAAGCCAGCTTCACGCGGGAAACCGTTCGACACACCGCCCAGCGACGCCGTGATCTGACGCAGGGCGCGGTCATTCATATCGACCACACGGCGCCATGCGACGCGGCGCGTGTCGATCTCGCACTCGTTGCCCCAATAGATGTGGTTGTCGATCATTGCCGACAGCAGCGAGTGGGCCGAAGTAATCGCGTGGAAGTCACCGGTGAAGTGCAGGTTCATCTCTTCCATCGGAACAACCTGCGCGTAACCGCCACCCGCAGCGCCGCCCTTCATGCCGAAGTTCGGGCCAAGCGAGGCTTCGCGGATACAGATCATCGCGTTCTTGCCGATGCGGTTCAGGCCATCGCCCAGACCAACGGTGGTGGTCGTCTTGCCTTCACCCGCAGGGGTCGGGTTGATCGCCGTGACCAGGATCAGCTTGCCATCTTCACGGTCCTGAACCGAATTGATGAAATCCTGACTGACTTTCGCCTTGTCGTGGCCGTAGGGCAGCAGATCATCACTGGAAATGCCCAGCTTGGCACCGATCTCCTGAATCGGCTTCTTGTTTGCCTCACGGGCAATCTCAATATCGGATTTATAGCTCATTGGG
>NZ_JBQFPS010000031.1:0-1796 GCF_056536485.1 Ruegeria sp. CL5
GCGGCTCATTACGAACATTTCCCATAATGAAAGTCCCGCGTCGCAGCGTTATCAAGGCGCACTATGGTTGGCTGCAGAGGAAGTGATGAAACACGTTCAAACTTGTCATTACCTGGCTGATCGAGTTATTCACGTTTTTCAGACCACCCCCTTCTGAATGAAGTTGGCGCTTCGCCGTAGCGTTTCTTGAATCGTACCGTAAGTTGTGTAGCGCTGCTAAAGCCTGTGGCTGCCGCGATTTCCGCGACCGCCATCTCGGTTTCGCTGAGCAATGCGTAAGCCCTCGAAACGCGCAGTTCTAGATAAAACTGAACAGGCGAAGTTTCGACATACTTTTGGAAGAGACGCTCTAACTGGCGACGAGATATCTGCACGGCTTCTGCTATTTCAAAGATATCTAACGGCTCTTCCAGGTTTTCTTGCATGATCTGCATTGCGTTGATCAGGTACTGGTTGCGACTACCCAAAGCTACCGAAAAGGCTGATTTCTGGAGCGTTTTACTATTGTTGGATCGAAAGTGAATGCACATGTCCGAAACAATGACGGCAAGGTCATTTCCGAAATTGGATTCGATCATGTCCAACATCATGTCGGTTGCAGCATTTCCGCCGCCACATGTCATAAGCTCGTTGTCGATCTCATACAGGTTTGACGATGGCTCCAAATCATCAAAATGTTCGACAAAAGCAGGGTGGTTTTCCCAATGCAATGTGAACCTTTTCCCTGACAGAACTCCAGCCTTGGCAAGGGCGAAAGCCCCTGTGCAAATACCACCCAGATTACATCCAAAGGTTCTTTGGCGGCGGATCCACGACAGCACCTTGGGGTTGGTGCTTTCGGCCGGTTCAATACCCGAGCAGACAAATAGCCGCGACGATCGCGGCAAGTTGTGCAACGCAAAATCCGGCGTAATTTCAACCCCATTCGAGCAAGAAACCGGATTTCCATCTTCAGTGATCAGAAACCATTTATACAGTTCTTTGTTAGTAACCTGGTTGGCGATCCTCAGGGGTTCCACTGCGGCGCTGAAGGCCAGCATAGTCAGTTTGGGCAGCAGAAGAAAATAGATTTCCTTGGCCGATCCATCATAGTCAATGCGATAGCTGGCCGCGCCCTTTGGGACAAAGTTTCTCGGGTCCATATGCTCTCCTCCCAGTATTGACCGAGGTGGATGAAGGGCACCAACACCTAATTTGGTGTTGGCGCAGAAAGATTAGGCACTCATCTGTGCAACAGGTTCGCCGCTTTCCTCCCAGGAGCGGATTTCTTTTTCGCTGGCTTTAGGCGAAAACAGCCCTGTCATGGCATAGAAGATACCGATGACCGGTGACAGCCAGCAAGCGAATGCAAGCGGAATATACAGCAGATTTTCGAAGTTGCCGTCCGCGATACCCAAGCCAAGCGCCGTGATGACAAACGCACCACCCGCGTTCCAAGGGATCAGAGGGGACACCAGAGTTCCGCCTTCCTCGACCGCCCGGGACAGGTTCAGCGGGGAATAGCCCATCGCGCGATAGACCGGCGCATACATCCGCCCTGGCAGTGCAATTGACAGATAGGGGTCACCTGCAACTGTGTTGGTCGCGACAGAGGTTAAGATGGCTGAGGTTTGAATACCGGCAAACGTTTTCACCTTCGAGATGACAACTTTGATGATGGCCTGAAGGCAACCTACGCGTTCAAGCGCTCCGCCAAACCCCAAAGCCAGCAGCACCAGTGAAATCGTCCACATCATAGACTGAATACCGCCGCGGTTCAGCAAGGGATCGATCTCCGGAACCCCAGTATCGATCGA
>NZ_JBQFPS010000032.1:0-1649 GCF_056536485.1 Ruegeria sp. CL5
ACACCGACCTGAATATCAGCAATGTCGCCACAGGAGCTTCAAGGCCCGGCATTTTGGACGTTGACTATGCAAGTCTGGCTGGTCCGGACTGGTCAACACTGTCATACCCGGAAGACGGTGCACCTACGCCAACAGACCCGGTTGTTGAGCCGGATCCTATTTCGTATACAACGCCGCCAACACCCGATCCGGTTGACAAGGATCCGGCACCGGATAACACACCGGCTACCAACGAGAGCCATCTGCTTGATGTATTCTTCACCTATTCCGATACCGACAAAACAATCGCAGAAACCGGGGAACGTTGCAGCATTGACAGCAGCCTCATTGGAGGCCGCCCCTTAACCATCTATGCCACGCCCAACGGAACCGGTCCTGAAATCGGCAGTGTCGGCCTCACTCTAATTTGCGTCTCTAAAGAAGAAGATTTTGTGCCTTATGCATCGTTTGGTGACAATCAGAATGGGAATATCTATGATGACAAATCATTGGCGGCAGTAAATCACACCGCGGAATTTATTGTCTATAATGGCAAGAAAGGTTCGGACGACGTGTTCGATAAAATCTCCTATGGCTTTACAGTGGAAAATTTTGGACCTGCCCAGATTTCCGATGGGTTGATCGCGGTTGAGAACGCTTACACGAATCCGAGCACTGTGCCGAATTTCCTAGAATCGCAGAACATCGGCAACGCAACAACTTCCAGCGACCAAAACTCTATCAAGTTTGAGGGCAGCGACTGGAATTCACTGAACCTGTTTGGCAATTTAATTGAAGAAAACGTCTTAACGTTTGATTTACAAATCGCTGCTGAAGTTGAAGCCCATGCTATTAGTTTCCCCAACTTAGTTAGGCTCAAAGCGGGTGAGAAGCCGGAGTTCTTATATTTCGACGGATGTCAGAATTGGTACATTTGGGGCTTTAGTGACACTTATGGAACCGATACTCGCACTAATTTTTGTGCCATCCCTGTGGATGAATATTTCACAATTACCGTGGGTCAATTCATATCGGAAAATAAATATTCTGCCCTTGACTCTGTGAGCACGTCTAACAGTATTGGCCCAGCTGGCGATCTTGTTTAACTTGTATTGGGGCGGAATTGATATGAGCCCTTGGTGCAATGTGCGAATAAATAAGGTCGAATGCAGTTTCACAGTTTTGTATTGTTCTAATTCACACGCTCTGGGGTGTGGAATTTAGTAAATCCTTTTCCGTTAGACCTGTTGGAACAGGCCAACACTTTTACCGCAGAGGGAATTTTGTTCGGCCGACTGGTTCAGCGCTGTCTCAGTCGGGTTTATTCCCGCATTAATAGTGCGCGGCTCCATGACACTAAAAAGCCCCAATCTCGCCCATGAACGGTCCATAAAAACCGGCATCGTTTGCGTTTAGGCAAAGTATGTGAGTGCAGAGATGACAAAAGTTGCAGAATTTAGCCCTCCGCCTCAAAGGTGTTTGGTTAATTGTGCCATCTCAGAACGAGTTCCCTGTTTAAACACGATGTTGGTTGGATGTCTGAGCCTTCCCGCTTCTTTGAAGCGCGGCGATGCTCATCATCTCAGCAAACGATCGTCAACATCATCCACGGGCCCTATCTCGGATCATCCGAGTTGCTTTTGCTTCGCGTGATGGCTGCCCTCAATGTA
>NZ_JBQFPS010000033.1:0-1517 GCF_056536485.1 Ruegeria sp. CL5
GATAGTGTTGAAAAAGTCGGTTGATTGGTTGGTCTGGCGCTGATTCACTCGTTTTGAGAGTGGAGGACTTAGCAATGATGGGACCGAGGCAGGTGGCGCAGGGTGCGCTGTTTTATGAGTTCTCGATTGACGAGTTTGTTCCTGCCGATCACTCTCTACGCGGCATTGATCGTTTCCTTGACCTGTCAGACGTTCGACCGCTTCTGGCACCGTCTTATAGCGCGCATGGTCGTCCTTCGATTGACCCTGAGTTGATGATCCGGATGCTGTTGTTGGGCTACTGCCAAGGCATCAGGTCCGAGCGCCGCCTTTGCGAAGAGGTGCATGTCAATCTGGCGTACAGATGGTTTTGCAGGCTCGACCTGACTGACCCGGTGCCTGACCATTCAACTTTCTCGAAGAACCGGCATGGGCGTTTCCGGGAGAGCGGTTTGTTCCGACATCTCTTCGAAACCGTTCTGAGACGCTGTATTGATGAGGGTTTGGTTGGCGGCGAGAGTTTTGGTGTCGATGCCAGCCTGATCCCGGCGAATGCCAACCAGACACGCGGGATTGAAAGCAAGGAAGGTCTGCCCCCCGAACTGACCACCCGCGTGGTTGAGGAATATCTCGAAACGCTGGATGACGCCGCATTCGGCGCGTCCACCAAAGTCGTCCCCAAATACATCTCGCCGGTGGACCCTGCGGCGCGCTGGACAGGCGCCGATGGAGGGGCCGCATTCTTTGCATATTCCACCAACTACATGGTGGATTTGGACAATGCAGTCATCGTGGATGTGGAACCATCCGTACCGATCCGAACCGCGGAGGCCTTTGCCGCGCGACGGATGATCGACCGCATCACGGATCGCTTTGACATGACGCCAGACAAGTTGGTTGGCGATACAGGCTACGGATCGGCAGAGATGCTGGGCTGGCTGGTCGAAGAACGCGGCATCGCCCCGCACATCCCGGTCTGGGATAAATCCAAACGGACGGACGGCACATTCTCACGCGAAGACTTCATCTACGACCCCGCGACCGACAGCTACTCATGCCCTGGCAACAAGGAGCTGCGAACATATCGCCGGAACTTCTCCAAACCGCGAAAGCCGAACGGCGGCAAAGACGGGTTCATCAAATATCGAGCGTCAAAGCACGACTGCGACGCATGCCCATTGAAGGCAAATTGCTGTCCAAAACAGCCAGCTCGAAACGTGCTTCGCTCCGTCCACGAAGCAGCACGCGACGCCGCCCGCGATATCCGAAAAACAGACGCCTACATGACCTCGTTCATTCAAAGACGGAAAGTCGAGATGCTGTTTGCCCACCTGAAGCGATACATCGGCGTGCCGATGATGCGACTTCGAGGACCCAAAGGTGCATATGAGCAGTTCCAACTCGCAGCCACAGCTCAAAACCTAAGGAAACTCGCAAAACTAGCCCCGCAACCAGAACCAACAGGCTGAGAGGAACATCCCAAGCGGCTTTTGCCATCGCTCATCGGCAGTTCCAACGTCGACTTTTTCAACACTATC
>NZ_JBQFPS010000034.1:0-1268 GCF_056536485.1 Ruegeria sp. CL5
GGTTTCTTCACCCAATCCCTTGCCGATCGTGACCCCGAGCTATTTGGCTCGATCACATCCGAATTGGGCCGCCAGCGCGATGAAATCGAGCTGATCGCATCGGAAAACATCGTCTCTGCCGCTGTCATGGAAGCGCAGGGCTCGGTCATGACCAATAAATATGCCGAAGGTTATCCGGGCCGCCGGTACTATGGCGGTTGTCAGTTCGTCGACATTGCCGAAAATCTGGCTATCGATCGGGCCAAGCAGCTGTTCGGCTGCGAGTTCGCCAATGTCCAGCCAAACTCGGGCTCGCAGGCAAACCAAGGGGTGTTCCAGGCGCTGATCAAACCTGGCGACACGATTCTGGGTATGAGCCTGGATGCAGGTGGTCACCTGACCCACGGTGCAGCCCCAAACCAATCGGGCAAATGGTTCAATGCAGTCCACTATGGCGTGCGCAAGCAAGACAATCTGATCGACTATGATCAGATCGAAGCGCTGGCCAAAGAACACCAGCCCAAGCTGATCATCGCGGGCGGTTCGGCCATTCCGCGTATTATCGATTTTGCCCGCATGCGCGAGATCGCCGATATGGTTGGTGCGTACCTGCACGTGGATATGGCCCATATCGCAGGACTGATTGCCGCGGGTGAGCACCCCTCGCCCTTCCCGCACGCGCACGTCGCGACAACCACCACGCACAAGACGCTGCGTGGCCCCCGCGGCGGCATGATCCTGACCAACGACGAAGCGATCGCGAAAAAGGTAAACTCGGCAATCTTCCCCGGTATTCAGGGTGGTCCGCTGATGCATGTGATTGCTGGCAAAGCAGTAGCGTTTGGCGAGGCGCTGCGGCCCTCATTCAAGGACTACATCAAGCAGGTTATCGTGAACGCTCAGGCCCTTTCAGATCAGTTGATCAAGGGCGGTCTCGACACCGTGACCCACGGCACCGACACTCATGTTGTTCTGGTCGACCTGCGCCCCAAAGGCGTTAAGGGTAATGCGACCGAGAAAGCATTGGGTCGTGCGCATATCACCTGCAACAAGAACGGCGTTCCGTTTGACCCCGAGAAACCAACTATCACCAGCGGCATCCGCCTTGGTTCTCCTGCTGGCACGACACGAGGTTTTGGAGAAGTCGAGTTCCGTCAAATCGCAGATTGGATCATCGAAGTTGTCGATGGTCTGGCCGCCAATGGCGAAGAAGGCAATGCCGCAGTCGAAGCAAAGGTCAAAGCCGAAGTCGCAGACCTCTGCGCCAAGTTTCCGATCTATCCGAACCT
>NZ_JBQFPS010000035.1:0-1177 GCF_056536485.1 Ruegeria sp. CL5
ATTACTCGATGATTTTCGACACGACGCCGGCGCCGACGGTGCGGCCGCCTTCGCGGATGGCGAAACGCAGGCCGTCTTCCATCGCGATCGGCGCGATCAGCTCGACGGTGAAGCCGACGTTGTCGCCGGGCATAACCATCTCGGTACCAGCCGCCAGGGTCACGGTGCCGGTCACGTCAGTGGTCCGGAAGTAGAACTGCGGGCGGTAGTTCGCGAAGAACGGGGTGTGACGACCGCCTTCTTCCTTGGTCAGGATGTAGGCTTCGGCTTCGAACTTGGTGTGCGGTGTCACCGAACCCGGCTTACACAGAACCTGTCCACGCTCAACGCCGTCACGGTCGATACCGCGCAGCAGGGCGCCGATGTTGTCGCCCGCTTCACCGCGGTCCAGCAGCTTGCGGAACATTTCAACACCGGTACAGGTGGTTTTCTGAGTGTCGCGGATGCCGACGATTTCGATCTCGTCGCCAACGTTGATCACGCCACGCTCAACACGACCGGTCACAACAGTACCACGACCCGAGATCGAGAACACGTCTTCAACCGGCATCAGGAACGGCTTGTCAACTTCACGCTCAGGGGTGTCGATGTAGTCATCAACAGCCGCCATCAGTTCTTTGATCTTCTCTTCGCCGATTTCCGGGTTGTTGCCTTCCATTGCGGCCAGAGCCGAACCTGCGATGATCGGAATATCGTCGCCGGGGTATTCATAGCTGGACAGCAGTTCGCGAACTTCCATCTCAACCAGTTCCAGCAGCTCTTCGTCGTCAACCTGGTCAACTTTGTTCATGAACACGACCATCTTCGGGATGCCAACCTGGCGGCCCAGCAGGATGTGCTCGCGGGTCTGCGGCATCGGGCCGTCAGCTGCGTTCACAACCAGGATCGCGCCGTCCATCTGGGCAGCACCGGTGATCATGTTCTTGACGTAGTCGGCGTGGCCGGGGCAGTCGACGTGCGCGTAGTGGCGGTTGTCGGTCTCGTACTCCACGTGGGCGGTCGAGATGGTGATGCCACGCGCTTTTTCTTCAGGCGCGCCGTCAATCTGGTCATACGCTTTGAAGTCACCGAAATACTTGGTGATTGCTGCCGTCAGCGTGGTCTTGCCGTGGTCAACGTGGCCAATCGTACCAATGTTGACGTGCGGCTTATTACGCTCAAACTTTTCCTTTGCCAT
>NZ_JBQFPS010000036.1:0-1133 GCF_056536485.1 Ruegeria sp. CL5
CATTGCTGAAGGGGTGGATTGCTCCTGCTTCTAGCGGCGTCGCAATGCGCCATAGTGCAGGTGTCTAAATCTGCTTTTGAGAGGAGCCACCCCATGCAAGTTACCACGATCGGCGTTGATCTGGCCAAGAACGTTTTCCAGGTCCATTGGATCACCGCCACAGAGGAAGTGTTGTTCAACAAGCCTTTACGGCGGGCTTAGTTTCTACCTTTCTTTGCGAAATTGGAGCCTTGCCTGATTGGCATGAAATCCTGCAGCAGCGCACATCACTGGGCGCGCGAACTCACGGCCCTGTGCCACGAGGTTCGGTTGATCCCGCCGATGTATGTGAAGCCATACGTCAAACGCGGGAAGTCTGATGCAATTGATGCCGCAGCAATCTGTGAAGCGGTTACTCGTCCGACTATGCGCTTTGTTGCGATCAAGACAGTCGAGCAGCAATCCCTACTCTCGCTGCGTCGGGCGCGTGATCTTCTGGTGCGCCAGAGAACGCAACTCATCAACAATCTGCGTGGTTTGGTTGCCGAGTTTGGCATCTTTATCCCACGAGGCCTCGCCCGGGTGATTGGGTTTGCCGAAGACATCACACTTGGTGAAGTTCTCAATCTGCCCGACATTGGCAATGAAGTGATCCACAATCTGTGCGAGCAACTCATGGCTCTGCACAAACGGGTCCGCTGGTAAGAAGATCGTGTCAAACAAGTCGCCAAAGTTCGTCTTCTTCGCACGATCCCCGGTGTTGGCGCTGTAACGGCTTCTGCAATCATGCGCTAGCATTGGAGACGGGCATCAGTTCCGCAATGGTCGGGAGTTCGTTGCCTGGCTGGGCCTGACGCCGGCGAATAAGTCCAGCGGCGGCAAGGAGAAGCTGGGACGGATCACCAAGATGGGCGACCAGTATTTACGATCGTTGCTCGTCGTCGGCATGGCGTCATTGGTCCGACAAACGCCCCCCCGAACGCGCCAGTAAGTGGCTGACATCATTGCTCGAACGCAAAACCGCCCGCGTTGCAACTGTCGCGATGGCCAACAAGACCGCCCGGATCGTCTGGGCAGTGCTCTCCCGCAACGAGCCCTACAGTCCACGTGCTGCCGATAGAGACGAAAGGAATAATGAGTTCGCAAGACCCGCG
>NZ_JBQFPS010000037.1:0-948 GCF_056536485.1 Ruegeria sp. CL5
CCGGGTATGACAGTGTTGACCAGTCCGGACCAGCCAGACTTGCATAGTCAACGTCCAAAATGCCGGGCCTTGAAGCTCCTGTGGCGACATTGCTGATATTCAGGTCGGTGTTCACATCAATGGATAAATGATCCAGTTCATTGTGCTTCACTTCCCTGTAGGCGTTTACGTCGCCATAGAAAGTAACGTTGTCGGCATAAACACCTGTTGCACCTTTTGAGAGCACCATATTTTT
This sequence comes from Ruegeria sp. CL5, assembly GCF_056536485.1. Taxonomy (NCBI): domain Bacteria; kingdom Pseudomonadati; phylum Pseudomonadota; class Alphaproteobacteria; order Rhodobacterales; family Roseobacteraceae; genus Ruegeria; species Ruegeria sp. CL5. The sequence goes on from NZ_JBQFPS010000037.1 coordinate 236, forward strand.
GGTGCCTTCAAACACCGAGTCACTGATGAAAATGTCTTGCACAGCCCAATCAAAGAAATTGTTGTTAGTCAAAATCTTTGCTTTGTCGTTGGTCGTCAGGGTAATGCTGTTTGTATTACCAATGAACTCAGAACCCGTGATGGTTATGTTGCTGTTGGCAGAGCTTGGATTCAGGTCGCCTTCACTCAAAATGGGTGTTTTGATGTCCAGGCCATTCACTCCGTTGCCCACGAAATAACTGTCAATAACGGAACTGTCCTTAAAGCCACCAGTCGTGTCTATGCCATCACGGGCATTGTTGAGAAACACCGAATCGGAGATTGTCGCATTTTGAGTACCAACCCCTGTTTTGGTCTTGACTGTTTTAATGCCATCTCCATCGGAGTTCATGAAAAGGGAGTTTTCAACAACGAAGTTATTTGTGTGGGCGTTCCAGTACAGTTGGTAAAACGCTCCATCGAAAACCGTATCGACAACAGAAAGGTTCTCACCGCTGGCTCGAACAAATTCTTTCGGGTCCCCCTCAAAAGAAGAATTCAGAATCTGGATGTCGTTTCCATATGCTTGAATAGTTGCGCCATTATTGTTTACCGCAGCGCTGGAGACATCTTTGTGCTTTATCGTCAGATCCACCAGGGTGTTTGAGTCCCCCAAAACAAGCAAAGGGGAAGAATGCTGAGTAAAGTCCTGCACTTCAAACCCAGCACCCGGTG
>NZ_JBQFPS010000038.1:0-819 GCF_056536485.1 Ruegeria sp. CL5
GGTGCTGTCAGACTAATTCGAACCAGTCTCAGTTTGCCGCAGAAACCGCGAACCTATCCGGAACAAAGTTGACGCCACTCGGCGAGAGCGGCGGCGCGCGTCAGCTTGAAGGTGTCTCGGCTGGCGAGCGATCTTTCCTTGTTGAAATGGTTGTATACTGAGGAACGGACGGAGACGAATTTCTGTAGACTTCGCATGCGCCTGAAACGCTGCATCGCGCGTTCGCGTCGTCGGAACGGCAGGTGCGAGTTCTCAACCCGGTTATCGAGCCACCTGCCCGTCTGCTGTTTTTCGGTAGCGCCGAGCTCTCTGATAGCAGCCCGATACGACGCGAAGCGATCGGTGACGACGGTTTCAGCTTTACCGTGCCGCTTCATCAATTTCCTGAGGAATTTCAATGTCGCTTGCTTGTTTCGACGTTTGGTAACAACGGCTTCCAGCATCTCGCCTTCTTGATCAACGGCCCGCCAAAGATAATGCCGCTTGCCATTCACCTTTACGAAGACCTCGTCCACGTGCCACTTCCATTTCGAGAACGCGCGCAGCTGCTGCACACGCTTTCTTTGGATCTCTGATGCAAACACCAGCCCAAACCGGTTCCACCAATATCGGACAGTTTCGTGGCACACGTCGATGCCTCGCTCGTGCAGCAGATCTTCGACATTCCGAAGCGAGAGTGGGAACCGAATATACAGCATCACCGCAAGGCGGATGATCTCTGGGCTGGTTTTGAAGTACTTAAAAGAGGCAGGTCTGGTTATGGGCAAAAGCTACGAAAGCCCCCTGCCCGCCTTAAGGCAAGTTCTTCTGACAAGACCG
>NZ_JBQFPS010000039.1:0-739 GCF_056536485.1 Ruegeria sp. CL5
CGCCAACAGACCCGGTCGATGAGACATCGCCAACAGACCCGGTCGATGAGACATCGCCAACAGACCCGGTCGATGACGCACCGGTACCGGATAACACGGCAGGACAGCCGGTTGGAACTCTACAATTCGGCTCAGAAATGGTTATGCAGCCAAACAGAGACACTTGGCATAAAGTCAGTTTCGACAGCGAAATTGAGGACGCGATTGTTATCATGGCACCTCTTACCTACAACGGCGGCGATGCTGCCGTGACGCGCGTCCGGAATGTTACCAATGAGGGCTTCGAATACCAGATCGACGAGTGGGACTATCTGGACGGTCGGCACACAACGGAACAGGTTACGTGGTTTGCCGGTAGCGCAGGTGAATACGAGCTTGAGGATGGCCGTAAAATCACGCTCGGCACTGCAACGGCCCGTGACGAGACACCAACCAACGTTGCACTTTCTGGCTTCGATGACGCTCTGGTTTTCGCGCAGGTTGCAAGCGCCAACGGCGGGGCGGCAGTCACAACCCGGCTAGACAACGTCGAAGCCGACGGTTTTACGTTACGGATGCAGGAAGAAGAGGGCGCTAATGGGAAACACAATCAAGAAACCATCCATTGGGTCGCAATAGAAAGCGGCAAGAGCGACGTGTTAAATGCAGTTTCTCTTGACGACGTCAATCATAACTGGACCGAGATTGATCAGGAAATAGATGAGGCATTCTTATTTGCCGACATCCAGACATTCAATGG
>NZ_JBQFPS010000040.1:0-726 GCF_056536485.1 Ruegeria sp. CL5
CGCCGTACGTGGCCCAATTGGGCGAAAGCCCACCGATCACCGCCGTGTCCTTGATGGGATTTTCTGGATTTCCCGAACCGGAGCCCTTTGGCGGGACCTGCCCGATGAGTTTTGCAAATGGTCAAGCGCCTGTCGCCAGTTCTGGCGCTGGACGCTGGCGGGTCTCTGGGAGGGAATTTGGACGCTCTGAACCAAAGCCGGGCCGCTCCGAGCGCTTTGCAAATGATGGGCAGCACCGTGGTTCGCGCCCATCATCAGGCAGCAGGCGCTAAAGGGGGACGCCGCGTCAGGGTTTTGACCGCTCAAGTGAGTGGCTTCACGACCAAGATCCACCTCCTTGTCAACGCGCACGGCTTGCCCATGAGGACCGAAGTCACACCAGGCCAGACATCCGACGATCTCGGTTTCGATCTGGTTTTGGCACACAATTTACCCCAGCCGAGCGTCCTGCTGGCTGACCATGGTTATGACGCCGACAGCATCCGAAATACCATGAACAACCGCGACGTGCTCCCGGTCATCCCCACGCGGAAATCACGCTAGAAACATGTCGGTGTCGACCGCTCGCTCTATCGCCTACGCAACATGGTGGAACGCTCCTTCAACAAACTGAAGAATGCCAGACGTGTCGCCACCCGATATGACAAGACTGCAGAAAGCTACCTCCGCTTCATTGACATCACATCGATCCGACTCTGGCTGCGTCAATTGTCAACATAATCTAGG
>NZ_JBQFPS010000041.1:0-507 GCF_056536485.1 Ruegeria sp. CL5
GAGCGACGTGTTAAATGCAGTTTCTCTTGACGACGTCAATCATAACTGGACCGAGATTGATCAGGAAATAGATGAGGCATTCTTATTTGCCGACATCCAGACATTCAATGGACCTGACACTGCGGACCTACGCCAAAGGCAAACTAATGACGGAGTGTACTCAATTCGGGTTGAAGAAGAGCGATCATTAGACGGTGAAAGAAGTCATATCGGCGAAGAAATAGCCCTGATTTGGACTTCGCACGATACCATTGATCTATTTCTATAAATCCAATGAAATGAGTTCGAAACGCTCAAATTCGGCCCGGGAATCCTATTCCAGACCATGATTAGGGGCAAATAAATCCGGAGGGAAAAGTTCCTTAACTAAACTATTACCGACTAGCGTTGGTAGTGGTTTAGTTGTTCATGCGCTTGATTGGAGTTAGGTGATATCGTCGGGTTGAGCAATCGGATTCAATGGTCTCACACACCCACGCGAAAGCGTGAGAGGCTCATGAGGTGGTT